>JBCKNF010000060.1:0-2055 GCA_038902815.1 Polaromonas sp. | reverse complement strand
GACGGCAAAACGCAGGGCGCAAAAAATGCCCACGGGGATGGGCGGCAAGTTGTTTGGGCGAACATTTGGTGTGCAGTCCTTGCGGAAATCCCCTGGGGGAATCTGGCCACTCATTGTGAGTTTTCTGAGGTCTCAGGAGGCCGGTACCGGAGGTGTTGCTGTCGCGCTTGCCGTATCGAAAGGCGGATTATACCCTGATGCCTGTTTTTTGTGCAAGCTCTTTGTAACGCTGCATGGCCTCGGGGTCTGAGTCGGCGCGGGCGGCGAGCTCTTTCATTTCTTGCTGGCGCGCAAGCTTTAACAACTGGTCGATGATGCTGCGTACCTCGGCCCAGTCGCCTTCTATGCCTTCGGGGATTTGCGAGATTTGCGCAATCGCGTGGGTCTCGTTCGCGTGGCCGCGCAGGCCTTCGCGCAGCGCCGCCCAGGGCTGTGGGCCGTGCTCGTGCAACTGGCTTTCAAACCAGGTAAAAAGCGGCCCGTGCGGTACCGGCAAGCTGGAGAGCAGAACCTGCTCTTCGCCGTTCAGGCGATCCCAGCTTTGCGGCTCGGTTAGCAGCAGGCGCAGTACGCGGTCTTCTCGGCTGGCTGGCAGCAAGCGGCCTGCCACCCTGCGCGGCGTGCGGCTGCTGGCTGCGGCTGCATACGAGTAGCTGGGGGCCGGGGCCTTGGATGCCGGAAAGTAGGGCTCGCTACCTTTGTAGCCTGTGCTGGCCGGTTGCCAGACCTGCAGCAGTTCGCGGCTGTCGATCATCACGCTGTCGGCAATCTCGGCGAGCAACTGGCGCTTGAGCGTACCGTCGGGCAGCAGGCTCCACAGCGGTCGTGCATTGCTGGCCATGTGGGCGCGGCCTTCGGCGGTTTCCAGCTCGCAGCCTTCAGCAGCGGCCTCCAGCATGAACTTGCTCAAGGGTACGGCCTTGCTGACAGCCGCCGCAAAACCTTCGGTGCCGTGTTCGCGAATGAAGCTGTCGGGGTCGTGCTCGGCAGGCAGAAACAAAAACTTGACGCTGCGCACATCGCTGGCAAAGGGAAGAGCGGCATCAAGCGCCTTGCGCGCTGCCCGGCGGCCAGCGCTGTCACCGTCAAAGCTGAAGATGACTGAATCGGTAAAGCGAAACAGCTTTTGCAGATGGTCGGTGGTGCAGGCTGTGCCCAGCGTGGCTACGGCGTTGGCAAAGCCCAGTTGCGCCAGCGCCACCACGTCCATATAGCCCTCGGTCACTAGGGCGTAGCCGCGTTCACGCAGGGCGGTGCGTGCCTCAAACAGGCCGTACAACTCGCGGCCCTTGCTGAAGACCGGGGTCTCGGGTGAGTTGAGGTACTTTGGTCCGGCACCGCCAGGTGACGTTGCGTCACGGTCGCCCAGCACGCGACCGCCAAAGCCAATGCATTCACCCTTGACGTTGCGGATGGGGAACATCACGCGGTCGCGGAATCGGTCGTAACGCTTGGCTTCGCCTACAGCGTTTTCCTGCCCCGGCTCGCCGCTAATTACCAGCCCGCTTTCAACCAGCAGCGGGTCGTTGTAGTCGGGGAAAACGCTGGCCAAGCTGCGCCAGCCTTCAGGCGCATAGCCCAAGCCAAAGGTTTTAGCGATCTCGCCTGACAGGCCACGGCCCTTGAAATAGGCAATCGCTTTTTCAGAGCTGCGCAGGTGCTTGATGTAAGCCACAGCGGCCTTTTCAAGCACGCTGGTCAGCGTGGCCTGTTGTTCGCGCATTTGCGCGGCCTTGGCCCGGTCTTGCGGCGATACATCGTCTTCGGGCACTTGCAAGCCGTATTGCTGGGCCAGGTCTTTCACGGCTTCGATAAACGTCATGCCCGCGTGGTCCATCAAAAAGCTGATGGCGTTGCCATTTTTGCCGCAGCCAAAGCAATGGTAGAACTGCTTGGCCGGGCTGACGCTGAAGGACGGCGATTTTTCGCCATGAAAAGGGCACAGGCCCATGAAATTGGCACCGCCTTTTTTGAGCTGCACATAACGGCCAACGATATCGACCACGTCGGCGCGCGCCAACAGTTCCTGGATAAATGATTGGGGAATGCTCACGG
>JBCKNF010000059.1:0-2283 GCA_038902815.1 Polaromonas sp. | reverse complement strand
TGGTGACGTGGCCAATGCCGTATTTGGCAGCGACTGCTTTGGTTTTGTCGATGTCGCGGCTGATGAGTGATACGACCTCAACGCCGTCGATGTTCTTGATGCCGTCCAGGTGCTTGATGCCGAAGGCACCTGCACCGGCCAGCGTTATCTTGATTGTTTTGCTCATTATTTGTTCACTTCGTTCAAATTACGAATCTGATTACCTCAGTTGTTCTCAAGAATCAGATTGCCGACGGCTGTGTTGGACGCAGGCACATGGTAGAAACGGTACTTCACGGTGGGCGGTGGGCCACCGTTCAAATCGGACAGTGCCCCGCGTGCAGTCAGCCACATGACCAGCTCTATGCCTTCACTGCCGGCTTCACGCATGTAATTGATATGCGGCACGGCGGCTTGGGCCTCAGGGTCGCTAATCATCAAGTCCATGAAGGCGGCGTCGAACTCTTTGTTGATGAGGCCCGCACGCGCGCCCTGCAACTGGTGGCTCATGCCGCCCGTGCCCCAAATTTGTACATTCAGATCCTGGTCAAACGACTCCACGGCCTTGCGAATCGCCTTGCCGAGGTTAAGGCAACGCTTGCCCGAGGGCGGGGGGTACTGCACGACATTAATGGCAATCGGTATGACGGGGCAAGGCCAGCGAAAATCTGACGCAGGAGGCTGGCCACACATCAACGTCAGCGGCACGGTCAGGCCGTGATCCACATCCATCTTGTTGACGATGGTGATGTCAAAATCATCCTGAATGACGGACTGCACGATGTGCGATGCAAGCTCGGGATGGCCTATGACCTTGGGCACCGGGCGCGCGCCCCAGCCTTCGTCGGCAACCGCGTATTCGGCGGCACAGCCAATCGCAAAGGTCGGAATCATTTCCAGACTGAAGGCCGTTGCATGGTCGTTGAAGACCAGCAGGATGACATCGGGCTGGTTGTCTTTGAGCCATTGCTTGGAGTATTCATAACCCTTGAAAACCGGCTGCCAGTACGGCTCATTGGTCTTGCCAAGGTCAACTGCCGCACCGATGGCTGGCACATGGGATGTAAAAACAGCGGCGGTAATTCTGGCCATATTAGACGCTCCCTTTGGTTGCTGCTGATGTTGCTGATTTTTTGCCTTGTGGCTGACGAAAAGTCTGTGCATCGCCGTTCTCGCCGATGACGCGGTTGCCTTCAACCGAGCGGCCACCGGCCACCATCATGTCCCGGTATTGCTCTTCGGTCATGCCGGTCATGCTGCCGGCCATCTGCTGGAAGCTCTTGCCATGGGTGGAGCCCAGCTTGGCCAAAAAGTAAATGTTGCCGCCCAGCGATATGGCCTTGTTCAGGTCCACGTCCAGCACCGCCTGCTTCTGCTCTTCGGACATCGGCCATTCGTCAACATAGGCGCGCTGGTTGGCCTTGAAGCGCTCGCGGTTCTCAGCCTTCATCAGCGACATGCAGAACTGGTTGAGGTGGTAGCCCTTGCGCGACTGTTCGGCATCAAAAATGGTGGTGCCCGGCACGTTAAGGTATGGTTTCTCAAGTGACATTTTTCAGCTCCAGTAAAGGCGGGTCGGGTTGTCGACAAGCAGCTTTTGCTGCAGTTCGGGCGTCGTGGCGATGTGGGGAATGTAGTCCACCAGCAGGCCATCGTCTGGCATGTGGTCTTTCAGGTTGGGATGTGGCCAGTCGGTGCCCCATAGCACGCGATCCGGGAAAGTCTCGACCAGCTGCCTTGCAAACGGAATCACATCGCTGTAAGCGTTTTTCTCGCCGCCCCGCGCAGGCGGGCCACTCACGCTCAAGCGCTCTGGGCAGCTGACTTTGCTCCAGATGTTGGGGTTCTCGTGCATCATTTTTACAAACAGGCTGAACTCGGGGCCATCGACTGGTTTGGTCACGTCGGGGCGGCCCATGTGATCGACCACCACGGTGGTCGGCAGTGCCGTGAAAAAGTCGTACAGCTCGGGCAAATCCACTGCCTCAAAATAAATCACCACATGCCAGCCGAGCGGCGCAATGCGGTTGGCGATTTCAAGCAACACCTCGCGCGGTGTGAAGTCGGCCAATCGTTTGACAAAATTAAAGCGTACACCGCGCACGCCAGCGGCGTGCATGTCCCGCAGCGCCTGGTCGGTCACGCCCTGCTTGACGCTAGCGACCCCTTTGGCCTTGCCGTTCGAGGCCTTCAAAGCATCTATCAGAGCGCGGTTGTCGCTGCCGTAGCAGGTAGCCTGCACAATGACGTTTTTATCAAACCCCAAGTGGTCGCGCAGGGCAAAAAGCTGCTCTTTGCTCGCAT
>JBCKNF010000058.1:0-2446 GCA_038902815.1 Polaromonas sp. | reverse complement strand
GCCCGAGGCCTTGATGGCATTGTCGGGCATCAGCCAGAGCGTCACAAAGTAAAAAGCGATCAGCGACAGGCCGCCGGCGACGGCCAGGCCTTTGTACAGCGCCGGCATCACGTTGGTCATGCCGGGCGAGGCCTTGACGAAGAAGCAGCCGATGATGGACGCGATGATGGACACCGCGCCGAGCGCCAGCGGATAAACCACCGCGCTGGTGCCGGCACCGGTGACCAGCAGGGCGCCCAGTATCATGGTGGCAATCAGCGTCACGGCGTAGGTTTCAAACAGGTCGGCGGCCATGCCGGCGCAGTCGCCTACGTTGTCGCCCACGAGGTCGGCAATCACCGCCGGGTTGCGCGGGTCGTCTTCCGGAATGCCGGCTTCGACCTTGCCTACCAGGTCGGCGCCGACGTCTGCCCCCTTGGTGAAAATGCCGCCGCCGAGTCGGGCAAAAATGGAAATTAGCGAGGCGCCAAAGGCAAAGCCGATCAGCGGGTTCAGCAGATTGGCCAGGTTCGCGTTGGGCGTGTAGTTGCCGTTGCCGACCAGAAACCAGTAAAACGCCGTGACGCCCAGCAGGCCCAGGCCGACCACCAGCATGCCGGTGATGGCGCCGCCGCGAAAGGCGACGTCAAGTGCGGGGCTAATGCCGCGCGCGGCTGCCTGCGCGGTGCGTACGTTGGCGCGCACCGAGACATTCATGCCGATGAAGCCGCAGGCGCCCGAGAGCACCGCGCCGACGACAAAGCCGATGGCGCTCGGTACGTCCAGAAAAATACCGATCAAAAGCGCAAGAACGACGCCGACGATGGAAATGGTTTTGTATTGGCGCGCCAGATAGGCGGCGGCGCCGGTCTGGATCGCGGCTGCAATTTCCTGCATTCGCGGGTTGCCTGCGTCCTGGGAAAGAATCCAGCTGCGGGCCCAAAAACCGTAACTAACGGCAATGAACCCGCAGACAAGCGCGAGAATAAGCGCTGAGTTGCCTGTCATAGAAAAATCTCCTGTGTCGTTTTTCGCTTGGAGGAGGCAACACGTTAGCGCTGCCTCCGCTGTGTTGCTTCCTCGTTGCTCTGAACATGCCGCAGAGATGATTGGACAACTCCCGGAATTTTACGCGAAGACGTGACAAGTTAGCGATGCGTCATTCCATTTTCAGATCGATAAGGAGATTAGGCGCGGGTTATTGGTGTCTGACCCCAATAACTCCCGCCAGTGCTCGAATCCAAACTGGGACTTTCGACATGGAAAACAAATCGACCCCGACATGATCGACTACCATTAGAGCCATAACCCCAAGCTTCACGTAGAATAAATCATGGCCACACCCCAGCAAACGCCGTCAGGTGAACTCAATCTGAAACAGCTGCTCACCATGCTTGACGCCTATCGCAAGGGCGACTTCAGCGCGCGCATGCCCAACGATCTGCTCGGGCTGCCGGGCACAATACTGGAGTGAAATACGGCATGCGATCAGCAAAATTATCAGTAATTTCATCCAGCTTGCGTCAACAATTGAAAAGGCTTTTGACAGCGTGCCTGCTTCCGCTCTATAAGTACACCATCCTGGTGTTATCTATTACCTTTTGTGGTGGCACGCTGCTCGCTTTGTAGTATTTATCTCAGGCCACTACCACCCTAATACACTCCGCCGCGCTACAGGGCACTACTCTGCAAGCAGAGTCTCTAATCGAACTGCGCAGCTTATACACTGAAGCAGTTCGAGTCGCTGCCGATGATCGCGCTCACCGCCAAGGCCATGCAGGGCGACCGCGAGAAATGCATAGCGGCCGGCGCCTCCGACTACCTCAGCAAGCCGGTGAACACCGACCAGCTTGTTTCGCTGCTGCGGGTTTGGCTGTACCAATAACGTGCAGATCCACGATCCACGATCCACGATCCCGAGGCCATCTGCACGTTCGACATGGGGTGCGAGGCACGCTAGAATTGCCTGATTAGTTTTGAAAGGAGCCTAGGCCATGAACACACAACTCTTACAGCAAGCAAGTGTGCTCGACGTTGACGAACAGATCGAGCTGGTTGAGGCTATCTGGGACGGCATCGTTAGTCGCGGTGCCGCGCCAGCGTTGACAGAAACGCAAAAAACGGAACTTGACCGTCGTCTCGCAGATCATCTAGCAAACCCAAACGATGTGATTCCCTGGAGCGAAGTAAAAGCTGCCGCTCTTGCCAAAATCAGGCAATGAGCCTGCCAGTCACTTTTCATCGTGCCGTCAGTGCAGAGTTTAATGAAGCAAGCACATGGTATGAAAGCAAGCAACGCGGCCTTGCTCTTGAGTTCATTGCTGAGATTGACCGTTGTGTATCGCTGGCATCTGAACATCCCCTCCGGTTTGCCATTGTTCGCGAGGACATTCGGCGTGTTGTTGCCAATCGTTTTCCATACAGCGTTTATTTTCGTGTGGAACAACATCGGATTGTTGTCTTGGCG
>JBCKNF010000057.1:0-2611 GCA_038902815.1 Polaromonas sp. | reverse complement strand
GCATACGGTCGGCTTCATCGAGCACCAGAATCTGCACCTGGCTCAGGTCCAGCGTGCCCTGGCCTGCGTGGTCAAGCAGGCGGCCCGGCGTGGCTACCAGGATGTCTACGCCACGGCGCAGTTTTTCAATTTGCGCGCCCATGCCGACACCACCAAACATCACCATGGATGTCAGCTCAAGGTATTTGCCATAGACGCGAACGCTTTCTTCAACCTGCGCAGCCAGCTCGCGCGTGGGAGTCATGATGAGGCAGCGCACGGCGTTGACACCGCGCCGATTGGTGCGGCTCGGCTCGGTAGACAGGCGCTGCAACATCGGCAGCACAAAGGCCGCCGTTTTGCCGGTGCCGGTCTGGGCACCACCCAAAAGGTCGCTGCCTGCCAGCACAGCGGGAATCGCCTGTACCTGAATGGGGGTTGGGGTTTCGTAGCCCTGCTCAAGCACGGCTTTAAGTATGGCCGGAGCCAAATTCAATTCTTCAAAGGTCATTGTGTTGCGCCACTAGGCGCTTTTTGATCGGCCTGTTGGGTGCTTTGTGTTGGAAGCAACCCGCCAGTGATAGGCAGATGGGGTCAAAAGGTCGGGCTGATAATGTAAACATCTCATCTCGAGTAGCTACCTGGGAAGTAGACTTGGGATGTGCCCAAATGTCGCGGGTAACTGGAGCCCGCAACCACAGCATTGTCTCACGGAACAATAATAGAGGGTTGATGGTAAAAATTGCAGCTTAAATTCTTCTGCTGTTGCGCCATCTCGTTCATGTCCTGTCTATCCATTTTTTAGAAATTATTCCTGATGGCTCAATACGTCTTCACCATGAACAAGGTCGGCAAAATCGTGCCGCCCAAGCGGCAGATTCTTAAAGACGTTTCCCTCAGTTTTTTCCCCGGCGCCAAGATCGGCGTGCTCGGCACCAACGGCTCGGGCAAGTCCACTTTGCTGAGAATCATGGCCGGGCTTGACACTGAAATCGAGGGCGAAGCCACCGCTATGCCGGGGCTCAATATCGGTTACCTGCCGCAAGAGCCTAAGCTCAACCCCGAGCACACGGTGCGCGAGAGTGTCGAGGCCGGCATGGGTGCGGTGTTTGCCGCCAAGGCCCAGCTTGAAGCGGTTTACGTCGCCTACGGTGAGCCCGATGCCGACTTTGACGCGCTGGCCACCGAACAGGCCCGGCTGGAAGCCATCATCGCCACCTCAGGCACCGACTCCGAACACCAGCTCGAGATCGCCGCCGACGCGCTGCGCCTGCCACCCTGGGATGCCAAAGTCGGCGTGTTGTCGGGCGGCGAAAAACGCCGCGTGGCACTGTGCAGCCTGCTGCTGTCCAGGCCAGAGATGCTGCTGCTCGATGAGCCGACCAATCACCTGGACGCGGAATCGGTCGATTGGCTGGAGCAGTTCTTGCAGCGTTACTCTGGTACCGTGGTGGCCATTACCCATGACCGCTATTTTCTGGACAACGCGGCTGAATGGATTCTGGAGCTGGACCGCGGTCGCGGAATTCCCTGGAAAGGCAACTACAGCAGTTGGCTGGAGCAAAAAGGCGAGCGTTTGGCGACGGAACAAAAGGGCGAAGATGCCAGAGCCAAGGCCCTGAAGAAAGAGCTGGAGTGGTCACGCCAGAACCCGAAGGCGCGCCAGGCCAAGAGCAAATCGCGGCTGGCCCGTTTTGAGGAACTGTCGGATTTTGAATACCAGCAGCGCAACGAAACCAACGAGATTTTCATCCCGGTGGCCGAGCGCTTGGGCAATGAAGTGATTGAATTCAAGGGCGTCAGCAAGTCCTTCGGCGAGCGCGTGCTGATCGACAACCTGAGTTTCCAGGTTCCCGCCGGTGCCATCATCGGCATCATCGGCCCGAACGGCGCTGGCAAATCGACGCTGTTCAAGCTGATTGCCGGCAAGGAGCTGCCCGATAGCGGCGAAATCAAAATCGGTAAGACCGTCCACATGGCTTTTGTCGACCAGCACCGTGATGATCTGGCGAATGAAAAAACCGTCTGGGAAGACATCTCGGGTGGCCTGGACATGCTGACCGTCGGCAGGTTCACCATGCCGAGCCGCGCCTATGCGGGGCGCTTCAACTTCAACGGCGGCGACCAGCAAAAACGTGTCGGCACGCTGTCAGGCGGCGAGCGCGGCCGCCTGCACTTGGCCAAAACGCTGATTGCCGGCGGCAATGTGCTGATGCTCGATGAGCCGTCGAACGATCTCGACGTGGAAACTCTGCGCGCGCTCGAAGACGCTCTGCTCGAATTCGCCGGCTCAATCATGGTGATCAGCCACGACCGCTGGTTTCTGGATCGCATCGCAACGCACATCCTGGCCGCCGAGGGCGACAGTCAGTGGACTTTCTTCAACGGCAACTACCAGGAATACGAAGCCGACAAGAAAAAGCGCCTGGGCGAAGAGGGCGCCAAACCGAAGCGTGTTCGCTTTAAGGCATTGCATTAAATTTCGAGCTGCTTGTGAGCGACGAGGAAGTTCTAAAGCAAACCCGGTACTGGCTTGAAAAAGCCGTGATCGGGCTTAACCTCTGCCCGTTCGCCAAGGCGGTGTACGTCAAGAACCAGGTGCGCCTAGTCGTCAGTCACGCTCGTCATGCGG
>JBCKNF010000056.1:0-3149 GCA_038902815.1 Polaromonas sp. | reverse complement strand
AAAAGTTACTACACCCTGTGCCTACAGAGGAGACGACACCCAGACCTGTGATGGCAACGCGACGCATGGCAGTCATGTGAAAACCGCCTGCCCTGCTCAGGCAGCAAGCGTGCCCGGGGAGTCTGCTGGCCGCTTGGGCATCAGCGGTTCAATTAATTGAACCATTTCGCCGAGCGTACGGGGAGGATTGGCCTGATCGGGGATCTGGATACCAAACTTGTCTTCAATCTGAAACAGAAACTCAATCACCGATAGCGAGTCGAGCCCGAGGCTTTCCAGCGTCGCGTCTGGCAACAGTTTCTCTTCGGCTATGCCAAAGGTCTCTGCAAAAAGATTAATCAAATCAGAATTCATCGCTACAAACCCCAACGGTACTTGAATGCCAACACGTTCTACATGCGTCCTGCATATGCTTTCCTCAAGGCTGGCATGTGCATAACAACCTTCTAGCTATACATTGCTAGCATCGACGAAATATAGTCATTCTTGACCAGGTTCGGACCCGGTGCGTAAGCTAGATCCCCTTTAATATCAATGTCCGCGTGGTATGTGGTGTAGAAGAAGTCGAACAGTGGATGTTGCACGGTCGCCGCGCGCGCGCGCGCCGTCCCTACATTGCACGCCAGGACGCGGTGCGGCACGTTATCCACATGCTTCATGGGGATGTATCCCATGCCCGGGTAAACATCTTCAAACAGCATGCGTTCATAATGCCGGTCGAGCGGAGCACGCGCCGTAATGACCATCACATCAATACTTGCAAGCTCGCAAAACTGAAAACCTGCCTTGATGAGCGCCACCTTCACCATACGCCCTGTTTTCTCGTTGGTAACCGCCAGCCTCGTGGTCTCGGCAAGAGAACGGTCGCGCATCCACTCTGGCAACACGACCGATTTCTCAAGGCTGAGAGGCTTGTATTGATTGGTTTGCATGCGCAAAGTACCGAGCGGAGAGCCATCAAGTTTCGACTCGGCAAGCAGCACGACCACACCATCGTCAAAATCGGTTGCTTCGGGCTCTTTGAGCGTTTCGGCAAAGACCGGCAAATGACGTGCATAAGCGGAATGACGGATTTGCACCGCCTTGTTCAGCGCCTCTTCGTTGCGCACCAGGCGCACCGTGAACGGAAGAATTTCTTCGCGCAGGCCAGCCGGATTGCGCAGTCGAGCAGCACTCGGAGCAAACCCGGACATCTGGTTCAGGGTTTCAATTGGGCGGATTGAAAAGTTAGCCGAAGTCATGACGGGTTTGGGGTCCAAACATGGTGCGACAATGTCAAACTGATGGAATTGAGTCACTGTAGCGGTGGCGTATTGCTGGTTCATGGTCATACTTCCTCAATGGAAAAAAGTGAAACCGTCTTGTTTCTTGATTGCTTGCATGAGCACTCCCCTAAAGGTAAAAAAGTTAATCAAGTTAAACGATACGACAGGTATCTGGAAGCGACGGTACCTTGTGTTTTGAAAGCCTGGGAGTCAGAATTCTTTACAGCTGGGAGTCAGGATTTCTTACAGGGTAGCGCTGCGTCGGCTTAGGCCCTTGTCGTACAAACAGCTCACGTTATTTTTTTGCACCACGCATCGCAAGTCGTTTGAGCATCTCAATGTGTGGGATGTCAACCTCGTCAAACGGTTCTCCATGCGGCAAAAACCCTGCTTGCAGGTAAAAACCCTGGGCACTGCGCTGCGCGTGCAGCACGATGGCGAGGTCGCCGCGCTGCCGGGCTGCATCCGTTAAGGCCGTCAATATGCTGCGGCCCAGTTGCGATCCACGCAAAACCCGCTTGACCGCCATGCGCCCTACTTTGCCGGTCTGCTGGTCGTGACGGAGTAATCGTCCGGTCGCGACGGGCTGTCCGAGTCCGTTGTAGGCCACCGCATGTAGCGCAGCGGCATCAAGCTCATCCAACTCCATTTCAACCGGTATGCGCTGTTCGTGAACAAAAACTTCCGCCCTTAGCGTTGTCGCGTCCGGGCCAAGGCTGGTCCAGGAGCCAATTTTGACCTCGTGCATGACGGCACCTGCCTCAAACCGGTTCAGGATATTGCGCAAAGCATCGGGTACAGGCCGGGACGTTTGCGAAGACGGGTCGGCAAACACGTAGATCAGCTCGCCGGTAATCAGCAGCTCGTTTCCCCTGAAAATCGCGCCTTCAAAGACGATCGACGAATTGCCTACGCGAGCACATTTGAGTGCCACCTCAAGCCTGTCATCGTAGCGGGCCGAGGCGTGGTACTCGATGCTGGCTTTTTTGACATACAGGTCGCCACCAAGCTGGTGCATGGCCTCTTCGTAGGGCAAGGCTAGCGCGCGCCAGTAGTCAGCCATGGCAGTATCAAAGTACATCAGGTAATGCGCGTTGAAGACGATTTTTTGCATGTCCACTTCGGCCCAGCGCACGCGCAGCGGGTGGGAAAACCGAAAATCTTGTCGTTTCATGATCGGATATTTGAAAATTAGATGGTTTTGCCGTGGCAAGATAGTACAACGCACAAATTTCACTCAGGAATCCAATTCATGGCCTTCATTTACTACGTTACCCAGATCCAGTTCGAGTTTGGTGCCATCAAATTACTCAAACAGGAATGCGTCCGCGTCGGTATCACGCGCCCCTTGATCGTCACCGACCCTGGTGTCAAGGCCGCCGGTATTTTGCAGAAGGCACTGGATGCCCTGCCCGGCATCAAGGTCGCGGTGTTTGACCAGACACCCTCAAACCCGACCGAGGCGGCAGTGCGCGCCGCAACAGAAATGTACAAGGCCAATCACTGCGATGGCCTGATTGCCGTAGGCGGTGGCTCGGCCATCGACTGCGCCAAGGGCGTGGCGATTGCAGCTACCCACGAAGGCCCGCTGACGACCTATGCCACCATTCTTGGTGGCTCCGACAAAATTACGGCCCGCGTGGCACCACTGATTGCCGTGCCCACCACCAGCGGTACCGGCAGCGAGGTGGCGCGTGGTGCCCTCATCATCGTGGACGACCACCGCAAGCTGGGTTTTCATTCCTGGCACCTGGTACCCAAAACTGCCATTTGCGACCCCGAGCTGACGTTTGGCCTACCCGCCAAACTGACTGCCGCCACCGGCATGGACGCGATTGCGCACTGCATGGAAACCTTTATGTCAGCCGCATTCAACCCGCCCGC
>JBCKNF010000055.1:0-3208 GCA_038902815.1 Polaromonas sp. | reverse complement strand
TGGGCTACCTGCCCGTTGGCAAGGACTTTCCGGTTTTTTTGCACCCTGACAGCCGCGAGGAATACGCACTGGCGCGCACCGAGCGCAAGACAGCGCGTGGCTATCACGGCTTTGAAGTCCACGCCGCGCCGAACGTGACGCTGGAAGAAGACCTGGCCAGACGTGACCTTACTATCAATTCAATAGCTGCTAACGTCCGTAAACAGGGCTTTTCAAACACTTTTGGTAGTGATTTTGAGGATTTTGAGGCACTCATTGACCCGTTTAACGGCCAAGCAGACCTGAAAGCCAAGGTTTTGCGCCATGTGACGGCTGCCTTCCGTGAAGACCCGGTGCGCATCCTGCGCGTGGCCCGCTTTGCGGCACGCTTTGCCGACTTCAGCGTGGCACCAGAGACCATGCAGCTCATGCAAGCCATGGTGGACGATGGCGAGCTTGATGCCCTGGTGGCAGAGCGCGTGTGGCAAGAGCTGGCGCGCGGCTTGATGGAGAAAAAACCATCACGCATGTTCGAGGTGCTGCGCGCGTGCGGCGCATTGCAAAAACTGTTGCCAGAAATTAAATTGAATAAATTGGGATCGGACTCCAATTTAATACTCAACACAGCGGCACAACTTGACGCGCCCTTGCCCGTGCGCTTTGCTTGCTTGACGCACGACTTAGGGGCTGAACTTCTCAAAGGCGTTTGCGAGCGGCTGCGCGTGCCGGTTGATTGCAAAGAGATGGCCGACGTGGTGGCGCGCGAGCACGGCAATATTCACCGCAGCGCGGAGTTTGACGCGGCGGCTTTGACTCAGCTGCTGGAGCGCTGCGATGCGTTTCGCAAGCCGCAGCGTTTTACCGACGTGCTGCTGGCCTGCGAATGCATATTTCGAGGAGGGGAGAGCGGGTCTTTAGGATCGTTAGGACTTGAAGACTCTGCCTATCCACAACGCACACGGCTGCTGGGTGTACTGACGGCAGCGCAGTCAGTCGTCACGCACCTGATTGCAGAGCAGGCGCAGACAGACGGCCATGACGGCAAAAAAATTGGTGAACTGATTCATGCCGCGCGCGTGCGGGCAGTTGAGGGTTTTTCATAAGGTATGCATCCGGTCGCCTACCGCAAACCCCATCGGTAGCCACGGGGCGGCGCTGCTATTGCACTCCCCTGCTTCAAAGGCAATGACCTTGAACAGCTCGCCCATCTCGTGTTCATGCACCAGCCGCTGCGCCATCACCCGCTCGCTCAAGCTGGCATTTCCCAGACTATCGAGCAGACCGCAGTTCAGCAAAAATCGCCCCTGGCTGGCGTAGCCCGCTACTCGCAAACCGGCTTCCTGCCCAGCCAGCGCAATGCCGGTGAAATTGACATGCGCCGTGATGTCCTTACTGCCAACGTCAGCCAGTGCGTCGGCATCAAGCAGATGAGCGCGATGGCACATCAGCGTGCCCATGCTGCGCTGCGGATGGTAGTACTCGTGCTCGGGAAAACCGTAGTCGATGAAGAACGCCGCGCCTGATGTGAGTCGATCAGCCAGCGTGCGAACAAAGCCCTCGGCCTGCTGGTGAATTTCAGTCACGTAGTCGTGTGCGCCTTCAACCTCAAACGGCGGGCGCAGGTCGGTCATTTGATCTGCATAGGTCAAAGCGCCAACGTGAACCACCACACCACGCTCGTGCCAAACGCCTTTTAGGCGAGCGAGTAATTTAACCGGCATCGCGTCCAGCACCTCATTACCCACCACCACGCCCTTCATCTGCGCCGGCAACTCAGTTGCCCACTGCACCTTGCCTGCAAACTCGCTCAGGCGCGTGTGCTGCAACTCACGCAGACTGCCCGACAAATCGACAATCGTGTAGCCTTCAACCGAAGGCCCAAGCGAGCGCAGCAACTGCAGCGCCAACGCGCCAGAGCCCGCGCCAAACTCCCATATCTCATGCGTCCCCGTCTTTAGTAAAGCCTCTGAAACCTGTGCCGCCAGCGCACGGCCAAAATGCGGCGACATCTCGGGCGCAGTCACAAAATCGCCGCCGCCATCCTTCACGCCAGCCGGCATACTGCCAAACTTGCGCGAATCATGGGCGTAGTAGCCCAAGTGCGGCGTATACAGCGCCATCTCCATCAAGCGGTCAAAAGCCAGCCAGCCACCTGCGGCCTCAATCGCCTTGCGAATCTGGGCTTCTAGGTGGGTATTGAGGGGGCTCGTTAAACTAGGGGGTGTTGCCACGTTCAGGGTCAGCGCGAAATGCAGAGCCTGAATTGTCAACCATCTGTCAATGATCTCAGTTGCCACGGACCCCCTAACCTGTAACCTGCCTCGCCACCCAGCACATGCCATCCAGCTCATCATCACCCGTTGTTCTCGTTACCGGCGCTGCCAGGCGGCTGGGACGCGAGATCGCGCTAGCGCTGGCTACAGGTGGCTGGCGGGTGGCCGTGCATTACCGTAACTCCAAAGCCGATGCTATAAAAACAGTAGCTCATTGCGCCCGTATTCAGGGCTTTTCAGCCCATTTTTGTAGCGATTTGAGCGATGAAACAGCAGTCAAACAGCTTTTACCGCAGGTGGTTGCGCATTTTGGCCAGGTTGATGCGGTGGTCAACAGTGCATCGACGTTTGAGCAGGACGATGCTGGCAGTTTCAGCTTTGCAGCGCTAGACCGGCACATGCACAGCAACCTGGGGGCAGCCATATTGCTCGCCCAGGGCCTGCACACGCATGTGACGCAGCGACAAGCCACTGGCGCCGTGGTCAATTTGCTGGACCAGAAGCTCTGGAACCAGAACCCCGATTTTTTCAGTTACACGCTGTCCAAGGCCGCGCTTGAAGCCGCCAACACCATGCTGGCGATGGCGCTGGCACCTGCCGTTCGGGTGGTCGGTGTGGCACCCGGCCTGACGCTGACCAGCCACCTTTTGAGCCAGGCGCAGTTTGAAGCACTGCACAAGCTGTCGCCACTTGGCCGTTCATCAACTGCCGCCGATGTAGCCGCCAGCGTTAAATTTGCGCTTGAGAACCAGTCCATTACCGGCACCACGCTGCTGGTCGATGGTGGCCAGCACCTGATGAAATTCGAGCGTGATTTCTCATTAATGTAAGAACATGTTCAACACCAGAAGCACACAAATTCTGACGCTCACCGGTTTGCGTTTTGATGCCAACCTGGGCATTCTTGAGCATGAGAAAAATGCGCCGCAACCAATACAGGTCGATGCAGAACTGAA
>JBCKNF010000054.1:0-3265 GCA_038902815.1 Polaromonas sp. | reverse complement strand
TCGGAATCATGGCGTTGCGCAGCACATGCTTGAGCATGATGGTGTTCTCGCTGACGCCTTTGGCGCGGGCGGTGCGCACGTAGTCCTGGCCGATCTCGTCCAGGAAGAAGCTGCGGTAGAGTCGCGTCTGCGGCGCTAGGCCAACCAGTACTGCCAAAAACACCGGCAGCGGCGCATAGGTCACCAGGTTGGTCCAGACGCTGTTGCTCCAGCCCTGCACCGGAAACCAGCCGAGCAGGAATCCAAACACGTACTGCCCGACGATGATGTAGACCAGAAAGCTGATCGACAGCGCGACGGTGGTGATGATCATGATCGCCCGGTCTGTCAAGCTGCCGCGCACATAGGCGACGGCCAGGCCGGCAATGATGGCCAGCACCACTTCGAGCAGCAGGATCGGGATCATGATGGTCAGCGTGGCGGGCAACCGGGTGGCGAAGATGTTGGAAATCGCCTCGTTGGTGAACCAGCTCTTGCCCCAGTTGAACGTGAACACTTGCTGGACAAAGATCCAGAGCTGCTCCCATACCGGCTTGTCCAGCCCCAGTTGGGCGCGCAGCGAGGCGATGCGCTCCGGGGAAGCCTTTTCACCAGCCAGGATCTCGACCGGATCTCCGCCGAAGAGAGTGAACAGGAAGAAGACCAGCAGAATCACCCCCAACAGGGTGGGGACCATCTGCCAGATGCGGCGTAGGATATAAGAATACATATTGTGTCTGACTTGGGGGAAACGCCCATGGATTAATTGACCGAAGCGATTATGCTTGCAGCAGATTAAATAGGCATTGGTGTTTCTTACTATGAAAATTAAATTGTCTGGCGCATTTTTTTGTGCTTGTCTTGTTTTGCTGAGTGCTGGCAGTCTGCAGGCGCAAAATCGTCCCACTGAAAAAGTGCTGCGCTACGCGTTTCCGATTGCCGAGACCGGGTTTGACCCGCCTCAGTTGTCGGATTTGTATTCGCGCATTATCACCGCCCACATTTTTGACGCCCTGTATGGTTACGACTACCTAGCGCGCCCGGTCAAGGTCCGCCCCAATGTGGCGGTCGGCATGCCCGTCATCAGCGCTGACTTTCGCACCTACAGCGTCAAGATCAAGCCCGGCATCTACTTCGCCGATGATCCGGCCTTTGGCGGCAAGAAGCGTGAATTGACGGCGCAAGACTTCGTTTACAGCTACAAGCGTCATTTCGATCCCAAAACCAAGAGCCCTGCCTACGGTGACTTGGAGGAGGAGAAGCTTCTTGGAATGGATGAGCTGCGGCGCGCAGCCGAAAAGCCCGGCGCCAGCTTCAACTACGACAAGGAGGTGGACGGCATCCGCGCGCTGGACCGCTACACCATTCAGTTCAGGACCCAGGAGACGCGGCCCCGCTTCATCTACTTCCTGGCCGACATGGGGATTTATGGTGCGGTGGCGCGCGAAGTGGTCGAGAAGTACGGCGACAAGATCATGGAACACCCGGTCGGCACGGGGCCGTTCAAGCTCGATCGGTGGACACGCTCGTCGAAGATGAGTTTTGTCAAGAACCCGAACTACCGCGAGACCTATTACGAAGCCGAGCCGGCCGCTGACGATGTTCGTGCGCAAGCGATTTACCAGCAGATGAAGGGCAAACGCCTGCCGCTGGTGGACCGGGTCGAAATCTCCATCATCGAGGAAGTTCAACCACGCTGGCTGTCGTTTTTGAGCGGTGACCAGTACTTGCTGGAGCGCTTGCCGAATGCGTTCGCCTACCAGGCCATCCCCAACAACCGGCTGGCGCCCCATCTACTCAAGAAGCATATATCGATGGAGCGCGTGCCGAATCCGGATGTCACGGTGACCTACTTCAACATGGAAGATCGGCTGGTTGGTGGTTACACACCCGACAAGGTGGCCTTGCGCCGGGCGATTGCGCTGGCTTATAACTCGGAAGAAGAAATTCGGCTGCCGCGGCGCAATCAGGCGATTCCGGCGCAAGGCCCCATGCAGCCCACCACCTTTGGTTATGACCCCAAATTCAAGACCGAGATGAGCACGTTTGACCGCGCGCGCGCCGCGGCTTTGCTCGACATGTACGGCTACATTGACCGTGATGGTGATGGCTGGCGCGACCTGCCCGACGGCAAGCCACTGCTGCTGGAGTACGCCACCTCGCCCGATGCGAGCTCGCGCGAGCTGAATGAAATCTGGAAAAAGAACATGACTGCGGCGGGCATCAAGATCGTGTTCAAGACCGCCAAGTGGCCCGAGCAACTCAAGGCGGCGCGCGCCGGCAAACTCATGATGTGGGGCCTGGGGTATAGCGCCCCCAACCCCGACGGGGCATTGGCGCTGGCACTGGGCTATGGGCCGGGCAAAGGCCTGGGCAACCTGTCGCGTTTCGAGAACGCCGAGTACGACAAGCTCTACCGGCAGCAACAGTTGATGCCCGATGGCCCGGAGCGCCTGGCGGTGATGCAACAGGCCGTCAAGATCATGGTGGCCTATATGCCCTACAAGTTTTCCACGCACCGAATACTGACGGACATGACGCAGCCCTGGCTGCTGGGCTATCGCCGCCACCCGAGTGCGCGGGAGTTCTGGCAATACGTGGACATCGACCTCGACAAAGCGCCCAGGCGCTAATTCCATTTCCAGATCAATACGATATGTTGTTGCTGCGCCTTGAATCAACAGGAAACAAACAATGAACTTTTCCTTCACACGAACTCTTTGCGGGGCAGTTCTTGCGTCCGCCCTTGTTGTCGCCAGCCAGGCGGCAACGATTCCTGCCGGCACGCAGCTCCACCCCACCCAAACCCTGGTCCGCAACAACGGCTCCGAGCCCGAAACACTCGACCCAGCGCTGGCCGAGTCGGTGGGTGCCAACAACATCACGCGTGATTTGTTCGAAGGCTTGACTGCCAACGATCAGAACGGAAAAACCGTGCCCGGCGTGGCCGAGAGCTGGAAGCAGCTTGATACCACCACCTGGCTCTTCAAGCTGCGCAATAACGCCAAATGGTCCAATGGCGACCCGGTGACGGCTGACGATTTTGTGTTCGGCATCCGCCGTTTTGTCGACCCGAAGACAGCTTCCACTTATGCCGCCACCTTCGGCCTCTTTTTGCTCAACGGCCCGGCAGTCGTCAAGGGCAGCAAGCCCCCGGCCGAGATCGGCGTGAGAGCCATCGACCGCCATACGCTGGAGGTCAAAACCGCCTTTCCGGTCACTTTCTTGCCCGAATTGATGAGCAACAACAACCTGGGGCCGGTGCATCGGGCCTCGCTCGAAAAGA
>JBCKNF010000053.1:0-3387 GCA_038902815.1 Polaromonas sp. | reverse complement strand
AGTGGTCCAAGCCGAAAAATCCGTTCCCATCTTCGGAGAAAGTCATCTACGACCACATCCGCTCGGCGCCTACTGTCAAGCGCGAAGATTCCCCTAAGAAGGGTGACGTCGCGGCGGCGTTCAAAAACGCCGCACGCGTGATCGAGGCCGAGTACGAATGGCCGTTCCAGTCGCATGCCAGCATCGGTCCGGGCTGCGCGATTGTCGATGCGAAAGCCGATCGCGCCACACTCTGGACCGGATCGCAGAAACCGCATTACGCCCGTGACGGCGTAGCCAGGCTGCTCGGACTGCCACCGGAAAAGGTACAAGGCATCTGGGTGATCGGACCGGGTTCTTATGGCCGCAACGACGCGGGCGATGCCGCCCTTGATGCCGCGTGGCTGTCCAAGCTCACCGGCAAACCGGTGCGGGTGCAAGGTATGCGCCGCGACGGCACCGCCTGGGACCCGAAAGCGCCGGCGTCCGTGCACCGTGCGCGCGCCGCGCTCGATGCCTCCGGCAAGGTGACAGCCTACGAGTTCATTTCACGCGGGTTTTCGCGCGCCGAGATTGTCAGCAACGAATCCGATCCGCGCGACAGCCTGGTCGGCATGGAACTCGGCATGCCGACCAAGGCCGGGGTCGGATTCGGCACGCCTGCGGAGAGCTACGGCTTCGACAGCAAGCTGCTCGGCTGGGAAGTCGTGCCGCCGCTGCTGGAGCGCTCGTCGCCGCTGCGTGTTTCGCACCTGCGCGATCCGGTCGGGCTGCAAATCCATTTCGCCAGCGAGCAGTTCATCGACGAACTCGCCTTTGCTACCGGCGATGACCCGGTCGCGTTCCGGTTGAAATACCTGACGGCACCGCGCGACCAGGCGGTGCTGAAGGCGGCGGCGCAAAAGGCCGGCTGGCAGCCGCGGACATCAGCGCAGCGGGAACGCTCGGGCGACCTTCTGAAGGGCCGCGGCATTGCCTATGCGCAGCGCGCAGGCACCATCGTGGCAGTGGTCGCCGAGATCGAAGTCGAGCGTAAGACCGGCCGCATCTGGGGACGAAAATTCACCGTCGCGCACGATTGCGGCCTGGTCGTCAATCCGGAAGGACTGCGCTACACCATCGAGGGTGGGCTGGTGCAGGCGCTTTCGCGTGCGCTGTTCGAGGAAGTGCGCTTCGATCAAAACATGGTGACCAGCGTCGACTGGTTGAGCTACCCGATCCTCGACATCAAGGACGCGCCGGAATCGATCGATGTGGTGCTCATCAACCGGCCCGAGGTCGCGCCGACCGGCGCGGGGGAAGCGATCCCTCGTGTGGTGCCGGCGGCGGTTGCCAACGCGTTTTTCGATGCCACCGGGGTACGGCTGCGCCGCGCGCCGATGACGCCCGAGAGGGTGATGGCTGCATTGGCCAGCGCCTGATCGAAGCGGCGGAATCAGTTCTCCGGGTCGCACGCGGTCGTAGCTGCATAGAACGTAATCTCAGACAAACCGGAGTTTTCAATGCCATTTCTTGATACGCCCGAAGGTACGCCGGATGACAAAATCGGCTGGGGATCAGACGTTGCCGCTGCCATGCTGCGGCTTTCTGGCATCAAATATGTCAGCCTGAATCCCGGTGCAAGCTATCGCGGCTTACATGATTCCATCGTCAACCACCTCGGCAATCGCGATCCGGGCATGCTGCTGTGCCTGCATGAAGATCACGTCATCGGCATCGCTCATGGTTACGCAAAGGCGACAGACGAGCCGATGGGCGCGATTGTCCATGCCAATGTGGGCCTGATGCATGCCCATATGGCCATATTCAATGCCTATTGCGACCGTGTGCCGATGATCATCATGGGCGCGACCGGCCCGGTGAATTCGCATCAGCGCCGCCCGTGGATCGACTGGATTCACACATCGCAGGATCAGGCTGGCATTGTGCGTGACATTCTCAAATTCGACGTTCAGCCGTCTTCGCCCGAAGCCATTGTCGATGGCATGTTGCGCGCCAATATCGCGACCCGCACTGAGCCCTGCGCGCCGGTCTATATCGTGCTGGACGCCGGCCTGCAGGAAGCCGCGCTTGAGCACCCTGTGAGCATGCCCGACATGTCGCGTTTCAAGGCCCCGGCCGCGCCGCGCGCCCATGGCGATGACATCCAGAAAATCGTCACGCTGATCAAATCAGCCAAACGCCCGATGATCCTGTTCGGCCGCGGCACGCGCGCGCAAAAAGATTGGGATGCGCGGGTAAAGCTGGCGGAGAGCATCGGCGCCTGTGTGATGAGCGATCTGAAAAACGGCGCGGTCTTTCCGACCGATCATCCGGCACATGTGACCGAGCCTTTCAGCCAGCCCGCCAAGGCGCAGCATGATCTGCTGGCCGAAGCCGATCTCATTCTTGCATTTGAATGGATTGATCTTGGCGGCTGCATCTGCCCGCCCAAAGGCGGCACAGATGTGCGCGCGAAGATCGTCAGCATCACCATGGACCATCATCTGCATAATGGTGCACACATGGTTTATCAGGCGATGGCACCTGCCGATGTGCTGATTTCGGCTTCGTCAGAAGCTGTGATTCACGACCTCAATGCAGCGCTGGGCGGCGGGAAAAAAGAGCCATGGCGCGCGGCGCTGCGCAGAAAGTTCACGCCAAATGAAAGCGGCAAAATCCGCATGGCCGATGTGGCCGTGGAGTTGCGTAAAAATTTCGCCGATCCGGATGCTGTCTCGCTCGCAGCCGTTGCCCGCGGCTGGCCATGCGATCTCTGGCCGTTCCGTGCGCCGCATGCCTATATGGGTAAGGATGGCGGCGGCGGCATTGGCTCGGGCCCGTCAATCTCGATCGGCGTGGCGCTGGCCAATTCCGACCGCGGCCGCGAAACCGTAACCGTGCTCGGCGATGGCGATTTCCTGATGGGCGGACATGCGGTTTACACCGCCGTAAAACATCAAATTCCGATCCTCTTCATCATCAACAACAACCAGTCCTATTTTAACGATGAGCTGCATCAGGAAACGGTCGCCAAACGGCGTAATCGTCCGGTAGGAAATCGCTGGATCGGCCAGTCACTCAGCAATCCGTTTATTGACATCGCAAAGTTTGCCGAAGCCCATTCGATGTCCAACATTGCGCAAGGCGACGGCAGCTGGCATTTCATGATCAAGCGGGTGCCGGGCGGCGCCGGCACCACCGCCTTGTTCGATCAGGTCCAGGTCGGTGACACGCTGATGCTCGACGGCCCATATGGCTTGGCCTACCTGCGCCTCGACAGTCCGCGCGACATCGTCTGCATTGCCGGCGGCTCCGGGCTGGCACCGGTGATATCGATCGCGCGCGGCGTGGCGGCCAATTCCGCCATGGCTGCGCGCAAGGTGCATCTTTTTTACGGCGGCCGCGCACCGCGCGATATCTGCGGCG
>JBCKNF010000052.1:0-3483 GCA_038902815.1 Polaromonas sp. | reverse complement strand
AGGCCGGGTCGTCCTTGCGGATCATGATGGCGATGGGTTCGACGCTGAGTACTTCGCCGACGATCTTGAAGTCAGCCGGGTTCTTGGCGGTGGCAATATTGCCCGCCAGAATGGAGCCGTCCATCACAAACGCTTCAGCGCGGCCGGACTCAAGCAGCAAAAAGCTGTCGGAGTGGTCTTTGCCAAAAATTTCCTTGAAGTCAATGCCGGTAGCACGCTCATTTTTGCGCAGCGTCTGGACTGACGTGGTGCCCGTAGTGGTGGCTACGTTTTTGCCGTTGAGCTGGGCAATCGAGGTGATGTTGGAATTGGCTTTAACCGCAATACGGACTTCCTCAACAAACGTGGTCGGCAGGAAGGCAACGTCTTTCTGGCGGGTGGCGTTGTTGGTGGTGGAGCCGCATTCGATGTCAACCGTGCCATTTTGAACCAGCGGAATACGGTTTTGCGAGGTAACGGGTTGGTATTTGACTTCCAGCTTTTTGCCGACAGCTTTTTCAAGCGCTGTAATGATGCGGTTGCATACCTCAACGTGGTAGCCGGTGTATTTGCCATCGCCCAGGGTGTAGGACAAGGCACCAGAAGAGTCACGAACGCCCATGGTGACAACACCTGAAGCCTTGACTTTGGCAATCGTGTCATTGGCTTGCGCAAAGGCATCGCCCGTTGCAAGTAGCGCGAGCGAGGCTATGGTGAGGGTTGCGAGTTTGAGTTTCATGGGATCTCCTGTAGTGAACTGAAACAGTTGGTGAAAGCTATTCTAGAGAGGAAAGACTTGAAGAAACCCCAAGGATTGCTACCTACATTGCGGGACGGGACTGCGACTCCAGATAAAGCCACAGCGCCTGGGCATGGCTTTTAGCCGATTCGCTGGATACTGGGCGCTCGCGGTAAACACGGATGTCCATGGTCATCTCGAGCTTCTCGCCAGCGCTCACCAGCTTTTTCGCGCGCAGCTCTTTTTTAACCGCGCTGTAGGGTAAAAATGCGATGCCATGCCCTTCTAGCGCCATCGCCTTGAGGCCCTCGGCCATGTCGGTTTCATAAACCCTGTCCAGGTGAATCGCGGTACTCGATTGCTTCAATATCAAGTCGACCACTCGCCCCAGATAAGCGCCAGGCGCATAGCCAAGATAGGGAAGCGGCTGCCCGGCCCGGCCCGGCAGCTTGAACATCGGCTCGCCGTCAGCATTGGGTTTGACAAAGGGTGACAGCACTTCGCGCCCTAGCGTGACCATTTCATAGCGGTTCGGGTCAAGCTGAAAGGGTTGCGAGTCGTGGTGGTAGGCGATCAGCAAATCGCAACTGCCCTCGACCAGGCGCAGCACGGCATCGTGTACGTTAAGTGCGATCAGGCGGCTTTTGATGGGGCCAAACTTTTCACGCAGGCTGCTGACCCACGCCGGGAAGAAGGTGAAAGCCAGTGTGTGCGGTATGGCAAACTCGATCACGTCCTGCCCGGCCGAGTTGTGGCCGCGCAGCATGGCGCGGGTTGACTGCAGCCCCTGCAACATCTCCAGCGACTGGCTGTACAGCGTCTCACCGGCAGGCGTGAGGCGCGTGGGGTAAGAGCTGCGGTCTACCAGATCGGTACCGGCCCAGGCCTCCAGCGCCTGGATGCGGCGCGAAAACGCCGGTTGCGTCACGTGGCGCAGCGTGGCCGAGCGGCTGAAGCTGCGGGTTTCAGCGAGACTGACAAAATCTTCCAGCCATTTGGTTTCCATGGCCCGATTATCGGCGCTAGGTCTGCGCCGGTGAATTCACGTCAAAGGGGCCTGATCATGGGCGCGTCTAGAGGAAAAACAATGATGTCAAGACTTGAGCCCTTATTTCGTGCAGGCTGCCAGCTCAGACAGGGTTTGAAAGCTACGCATGGGGAATTAGGCCTCCAGCCACTTGCAAATGCCCTGCCACTGCTCCAGGTCGCGCTCGACCCGGCTGGGTGCCACGTCAAACAGGCTCAAACCACGCGCGGCAAGGTGAATATAGTTCTGCGTGTCGCGCACATAGCCCAGTACCGGCAGGCCTAGGCTGTCGACAAACTCACGCAGCTTGTTGGCTGCAATGGTGCGCGAATCAACCCGCATACCGATGATGCCGACCTGCATCTTGCCGGCATGGCGGTGTTCGGCCAGTTGATCCAGAAAAGCACGGGTGGGGAAAATATCAAACACACTGGGCTGTAGCGGCACGATGACTTTGTCGGCCAGCTTGATGACATCGTTAAAACGCCAGCCGTGCAGGCCAGCAGGGGTATCTAGCACCACGTGGGTCGTGCCCTTGGGCGGTTTGACAATCAGGTCGGCGCTGACATCCCAGCTTGCAATCGGCCGCGCGGCGGGCGGGCGCAAGCCCAGCCACAGCTTTGACGACTGCTGCCTGTCGGCATCGCCCAGCATCACGGCATGGCCGCGGCTAGCGTAATAGCCCGCCACATTGGTAGCCAGCGTCGATTTGCCGACGCCTCCTTTTGGATTGGCAATGACGACCACAGGCATAAAAATCTCCTCGGGTGTTTCAGCGGTTATAAGGGGGAAATGGGGAAAATTCAAACCCGGCTAATCCTCAAAGTACGCTACAGGCCTGCTCGAACGACAAACGTGGGTTGCGGTCGAACAGTTTGCTGTTGTCGCCATAGCCCAGGTTAATCAAAAAGTTGGCGGTATAGCGACCATCGGCAAAAAACTCGGCGTTCACCTTGGCCAGATCAACACCGCTCATGGGGCCGCAATCAAGTCCCACAGCGCGCGCCGCAATCATGAAATACGCGCCGCCAAGCGTGCCGCCGCGGGTAGCAGTACCTTGAGCCAGCGGGACATTGCCTTCAAACATTTCCTTGGCACCGGGGCCATGCCAGACCTGCGGCATGTGCTCATAAAAACGGGTGTCGGTCGCGACGATCACAGTCACCGGGGCCACCTTGGTTTTATCCACGTTGCCGGGTGACAGGGTCGGGATCAGGCGCGCGCGGGACTCGGGACTGTTGAGGAAAACATAGCGCGTGGGCTGCGTATTCATGGATGTGGCACCCATTTTGGCGATGTCATAGACCTCCTGCAATAGCGCTACTGGAACCGGCTTGTCGATGAAGCCGTTGGCGGTGCGTGCCTTGAGGAACAACTGGTCAAGGCACTCTTGGGTAATTTTCATGGGTTGGTTTTTCGTCAGGAATTTTTTCATAGAATTGGTGAGTGTGTTCATGACGTTCATCGCTCCAGTGCACCACCGGCCAGCCAGCGCGCACCGCGGCGGTACAGCTCATCGACCACCGGCCCTTTGAGCATGGGCATGTCAAGCTTGACAGTGTAGCCAATGCGGGTCTGGATGTAGGCTAGATGGCGGTAACCCTCGGGGAAGGCGGCCAGAGCCTTTGCGTCAAGCGACAGGCTGGCGGACGAATCAACCGGGTCAATCCGGTCTTTTTCGTAAATCGGCTGGCGGTGCAGCAGCTTCCATTGGCCTTCATGCTTTTGCACAAAGTCG
>JBCKNF010000051.1:0-3903 GCA_038902815.1 Polaromonas sp. | reverse complement strand
AAGATCGAAAAAATGGGCTGGGACGAGCTCATGGAAACTTTGAAGAAGCGTTTTGAAGAACAGAAAGAGCGCCACGAAGGCGGCAGCAAGTGGATAGGCACGGGCGGCACCTCGCCCTTCGGTGCCAACGGTTTCAATCCGCAGGGCATACGCATGGGCCAGGAGAAAAGCCGCAACAAAAGCGCTGTCAAAGTGTGGGACCAGCGCGCCTACAAAGACTACGACGACACGCAGGAACTCGGTACGCGTAACATCAAAGTCGCGCTGCGCCGCCTGCGCAAGTTTGCCCGCCAAGGCAATGTGGAAGAGCTGGACCTGGCGGACACCATCAAGTCCACCGCCGCCAACGCCGGCTGGCTGGACATCAAGATGGTGCCCGAGCGCCACAACCATGTGAAGGTGCTGCTGCTGATGGACGTGGGCGGCACCATGGACGAGCACATTGGCCGGGTTGAGGAAATGTTTTCCGCCGTCAAGTCAGAGTTCAAGCATCTGGAGTTTTATTACTTCCACAACTGCGTCTACGACTTCATGTGGAAGAACAACCGCAGGCGTTTTAGCGAAAAGTTTGCGACCTGGGACATCATCCGCAAGTACAACAAAGACTACAAACTGATTTTTGTTGGCGATGCGACCATGAGCCCGTATGAGATTTTGCAGCCCGGCGGCAGCGTTGAATACAACAACGAAGAAGCCGGCGTTGAGTGGTTGCAGCGCCTGACCAACGCCTTCCCCAAGTTCGCGTGGATCAACCCCGAACCACAAGGCGTATGGCAATACCGCCAGAGCATCAGCGTGATTCAGCAACTCGTCAACCAGCGCATGTACCCGTTGACGATCAAGGGTCTTGAAGAGGCTATGCGGCTACTGTCCAAGTAATTCAGCTGCTGCTCACCGAATACAATTCGCTCTGCTAGCTGTAGCCCGCCGCCATAGTTCAATGGACAGAACGAGTGCCTCCTAAGCGCTAAATACAGGTTCGATTCCTGTTGGTGGTACCAACGACAGGCAAGCAGGCTATTCGCAACTAAGCCACGCGCTGCAGAATCAGCACCGCAAAAAAGCCGAACGCGGCGATCAGCGTCCACTTCAAAATCACCAGGCCGTAGTGTTTGAACCTGGCCTGCCCTGTGGCTGCATAGAAGATAAACGACACGACTGCAGCGAGTAAAAAGAGCAGGATGAGCCAGCGAAACAGCAGCATGGTTTTTCGGCCCTTTCCTACCAGGCCCGGGCCAGCGTCGCAAAACCGGCTGGCGCTTTTTTCTCGTCTTCAAAGGTGACGATTTCATAAGCGTCTTTGTGCGAGAGCAACTCGCGCAGCAGTTTGTTGTTCATGGCGTGGCCAGAGCGAAGGGCGCTGTACGCAGCTAGCAGCGGCTTGCCGAGCAAATACAAATCGCCCATGGCATCGAGGATTTTGTGTTTGACGAACTCGTCGCTGTAGCGCAGGCCGTCGCTGTTAAGCACCTTGTAGTCGTCCATGACGATGGCGTTGTCCAGCCCACCGCCGAGCGCCAGGCCGTTGGCGCGCATCATTTCAATGTCTTTGGTAAAGCCGAAGGTTCTGGCCCTGGCGATGTCGCGGGTGTAGGAGCCGCTGCTTAAGTCGAACTCGACGCGCTGACCAGTGGAGTCCACTGCCGGGTGGTCAAAGTCGATTTCAAAACTGAGCTTGTAGCCATGGTAGGGGCTAAGGCGCGCCCACTTTGCGCTGGCACCCTCGCCTTCGCGTACCTCAACCGGTTTTAGAACTTTGATGAATCGCTTGGCTGCATTTTGCAGCTCAATGCCTGCCGACTGCAGCAAAAACACAAACGACGCTGCAGAGCCATCGAGGATGGGCACCTCTTCAGCGGTGATGTCGATGGTGAGGTTGTCAATGCCAAGACCTGCGCAGGCTGACATCAGGTGTTCAACCGTCAAGACCTTGACCGTGCCTGAAGATATCGTCGAGGCCAGGCGGGTGTCAGTGACGGCCAGTGCAGAGATGGCGATGTCAACCGGCTGCGGCAAATCGACACGCCGAAAAATGATGCCGGTGTCGGCTGCGGCTGGCCGCAAAGTCATCTCAACCCGCTGGCCGCTGTGCAGGCCTACGCCGACGGCTTTGGTGAGGGACTTGAGGGTTCGTTGTTGCAACACACGTCGATTATAAAAGCTGCGATTAATTGGAATCTGACCCTCATTACCCTGTGAGATACAATGTATCTCAGTTTACAAAAGGAGGCTGCTATGGCTGCCACTACTACGATGGTTCACGTCCGGGTGGACGATCACTTGAAGGCACAGGCCACCGAAACACTGGCCGCGATGGGTCTTTCCGTCTCCGATGCGGTGCGCGTGTTCTTGATGCGTGTCGTCGCGGAGAAGCAACTGCCTTTCATGCTCAAGGTTCCAAACGCTGAAACGCGTGCCGCGATGGGCGAAGCCGATGAGATTTCGCGCACGCACCGCGCACGCTTTGCTACTGCCACTGCGTTGTTCGATGACCTCGAAAAAAACAGCGGCAAGTAAGCGCGCTCCGCTGCCGCGTGCAGCAGACTACGCCAAGTTCTTTCTCAAGGATTGGGAGCGCTTATTACGATCTGGCCGGTACGACATGAACCGACTCAAGGAAGCCATGCTTTTGTTGATCGCCAACGATAGCCCACTCGGTCAAGAATGGCTCGATCACCCGTTGGGTGGCGATTGGGTGGGGCATCGAGAGTGCCACATCGGAGGCGACTTTTTGTTGGCATACAAGCTCAGCGACGAAAAACATGGCTTGGTGGTTTTCGTTCGCACAGGCACGCTCGCCGATCTGTTTGAGTAGTTCACAGGCAAACAATTCTGGCCTGGTGAAATGCAATGCTGTCGGCCAGTTCAGCTGGTTACGATTCCGAGGCGGCGGCGGTGATCCTTTACCGAGGGGCACAAAATCAATGGAGACGGACCCCATTGATTCTTTTCGTCCAGCCTGGTGAGCGGAAAAGGAATTGTGGATGGAAAGTCAAATTGCAAGAAATTAATTGGAATCTGACCCTCATTACTTTTTTTGAACCACGCCCAATTTGGGTGAAATTACATGACCAGAGTTTCAGGCACCAACATCATCAAGTCCCCCTGTTGCGGGGCTTTGATGGGCACCCCCGTTTATTCGTTAGGTGCAGAATTAATTCTCAATGGGCTTCTCCATTAAAACGCGCCCACCCTTTATTACCCCGCTCAGCGCCGCGATGATACTGTGCATTTTTACTGGCATCTGAGAGCAAATCGCGGCTTCTAGCTTGAGAATACCAGGAAGATCTTCGTCGCCGATCTCTTGCGGCATGGCGGGATTGGGGTAACGGAGAGTGAAATATGTGCCAATCTTTTTGAGCGCTTCTGAGTTCTCTTTATCGAGATAGAGTTCGTTGTCGTGCTGCACCAACTTTTGCCATAGTTGGCCGATGCGATGTTCCTCTTCAAACTCGCCAAAGACGTGCAGGTGCCAGGCCTTTAGAAGTAGCTCTAGCCCTAGATGAGCAAGATAGCCGCCGGAGTCGAAGTATCTCGCGTTCGTCTTGAGCAGCAATTCCGCCGCTGCGACGTTGTCAAACCCGTAGCGCAGAAAATCGCCGACGCTGTAGCCGTCGCCGACTTTGAATTGTCTCCGTGCTCTAGCGGTCATGTTCTGCACCTACGCTTGCCTGCATAATGGCCATCCGCCTAGCAGGACAGGCCCGCGAGTTGCAATCCGCTGCCCACTGTTATAAATCCCAGGCCGATCCACATAAACAGGTTCCTTTTGCTTTCCCAAGCAACGAACGCGGGGAATTTGCGCGGGGTTCCTGGGCCTCCGAAGCCGACATCAACGGTGTGCGACTGACCATTGAATTTGGCAACGACCTCAAAAGCAACGAACCACGCCCCGATAAGTAC
>JBCKNF010000050.1:0-3994 GCA_038902815.1 Polaromonas sp. | reverse complement strand
AGCCTGCGAGGTGATATTCTGGCCAATAACAAGTACGCGGGCAGCGTCATCGTCAACGAAGCGAATCAACGTTATTTCGAAAGTGCGCCGGGCAGGCGCTGGAATGTCGGCGTCAACGCCAGGTTGGGTTTCTGATGTGCGCGCCGAAAAGTCCTGTTGCCCGATGCCAAATTTCTTTATGAAGGAAACTATGCGACATCAAATGCATTCATCTGCTCGGCTTGCCAAACGAATCATTGCCGTGGCGATGATCAGCGTGGTTGCGGCATTCGCACCGTCGGCGTTTGCGCAAAAGACGCTGCCGACCAGCGAATACAGTGTCAAGGTGGTCACGCTGGTTGGAGGCTTGCGCAATCCATGGGCGGTGGCGTTTCTTCCCGACGGACGCCTGCTGGTCACAGAGCGGCGCGGCGCGTTGCGTGTGATCGATGGTGGAAAGTTAGTCGAAAAAACGGTCGACGGCATGCCCGCCGTGACTGAGTTTGGGCAGGGCGGATTGATGGATGTTGCGTTGCACCCGAAGTACGCGGACAACGGCTGGATTTACTGGACCTACAACGCGGTGGAGGCGGGGCTGCATGGCACCGAAGTCGCGCGCGGCAAACTCGGCGGTACTAAAACTGCACCGCGCATGACCGACGTTCAGGTGCTGTTCAAGCTTGCACCGAAATCGGATCGCGGTCTGCATTTTGGTTCGCGCATTGTGTTTGATCGGGACGGTTATTTGTTCGTCATGTTTGGTGATCGCGGTGACAGTCCGGCGAAGGGCGCCAACCAGCGCGCCCAATTGCTCAGCGATCATGCGGGCAAATCAATTCGATTGTTTGACGATGGACGTGTGCCGCCCGATAACCCGTTTGTCGCCACCAAAGACGCCAAGCCAGAGATCTACACACTAGGCAATCGCAACATGCAAGGCGCGGCGTTGCATCCGGAGACCGGCCGGGTGTGGGCACACGAACACGGGCCGCAAGGCGGCGATGAAGTCAACATTCTCACGCCGGGAACCAACTATGGCTGGCCGGTGATTACCTACGGTGTCAACTACGGCGTGGGCACCAAAATTGGCGAGGGGACGGAGAAAGCTGGCATGGCACAGCCGTTGGTGTATTGGGTGCCATCCATCGCGCCCTCGGGCATGGCGTTTGTCGGTAGCGATGGCAACGGCGGCGTGCGGCCGAACAATTTTCCGAAATGGAAAGGCAATATATTGGTCGGTGCACTCGCCGGCCAAATGGTCATGCGCATGACACTCGACGGCGATAAGGTCATCGCACAAGAGCGCATGTTCGTCCAGGCATTGGGCCGTATTCGCGATGTGCGACAAGGACCGGACGGCAATATCTATTTACTCACCGACTCGAGTGAAGGCGCGCTGTTGCGCCTCGAGCCGGCCAAATAAGCAATGGCGGCGATGCGCGTCTGGGATGTTCCGGTCAGGCTGTTTCACTGGCTGCTGGTGCTCAGCGTCACCGCATCATTTGTCACCGCCAAGCTCGGCGGAAACTGGAAAGGATAAAGGATAGGAAATTCAACCGCGTGAGGCCAAGTATGGCACCGAAAAGCGTCCTCAAGAGTCGTGCTTTCCTTGAACGACATGCAAAGCTGGGCTGCGGGCACAGTCCTCCCCAGGCTCCTGCGCACCACAGTCATCCCACAGCGCTGGCCCGCGTGCCGGACTAATTGGAGTCTGACCCTAATTCTTTTTCTAATTCTTTTTCCAACTTGAGGGGCATTTTGTAGGGATACCTTTTCTTAAGTAAAAGTGATAAACATCGCTGATGTCCACACCTTTGCATCATCCACCTGGCGGCCAAAAAAGTAAACCGACCTATGGCCATGAGGGCCGTTATGCGGATCGATATTGAGCGTGCCGCTCACCTCACGCGGGGCGGGAGAGTCGCTCATGCGCTCGAATCCAAGAAACATTTCCACTCCCGGTAAATCCTGCTTCAAACGAGCTGCTGCCAGCAATTCTGCACCGGTAATTTCCCATTCAAACGTCGGACAATGCACAAAAGGATTTCCCTTGAGCGGATCACCCACCTTTACATACCCATCGATGGTACCTTCAACTCGAATTTTCGCTGTTTTCAGTTGCGAGACATCGATCTCGATTGCATCCACGTCACCGTAGGTATCACTGCAGAAGCCGATGGTGGTTGAATTCTCGCGCCAGCAGGTTTCTTCACGATGCTCGAAGCCCAAGCCCTGGAAATCGTTGATCACTGCATTGGTGATGGTAATCGTGCCTTTCCAGATAGCCCAGCGGTACCTATCCTTGACACGAGCACCACCCCAGCGGAAACGAATTTTGCGCTCCGAATAACCCAGCTCTTTTTGCAAATCGCGCCGCCATATTTCGCCAGTATGATCGAACGCAACAATCTCGTCCCAACCCGATTCGCCAAGGAAACGATAATCTATTGCAAGTGTTCCCTTATGACTGAACTCATCGCCCATGATGTAAGCACCACTGCTGATAAGGCCGTAAGTACGCTCACCGGTAGAAGCAAAGGTATGGCGTGCGCGCAAGTTGGTGGCGATATCCTTGCGTGTTAGCGAAGGTGAAATCACGCCTGCCATGCCGCCTTTGGTACCGAACACCGCCGTACCCGGCACGCCACCACCACAGCGGCCACGGTGTTCATCACCCGCCATCGTAGCGCCCATCTTATAGCCGCGCTCTATCGCTTCCTGATACAGCCAGCCAAAATGTCCCCAGCTCGATCCAATCTCAATCACACGCTCCAGTTTTGGATAGTGCCAGTCGAGTATGCAGCGTCGTCCGCCGACATGCGGAATCAGCAAGTGCCCTTCAGGATGCTTCACATGGTAATGCAAAAACGCCTTACCATCAATACCAAAGCCTTGTCCAAAAAGCAAAAGTGGTCAGGCTCGGATTTCCCTTAGTACCCAGCTTCTTTTTGGTGACGAACGGCCAAAATGATGACGCCATCTCCCTCCAAGCGATACCTGGCCACATAACCACTGTCGCCAAAACCGATCACCCATTCGCGGTAGTTCTCTGGCATGTCCTCGATAGGACGTCCCATCTTTGGCTGCAAACCAAGCACTGCGAGCGATCTCTTGATGGCCTCACCCGCTCGCTTGGCTGCGTCGGGACTCTTGGGGCGCAAGAATTCACGCAAGCGCTGCATGTCCCGAATCGCACTGGGTGCAAATTTCACTGGTGGCATACGGGCGCTGGCAACTCGCTTTCAGTTCCCCAGCTCGAAAGCCACGCATCCACGTCGTCGCTGCTCGCGTGCAAGCCCGCTTCCTGGAATTCTTCCCATGCTTTAAGTGTGTCTTGCCGGAAGGATTCGCGCTTTTCTTCACGACTCACGTACTGCAGAATCGCTTCGCGCATCATCCAATGCGCAGTACGACGGCGGGCGGACGCAAGAGATTCAATCCGAGCGCGTGTTTCTAAGTCAAGTTTGATTGAAACCGGCTTAACGACAGTGGCAGTCATAGGGAACCTCTTTAATGTAGCGCTTGGTAATACCAGATACTACATTAAATCTCCGGCGCTGCCACCTCACGCAATGTCTGGGGCGAGCGCAGTGCCACCTTGATAAGCGTTTGCGCAGCGCCCGAAGGCGTGGTGCGCCCTTGCTCCCAGTTTTGCAGTGTGCGCATAGACACACCCAACAATTGAGCAAACTGTGGCTGAGACATCCCGACCTTGGAACGGGCATCTGCTGCTGCGGACAACTCCACCCGATGCACACGCCCAGCACGGCCGGCCTTCATGTCACGTACAGACTCCAGCAAATCGGCCTGGAACTGTGCCATCTCTTGGTCAATGTGGGTCGTCATTTTGAATCTCCTGTTTCAAGGCATTAAGAAAATCGGTGGGCAAGTTGTTAAATTTGGCCTTGGTGTAGCCAATGAGCAACCACACCACACCATCACTGCGCACCTCATAGGTCACAACCCGCACGCCGCCACGCTTGCCCATGCCCTGACGCGACCAGCGAACCTTGCG
>JBCKNF010000049.1:0-4069 GCA_038902815.1 Polaromonas sp. | reverse complement strand
CTGCCAATGCCTTTGCTATTGCCGTCAGACATCAGGCTGATGAACGCCGTATCAACGCTGTTTTTCCTGGTGTTTGCGGCCATGGCGCTGGCGCTCGGCGTGGCCTGGCTGATGCGCCAGCCGCTGTTCAATTTAAGCGCCATTCAAGTGCAGGGTGATCTTGGCCGCAACAACGTGGTGACCCTGCGCGCCAACGTGGCACCGCATCTGGCGGGTAATTTTTTTACCGTGGATCTGAGCCGCACGCGCAGCGTTTTTGAATCCTTGCCGTGGGTACGCAAGGCGGTGGTACAGCGCCAGTTTCCGAACCGGCTCAAGGTCCTGTTACAGGAGCATCAGGCCGTCGCCTACTGGGGCTCCGAGAGTGATTCACGCCTCGTCAACAGCTTTGGCGAGGTGTTTGAGGCCAACCAGGGCGAAGTTGAATCCGATGCGCTTCCCCTGCTCAATGGCCCACCGGGCCAGGCCAGGCTGGTGCTTGGGACTTACCAGCTCTTGACGCCGCTGTTTGACAAGCTGGATGCCGTCCTGGCCCGGCTGGAGCTGACAGGCCAGGGCAACTGGCGCGCGCGGCTTGACAGTGGCGCGGTGCTGGAGCTGGGTCAAGGCTCTCCTGACGAGATTGCGGCGCGTACGCAGCGTTTTATTGCAACGCTGAGCCAGGTTTCTGCCAGATATGGCCGCGACCTTGAGTCTGCCGACCTGCGTTACAGCAACGGCTATGCGCTCAAATTAAGAGGTGTCACCACGGTCAATCCCGGGGACAAAGAGGACAGAAAAGTAAAAAGGTAAATCTATGGCCAAAGAATATAAAGATCTCGTTGTCGGGCTCGACATCGGCACCAGCAAGGTGATGGTGGTGGTGGCCGAGGTCATGCCCGACGGCAAGCTCAAGCTTGCGGGCTTGGGCATTGCGGCCAGCAACGGGCTCAAGCGCGGTGTGGTGGTCAATATTGATGCCACCGTGCAAAGCATCCAGCAGGCGCTTAAAGAGGCCGAACTGATGGCCGACTGCAAGATTGCGCGGGTCTATATCGGCATCACCGGCAGCCACATACGCGGCTTCAATTCAAGCGGCATGGTGGCCGTTAAAGACAAGGAAGTCACGCAGGCCGATGTAGCGCGTGTGATTGAAACCGCCAAGGCCATCAACATCTCGAGCGACCAGCGCCTGCTGCTGGTTGAACCGCAGGAGTTTGTGATTGACGGCCAGGATGTGCGCGAGCCGATTGGCATGAGTGGCATCCGCCTGGAGGCCAAGGTACACATCGTCACCGGGGCACAAAGCGCTGCCGAGAACATCATCAAATGCGTGCGCCGCTGCGGTCTTGAAGTCGATCAGCTGATGCTGAACCCGCTGGCCTCCAGCCTGGCGGTGCTGACGCAAGACGAGCAGGAGCTGGGCGTGGCCATGGTGGATATTGGTGCGGGCACCACGGATGTAGCGATTTTTACCGGCGGTGCGATTCGCCACACCGCCGTCATACCGATTGCCGGCGACCTGATTACCAGCGACATCGCCATGGCGCTGCGCACACCGACCAAGGACGCGGAAGAAATCAAGGTTGCCAGCGGCTATGCCAAGCAGTTGCTGGCTGACCCTGACGCACAGGTTGAAGTGCCCGGTCTGGGCGACCGCGCACCGCGCATGTTGAGCAAGCAGGCGCTGGCCGGCGTGATTGAGCCACGCATTGAAGAAATCTTTTCACTGGTGCAGCAAGTCATTCGTGAGTCGGGTTATGAAGAAGTGTTGTCATCCGGCATCGTCATCACTGGCGGCAGCGCGGTGATGCCCGGCATGGTCGAGCTGGGTGAGGATATTTTTCTCAAACCTGTGCGGCGCGGCATCCCGCGCTACGCCGGCGCACTGTCAGACCTGGTGGCCCAGGCCAGAGCCGCAACCGTCATGGGCCTGCTGGAAGAAGCCCGCCTGGCACGGATGCGCGGCTACAAGGTAGCACAAAAAGCAGGCAGCGTGCATAACGCCTTCGGTCGAGTTAAAGACTGGTTTGTAGGGAACTTCTAATGCCTAAATTCCGCATCTTTTCAGGTCGTCCGTCTCGTTCTAGTCACTGTGGGGGGGGCAGACCCACCCGCATGAAAAACCTTAACCTAAAACAAAACACAAAAAATTTTGGCAACTGCAAATTATTGAAACAGGAGACTCCCAATGAGCATCGAAATGATTGAAATCGAAGAGTTCAACCAAGGCACACAAATCAAGGTGATTGGTGTCGGCGGTGGCGGCAGCAATGCGGTTGACCACATGATTGAATGCGGCGTGCAGGGCGTCGAATTCATATGCGCCAACACCGATGCGCAGACCCTCGGCCGCAGCAGCGCGCACAAGACCATACAGCTCGGGACCAGCGGCCTGGGTGTGGGCGGCAAGCCCGATAAGGGCCGCGATGCCGCTGAACTGGCGGTGGACGACATTCGGGAAGCGATTAACGGCGCGCACATGCTGTTCATCACGGCCGGTATGGGTGGCGGCACGGGCACGGGTGCAGCACCGGTTATCGCGCGTATCGCCAAGGAGATGGGTATTCTCACCGTCGGCGTGGTGACCAAGCCGTTTGAGTTTGAAGGCGGTCGCCGCATGACGAATGCCGACCTTGGCCTGGCCGAGCTGGAAGCCAACGTTGATTCACTCATCGTGGTGCTGAATGAAAAGCTGCTCGAAGTACTGGGCGATGACGTGACGCAGGACGAAGCCTTCGCCCATGCCAACGACGTGCTTAAAAACGCGGTCGGCGGCATTGCGGAAATCATCAATGTGCCCGGCCACGTCAATGTCGACTTTGAAGACGTGCGCACCGTGATGGGTGAGCCCGGCAAGGCCATGATGGGCACCGCCAAGGCCAATGGCCCGGACCGCGCCCGCATTGCAGCCGAGCAGGCCGTGGCCTGCCCTCTGCTCGAAGGCATAGACCTGTCGGGTGCCAAAGGCGTTCTGGTGTTGATCTCGGCGGCCAAGGGTTCGCTCAAATTGAGTGAATCAAAACTGGCGATGAACACCATCCGCGCCTACGCATCGCCCGATGCGCATGTGATCTACGGCACTGCGTATGACGATGAGCTGGGTGACGATATCCGCGTCACGGTGGTGGCCACCGGTCTCAGCCGCCAGGGCGTACGCCGCACCGCACCGCTGGTGCAAGTGCTGCAAGTGCTTCGTACGGGTACCGACAACGTGCCCTTCAATGTGCCCATCCTGAACATGCCGGCCAGCGGTGCGTCGGGTCAGTCAGTGGCGTCTGCGGGGATGAATCAACCGAACTACGAGAAGCCCGCCTTCTGGCGTACCCGCGACCGCACCCAGGCAGCGGCCAAGGTAGATGCGCTGGCTTCTGGTGGCATGGATGATTTTGAGATACCGGCATTCCTGAGAAAGCAGGCCGACTGAAGTTGCCCCCACGCTTGGCCACTGCGTGTGCTGCGCTGTTTGGCGGCGCAGTCCTTTGGGGTGTGGCTGCCGATATTATCCGACGATCTACATCACGTTAAAGCCAGCTTGTGACAGTGCTACTATTCCCGTTATGAACACCGAAACAATCCGTCGAGAAGCTCTATCGCTTCCCGTGCAGGCGCGCGCGGAACTTGCGGAGCAGCTCCTGTCGAGCTTGGACTCGTTGTCCGAGTCTGAGATTGCGCAGCTATGGCTGCTAGAGGCAGCGCGACGTGCCGAAGACATAGATCGGGGAGCTGCACAGCGTGTTTCTGCTGACGAAGTACGTCGTCAAGCTCAAGCCTTGCTGAAGTGAGTTATTTCTTCAGTACTGAGGCTCGCGTTGAGCACCTTGAACATATTGCCTACTACGAGGATCAGCGCGCTGGATTGGGCGCACGGTATCTCACCGCATTCGAGGCCGCGATGGTCACGGTTTGTGAGAATCCAGACCGGTTTCGCGTCGAATTTCCCCCTGGGATCCGGAGGTATCGAGTGCCGGGTTTCCCGTACAACATTCTCTATCGCCAGTCGGGTACGGAGATTGAAGTGCTTGTGGTCGCGCCCCATCGGCGGCGACCCGGCTATTGGTTGGACCGACTTTAACGGGTCATTCCATCG
>JBCKNF010000048.1:0-4202 GCA_038902815.1 Polaromonas sp. | reverse complement strand
CCCACTAGTGTTGCAAAACTAGGGGATGAGCTGTGGATAGGGGTGAAAGGCTAAACAAACTTGGAAATAGCTGGTTCTCTCCGAAAACTATTTAGGTAGTGCCTCAAGTATTACCATCGGGGGTAGAGCACTGTTTTGGCTAGGGGGTCATGGCGACTTACCAAACCAAGGCAAACTCCGAATACCGATGAGTACAGCTTGGGAGACAGAGCACCGGGTGCTAACGTCCGGACTCAAGAGGGAAACAACCCAGACCGCCAGCTAAGGTCCCTAAAATTGGCTAAGTGGGAAACGAAGTGGGAAGGCTATAACAGTCAGGATGTTGGCTTAGAAGCAGCCATCATTTAAAGAAAGCGTAATAGCTCACTGATCGAGTCGTCCTGCGCGGAAGATGTAACGGGGCTAAGCCAGTTACCGAAGCTGCGGATTTGCAATTTATTGCAAGTGGTAGGAGAGCGTTCTGTAAGCCTGTGAAGGTACGTTGAGAAGCGTGCTGGAGGTATCAGAAGTGCGAATGCTGACATGAGTAGCGTTAAAGGGGGTGAAAAGCCCCCTCGCCGTAAGCGCAAGGTTTTCTACGCAACGTTCATCGGCGTAGAGTGAGTCGGCCCCTAAGGCGAGGCAGAGATGCGTAGCTGATGGGAAACAGGTCAATATTCCTGTACCGATGTGTAGTGCGATGTGGGGACGGAGAAGGTTAACTCAGCCAACTGTTGGATATGTTGGTTCAAGCTTGTAGTCGTGCCTGGTAGGTAAATCCGCCGGGCTTAGATGAGGAGTGATAACGAGTCTGCTTGCAGACGAAGTGAGTGATACCCTGCTTCCAGGAAAAGCCACTAAGCTTCAGCTACACACGACCGTACCGCAAACCGACACTGGTGCGCGAGATGAGTATTCTAAGGCGCTTGAGAGAACTCAGGAGAAGGAACTCGGCAAATTGACACCGTAACTTCGGAAGAAGGTGTGCCTTTAGTAGGTGAACCATTTACTTGGGGAGCCCAATGAGGTTGCAAAAAATCGGTGGCTGCGACTGTTTATTAAAAACACAGCACTCTGCTAAGACGAAAGTCGACGTATAGGGTGTGACGCCTGCCCGGTGCTGGAAGATTAAATGATGGGGTGCAAGCTCTTGATTGAAGTCCCAGTAAACGGCGGCCGTAACTATAACGGTCCTAAGGTAGCGAAATTCCTTGTCGGGTAAGTTCCGACCTGCACGAATGGCGTAACGATGGCCACACTGTCTCCTCCTGAGACTCAGCGAAGTTGAAATGTTTGTGATGATGCAATCTCCCCGCGGAAAGACGGAAAGACCCCATGAACCTTTACTGTAGCTTTGTATTGGACTTTGAACAGATCTGTGTAGGATAGGTGGGAGGCTTTGAAGCAGGGTCGCTAGATCTTGTGGAGCCAACGTTGAAATACCACCCTGGTGTGTTTGAGGTTCTAACCTAGGTCCATTATCTGGATCGGGGACAGTGCATGGTAGGCAGTTTGACTGGGGCGGTCTCCTCCCAAAGTGTAACGGAGGAGTTCGAAGGTACGCTAGTTACGGTCGGACATCGTGATAATAGTGCAATGGCATAAGCGTGCTTAACTGCGAGACTGACAAGTCGAGCAGATGCGAAAGCAGGACATAGTGATCCGGTGGTTCTGTATGGAAGGGCCATCGCTCAACGGATAAAAGGTACTCTGGGGATAACAGGCTGATACCGCCCAAGAGTTCATATCGACGGCGGTGTTTGGCACCTCGATGTCGGCTCATCTCATCCTGGGGCTGTAGCCGGTCCCAAGGGTATGGCTGTTCGCCATTTAAAGAGGTACGTGAGCTGGGTTTAAAACGTCGTGAGACAGTTTGGTCCCTATCTTCCGTGGGCGCTGCAGATTTGAGGAAGCCTGCTCCTAGTACGAGAGGACCGGAGTGGACGAACCTCTGGTGTACCGGTTGTCACGCCAGTGGCATTGCCGGGTAGCTAAGTTCGGAAGAGATAACCGCTGAAAGCATCTAAGCGGGAAACTCGTTTCAAGATTAGATCTGCCGGGGCCTTGAGCCCCCTAAAGAGTCGTTCAAGACTAGGACGTTGATAGGTCAGGTGTGGAAGCGCAGTAATGCGTTAAGCTAACTGATACTAATTGCTCGTGCGGCTTGACCCTATAACTTTGATCGTCTTAAAGGCTTTAATTAGCCTGAAGTCTGTCAGGGTTGTTATGCCAAGTTGACGCATTCAAAAGACGCACCTTTTACGCTAAACAAGCGAGGTGCGCGTTACTAAATAAAAGCTGATTTGCTCTATGAATTCGATGGATTGTTCTTTGGACAGTCTGTCAAACAGTTATGCCTGATGACCATAGCAAGTTGGTACCACTCCTTCCCATCCCGAACAGGACAGTGAAACGACTTAGCGCCGATGATAGTGCGGATTCCCGTGTGAAAGTAGGACATTGTCAGGCTCTTACAGTGAGAACGCCCAGTTGATCTTTTGATTGACTGGGCTTTTTCTTTTCTCAATCCAATTTTCTCTTTGACGCTTTAGTGTGATCATCACAAAGCCCGGATCAAGAAATTTTCAGGAAGGTGTACGCAGTTCGCGCCGGAGTATTTTTCCGACATTTGTTTTTGGTAAAGCATCGCGAAATTCAATATATTTTGGGCGTTTGTAGCCCGTGAAATGTTGCTTGCAATACGCGCTCACGTCATCTTCGGTAAGCGCGGGGTCATTTTTAACGATAAAAACCTTGATAGCTTCACCTTGGCTCTGGTCCGAGACCCCGACCACTGCGCACTCCACGACACCCGGACACAACGAAATCACGTTTTCCAGTTCATTCGGAAAGACATTGAAGCCTGAAACAATAATCATGTCTTTTTTGCGGTCAATGATTTTTGTGTAGCCGCTGTCGTCCATGATGCCGATGTCGCCAGTGCGCAGGAAACCGTCAATGGTAAACGCGGTCTTGTTTTCTTCAGGTTGCCGATAGTAGCCAATTGTCACCTGCGGCCCCTTGATGCAGATCTCGCCGGACTCACCAACTGGCAGCGAATTTCCTGCATCGTCCTTGATCGCAATATCAATACTTGGCAACGGCAGACCAATCGTGCCCGTAAAAGTTTTGTTGGTAACCGGGTTGTTGGTGCCAATGGCGCATGTCTCGCTCATGCCCCAGCCTTCAATCATGACGCTGCCGGTCACTTCCAGCCAATGCTTCGCAGTGCCTTCCGACGCGGCCATCCCCCCCGCTTGCGAAACACAAAGACTTGAAAAATCTACGCTCTTAAATTGCGGGTGCTGCAGCAAGGCATTGAACAATGTGTTGACGGCCGGCAGCATGTGGAACGGACGCTTCTTCAGCACCTCGATAAATTTGCCGAAATCGCGCGGGTTCGGGATCAGCGTCATGTGCGAGCCCCAGCGGATCGCTAACAGGCACAGTGTCAGCGCGAAGATGTGATAAAGCGGCAGTGCCGCGATGCTATTGGTTTTGCTGACATCGCCTATCCGTTTGAGCGCTGGCGTAAACCATGCTTCAGCCTGCAGAATTGCCGCGACGATGTTGCGATGCGTCAGCACCGCCCCCTTTGACAAGCCCGTCGTACCGCCGGTGTACTGGAGAAACGCGATGGAATCCAAATTGTTCCTGGACGATTTGAGTGCCAGTCGACTGCCTTCCGAGATGGCAGAGTTGAAAGGCGTGACTGCGCGGCCATCGCCCAGCGGAAGTTTGTAGGCGGGAACTAACTTGGCAAGGTGACGCACCGCAAAAGTAATCCAGTGGCCATACCAATAGCCGAGCAAATCGCCCATCGATGCCAGCACCACTTTTTTGACGAATGTGCGCTCAATCACCTCGGACAGCACACCTGCAAAGTTCTCCAGAATCACAATTACCGTAGCGCCGGAGTCCCTGAGCTGGTGCTCCAGTTCACGGGCTGTATAGAGCGGATTCACGTTCACGCAGGTATAGCCAGCTCGCAAAATAGCCGCCATGGTGACTGCGAACTGAGGCACATTGGGCAGCATGATGGCCACGCGCGCGTCCGGCTCAAGTCCCAAGCTTTGCAGCCAGGCAGCCAGCGAAGATGACAATTCGTCCAGCTCGCCATAAGACATCCAGCGATCCATGCAGACCGAAAATGGCCGCGTCGCGTTCTTTTTGAATGAATCTTCCAGCAGCTGGTTCAGCGATTGAAACTGCTCGGGGACAAT
>JBCKNF010000047.1:0-4414 GCA_038902815.1 Polaromonas sp. | reverse complement strand
CGGCCGAAACCTGCTTGGCGTTGTGAATCCATGGGTGCAGATTGTGCCACCCAAACCCGTACAATCCGCCATCAATCTTCTTCTCATATGCCTGTTTTCGTCGCTATCGTCATTCCGTGTTACCGCGTGAAAAACCAGATCCTGGGCGTTTTGTCGCGGATCGGCCCGGAGGTGAGCCGCGTCTATGTGATCGACGATGCCTGCCCCGAGGGCTCCGGCCAACTGGTGCAGGACCAATGCAACGATCCACGTGTCAGGGTGTTGCACCATGCCGTCAACCAGGGGGTGGGCGCTGCCGTGATGACCGGCTACAGCGCAGCGCTGAATGAGGGGGCGGAGGTGATTGTGAAAGTGGACGGCGACGGGCAGATGGACCCGGCATTGGTTCCGCATTTCATCGCGCCGATTCTCAAGGGTCAGGCCGACTACACCAAGGGAAACCGTTTTTATGACTTGACGCATATCGGACAGATGCCCGCCATCCGGCTGCTAGGCAATGCGGTGCTGTCGCTCATGGCCAAGCTTTCCACGGGTTATTGGAACCTGTTTGATACCACCAACGGCTTCACGGCCATCCATGCCAAGGTGGCGAAGCGCATTGCGTTTGACAAAGTGAGCCAGCGCTACTTTTTCGAGACCGACCTGCTGTTTCGCCTCAATATCATTCGGGCGGTGGTGGTGGACATTCCGATGAATGCCTCCTACGGCACGGAGACAAGCAGCCTGAAAATCGGCCGGATCGCGGGCGAATTTTTGGCCAAGCATCTGCGCAATTTCGGCAAACGGATTTTCTACAACTACTTTTTGCGCGACATGACAGCGGCTTCGCTGGAGTTGGTGCTGGGGCTGATCGCACTGACATTTGGCGTGGTGTTTGGCGGCATTCACTGGTTCCGCAGCATTGCAACGGATACGCCCACTCCCTTGGGCACCATCATGCTGGCGGCCTTGCCGACGATGCTGGGACTGCAACTGCTGCTGGCGTTTGTGGCTTTTGACGTAGCCAGTGTGCCGCGGCGAGCGATCCATCCCGATCTGCCAGACTGAATGCCGCACGCCCTCCCCGGAAGAATACCCTTGTCACTTCGGCATCTCATACTCACGCTCCTGACGGTTCTGGCGCTGTCCGTCGGCCAGGTGTTGTTCAAGCTGGCCGCGCGTGATCTGGCTGGCACGGAGCCGCTGCTTCGCCAGATACTGGTGAATCAGTACCTTTGGGTCGCCCTGGCCGTGTATGGACTGGCCACCGCGTTCTGGGTGGGCCTGCTGCGCTACGTTCCGTTGCATGTCGCCTACCCGTTTGTGGCGCTGGCTTTCTTTTTTGTGCCGCTGCTGGGGCACTGGTTTCTGAATGAACCCTTGCGTTGGCAGACTCTGCTGGGTGCGTTGGTGATTGTGATTGGCGTATGGATTTCGGTCGGCCTGGAGTAGCTCGCTTGCCAGAGGGACGCCTGTCCCCGAAAGCAGTTGGTGCCGTGCTGTGGTCGCTTGCTTTTCTGTTGGCCGTGGGTCTTTCGTGGTTGATTCCGCCCATGCAGTCGCCGGATGAGACCAATCACATCAACCGCGCTTACCTGATCTCGCAAGGTCGCTTGTTGTTGCAGACCCTGCCGGTAGATTTGACCGGCCCGAAAGAAGATAAGGACGTAACAGCCTACATCGAACGGGCGCGCCAGCAGGGGGGGCGCATGGGCGGTCTGGTCGATCAGGGCCTTTTGAAATTTACCGATGCCCATTTGCCCCTGGTGCGTGAGGCCGAGAGGCGATTCTCCGCAGCAGAAAAAAGTCAACTTGCCCAGTTGAGTTGGACGGGCACGCAAAGCTACTTTTTTCTGCCGGGCACTGGTTATTATTTTCCTGCGGTTTACGCCCCGCAGGCCTTGGGACTTGCCATCGGGCAGTGGCTCAATTTAAGTATCGAGCACTCTTATCAGGCGGCCCGGGGCATGACCTTGTTCGCCTGCTTTGCCATGTTGTGGCTGGCGTGCAGATTTATGGTACCGAATCCATGGGTCGTGGCGATCCTGCTGCTGCCGATGAGCCTGTTTCAACTGCTGTCGCCGACGATAGACGGCCTGACCACGTCGCTCTCGGTGCTGACGATCAGTCTGTTCCTCAAGTCCGCCGATCCAGCCCGCGAGCATGCGCCGGCGTCATCCTGGGGCCTGGCCCTCTGCATTTTTTTGTTGGCCAGCAGCAGGACGCACTTGCTGCCGCTGCTGGCTTTGCCTTTTTTTGTGGCTTGGCAACGCCAGTCGCGCCGGGATTTTTATCTGGGATGTCTTGTTACGGTGGCGACTCTGGGATGGGTCCTTTTTGCCTTGTACTCGACGAATGACCCGCGAATTGTGCGAAATCACACGACCATGGAGTTGCTTTCGCATTACGCAACAAATCCGCTTGCCTTTTTCAAGGTGTCTCTAGCCAGCCTGGCTGACCACCAGCTGTTCACGTTTTACCAGCAGTCTTTCATTGGCATACTGGGTTGGCTGGACACCCGGCTGCCCGAGTATTTCTACCCGACCCTCTGGATGGGTCTTGGCTTGAGTGCGCTGGCATCGGTGTCGGTTTCGACGCTGCGGCAGGACTGGCGCGCCCGCTTGCTGCTGGCAGGGCTTGCACTGGCCTGCATCGGTCTTATTTTTCTGGCTCTGCTGGTGACCTGGACGCCCCATCCTGCGACCGTGGTGCAAGGGGTGCAGGGACGCTATTTCGTGGTGCCGATGATTCTGTTTGCTTATGTGGCGAGCGGTTTTACAGTGGTGCAGACGCCTGTGCGCCGCTGGCTTGCCGCGCTTGTTACGGCAGGGTTTGCGCTGTTGTCACTGACTGCGCTGACCATGACAGTGTTGAGTCGTTATCATTAACCCCCCGGATCCTGGGCTGCCAGGGTTTTCAACTCAGCTCTGCTGCCCTCCCATTGGAATCTGATCTCATTCCCTACACCGCAAGCCTCGGCTTGCCAGCGCAGGCCGTTTTGGTGCTGGCGCCGCATCCGGACGATGAGGTGTTCGGCTGCGGTGGTGCCATTGCCAGCCATGTGCGCGCGGGCGTGCCTGTGGCTGTGGTGATCCTGACTGATGGCGCCGGTTTCGGCGATGTGGCCATACGCGCCCTCGAGAGCCGGGCTGCCGCCAAGGTGCTGGGCTACGGCGAGCCTGATTTTTGGGGCCTGCCGGACCGCGGTTTGCGCTACTCGGAAGACTTGGTGCAGCGCCTTGTGGAACGCATCGCGGCCGCAGGCGTGGACCTGGTTTATGCCCCTTCGCCCTGGGAGGTCCATCCGGACCATCGGCAAACCATGATGCTGGCGATGGAGGCAGTCCGGCGGGCCGGCCAGCCAGTGCGTCTGGCGTTTTATGAGGTAGGCGCACCGCTGCGTCCCAATGTGCTGCTCGACATCACGAGCTTGGGTGGCGCCAAGGAAGCCGCGATGCGCTGTTTTGGATCGCAACTCGCGCAGCAGGATTATTTGCGCCATATTTGTGCTCTGAACCAATACCGCACCTACACCCTGCCGCGCGAGGTGCTGGCGGCCGAGGCCTATTGGGTTCTGGCGGCGACTGAGCTCGACCAGCTGCCACCGGCTGGTTTGTTCACGTCGGTCTCACCCGGCTTGTCGGCGGCCTCTGCAATTTCGCCGCGGACAATGCCTTTGGTGTCGATTCTGATTCGCAGCATGGACCGCGCCTATCTGGCCGAGGCGCTGGACTCGGTGGCGCTGCAAACCTACCCGCATATCGAAGTGGTGGTTGTGGCCGCATGCGTTGACCACCGACCGTTGCCGGCAAAGTGCGGCCCCTTCGCCCTGCGGCTGCTGCAAACCGACACACCACTACCGCACAGCCGGGCAGCGAACAAGGCCATGGCTCAGGCGCAGGGTGATTTTTTGCTTTTTCTGGACGACGACGACTGGCTGATGCCGGGGCATATTGCCCGTCTGGTCCAAGTCCTCGCGCATCAACCGCATGCGCTGGCGGCCTACACGGGCATCAGCCTGGTGGACGCGGAAGGTAGAGCCCTAGGGCAGACTTTCGACCTGCCCTTCGATGCCATACGCCAGATGGCGGGGAATCTGACACCCATTCACGCGGTTTTGTTCAGCGCCAAAGTGCTTGACCAAGGGTGTCGGTTCGACGAGGCGCTTGAGCGTTACGAAGACTGGGATTTCTGGCTGCAATTGGCCAAGCTCGCTCCGATGGTGCATTTGCCGGGCGTGAGCGGTGCTTATCGCATTCATGACAGTTCGGGTGTACACACCGACGCCGGCCCGGCAGGTGCGGCAACAGCACTGGTGTACCAGAAATGGGCGCCTGACTGGACGCCACAGCAAGTCAGCCAGATCATGCAACGGGTCTGGTCACACCCGGAACTGGAAGCGCATCTGGCAGACACCCGGCAACGATTGGCATCG
>JBCKNF010000046.1:0-4600 GCA_038902815.1 Polaromonas sp. | reverse complement strand
CAGCCAGTTTGCCCTGGTTGCCGCACGCGAAGCCATGCGGCAGGCAGGTCTGGCTGACACCTCAAGCTGGGGCGGCTTGCCACCTGAACGCTTTGGCGTGTCCGTGGGAACCGGCAGCGGCGGTGCCGGCTCGCTGGATACCGCCTACACCGCACTGTTAGAGCAAAAAGTCGTCCGCTTGCGTCCCATGACGGTGGTGCTGGTCATGAACAATGCGACTGCCGCACATCTGTCTATGGAGTTCGGCCTCAAGGGGCCGAGCAGCACAGTGTCGAACGCCTGCGCGTCGTCGGCCATCGCCATTGGCGATGCGTTTCGCCAGATCCGGCACGGCTATGCCGATGCCATGCTGGTGGGCGGCTCCGAGGCCTTGCTCAACCGCGGCACCATCAAAGCCTGGCAGGCCATGTATACACTGGCAAAGCCCCATCCGGACGGTGCCCAAGCGTCTTGCCGGCCGTTTTCAAAAGACCGCTCGGGACTCGTCTTGTCAGAGGGTGCGGCCATGCTGGTGCTGGAAGACTGGGATGCCGCCAAACGCCGTGGTGCCGACATTCTGGCCGAGCTGGTGGGTTATGCGTCCACCACGGATGCCCACCATTTGACGCAGCCAGAGGCGCATGGCCAAGCTAGAGCCATGACGCTCTGCCTAGAAGACGCAGCGTTAAACGCCGACGATATTGACTACCTCAATGCCCATGGCACAGCTACCGATGTGGGTGACGTGGTGGAGACCAACGCCATCAAATTAACCTACGGGAGTGCGGCTGCAAGCCTGCCTATCAGCTCGACCAAAGCCGTACACGGCCACGCCATGGGTGCCGCAGGAGCGATGGAATTCATTGCCAGTGTGATGGCGCTCCGATCCGGTGAACTGCCACCTACCGCCTTCCTGCAAACGCCAGATCCGCGCTGCGATCTGGACTACATACCGTTGCAAGCAAGGGCCAGCAAAAGGTCGCGTGCGGTGATGTCCAACTCTTTCGCGTTTGGCGGCTCTAACGCAGTGCTGATCGCAAAAAGGGTTACCCGATTTTGAACTACGCCAATTTTTTCAGGTCGCAAAGGTTGAACCAGGTCCAACTCGGGTTGGACGGCATGCTTTTCAGATTGTCGACTTATACCTTGCCAGTGCTGATTGGTGTGGCCTCGCTGGTTACGCTCGTTTTCTATCAGTCCACTTACCCCACTACTGGCGGGAGGGAGCTTGAGTTCAGGGTGCTTAAAGACCCGGCAAGCAGCCTCACTCCGGCAGAGGCTTTGAGCAAGCTTGCGGGCGGGACACCGGTTGTTCTGCGCGACAGTCGCCTTTCCGAAGCACCGTTCTGGTTTAGCTTTGTGCCCGATAGTTTGCCGGACGGCGCGCCTGTGATGGTGGAACTCCCGTCACGACACGCCTCGGACGTTGCATGTTGGGACACGCAAAGCCTGCAATTGCTCGGGCGCAGCGATCATAAGGTCAGCGAGGGCAGCGTTTCGGAAATCAAGGCCGGTTTTGCGCTGGCACTGGGACAACTCACATCCGGACAAGCCGTTCTTTGCCGTTCCAGTTTTATTGGCCCAGCCCGGCTGACTGTCATCCAGTGGCCCGCCTCCCAGTTGCAAATTAGTGCCGATGAATTTCATCGTAATTCGGGCTTGCTGGACGGCGGCTTGATCGTGTTGTCGATCTTCGTGCTGATCACTGCGCTGTTCAACCGGCAAACAACCTACCTGCTGTTTGCCGGCTGGCTGATCGTCAATCTGCGGATGGCTGCACTTTCCACTGGCGGCGATACCCAATGGCTTGAGCACGACATCCCACAACATCTGCTAACGATTCTGAGACCGTTCACGCTGGCGGTGTATTACATGGTGACCATTACCCTGTTCGAGACCCTGTTCCGGGACAACCTTGTCAAAGTTGGCTACACAGCGCTGAGGAAGGTTGCGCAATGGAGCTGTGTTCCGCTATTGCTGCTGTCGGTCACCGCTCCTTACCGAATCTTCTTGCCCATCATGTGGGTGGCGGCCGGCTATTGCATCCTGGTCGGCGTATTTTCTCTGTGGCGCATGATGAAGCAGACCCCGTCGGCGGTTGTCACGCTGTACAGTGTCTCGATTGGCATCACGCTGTTTGCCAGCATGGGTGAAGTAATCGCGGCGGCGTTGGGTCTGAAGGGCTGGATCGGATCGATCAACAGCGTGACGGCGGCATTGTCGTCGAGCCTGCTGGCCTCGCTGGCCATTGCGGCACAAATGCGCGAAAAACACAAACAGTGGCTCGACACCAAGGCCGAAATGGATCACACCTTTGAGGCGATGCCGATCGGACTCTTCACACTGGACCTGAAAGGCCATTTTCTGCGTGCCAATCCGGCCCTGATGAAGATGATCAGCCCCAGCGTGCTCGAACCTGGCAGCAACGAATGGCAGCGTTATTTCAGTGACGGTGCCTGGACCAAGCTGCACCAGATGGTGTACAGCCAGACCGACGGCGAACTCAAGATCCAGGGCGAACGCCTGTCCAAGTTGGATGTCAGACGCTTTCTGGTCAAAGCCACGCTGGCGCGTGAAAAAATTGAAGGCTCACTGCAGGATGTGACAGAAAAATCCAGGGCGGAAGAGGACCTGAATTTCATGGCCAACAACGACATGCTGACCAAGGTCTTGAATCGGCGCGGTATCGAGAAGGTGTTCAGTTCTGCCATGACACAACAGATGCCCTACAAACCGCTGACACTAGCTTATCTGGACCTGGACCGATTCAAGCTGATCAATGATCTATATGGCCACAACGTTGGCGACGAGGTGCTGCAGCAAGTGTGTGACCGCGTGCGCAAGTTGCTCGCCGGTGACAATCAGATCGGCCGGGTTGGCGGCGACGAGTTCGTCATCGTGATGCCGGGCACTTCACTACCGCCGGCGACCCTGATTTGCCAGGGCATTGTGGACAGCATCAGCACCGACCTGTTTCATGTCGGTGACAAGGCTTTCTATGTTCGTGCTTCCATTGGCCTGATCGAGGTCAGCCCCGATGCACGAATGAAGGATGCGATGTCCGCCGCCGACCGCGCGTGCCGTGAAATCAAGGCGGCTGGTGGCGAGGGCTTGATGGTCTATGAAAAAGGCGCCAAGGTGTTCCAGGATCACGAGGCGGAACTCAAGCTGGTCGAGCGTCTGGCGGCACCCTCAGTCACTGACTCCCTGTTTCTCGTGATGCAACCCATCATGTCGCTCACCGCCCCGCACGACTCACTCAATTTTGAGGTCCTGCTGCGCATGCGCGATGAGGACGGCAAGCTGATCCCGACCAACCGCCTGGTTGTGGCTGCGGAGCATAGTGGACGCATGAGCATGATCGACCGCTGGGTGCTGTGCAGCACGCTGGCGTGGCTCAATGCCAACGCCTTGCGCATGAAGAACACCCGATTTGTCTGCGTGAACCTCAGCGGCGCATCGCTCAACGACGAGAAATTCATGCAGGAAGTGTTTGACATGCTGGCGCAAAACCACCATGTTGCCGGCTACCTGTGCTTTGAAATTACCGAAGGCGTGGCGCTGCATGACATCGACAACACCTGCAAGTTCATTAATAAAGTGCGCAGCTTTGGCGCCAAGGTGGCGCTCGATGATTTCGGCGCCGGCTACACCTCGTTTACGTATCTGAAGAAGTTGACGGCTGATTTGGTGAAGATCGACGGCAGTTTTATCGTCAACATGAACAGCCACCCGGCCAATATCGCGATCGTCGAAGCCATCGTCAACCTGGCCGGCAACCTTGGCATGAAAGTGATTGCCGAGTGGGCCGAAGACAGCGCGACGGTGCAGACGCTGACTGAAATAGGCGTCGATTACGTGCAGGGGTTCGTCATCGCCCAACCGCAGGACCAGGACAAGATATTGTCGGCCTTTTCATCGGCGAGCTTCATTCAGGACGAAAAGCTGGCCCAGTACGTTCGCATGATTGGCTACCCTGAGACGGCGCTGCCGCAGGTCGAACGGTTCGACCAGATCAGAAACAAAAGCCATAGCGTGCACTGATTATTAGATCTCATGCTGTCCCGAGGGCTGCATTGATCACAATAGAGCGGTTACGGACGCCTGTAGGTTCTGTCGCATTAAGCATTTTTCGTTTTCGCGACATACCGGGGGTAACGTATTCGTCGGGTAGAGACGCTACAGGTAGTGGGTCAATTTTGGGAAATTCGCTTAATACGACAGAACCCTAATTACTAATCCACAGCCTCCAGCCGGCTGGTCAACAGCTTCATGGCCACGCCGGTTCGGTCGCCATGGGCCTCGATGCGCACGATCTGGCCCTGCGCCTTGAGCTTCATGGGGCCACCGGGGGTGTCGAGATCGATTTCAATATTGATCACATCGCCCACACGCTGCGCGCTGGTGGTCTCGAAAGATAGGCCGGAGGCACTGATGTCGTGCAGGACGGCGCTTACTCCGCTGTCCAGTTTTAGTGTGAAATCAGCGGCCTGGCGCGGTTCGATACGGTGCTCTTTGAAGTCAGCGGCCTGGCGCGGTTTGATGCGGTGCTTTTGTTTCATGCGCCCAGTGTAAAGCGCGGGTGCTTTCTTGGCATGATCGGATGCTTTTTTTTTGCTGT
>JBCKNF010000045.1:0-5294 GCA_038902815.1 Polaromonas sp. | reverse complement strand
AAATCAATACGATAAACACCGCTATCCAGCCGAAAAACAAGGCTCTGGCAAACAAGGTGTCGCCCGCCTCATCCTGCTCCTGTACCACGCCTTCGCCACCGACCGAGCCGGTGGAACTTCTATCAAGGAAAGCCAGGCGTTTTTTAACCGCAGGAAATAAATCCATCAGCATCTGCAGTCCAGATAAAATCAGCAGAAGAATTCCGACTATTCGCGGCACCAAACCGACATCGCTGCGCAAATCCAGGGTCGCATAGGAAATGACTGCGGCGAACAAGAAAATCGATGTGGAAAAAAATCCTTTTTCTGTGATGCGCATCATGCGCTCAGCCCTTTCTGCTTTTTTCGGATGAATGGCCATACCAGCGATAAAACCACGCCGAATAGCAGGACCAGGGCGATCGGACGAGTAAAAAACCCACTCGCGCCGAAAGCGGTCATCGTTTGATGAAACGACGCTTCGAGCAGTTTGCCCAATACCAAGGCGATAATCAGGGCGATGCGCGAATAGCCATATTTTTGCATGAACACTGCGCCCAAGCCGAACAAGGCCGCGACGATGACATCCCCCAACTTGCCGCTGCTACCGTACGCGCCGATCAGGCCAAAAACGACGATGCCCGGCGCCATCAATGAACAGCGGATTTTGGTTAGAAAGACCAGTCGGGTGGCAAACAGCAGCCCAAGGGCCATCGCGACGAACTTGCCCACGATGGCGGCGGCGATCAGGAACTCGGTGATATCGATATGTTTGGTCAACATCTCCGGACCCGGCGATAGCCCATGTATCATCAGCCCGCCCATCAATACCGCCATAGCGGCGTTGCCCGGTATGCCAAATGCCAAGGTCGGCAAAAGATTTCCGCCTTCCTTCGCATCGTTAGCCGTTTCGACCGCTATCACGCCTTCGATTGCTCCCGTGCCAAATTTTTCCGGGGTTTTTGACATTTTTACTGCCATGGCGTAAGCCATAAAACTCGCCACAACTCCTCCCACGCCGGGAATCACTCCAAGGGAGAAGCCGATAAAGCACGAACGCAGGAATAGCCAGTAATTCTTCATCACCGCCGTTACGCCTTCCCAGGATATGCCGGATTTTACGTCGATATCGCTGGCGATCGACTCATTCCTGCGGCTAAGTGTGTAGGCTTCGCCGATGGCAAACAGACCGATAATGACTGCGATCAGATCGATACCGTCCGATAAATAGTCCACGCCGAGCGTAAAGCGTTCGCCGCCCAAGATGGGTTCTGTTCCCACATAGCACAGCAATAACCCGAGCAGCGCTGATATCAGGCCGCGGAAGGTATTGCCGCGCGTGACCGCAGCGATGATGGTCAGGCCGAATACTGCCAGCATGAAAAAATCCGGATAGGAAAATGCCAGGATGAGCTTGCGTGCGACCGGAAGGAGCAAGTCCAGTGCGACCAGACCGACCAGACCACCCAGAGCCGAAGCTATCATGGCGGCGGTAATCGCCATCCCGGCCTTGCCTTGTTTCGCCAGCGGGTAGCCATCGAACTGGGTCGCGGCGTTGACGGCGTCCCCCGGCGTGTTGATCAGAATCGCCGTGATAGATCCACCGAAGTTGGAAGCCCCGTAGCAGGACAGCAGCAGGACGATCGCAGCCTCGGGACGCATGCCGTAGCTTAGCGGGATCAAAAAAACCATGGCGATGGTTCCTCCGAGTCCGGGTAATACGCCGATGACGAGTCCGTACATCACGGAACCAAACATTATCAGCATCAAGTCCCACTGAAACACGGCGCCTAGTTGCGACAAAAATCCCATTTTTTACCCTTACACGACGAAAGTGCCAGCGATTCTCTCATCCTGAATCCGTGATTTCATAGGCAGCAAGGATAGGAAATTCAACCGCATGAGGCCAAGTATGGCACCGAAAAGGCTCATAGCGGGAGTCTGACATAATCACCGGCTCAATGGCGTGATCAGTCTCAGTCGAAATTACGGGGAAGCGATGACTTTTGTCCAGGTGGCGCGGGTGGGAGAGATTAAACCCGGGAAAATGAAATGCGTGAAAGTCAACGGTCGGCGTTATCTGCTCGCCAATATTGACGGCACCTTGTACGCCACGGACGATACCTGTACGCACGAAGATGCCTCGCTCTCAACCGGCTCGCTGCAAGGCGAGTATGTGAAATGTCCGTTGCACAACAGCCGCTTCAACGTCCGTACCGGCCAGGTCATGGAAGATCCCGCACTGGACAACTTGGCCACCCACCCCGTCAAAATTGACGGTGACGATATTCTCATTGATGTCAGTTAAGGAATAAGCATGAGCAGTCCCGCCGTTGCCGCTACCGCCACCATTGACGCCGATGTGGCCCTGATGCGCTCTATCATCAAGCGCATCGCGACCGGCCCCGAACTCAGCAAAGATATTTCCGCAGACGAGACACGCGCCGGCATGCGCCTGGTACTCGATGGCAAGGTGGATCCGGTGCAGGCGGCGATCTTTCTGATCGCGCTGCGCATGAAACGCGAAAGCGACGACGAAAACTGCGGTGCGCTCGATGCGCTGCGCGACGTTACCCAGACGGTGGTGGCACCGGTCGAAGAACTGCTTGATATCGGCGACCCGTATGACGGCTTTACGCGATCACTTCCGCCGTCGCCGTTCTTGCCGGCGGTGCTGGCCGCCTGCGGGTTGCCGACGGTGTCGCATGGCATCGAGACGCTGGGGCCGAAATACGGCGTGACGCCACATCAGATATTGCGCGCGGCAGGGGTGCCGGTGAACCTCTCCACCGAACAGGCAGCCGAGCGGCTGGGGAAGAAAGAGGTAGGCTGGGCGTATGTGGATCAGCAGGCGTTCTGTCCGAAACTGCATAACCTCCAGAATCTGCGCACCCTCATCGTCAAGCGCCCGGTGCTGACGACGGTGGAAGTGTGTGTCGGGCCGATTCGGGGTCGCGCCCGTACCCATTTCATGACCGGTTACGTGCACAAGCCCTATGCGCGGGTTTATGCGATGCTCGCGCGCCACGCGGGCTTCGATTCGGCGCTGCTGGTACGCGGCGTGGAAGGTGGGGTGATTCCGTCGCTGCGGCAGGCCGGAAAATATTTTTACTACCATGACCGGGGCGAGGAGCAAATGCGCGATATCACCCCGGCCGATTTTGGCATTGATCATTCCATTCGTCCCGTTCCCATACCCGGCACGTCCGAAACTGCGGGCGGAGAGGGGGATGGGGTCGCGGCGGCTTTTGACACCCAGGCCATGGCGCGTGCCACGGTCGAGGCGGGAATGGAAACGCTCGCCGGCAAGCCCGGTCCGATGCGCGATGCGCTGGTATCCGCCGCCGCAATTGCGCTGCTCCACGTGAAGCGCCATGACTCGCTTATGGCCGCCGCGGATGCCGTGCGCACGGTGCTCGATAACGGCCGGGCAGCGGCTCACTTCAATGGATCAATCCCTCTCACTTCGCCCACACCCGCCGGTCGCGACTTGCATTAGACCAACGGCGAGCGTTTATCCTGGGTAGGGCGCCGTAAAATAGGAGTGCAGTGTCTCCGTTTTCGTCATTTGCTTTATATACCCCAGGGCTTGCCCCGGGCTGAAAGGCTTTTCCTGCCATCGTGCCAGGGTGGCGGGCGAGATCATGGTGTTGCTTGCGCGCTGGCCGTTGCTGTTGCCGGAGTGGACGGGGCAGGCGCGGCCAGTAGTTCTCCTTGTCCATCCGTGCCCAGCCACTGGTAGATGGCGGCCAGTGCCTGGTTATCGTTGGGAAAGATGTGCTGGGAGCCGATCAACTCAAACAAGCCGGTGTTGTGCATCACGTCGAGCACCTGCTTCTTTAGTCCCGAGAACACCAGGGTCACGCCACTGGCACGCAAGCGCTCCACCAGGTGGCGCACGACCTCCTCGCCGGAGGAGTCCATCTGGTTGATGCCGCCACTCACGACCAGCAGGTATCTGGCCTGCGGCTTGTTGGCCAGCGCGTCGAGCACAGCGTCTTCAAAGAACGCCGCATTGGCAAAGTACAGTGCGGCGTCAAAGCGCAGGGCAATCAGGTTCGGGCTGGTCGGCAGCCCGGGATGGGCGCCGATGTCGCGCAGGGCGCCGTCCGGGTGGCGGCCCAGTTGCACCACCCGCGGCTTCATGGTGCGGTACAGGTACAGCACCACCGCCAGCGTCGCGCCGATCAGGATGCCCTGGTCGAGGTGCGGCGCCGCCAGCAAGGTCACGACGAAGGTGGTGATGGCGACGAGGCCGTCGGCGCGGCTGGCCTGCCAGGTGTGTTTCAGCGCCGCGGGCGTGATCAGGCTGGTGACAGCCAGCAAAATGATCACGGCCAGCGTGGCCTTGGGCAGATGGTGCAGATAGGGGGTCAGGAACAGCAGCGTGACCACCACAAACAAGCCGTTAAATACCATCGCGAAGCCGGTTTTGGCACCGGCTTGCATGTTGATGGCCGAACCGGTGAACGAGCCACAGGCCGGGTAGGACTGAAAGAAGGCGCCGCCCAGGTTGGCCACGCCTTGCCCGATCAGTTCCTGATTCGGGTCGATGCGCTGCTTGGTTCTGGCCGACAGGGCCTTGGCCATGGCAATCGCCTCCATGAAGCCCACCAGCGCAATCACCACGGCAGCCGACAAGAGCGACACCAAGGCATCGAGCGTGAGGGTGGGCATGCGCAAGGCCGGCAGGCCTTCGGGAATCTTGCCCACCACGTCGCCGCCGGCGGCGAGCTGGAGTTTGCCGTTGTCAATTTTCCTGATCTGCCAGCGATGACCGTCGGTCGTCACCCCGGCGGGCACCTGACCCGAGAGATACAGGGTGGACGCGCTGCCCGGCGCCGCGCTGGCCCGCACGAACGCCAGTTGACGAATGTCGTGCAACAGGGTCTTGTTCACGTCGGTCAATGCAGCGACATCAAGCTGGCTCAGGTGCAGTTGGTGGCGTAGCGTGGCGCTAGCGCGGGCATCGCTGTCCTTGAACGTGCGCAACTGAGCTGCCTGCGTCGGCAACTCGGTGTTCAGGGTGCGGATGCGTTGGTCCGTCTGGGCATAGGCTGACACTAGGTTGCGCGCCTGCGTGTCGGCAATGTGGTCGGGCTGCCCGGTGGCCACGCGCTCGAAGCCGATGAGCTGGCTGACGATGATGGTGACCACCACGGCGATCAGCACGCTGAGCTTGGACAACAGTGCGATGCGCTTGAGCGCCAGCATCAGGGCGAGCGCGAAGACGGCCATCGCCAGCGTGGGCAGGTGCGTCTGCGGCACTTGGCCCAGCATCTCCCAGACATCAAACAGGAACGAGTCGCTGCGCC
>JBCKNF010000044.1:0-5336 GCA_038902815.1 Polaromonas sp. | reverse complement strand
TCCGAAAAATGCTGCTGTTAGAAGGCTGCGTGCAACCCGTCATGATGCCCAACATCAACAACGCCACCATGCGCGTGCTGGATGCGGTGGGCATTGCAGTCATCACCGCCGCTAAAGCGGGATGCTGCGGTGCGGTGAAGTTTCACCTCAACGACCAGGACGGCGGCAAGCTTGAGATGCGGCGCAACATTGATGCTTGGTGGCCGTATGTCGATTCAGGGGGCGGCAGTGGTGTTGAGGCGATTGTGATGAACGCATCGGGCTGCGGCGTGACTGTAAAAGAGTACGGTTACCTATTAAAAGACGACCCGGTTTATGCCGCCCGGGCGGCGCGCATCAGTGCCTTGACGCGCGACCTGAGCGAGCTGCTGCCAGATCTGCTGGAGGCCTTGCGTGGAAAAGTATCTAGCAAGGCCGGCAACATCGCTTTTCACCCGCCCTGCACCCTGCAACACGGCCAGCAACTGCGCGGAGGTGTTGAGCAGCACCTGGGCGAACTGGGCTTTGACATCCAGGTCGCGAGTTGCGAGGCGCATTTGTGCTGCGGCTCGGCGGGCACCTACTCCGTGCTGAATCCGGAGATCGCCACCCAGCTGCGCGACCGCAAGCTGGCGAATCTGGGCGAGATGAAACCCGAGGTGATCGTGTCGGCCAACATCGGCTGCATCACGCATTTGCAAAGCGGCACGGCCACTCCGGTGCGGCATTGGGTTGAGGTGCTGGATGAGGCACTGAACGTATGAGCCAGTCAAGCGTCAATAGCTGCGCTATCCGAACAGCATTGAGACCCCATGCTTTCGACCGTGCCATACTTGGGCTCATGCGGTTATCCCTATACAGTCCGTGCAATGCGGACGAGAGTTTGCTGGTGGCGTGTGGCGTGGCACAAGACTTTCTGCCCAAAATCAACGCCATCTATGCGGCCAAATGGGTGCTGGGCGAGGGCGAAGTGCGTGCGTGAGGACCTTATCTTGACGCGAGCCGGGCGGGATTTTTGGCCCTCATGCGGTTACCGCCTGCTGGATCAGGATGCCAACGGCCATCTGCTGATTACCGATAATTTTTTGCGGCACCTGCTGGAGCGTCCCGAGATGGCGCCCATCGCCTCGTCGTGCGCCGCTGAGTTGGCGCTGCAGGGGCAATTGCTGCAAGCGCCCCGGCGTGAAGTGGCGCAGGCCGAACTGGCGGCCATCAAGGACCGCGATGCGGCGGACAACTACGCCGTCTGGTTGCGCTTTCGGGCGCGCCTGCTGGCTGCGCCCACGTTGGAGGCCAGCTACCTCGCCTTGTTTCAGGGTGAGGGCGTGGATGTGGCCCCGCTGCTGGTGCAGCAGCTCACCCAGGTGCTGCTGCACCACGTGCTGGGCCACGCAGCGGGGGAGGAGGGCGCGACCGCGCTGGAGGTGCGCGCGGCCGAGATGCTGTTTCGGACCCAGAAAATCTCCATTCTGGAAGACGGCGCGGTGATGGCGGCCGATGACGAAACCGTCCAGCGCAACGCCACCTTCGGCGATTTTGATTTGATCGGTGAGTTACTCAAAAAAGGCGGCGTGCCGCTGCGCCGCGTTGACCTCGATGTGTTGAGCGAGGACAATCAGGAGGACTATTGGTCGCGCAGCGAACACTTTGATCTGGTGTTGCGGCTCAACCATGGTCAACCGGTGCTGGATGGCTTGTGCCGCGTGCTGGAGCGCTGGATTGCGCATTTCCTACAGCTGCCGGTGCGCATCCAGACCGACCGCGAGATCGTGGACGAGCACTGGGTCTGGCATGTCGGGCTGGATGCGCAGGCCAGCAGCATTCTGAACGACCTGTACACCGGGGCCGAGGTCAACGAAGACCGCATGAAGCGTCTGATGTGCTTGTTCCGCCTGGAGTTCGTCAACCCGGCCGACATGCTGGCCGAGGTGGCGGGGCGACCGGTCTACCTGGCGATGGCGATGGATGAAAATGGCCGGCTTAATTTGAAACCCCAGAATCTTTTGCTGAACTTGCCCCTGGCCCGACGCTCATAAAGATTTGGGGGCAGGTCTTGTATTTCAACAATCCAAATTTCCTTGGCCCAACTTGGCTGTTACTTGACTCCGCAAACCCTCCTGCTTTCGCTAACGATGCGGCTCACGCTTGGACCCCTTTCTGTGTGGGATGCCTACGCCTATGCGCGTAAAACGAAGCGCTGAGCCCGCCGCGCATTGGCCTTAAACTCTCGCAGTCAATCGTTCAAGGACAAACCATGCTCACCCGCTTGCACGCGCTGATTGGCGCGGTCGCTGTTATTTTCTTGTGTTCAACCGGCGCGGCTGCACAAGCGCCCGCCACAGACGCCAACAAAGACACCACCGGCGAATCAGCCACGCCGCCGAAGAAAAAGTGGGACGTCAACAATCCGCCCGGCGACAAAGCCAGCGTCAAACTCGACACCACCAGCGGCACCTGGATGAGTGTCGATGTCTCGCCGGACGGCAAACAGATTGTGTTCGACTTGCTGGGCGACTTGTATCTCCTGCCGATCACGGGTGGTGACGCCAAGCCGCTGACCACCACCATGGCCTGGGAAATGCAGGCGCGCTTCTCGCCCGACGGCAAGCGCATTGCCTATATGTCCGATGCCGCGGGCGGCGACAACATCTGGGTGATGAATGCTGATGGCAGCAATGCCAAGGAAGTCTCGAAGGAGACGTTTCGGTTGATGAATAACCCGGTGTGGCATCCAAACGGCAAATACATCGCCGCGCGTAAGCACTACACCGGAACCCGTTCGGCGGGCTCGGGCGAGATCTGGCTGTTCCATGCCAGCAGCAGCGACAAGCAGGACGGCGTGCAACTCAACGAAAAGCCCAACTGGCAGAAAGACTTGGGCGAGCCTGCGTTTTCGCCTGATGGTCGTTACCTGTATTACTCGCAGGACACCACGCCCGGCTCGACCTTTGAGTACAACAAAAATTCCAACGCCGAGATCTACCAAATTTTGCGGCACGATTTGCAAACCGGCAAGACACGTCCGTTCGTCACCGGCGCCGGTGGATCGGTACGACCCACGCCGTCACCCGACGGCAAGCAGCTCGCGTTTGTGCGACGTGTGCGTGAGCAGAGCACGCTGTTTTTGAAGGATTTAAAGACCGGTGCCGAAACGCCCGTGTGGGGCCACCTCGAGCGCGATATGCAAGAAGCGTGGGCCATGCACGGCGTGTATCCAGCTTTTGCGTGGATGCCCGATAGCAAGGAAATCGTGGTGTGGGCCAAGGGCAAAATATGGCGGGTCGATCCGTTCAAGAAGTCGGCGCGGGAGATTGCCTTTCACGTGAATCACACGCGTGAAATCCGCCAGGCGCTGCGCTTCCCGATTGAAGTCGCCCCCGACAAAGTCAATGTGCAGCAACTGCGCTGGGTGAATGTGTCGCCGTCAGGCGATCGGGTGGTGTATTCGGCGCTGGGGCATTTGTACATCAAGGCCTTGCCATCGGGCGAGGCCAAACGCATCACCACCCAACGCGAGCACTTTGAGTACTTTCCAGAGTTCTCGCGCGACGGCCAGCGCATTGTGTATACCACCTGGCACGACCAGAAGCTGGGGTCAGTACGCGTACTCGATCTCAAGACCGGCAAAGAAACGCTGGTGACCGCCGAGCCGGGCCAGTACATCGAGCCGACGTTCTCACCCGACGGCAAGAGCGTCGCGTTTGTCAAATCACGCGGTGGATTTTTGACCTCACCGTTGTACGGTTTTGACACCGGCGTGTATGTTGCGGCGGCCGATGGGGTTGGTGCGGCCACACAACTCACCGAAGAAGGGCGCGCGCCGAAGTACGGTGCCGACAACGATCACGTTTATGTCACCCGCTCGGCGGTGACCAATGAAGTCGATTTGGTGACCAACCTGGTGCGCGTCAAACGTGACAAATCCGAGGAGCAAATCGTCGCCAAAAGCGAATTCGCCAACGCGTTTTCACTGTCGCCCGACGGCCAGTGGCTGGCCTATCGCGAGCGTTTCCAAACCTACGTGACACCGATGCCACTGGCCGGGCGCCCGATCACGGTCGGCAAGAAAGTCACGCCGCTGCCGGCCAAACAGTTATCCGTCAACGCGGGCGACTATTTGCATTGGTCGGGTGACAGCAAAACGGTTTACTTTGCACTGGGCGATGAGCTGTTCACCCGGCCACTCAAAGACACCTTTGCTTTTATCGATGGTGCCGCGACCCCACTGCCGCCGATGGGCGAGAACGGCGTCAAGATTGGTTTTGCCGTCGCCGCCGACAAACCCAGCGCCACCACGGTCATCAATGGCGCGCGCATCATCACCATGAAAGGCGACCAAGTGATCGACGACGGGCGCATCGTGGTGAAGGGCAACCGCATTGCCGCCATCGGTAAGGCCTCCGAGATCGCCATTCCGGCTGGGGCCACGCAAATCGACGCGCGGGGGAAAAGCATCATGCCCGGCATGGTGGATGTGCATTGGCACGGCGGCATGGGTGCACAGGGCATCATCCCGCAGCAAAGCTGGGTGAATTACGCCTCGCTGGCGTTTGGTGTGACCACCTTGCACGATCCGTCTAACGACACCCCGACCATCTTTACCGTCGCCGAAATGCAAAAAACCGGTGGCATCGTCGGGCCGCGCATTTTTTCGACCGGCATCATTCTGTATGGCGCCAAATCGACTATGACCGCCGAGGTGAACGGCCTCGATGACGCGCTCACGCACTTAAAGCGCATGAAAGCGGCGGGCGCCTACACCGTCAAAAGCTACAACCAGCCGCGCCGGGATCAACGTCAGCAGGTACTCGAAGCCGCACGCCAAACCGGCATGATGGTGGTGCCCGAAGGCGGCTCGTTGTTTCAACACAATATGAACATGATCATCGACGGCCACACCGGCATCGAGCACGCGATCCCCGTCGCCAACGTCTACGATGACGTGAAGCAGCTTTGGTCACAAACCAAGGTGGGCTACACGCCAACCTTTAACGTAGGCTACGGCGGTCTCAATGGTGAGTACTACTGGTATGCCAAGAGTGATGTGTGGCTGCACCCGCTGCTGACCAAGTACGTGCCGCGCGCTTTGCTGCAAGCCCGTGCGGTGCGGCGCACCACCGCACCGGAAGAAGACTTCAATATCCTCAAGATCGCAAAGACCGCGACTGAGTTGCAGCGAGCCGGTGTGCCCGTCAATATCGGCGCACACGGCCAACGCGAAGGTCTCGGATCGCATTGGGAAATGTGGATGGCCGCGAAGGGCGGCATGACATCCCTCGAAGCCATTCGCGTGGCGACACTCAACGGCGCCAAGTATCTGGGCATGGATAAAGACGTCGGCTCGCTTGAAGTCGGCA
>JBCKNF010000043.1:0-5573 GCA_038902815.1 Polaromonas sp. | reverse complement strand
AAATTTTTGACGACTGCGAAGTAGCCATTCGCGTCGAGACAGGACAGTGGTGAACGCGATGGGTAGCAACGACATGAATGCAAATGCCTTGTGGGAAGAAGCCGAGCAGCAGCACGCGCAGCAGGAGAGTTCTGCACGCGTGCAAAACTCGATGAAGATTGAACGTGAAGACCACAAGCTAGAAAAACGCCTGTGCCGCGAGGTTGGCCGCGCCATCGTTGACTTCAACATGATTGAAGAAGGCGACAAGGTGATGGTTTGCGTGTCGGGTGGCAAGGACAGCTACGCCATGCTGGACATTTTGCTGAAATTGCAAAAACGCGCACCCATCAATTTCAGCCTGCTCGCCGTCAACCTCGATCAAAAACAGCCTGGCTTTCCTGAACAGGTGCTGCCTGACTATCTGGCAAAGCTGGGTGTGCCCTTCCACATCGAAAACCAGGACACCTACAGCATCGTCAAGCGCGTGATTCCTGAGGGCAAGACGCTTTGCTCGCTGTGCTCACGCCTGCGGCGCGGCATCTTGTACCGCGTGGCGGGTGAGCTTGGCGCGACCAAGGTGGCGCTCGGCCATCACCGCGACGACATGCTACAGACGTTTTTTCTGAACCTGTTTTTTGCCGCCAAACTCAAGGGCATGCCGCCCAAGCTGGTGAGTGATGATGGCAAAAATATCGTCATTCGCCCAATGGCTTATGTAACTGAAAAAGACCTGACCCGCTGGGCGCAGGTACGGAGCTTTCCCATCATTCCCTGCACGCTCTGCGGCAGCCAAGAGAATTTGCAGCGCAAACAGGTCGGCAACATGCTGCGTGAGTGGGAGCAGAAGTTTCCGGGCCGCATCGAGAACATGTTTAGTGCCCTGCAAAACGTCGTACCATCGCATTTGATGGACGGCAAGCGCCACGACTTCAAGGGCATTCGAACGACCGGCGTGGCCGACCCTGATGGCGACAAGGCATTTGATACCGATGCGTTCAGCGCACCCATCACGACCAACACAAGGCTGATATGAAACGCTTTTTGAAAATCATATTGTCTATAGCGTTCATGGGCGTTTTGCTGGCGGGGTGCTCGGGCTTGCGCGTGGTTGAAAGCGATGTAACCGCTTTTACTGCCTGGACTTCTGCACCCCCTGGCCCCAACACAGCGTACCGGTTTGAACGTCTGCCTTCGCAGCAAGTGCAAGCCGCGCAGCAAGATTTGATTGAAGGTTCGGCCATCGCCAGCCTTGCAAAAGTCGGGCTGGTGATTGACCCTGCCAAAGCGCGCCTAGCCATCACGATCACCGCCAATACTCAATTTGCGGCCCGCACGGGTTACGGCTATGGCTATGGCTATGGCTATGGCTATGGCTCGCCAAATGTTTTCCTGAGCGCAGGAAACTTCGGCAGCTGGGTGGGGTTTTCGTTTCCTTTCGGCAGGCCATTCTCTAGACCTTTTGCCACTCCGTTTCCCGCAGCCCCTTACTATCTGCGCGAAATTCGGATTCAAATGCGCGACCTTGCCGACCAGAAAGTCGTGTTTGAAACGACCGCTTTAAGCGACAGCCCCTGGGGTGATGGCTATGCCCTGCTTCCCGCCATCATCGACGCGGCGTTACTCGGCTTTCCGCAACCACCGCCCGGTATGCGTCGCATCAAGGTCGAGACAAATCGGTGACTGAAGCCACGGGGTAGATAAGTGCCGTACGCGAGTGAAAACTTAAAAGGCCTGATCGGCCAGCCAGTGAGCTTTATTGACACGCCTGCGCTGGTGATTGACCTGGACGCCATGGAGCGCAACCTGAAAGTCATGGCGGAGTTTGCCAGCGCACATCAAGTCAAACTGCGGCCACACGCAAAAATGCACAAAAGTGCATTCATCGCCAGGCTTCAGATGGCGCAAGGCGCAGTCGGCGTTTGCGTGCAAAAAACATCCGAGGCCGAGATCATGGTGGCCAATGGTATCTGCAACGTTTTCATCAGCAACGAGGTGATTTCCCCGTTCAAGCTGGCGCGTGTTGCGACACTGACGCGAAGCGTCGCTGCGCAGGCAGGAAGAATGGCCATTTGTGTTGACAGCTTAGAGGGCATTCGCCGTCTGGCGACCAGCATGAACGAAGATCGTACGGCCTTCGGCGTAGCTTGTGACATTGATGTTTTTATCGAAATCAATGTCGGACAAAACCGCTGCGGCGTACCACCCGGCGCAGCCGCTGTGGCACTGGCGCTTGAGATTCGCAAACACCCGGCCCTGAACTTTGCAGGGCTACAGGCCTACCACGGCAAGGCGCAACATCTGCGCTCACCGGACCAGCGGCGGCAAGCCATTGCAAGTGCAGTGGAGGCCGTCAAACACACCCGCGAGCTGATCGAAGCCGAGGGCATCAAGGTCGGGCTCATCACAGGCGCAGGCACGGGTACGGCGGCACTGGAGGCCGCCAGCGGCGTGTATGGCGAGTTGCAAGCCGGCTCTTATCTGTTCATGGACGCAGACTATGCGGCCAACAAACGGGCCCCGGCACAGCCCCGCTTTGAACATGCCCTGTTTGTGAAAACGCAGGTCGTCAGCACCCATGTAGAGGCCGCAGAGCCCTATGTTGTTTGCGACGCAGGCCACAAAAGCCACGCCATTGATTCAGGTCTTCCCAAGGTGTATACCTTCAGCAAGCGCAGCACGCTCGACTATTCAAATGGCGGCGACGAGCACGGCATCCTGAAGCCATCAGCCGGCAACACCCGCCTGCCAGGTCTGGGCAGCCTGCTCTGGCTGATACCCGGCCACTGCGACCCGACCGTCAACTTGCATGACGTGATGATTGGCGTGCGCGGCGGGCTGCTGAAAGGCATTGTGGAAAGCATCATCAAAGTTGATGCGCGGGGCGCGCTGACTTGAGGGTACTTCGGAGTTGAGCGACGAGTTAGGCTTGATGTGGCATGTCAAGACTTGACCCCTTTGTTTCTGCGGGCGCATGTCTTGACCCAATACTGTTCGGTTAAACCTAATCGGCCTTGATACCGTTGTCCTTGATGACCTTGGCCCAGGTGTCGATCTGCTTGTCGATAAACACGCGCGCTGTCTCCTGCGAGCCGCCGATGATGTCGATACCCTGGCCGCTCAGTCTTTTGGCAATGTCAGGGTTTTGGAGTGCCTTGTTGACTTCCTCGTTCATGCGTTTGAGTACCTCGGGCGGTGTCTTGGCCGGCGCCACAATAGCCCACCAGGCCGGTGCGTCAAAGCCGACAAAACCGCTTTCAGCCACCGTCGGCACGTTCGGCAACTCGGGCGAGCGTTTGCTGGTCGTCACCGCCAGCGGGCGCAGGCGGCCGCTGTCGATGTGCGGCTTGGTCACGAACACCGTGGCGATGGACAGCGGCACATGGCCGGCCACGGCATCGGTCAGCAGCGGGCCGCCGCCCTTGTAGGGCACATGCTGCCAGTCGATGCCGCCGCTTTTGGCGAGCAGCGCCATCGCGAGATGACCGAGGCTGCCCGAGCCTACGCTGCCGTAATTCACATTCTTTTTGGCCTTGGCCGCGGCCACCACATCGGCAAAGCTTTTGTACTCGGAGGCGGCAAACGTCGTCAGCACCATCGCCGAGGTACCGATCAGCATAACCGGGGCCAAGTCTTTGCGGGTGTCAAACGGCATGTTGGGGATCAGGCTGGGGTTGACGCCGTGGGTGTCGAACACAAAGGCAAAGGTGTAGCCGTCCGCAGGCGCTGCGGCCACAGCCGCGGTACCGATGGAGCCCGACGCGCCACCCTTGTTTTCAATAATGACGCTCTGGCCCAATTGCTGCGACAGGGGTACGGCCAGAATGCGCGCGACCTGGTCGACCGAGCCGCCGGGCGGAAACACGACAACGAACTTGATCGGTTGTTTCGCCGGCCAGGCCTGTCCTGAGCTAGTCGAAGTGGCCTGTGCCACAGCGTTCAGGCTGACCACACACAGGGTGGCGGCCGTCATGGCCAGGGCGGTTCTGGAGATCCATTTTTTCATGGTGGGAATCCTGCAAATAAAGTGGCAGTTAGTATACCCACGGGCCACGGCAGCGCCTTCCACCCGTTTCACGGCAAAATCGGCCATGGTCCGACCTTCCCAACTCCTTTACCCGCAACGCGAACCCGCGCCCACCCGCCCTGCCGCCACCGTGCTGCTGCTGCGCGACAGTGCCGACGGCATCGAGGTGCTGATGACGCGGCGCTCCATGACGGCGAGCTTTGTGCCCGGTGCCTATGTGTTCCCAGGTGGCGGCATTGATGCGGCGGATGCCCAGGCCCACGCGCAATCCACCCGACGCGCCGGACAGACCGATCTGCACCTGACGCAAGCCATCGCCGCGATCCGCGAAAGCTTTGAAGAACTAGGCGTGCTGCTGGCCCGGCGACCCGACGGCAGCCATGCCAACACGCAGGACATTGCGGCACTGGATCGCAAGGCACCCTTTGCCCGGCAATGCGCAGAGCGCGGTTTGGTGCTGGCAGGCGACGACGTATTTGTACTGGCGCACTGGATCACCGACCGCGATTATCCGCGCCGCTTTGATGTGCCGTTTCTGGTTGCGCGTATGCCCGAAGACCAGCAACCTGTCGCCGACGAAGCCGAGCAGTTTGAACCCGTATGGATAGGCCCGGCGGATGCGCTGGCAAAACACAAGGCAGGCCATTTTTTTATCATCTTCCCGACCATTCGCACGCTGGAGCGGTTGCGAGCCTATGCCGATGTTGATGCCGTCCTGCAAGCCTGCGCTCTGGAAAAACCGCTCTGGACATCCTGCCCGCGCGCCGGCTTGCTGTCTGGTGCAGTGGCGCGCTACATGGAGCATGAAGCGCCATTCGGCGAACTCGCCTTGACCTGCCCCGATGGGCAAATTGTGCATCCCCTTGACTGGCAGACTGAGGCCCCCGTGGCACTGCTGAAAAACGTCATGCGCCTGACCGCGCCCAACCCGGGCGTGATGACCGGGCCAGGCACCAACAGCTACCTGGTGGGTGATGCTAAAGGCGGCTATATCGTCATCGACCCCGGCCCCGCCGACCATGACCACCTGGCGCGTTTGTACCAGGCGGCGGGTGGCGACATCCGCATGATTGTGTGTACCCACTCGCACCCCGACCATTCCCCCGGTGCAAAGCCGCTGCAGGCCCTGTGCAGCAGCCCCCCGCCGATTCTCGGCCTGGCATCGACACCCACGGCGCGCGCCGCCAGCAGCTTCACGCCGGACCGGGCGCTACAACATCAGGAGCTGCTTGCGCTTGCAGGACAAGGGCCGGACGGCGAAATCACCCACACCCTGCAGGTCATCCACACGCCTGGCCACGCTGCCAACCACCTGTGCCTGGTGCTGGTGGAAGACGGCATTCTGTTCAGCGGCGACCACATCCTCAACGGCAGCACCACCGTGGTGGACCCGCCCGACGGCAACATGACGGCCTACCTCGATTCGCTGGATGTGCTCAGTGCAGCTTGCGACGAACACGGCATTGAATTCATCGCCCCGGCGCATGGCTATGTCATAGGCGAGGCAAAAACCGCCATTACCAAGCTCAAGGCACACCGCCTCAAACGCGAGGCCAAAATCGCCGCC
>JBCKNF010000042.1:0-5621 GCA_038902815.1 Polaromonas sp. | reverse complement strand
TCACGCCCTTAATTGCGAACACCAGTGATTTCATAGAGAGGATAGTTTTCGACAACATTGCCGGCAAATGTGTTGCCTTTCAATGTCACATCGACAATTCGTGACTGTCCGCTTTGATCAACAAAGCTGAACTTCAGGCGATTGCCGCTCAAGTTTGCGCCCAGAATAGGCTGAGCTTTGCCATCGATCGACAACGTGCCGCCTACGCGCTGATAACGCTGAGTCACATCCAGCGTGGCCGCCTTGTTACCCTCGACGCCTTTAACGGTCCACTTTCCTGCGGCATTGCCAGGAACAACCCAGTAATAGCCGCCGCTGCCAATCAGTGCATCTGGCTCCCAGTCTCCCATATCAAACGAGTTGGTCACCACGCGCGTGCCTGGTGCCATCTTCAGGATGGTTGGACGCAATTTCAAGTTCAGGTCAGGCAGGAGATACATCGTAAGCACGTTCGCTTTGGAAAAATCCTCAACAAAGATGTCTCCATTAATGATTTTGACTTTGTCGGACACGCCAGCGCGGGCGGCATTTCGCGTCGCAAGTTCCGCCATATCTTTGTTGTACTCAATGCCGACAGCTGTCGCACCGAAATTTTTTGCGGCAGCAATGGCGATCTTGCCATCACCCGACCCGAGGTCATACACCAAGTCGCCAGGCTTGACGTCTGCCATTTTGAGCATCGCTTCGGTAAGAGCATCATTGGTCGGCACCCAGACCACATCCTTGCCACTTTGACCAACGGTGGGCTGGTACTTGTCATCTCCGATTTTAGGAGAGTCGGTGGCCTGCGCAAAAGAGGTCGCAACAGACATGCCTGCAACGAGCGTCGCTGCAGTTAAAAATAGACGAAAACGCATACATAACCTCGTGTGTCAGTTGGTGTTGAAGAGCAAGATCGCTGCTTCATGAATGAATCTCGAATAACTTTAAAAATGTAACACTCGGCAGCAAAAATGCCTAGGATGGTTTGCCTATGACTCAACCGATGGCCACCTGAAAAAGTGTTACCCGATTTTGAAGCACCCCTAAAGTTCGATTTCAGCCGCCAATGGCGCGTGGTCTGATAAATGCGACCACGGCTTGCTGGGCAACACCACCGGCGCATGGCCAATGGCGTTGCGCACATAAATACGGTCCAGCCGCAGCCGCGGCAACCGCGCGGGAAAGGTTTTGGCCGGTTTGCCATGCGCCTGCACAAACACCTCATGCAAGGCGGCACCCTCAGCCAGCAGCTTGCAGGCACGCTGCCGCCAGTCGTTAAAGTCACCCGCAACAATCAATGGTGCCTGCGCAGGGACGTTTGAGCGAACCAGATTGCACAGCTTGCGCATTTGCTGCACGCGGTGTGATTCAGTCAGGCTTAAATGCACGCAGATGGCATGCACATTCACGCTGCGGCCAGGGATTTGCAATTCGCAATGCAACAGGCCGCGCCTTTCGGGGCCGCTGATGGACACGTCGTGGTTTTCAAACCGCACGATGGGAAATTTAGACAGTACCGCATTGCCATGATCCCCATGGGTGTACACGACGTTGCGGCCGTAGGCAAATTGCGGCCAGATGCTGTCGGCCAAAAATTCGTAATGAGGTGTTTCGGGGTAGTGGTCAAACTTCTCAAGGTGCTTTTCGTTGCTACCCGTGACCTCCTGCAAAAACACCACATCTGCGCCCACGCTGCGCACGGCTTCACGCAGTTCCGGCAGGATGAACTTGCGGTTGAAAAAAGTCAATCCTTTGTGGATGTTGACGGTCAGTACCTTGATGGAAAACGTCATGGCTGCCGTGCGCGCTTGGACGATGGCATCTTCATCCGGGCGAAACGGCGCCTTGACAGGGACGGTTTCAGTGACAGTGATAAGGGATTGGGGTGAGGGCATAACACACAGTAACACCGTCGAACAGTATCATGCTGCATGGCCAAAGACAAAACCATCTACACCTGCACCGAGTGCGGCGGCAGCAGCCCCAAGTGGCTGGGCAAGTGCCCGCACTGCGATGCCTGGAACACGCTGATCGAGTCTGTGGCTGAGAGTACCTCGCCGGTTAAAAACCGCTACAACCAGCGCCAGGGTCTGACAAAGGCATCGGCGGTCACCACGCTGGCCGACATCGACGCAACCGACATGCAGCGCATGCCCACCGGGCATGAAGAGCTTGACCGCGTGCTCGGCGGCGGCATTGTCGAAGGCGGCGTGGTGCTGATTGGTGGCGACCCCGGCATTGGCAAGTCAACGCTGATGTTGCAGGCGCTTGATTCCATGCAACGCGCCGGGCAAAGCACTCTTTACATTACCGGCGAAGAAAGCGCCGCGCAGATCGCGCTTCGTTCGCGGCGGCTAGGGCTGGAGGGCTCGCAAGTCAAGGTGCTGGCTGAAATCCAGCTTGAAAAAATCCTCGCTACGTTAGAGGCGACCCAACCAACGATTGCGGTCATCGACTCGATTCAAACTGTCTATTCAGACCAGCTCACATCGGCGCCTGGCTCAGTGGCGCAGGTGCGCGAATGCGCGGCCCACCTAACGCGCGCCGCCAAGTCGAGCGGCATGTGTATCGTGCTGGTCGGCCACGTCACCAAAGAAGGGGCGCTGGCTGGCCCGCGCGTGCTGGAGCATATGGTTGACACCGTTTTGTACTTTGAAGGCGACACGCATTCGAGCTTTCGTCTGGTGCGGGCGATTAAAAATCGCTTCGGCGCGGTCAATGAGATCGGCGTTTTCGCCATGACCGAGCGTGGCCTCAAAGGCGTCAGCAACCCGAGCGCCATCTTTTTAAGCCAGCACTCCGAGCCCGTGCCCGGCAGTTGCGTGATGGTCACGCTGGAAGGCACGCGCCCCATGCTGGTTGAAATCCAGGCGCTGGTTGACAGCGGCGGGCCAGCGCCACGGCGTTTGTCGGTCGGGCTGGATCGTGACCGCCTGGCCATGCTGTTAGCCGTGCTGCACCGCCACGCAGGGGTTGCCTGCATGGATCAGGACGTGTTCGTCAACGCCGTGGGCGGCGTGCGCATCAGCGAGCCAGCAGCTGACTTGGCCGTGATGTTAGCAATTACTTCAAGCCTGCGTGGCAAACCGCTGCCCAAGGGCTTTTTAGCCTTTGGCGAAGTCGGTTTGGCGGGCGAGGTACGCCCCGCACCGCGCGGCCAGGAGCGCTTGAAAGAAGCCGCTAAATTAGGCTTTAGCGTGGCGATTGTGCCCAAAGCCAACATGCCCAAAAAGAAAGACAAGGCCTTTGAAGGCCTGACAATTCATGCGGTAGAACGCATCGAGCAGGCGCTGGAAGTGGTGCGCTCGCTCCAATAACCCTGCCTGCGCTTGCTGCGAAAATAGCGTTATGAACTTTCAAAAAATTCTTGTTTCCGTTGCACTGGTTGTGGGCACGGCGCTGGCGTATCGCTCGTATGGCTGGCAGGGTGTGGTGGGCGCTATCAGCATCGTTGTGTTCTGGGTGCTGCTCAACGTCAACCGCACGATGGCCGTGCTGAAACGCGCAACGAACAGGCCGATTGGCTATGTTGACAGTGCCGTCATGCTGAACGCTAAACTCAAGCCAAGCATGAGCTTGCTGCATGTGGTGGCCATGACAAAAAGCCTGGGTGCGCTGCAAACTGCCAAAGATGCGCAGCCAGAAATTTACAGATGGAGCGATGGCTCCGAGTCGCGCGTAGACGCGACTTTTGTCGGCGGCAAGCTGGCGCACCACGAGCTGTTTCGGCCTGCACAGCCAGAGGATCCCCTCAGCGCACCCGCTGCCCCGTAAAATCAAAGCCTCAAGATACCCCACACCACAGGATTAGAACAAGCATGACCCAAGCCACCCCCTCAATGGAAGACCGTGACGGCAAAATCTGGATGGACGGCCAAATGGTCGAATGGCGCGATGCCAAAATTCATGTGCTGACCCACACCCTGCACTATGGCTGCGGCGCTTTTGAGGGCGTGCGGGCCTACAAAATGGCCGACGGCGGCACCGGCATTTTCAGGCTTGAAGAGCACACTGAGCGGCTCTTTAACAGCGCGAAAATATTGCGCATGAAAATCCCCTTCACGCCGCAAGTCGTGATGGACGCACAGCGCGCCGTGGTGCGCGAAAACAAACTTGAGTCCGGCTACATTCGCCCGCTGACCTGGATAGGTTCTGAAAAGCTCGGCGTTAGCCCCAAGGGCAACACCATCCACTTGATGGTCGCGGCCTGGACCTGGGGTGCGTATCTGGGTGAAGAAGGATTGAGACGCGGCATTCGCGTCAAAACATCCAGCTTCACGCGGCACCACGTCAACATCACCATGATCCACGCCAAGGCGGTGAGCAACTACACCAACTCGATACTGGCCAACATGGAAGCGCTTGATGACGGCTACGACGAGGCGCTGCTGCTAGACCCGCAGGGCTTTGCATCCGAAGGCGCAGGCGAAAACCTGTTCATCGTGCGCAAGGGCGTGGTCTACACGCCTGATTCGAGCGCAGGCGCACTCAACGGCATCACGCGCGACACGATTTTTGCGATCTGCAAAGACCTGGGGCTTGAGCTGAAAGAAAAGCCCATCACGCGCGATGAAATCTACATTGCTGACGAAGCGTTTTTCAGCGGCACCGCAGCGGAAGTCACGCCGATTCGTGAACTTGACCGCATCGAGATCGGTAACCGGGGCGACGGAGGCTCACGTGGCCCGATCACTGAAAAAATCCAGGCGGCGTTTTTTGACATCGTCAATGGCCGCAATCCGAAGTATCTTTCGTGGCTGACCAAGGTTTGACAGCAATGACCAAATCATTCAACGTCGAGCTGCTGGCCTCCGACCTCAATGCGCAAGGCGGCATCTACTGCCCCAGCCCCAAGGCCGGCATGAAGATATTGAACAACCATCCCAAGGTCTACCTCGACGTGGCACACGAAGGCAGCGCCAAGTGCCCGTATTGCGGCACGCTGTATTCGCTCAAAGTGGGCGAACATTTTGGTGGCGGGCATTAAAAACACCCTCATCATCGCGCCGCAATGGATAGGCGACGCGGTGATGACCGAGCCGCTGTTGCGCCGCCTGCACGCGCGTGGCGAGCAGCTCAGCGTTGGCGCGCTGCCCTGGGTTGCGCCGGTGTACCGGGCCATGCCGCAGGTCGCCGAGGTGATTGAATTTCCGTTTGCCCATGGCGGCCTGCAGTTCAGGGAGCGGCGTGCGATTGCCAAGCGCATTAAAGGCCGGTTCGACAAGGCTTACGTGCTGCCCAACTCGCTCAAGAGCGCCCTGCTGCCTTTTCTCGCCAGCATCCCCGAGCGCATCGGTTACTTTGGCGAAGCGCGTATTGGCCTGCTTACGCAGCGACTGAAAAACCCCAAAAACAAACCGCCCATGGTGGCATTTTATTCGGCGCTAAGCGGCGAGGCAGGACTAGAGCAAGACCAGCCCCAACTCTCGGTTGACTTAAGCGCAACGCGCGAAACCGTAAAAGCCCAAGGCCTGCGCCCGCGCGAATACGCCGTGTTTGCACCCGGCTCTGAATACGGCAGTGCCAAACGCTGGCCCGCCGCGCACTACGCAACGCTGGCCGCGCAGTTAAGCTTGCCGGTGGTGCTGCTCGGCTCGGCCAAAGAAGCAGCGCTGTGCCAAGAGATCGCCAGCGCAGCC
>JBCKNF010000041.1:0-5624 GCA_038902815.1 Polaromonas sp. | reverse complement strand
TCGCCTCTGGCCCGCCTTCCGAGCCATAGCCTGAGTCCTTGATGCCGCCAAAAGGCATCTCGGGCGAGGGCGTTGCGGGCTGATTGATCCACAGCATGCCCACTTCCATCTGTTGCGACAGCAGGTGCGTGTTCTTGATCGACTTCGTGAACGCATAACCCGCCAGGCCATAAGGCAGGCGGTTGGCCTCAAGAATGGCCTCTTCCAGTTTGTCGAACCCACGGATGGCCGCGATGGGGCCGAAAGGCTCGTTGTTGAACACGTCGGCATCTAGCGACACATTGGTCAACACCGTAGGCGCGAAGAAGTTGCCGTCAGAGCCGACCCGCTCACCGCCAGTCGCGACTGTCGCGCCGGTCTTGCGCGCATCGTCCAGCACCTTGGCCATGGCGCTCAAGCGGCGCGCATTGGCCAGTGGGCCCAGGGTCGTGCCTTCAGCCAGGCCATCGCCGAGCTTGAGGCCTTCAGCATGCTTGACCATCAGCGCCGCAAATTCGTCCTTGATGCTGTTGTGCACCAGAAAGCGCGTGGGCGAGATGCAGACCTGACCCGCATTGCGAAACTTCGCGCCGCCAGCAGCCTTGACGGCCAGCGCCACATCGGCATCCTCACAAACAATAACTGGCGCATGGCCGCCGAGTTCCATGGTGGCGCGCTTCATGTGCAGGCCAGCCATGGCCGCCAGTTGTTTGCCAACCAGCGTAGAGCCGGTGAAAGTCACTTTGCGGATGATGCGGTGCGGAATCAGGTAACTAGAAATTTCATGCGGGTCGCCAAACACCAAGCCGATCGTACCGGCAGGCACGCCCGCATCAACAAAAGCCTGCAGCAGCGCAGCCGGTGAAGCCGGTGTTTCTTCAGGTGCCTTGACCAGGAAGGAGCAGCCGCTGGCCAGCGCCGCGCCCAGCTTGCGCACGATCTGGTTGATGGGGAAGTTCCACGGCGTGAAGGCCGCAACCGGGCCGATTGGCTCTTTCAACACCAGTTGCTGCGCTGCCAGGTTGCGCGACGGCACGATACGGCCATAAACGCGCCGGCCTTCATCGGCAAACCACTCAATGATGTCGGCACCGGCCAGCACCTCGCCACGGGCCTCAGCAAAAGGCTTGCCCTGCTCCTGCGTCAGCAGGCGCGCAATGTCGGCAGCCCGCTCACGCAACAGGCCAGCGGCTTTGCGCATGGTGGCCGCGCGCTCATGCGCAGGAATCTTCTTCCACACCTCAAAGCCAGCCTGCGCAGCAGCCAGCGCACGGTCAAGGTCAGGAATGCCGGCATGCGCCACCTTGCCAATTACTTTGCCGGTAGCCGGGTTGACCACATCCAGCGTCTTGCCGCTGGCAGCAGCGCACCATTCATTGTTGATGAGGAGTTGTGTGTCTTTGTAGGGGGCTGCGGTGGTGGTCGTCATTGAATGCTCCGGTGGTTCTGGATGGAGGGGCAAGTTTAAACAACGTGCGTGCGGGGTGCTTGGGTGGGGATATGGCTGGCTATCGATAGCGCTTTATTGCCATGCGCTGGAAGGCAGCATGGCTTTCTTGAGGGAGAGAGGTCGTTCAGAAGAATCCGTGGCTATGCACAGATGCCCCAATTGATCGCAGCACTGCGGGAAACCCCTGATTGCAAGTCTACTCAGCAGGCCGCTTAATTTAATCCGTCCACCGATTTGAACCTGCAACTGACTCAACCAAAAGGAGGCACATCGAATGAGCGAAAGAACTGGACGCTGCCTGTGCGGCGCTGTGAGTTTCAAACTTGCCACCGAGCCGCTCGCGACTCGCGTGTGCTGGTGTCGCGACTGTCAGCACCTCGCTGCGAACGGCACCGTGAACATGCTTGTGCCAACTGAGGCGCTCACCGTTTCAGGGCCACTGTCGGAGCACACGAATAAGGTCGAAAGCGGCAACGAGCTCACGCGTCAGTTCTGTTCAAGCTGTGGCACTCATCTCTTTGGTAAATCATCTGGCTGGCCGCAGTTCCGAGTGGTGCGCGTTGGCAACCTGGACGAACCGTCGTCAGTCCACCCGAGCATGAACATTTGGACTTCGAGCGCACCCGGCTGGGCGTGTCTGGACCCGGCGCTGGAGCGAGTAGAGCAGCAGCCCCTGCCTCGAAAGCCATCGTCTTCGGCGGGCCAGGCCTAACGAACAAGCACACGGTGTCATGCATCCCCAGAGAAGAATTGGGGTCGAACTCCAATCGAATCTAGCCCCACCCCGACATCAAACCGTCACGCACCTGTGCAAGGATGGGACATGGTCCCTCCGCTCGTCCCGATCCGGCACTGTCGGAAATACTGGACCGGACGCACCGGCCCCGCATCAAACTGCACTGATTGCAACGATAATTGAACGCTCAAACAACCGGAGAAAACCATGGCAAAAGGTCAACAAAACAGCGGCAAGATGGTCAAAAAGCCAAAGAAAGACACCTCACCACCGAAGACGGTGTCGCCAGACGCGGTGCGCCCAACCATCGTCACCACGATACCGCTGCGGGGCAAGCTGAAGAATAAGTAAGCAGCATGGTTGCCCAAAGTGGCTCGCCTCAGCAGGGGAATGGACAGCCAGCAAACCCGCTGCATGGCATCAAGCTTGAAGCCATCGTGACCGCACTGGCCAGCCACTACGGCTGGGAAGAGCTGGGGCAGCGCATCAACATCCGCTGCTTTACCAGCGAGCCCAGCGTAGCATCCAGCCTGAAGTTTTTGCGCAAAACACCCTGGGCGCGCGAGAAGGTTGAAAGCCTTTATCTTTTCATGCTGCGCGACCTAAAACGCAGCAGCCCAACGGTTCATAATTTCCCGCCGCCGCGTGGCTGAAGCATCACCAGCACCCGGTCAGCGGCAGGTTGCTGCGCATGGAGATTAGAGCGTCCTTTTGCAGACAAAAATCAGGCCTCGATCTTCACGCCTTTCCAGAAGGCAACATGACCCTTGATATTGTCGGCCTCAGGTTTCGGGTCGGGGTAATACCAGGCGGCATCGGTGTTCATCTCGCCATTGACCAGCAACGAGTAATAGCTGGCTTGGCCTTTCCATGAGCACATGGTGTGGTGGTTGCTGAAGGTGATGTAGTCGCGATTGAGCGCGCTTTCGGGGAAATAGTGATTGCCTTCAATCACCACGGTGGTGTCGCTTTGCGCAATGACTACGCCGTTCCAGATGGCTTTCATAGCTTGCTTTCTTTGAGGTTAACGATCATTGCCTTATACGCCGCCGTGCGGATGTGTCGGGTCTACCCACAGCACGGTGTCGGGTTTTTCGACGGCTTCAATCGCCAGGTTGACAGCCACCGCCTCGCCATCGCTGCGGCACAGCACGCATTCAAGCAGCTCGGTCGGGCTGGCGTTTATTTCTTGATGCGGTACGTAGGGCGGCACATAAATAAAATCGCCTGGCCCGGCCTCTGCCGTGAATTCAAGCTGCTCACCCCAGCGCATACGCGCCCTGCCCTTGATGACGTAAATCACACTCTCCAGATGGCCGTGGTGATGCGCACCGGTTTTGGCACCCGCATGGATGGTGACAGTACCAGCCCAGAGCTTTTGCGCGCCGACGCGGGCGAAGTTAATCGCCGCCTTGCGGTCCATGCCCGGTGTTTGCGCGGTGTTGCCGTCCAACTGCTTGCCCGAAATAACGCGCACACCGTCATGCTTCCAGGCAGGCTCGGCGTGGCTGTGATCGTGATCGTGGCTCATGGCATGACCCTTATTTTCAAGCAAATTCTTTAGCCAGTAATTCATACGACCTGCGCTGCACGGCTGCGTCGTGCGCCCAGGTAATGATGACCAACTCTTTAACCCCGAGAGTATCGGCTAAGCTGCGCAGCTTGGCAGCAACCTGCGGCCCGCTGCCGACCAGTGCGGTGCTGCGCAACCTGTCTGCTTCCAGCTGCTCACTGCCGGTATAGGGCCGCGTAGCCACTTCTGCTGGCGAAGGTAGTCGCCCCAGCACCCCGCGGTTACGGTCAATACGCAAGCGCTCACGGCCCGAAAAGTAATGCCACGCTTGTGCTTCAGTGTCAGCTGCCAAGGCCCACACGCACAGCACAGCCTCAGGCGCAGGACGCAAAGCGGTGGGCTTGTAGAGGTGGCGGTACAAACTGATGGCTTGATCCGCGCCCTGCCCGTCAGATATGAAATAAGCAAACGCATAAGGCAGGCCGTAATGCGCCGCAAGTTGCGCGCCGTAATCAGAGCTGCCCAGCATCCACAGCTCGGGCGTGGTCGGCCCTGTGGGGTTGGCAGTCACACCTCTACCGGAATGGCCTTCAGGCAAGTCAATGCCGGATATCCAGGCCTGTAGCTCGCGCACCTGTATCGGAAAATTGTCTGCCGACTGCTGCGGGTCAGTGCGCAGCAGCCGCGCCGTGCGCATGTCAGAACCCGGTGCGCGGCCGACACCCAGGTCAATACGCCCGGGTGCCAGCGCCTCCAGCACCCGGAACTGCTCGGCCACCTTCAGCGGCGCATAGTGCGGCAGCATCACGCCCGCACTGCCAATGCGTATGCGGCTGGTGCTGGCAGCAATGGCCGCCATCAGCACCTCGGGGGCCGAACCGACGATGCTCGGGTGGCTGTGGTGTTCACTCAGCCAGAAGCGGTGGTAGCCCAACGCTTCGCAATGCTTGGCGAGTGCCAGCGTCTGGCGAATGGAAACATCTTCGGTGCGGCCTGATACGGCTACGGATTGGTCAAGGACAGATAAACGAATCATAGGCAAACTATAAGGGGTTTGAGGCAGTCTGTTCCAATAGGGGTGTCACAAATAACACTCGGGGCTTCCAGAAACTATGGCACTTAAAGCCACTATCTACAAAGCGCAGTTGCAATTAACCGACATGGATCGCAACGTCTATGCTGACCACAACGTCATCATCGCGCGCCACCCGTCAGAGTCCGATGAACGCATGATGATCCGTCTGCTGACCTTCGCGCTCAATGTGCCTGCTGACGACAAGAATGGCAAGCTCGACTTTGCAAAAGACCTGTGGGACGTGGACGAGCCAGCGCTTTGGCACCAAGACTACACAAACCAAATTTTGCATTGGATAGACGTCGGCCAACCCGACGACAAGCGCCTGATGAAAGCGGCGGGTCGGGCAGGCAAAGTCAGCGTCTACAGCTTTGCCAGCAGCACGAACGTGTGGTGGAAGGGCATTGAAACCAAACTCACCCGCGCAGCCAACCTGGTGGTGTGGCAGATCGAAGCTGCACAAAGCCAAGCACTGGCAAAGCTCGCCGAGCGCAGTATGCAATTGCAGGTCACGGTACAGGACGGCACAGTGTGGATGAGCACCGCCAGCGGGTCGCTGGAGATAACGCCAGTCAGGCTGACTGCGAGTTTGTAATTGCTATATTTTTTAAGCTCAACCCGCCTGTAGGACGAATCCGACCCGGGCTAGATGCATCAACTGCCAATAACAGCCTCAAAGCCCCAAAGCCTTCCAGCCTGAAGCCCCCAGTTTTTCAAGCGTGGCGATGTTCTGCTCAAAAATCGCTTCGGCTTGGGGAAAGGCCGCAACCGCTTTTTCAACGCTTTCTTCGCGCAGCAGATGCAATATGGCAAACGGCGCGCGGTTGGTGTAGTTGCTGATGTCACCCACCTCAGTACCATCAAACTGGAA
>JBCKNF010000040.1:0-6103 GCA_038902815.1 Polaromonas sp. | reverse complement strand
GGTGACTGTCTGAATCCCCAAGAATTTGCGCCCCATCATCCCAAACCACGTACCGCGCTGCCCATCGAAACTCCGCATCAGCTATCAGGCCGCAATTCGTACAAGTACGGAAATGCCGTTGCTTATGACATTGCTATAGAGTAATGCCATGCAAATTACCTCAAAACCAACTTCAAAAGGTCGCGCAACTGTTCCTGCGCCCGTTAGTAAACCGCTAAAACTTAAGACTGGTGAACTGGTGAGATTTGAGCTTGCTAGTCCCCAAGTAAAAATGCGCAAAATCACACCGCTGGACATTGCTTTTTCGCAAGCGCTTGAGGGCACTCTGAGCGAGTGGTCAAGCAAGGCCGACGACAAACATTTCAAGGACTTGTGATGGCATGAGCCGCTGCCAAACTTGGAATCAATGCGCTTTTTCCCAGTTGGCACCGATCCCAATCTCAGCCAGCAGCGGCACTTTTAAATCAGCCACACCCGCCATAATGCGCGGTATTTCAACCCGCACCCATTCGACCTCGGCATCGGGCACTTCAAACACCAGTTCGTCATGCACCTGCATGATCATTTTGGTGCCGCGTTTTTCATCGTCCAGCACCTGCTGCACCTTGTTCATGCTGAGTTTGATGAGGTCAGCCGCAGTGCCCTGCATGGGCGCGTTGATGGCGGCGCGCTCGGCAGCGCCACGGCGCGGACCGTTCGGTGAATTGATCTCCGGCAGGTACAGGCGGCGGCCAAAAACGGTTTCGACATAGCCCTTGGCTTTAGCAGATAGCCGGGTTTCATCCATGTAGTTTTTAACCCCGGGGTAGCGCTGAAAGTATTTGTCGATATACGCCGCAGCGGCCTTGTTCTCGATACCCAAGTTACGCGCCAGGCCAAAGCTGCTCATGCCGTAAATCAGCCCGAAGTTAATAACCTTGGCGTAGCGGCGCTGCTCGCTGCTGACCTGATCCACGGCGACACCAAAGACCTCGGCAGCGGTGGCATTGTGTACGTCAATGCCCTCGGTAAAGGCCCGCAGCAAGGCTTCGTCTTCACTGATGTGGGCCATGATGCGCAGCTCGATTTGCGAATAGTCGGCACTCGCAATCACGTTGCCAGCGGGGGCCACAAAAGCCTCGCGCACGCGGCGGCCTTCGGCAGTGCGGATCGGGATGTTCTGCAGGTTGGGGTCGTTGCTGGACAAGCGGCCGGTCACGGCCACCGCCTGCGCGTAGTGCGTATGCACCCGGCCTGTCTTCGGGTGCGCGAGTTGCGCCAGCTTGTCGGTGTAGGTGCCTTTGAGTTTTGAGAGCGACCGATGCTCCAGCAGCTTGGCCGGCAGCGGGTAGTCTTCGGCCAGTTTTTCAAGCACTTCTTCATCTGTAGAACGCGCGCCCGTCGCGGTTTTTTTGATCACCGGCATACCCAGCTTGTCAAAAAATATTTCCCCCAATTGCTTGGGGCTGCCTAGGTTAAACGGTTGCCCGGCAAGTTCATACGCTTCGGCTTCCAGTTGCAGTATGCGTTGGCCCAGCTCGCCACTTTGTTTAGCCAGCATGGGTGCGTCAATCAGCACGCCATTGCGCTCGATGCGGTACAGCGTTTCGCTGCTTTGCATTTCCAGGTCATAAATAAAACGCAGCTTGTCGTTGGCCTGCAAGCGGGGCCAGAGCACCCGGTGCACATCCAGCGTCTGATCAGAGTCTTCACATGAATATTCAGCCGCCTTGGCAATATCGACCTGGTTGAACTTGATTTGATGCGCGCCCTTGCCGCACAGGTCTTCATAGTTGATGCCGCTGCGGCCCAGATGCCGCTGCGCCAGGCTGGCCAAACCGTGCGGTTTGTGTACTTCAAGCACATAGCTTTGCAGCATGGTGTCGTGCGCATAGCCCTGCACTTCGATGCCGTGGTTGGCAAACACATGGCGGTCGTATTTGACGTGTTGACCGAGCTTGGCTTTAGCCGCGTTTTCCAGCCAGGGTTTGAGTTTGGCCAGCACCTCAGCGCGTGGCAGTTGCGCGGCTGCGTCGGGGTAGTCGTGCGTGAGCGGGATGTAGGCGGCCTCGCCGGGGGTGACGCTAAAGCTTAAGCCCACAATTTCGGCGCGCATTGCATCGAGCGAGGTGGTTTCGGTGTCTAAAGCCACAAGCTCTGCGGCTTGGATTTTTTGCCAGCCAGTGGTCAAACGCTTCCCAGGTGAATAGCGTGTCGTATTTCAGATTAATGGCAGGCTGCGCCATAGGCACCATAGGCGTATCGGCAAGCGCATGGATAACATTGATAAGCGCAGGTTCATCAAACAGACCCGGTGAATCAGCATCCGGTTTTGCCGCAGGCTTGGGCTTGCGGCCTGCAGAAGGAACGTTCACTTCGGGTGCGCCAGCAGCGATCTGTTTCACCAATCCTTTGAAGCCATATTTTTCATAAAAAACTATCAAAGATTCTCTATTTTCTGCACCCATCGCTATCGAATACATAGCGGGCAGGCCGTCGATGTAAGCCGTCAAATCGCAATCTTTTTTAATCGTCAGCAGCGCCCGGCCTTGGGGCAGCCAGTCAAGCGAGGCGCGCAGGTTCTCGCCCACCACGCCCTTGATCTCACTGGCGCGGGCCACCAGCGCATCGAGCGAGCCGTATTCAAGCAGCCACTTCACCGCTGTTTTGGGGCCGACCTTGGGCACGCCGGGCACGTTGTCTACTGCGTCACCCACCAGGGTCTGGTAGTCCACCATGAGGCGCGGCGGCACGCCAAATTCGGCCTCCACACCGGCCAGGTCGCGGCGGCGGTCGTTCATGGTGTCTATCACGGTGATGTTTTCATCGACCAGCTGGCTCATGTCCTTGTCACCGCTGGAGATGATGACTTCAATGCCTTGCTTTGAGGCCATGCAGGCCAGCGTGCCAATCACGTCATCGGCCTCAACGCCGGGAACGTCCACCACCTTCCAGCCCAGCAGGCGCACGACTTCGTGAATCGGCTCTATCTGGCTGCGTAGGTCGTCGGGCATCGGCGAGCGCCGGGCTTTGTAGTCGGCATACAGGGCATCGCGAAAGGTCGGCCCTTTGGCATCGAACACGCACACCGCGTAGTCGGAGTGCACATCTTTGCGCAGCTTCGCCAGCATATTGATCATGATGCGGATCGCGCCGGTCTTTTGCACGCTGCCATCAGGCAAGGTGACGTTCATAGCGTCCCCGCCGGCAAAGAAGGCGCGGTACAGGTAGCTGGAGCCATCGACCAGCAGCAGGGTTTTTTTGTCAGTAGCCATGCTGTGGAATTGTCAGCTATATCCACGCCTTTATCCGCCAGAGTCGGCAGAGTCGGCCCAATCTCTTCCAAAGCCGTTCAAACCCAGTATCCAGGGGTGCTAAGCCTACAATACGGCTACATGAAACACGTTTTGCCATCCTCATCCCGTGCATTGATGATTTCACTGTTGCTGACGCTGCCACTTAGCGTTCCAGCGGCGGCATTTGCTCAGTCAACAGCGCCAGCACCAGTACCAGCGTCGTTGCCGACAACGCCCAGGATTGAGGCCGCACCCCCGACTGCATCCGGCAGGCCAGGCAAGGCCGTGCAGCGCATCCGCATCGAAGACGCAGGCAGCCGTATCGACGAGGTACGGGTGGGCGGCGAAACCCAGAGCATCACCGTGCAGCCCAAAACCGGCAACAACCTGCCACCTTACGAAGTCAAACCTTCAGGCAGCGCAGCGTCAACATCCAGCAACGAGACCAATGGCCCGCGGGTCTGGAATGTGCTGAAGTTTTAAACTTCGCTCTTCGCTCTTTGTTTTTTCGTAACCCCAACCCGAGCGCAAAGCTTCACTTTCAGGTATGGCCGTATTCACCGAAGTCTCGTTTGACGAGGCTGCTGCTTTCCTGCACGCACTTGATCTGGGTGCGTTGCAATTCATCAAGGCCTGCCCAGGCGGCATCGAGAACACCAATTATTTTGTCGATACCGAGCGCGGCGAATACGTGCTGACGCTGTTTGAGCGCCTAACGTTTGAGCAGTTGCCGTTTTACCTGCACCTGATGCAGCACCTGGCAGCTCGCGGCGTACCAGTGCCAGACCCTGCACCGGGTAAAAACGGCGACATCCTGCACAGCTTCAAAGGCAAGCCCACAGCAGTCGTGAGCAAGCTGCGCGGGCACAGCGAACTAGCCCCCAGCGTTACCCATTGCGCAGGTGTCGGCGACATGCTGGCCCGTATGCACATGGCTGGAGAAGACTTCCCGAAGCGCCAGCCCAATCTGCGAGGCCTGAGCTGGTGGAACAGTACAGCGCCCGTGGTGTTGCCGCACATCACACCAGAGCAGCGCAGCCTGCTGCTCAGTGAGCTGGCCTACCAGAACCACATTGCGGCATCATCAAGCTACAGGGCCTTGCCCGTGGGTGCCATACATGCCGACCTGTTTCGCGACAACGTGATGTTTGAAGATGGCCGCCTCACCGGGCTTTTTGATTTTTATTTTGCCGGCTACGACACCTATGTGTTTGATATCAGCGTATGCCTGAACGACTGGTGCATAGACCTGGCCACAGGCCGGCATGATACTCTAAGGGCCGAAGCGTTTCTCACCGCATACCAGGGCGTGCGCAAGCTGAACGCAGCCGAACGAGCCTTGCTGCCAGCCATGCTGAGGGCTGGTGCGCTGCGCTTCTGGATCTCGCGGCTATGGGACTTTCATTTGCCGCGCGAAGCCGCCGTTTTGCAAGCCCATGACCCCTGCCACTTTGAGCGCGTGCTGCGTCAGCGCTTGCTTCACACATTATCTCCTTCACTATGAATCTAAACATCGTTCCCGCCCGTACTGGTTTGACGTGGGTCAAACTCGGTTTCAAAACTTTTTTACAGCAACCACTGGCTTTATCAGGGCTGTTTTTCATGTTCATGGCATTGCTGTCGATTGCCACGCTGGTGCCTTTCATTGGCGCTGCGCTGGCACTAGCCTTGCTGCCCGCCGCCACCCTGGGTCTGATGGCGGCAACACAAGAGGCCACCAAGGGAAAATTTCCGATGCCCACGATACTCATCAGCGCGTTTCGTGCGGGCAAGCAGCAAGTACGGGCCATGCTGGTGCTGGGTGCCTTGTATGCGGCAGGCTTTTTAATCATCATGGCAATCTCCACCCTGGTAGACGGTGGCGGGTTTGCCCGGCTTTACCTGGTGGGTGGCAAGATCACCGAAGACATCGTTCAGCAGACCGATTTTCAGCTGGCAATGTGGGTCACACTGGCACTGTACCTGCCACTCTCCTTGCTGTTCTGGCACGCACCGGCGCTGGTTCACTGGCATGGCATGACACCCGTCAAAAGCCTGTTTTTCAGCCTGATGGCCTGCTACAAAAACTGGGCAGCCCTCACCATCTACAGCATGGCCTGGGTCGGCATCTTCGTCGTGACGATGCTGCTGGTCACAGTGATTGCCGCCTTGCTGGGCAACCCGACGTTTGCGGCACTGGCCCTGTTTCCGGTGGCCTTGCTGATGATGGCGATGTTTTTTACGTCGATCTACTTCACGTTTCGTGATAGCTTCACCGGTACCACATAGGGTTATTGGGGTCAGACACCAATTTCATTACGATGCAAAGCATCGCACCCGAAGGGCGAAACCCGCACGATGAATTTGGACTCTGACCCCAAAAACCCTCAATAGTCTCAATCGACAGGCCGCTTGAGGCGTATTTCTTCCAGTTTGGTGCTGCCGAAAGCAGCCGTTTTGAGCGATGGCATTTCGCGTTTGAAGCCCGCTGAATGCTCAAAAAAGCGTATCGCGCGTTCGTTGTGCAGCAGCACCCAGGCGGTAACCTGCGTGCAGCCTTCTTCTTTGAGGCCTTCGCGTGCGCCGTCCCACAGCGCAATGGCTGCGCCCTTGCCCCAGTGTTCGGGGGCCACATACAGCGCCCAGATTTCGCCGACGCTGGACTTGGTACCGGCATCGCGTGAGCGGTCAAAACCTACAAAACCGACCACCTTCTCGGCCTCCAGAACAAGCAGCAATTGCGGCTCGCTGTATTCAATCGCCTCGCGCCAGTAGGCCAGACGTTTCTCAAGCGTCATGGTTGTGAGAAAGTCCTTGGGCATCAGCTCTTTATAGGCCGATTGCCAGGT
>JBCKNF010000039.1:0-6326 GCA_038902815.1 Polaromonas sp. | reverse complement strand
TCCAGTTGCGCTTGCCAGTCAGACTGCAAACGCATCTGCTGACCGTTGTGGCCATGCCCGAAGCAAGCCAGCCAGGTACCGCGATGCGGCGTGCCGATGGTGACCACATGATGAACGCGTGCCTCGCTCCGATTGATTTTCAGCCAGGCGCGTGCGGCGAGCCCGCCCATGCTGTGGCATACCAGCAGCGGGGGCATGCCGGTGGCCTTAGTGACCTGTTGCACGGCAATTTCTATTTGTGGCGCATAGTCATCGATGGAGCCAAAAATCGGCTCAAGATTGACGGCAACAAAAGCATGGCCCTGGCCTTGCAAACGCTCAAGCCAGGGTGTCCACAAACCGCGATTACCGAAAAATCCGTGTACAAACACTACGCCGCGCTGACCTTTTGTGACCGTATCTGGCGCAAGGTTGTCGGCAATAACATTGGCGCGAAAAGGCTGACGCCAGCAGAACACCAGTGGCGCGGTCACGACCTCACCCGCCCAGGCGCGTAGCAACTCTTGCCACGTTGCCTGTGGTGCCGGGTCTGACTGGTTGATAAAGCTCAGGAAAATGAATTCAAGCGCAAGAAAGGCAGCGTAGCCGAATGCGATGAGCAGAAAGCCAATGACCGCCAGAGCAGGGGCACTATTGTGAAAGTACACCAGCCAGCCAAAGGCCATGGCCAGCAGGCTGAGGGTGATGGTTTTTTGTAGTCGTGCCAGCATGAAGAATGAGAATCAGCGCAGTGGTGATGCTGAAACTATAGGGCACTTCTAGAAATTGATGCCGCACTAGGATAAGCCCCATACAGATTTCCCTGTAAGCCATTGCACAATGCTTGCCAAGGAGTTCGTATGTTGGTCGAGGGAAATTTGAATCTCGAATTGACGGGGTTGATTGATATCGCTTCCGCTGCCTTTTCTGAGGGTGCGAAAGGCAAAGCAAAACAAGCCGGGGATAAGGCAGAGTTCGAGTTTGGTTGGAACTTGGATGTGCCTGGTGCTGATGCCATTTCACGCTTCATTTACGACCGCCTCGCCGGCACCCTGCGCGAACAAGGCTACAGCGCGGGGGAAATCGATGCCGTGCTGGCCCTGCGTCCGCAGCGCTTGGGGGATGTAGCCAAACGCCTTGCCGCAGTGCGCGCTTTTTCGGCGTTGCCCGAAGCGCCGTCCCTGGCCGCCGCCAACAAGCGGATCAGCAATATCCTCAAGAAAGCGCAGGAGGTGGATCCGCATGTCAGCGAAGTGCTGCTCAAGGAGCCCGCTGAAGTTGCCCTGTACGCTGCGCTTCGGGACGTGACGCCCAAAGCCAACGCGCAGTTCGAAGCGGGTGACTACACCGCCTCGCTGCAGACCCTTGCCGCCCTGCGTGCGCCGGTCGATGCATTTTTTGACGATGTGATGATCAACGTCGAAGAAATAGACTTGCGCCTGAACCGCCAGGGACTGCTCAAAAGTCTGCACGACGCCATGAACCGGGTCGCCGATCTGTCCAAACTTGCGACCTGAACGGGGCCCGCCATGAAACTCGTCATCCTCGACCGCGACGGCACCATCAACAGCGACAGCGACGACTTCGTCAAAACGCCTGAAGAATGGATGCCGCTGCCCGGTGCGCTGGAAGCGATTGCGCGGCTTAACCATGCCGGCTGGCATGTGGTGATTGCGTCCAACCAGTCGGGCCTGGGGCGCGGTTTGTTTGACGTGGCTTCGCTTAACGCCATGCACGCCAAGATGCATAAGATGCTGGCGGCAGTCGGTGGGCGTATTGATGCGGTGTTTTTTTGCCCGCACAGCGCTGAAGAAAGTTGCAATTGCCGCAAGCCCTTGCCCGGTTTGTTTGAGCAGATCGGTGCGCGCTTTGGTGTGCCGCTCAAGGGCGTGCCGACGGCGGGGGACTCGCTGCGCGACTTGCAGGCGGGGGCCAGCGCCGGGTGTGAACCGCATCTGGTGCTGACGGGCAAGTCATTGAAGTACCGCAAAGACGGTGGTCAACCCGATGGCTTGCCAGCGGGCACTGTGCTGCATGAGGATTTGTCGGCGTTTGCCGATTTTCTGCTTGAGCGCAGCGCCCAGCCGCTGCAGGTAGCGGTTTAAAAGTTACTCTCCAGAAAAAATACACATGCCCCTGATCCGTTCAATCCTTCATCTTCTCTGGATGGTCATTACCGTCATTCCGTGGGCGCTTGCCGTGCTGGTTTTCTCTCTGTTTGGCAGCAGTACCCAGGTTTACTGGATGTGCGCAGGCTGGCTGCGTCTGGCGGTAACGGGGGGTACGGTGATTCTGGGTATCCAGAACCGGGTGACCGGTATGGAAAACCTGCCCACGCAAGAGTTGGGTGCCTGCGTACTGCTGGTCAAGCACCAGAGCACCTGGGAGACTTTTTCAATGGTGACCTTGATGCCGCACCCGCTGGCCTATGTGTTCAAAAAAGAGCTGCTGTACGTGCCGTTTTTTGGCTGGGCCATGGCGCGCATGGACATGATCCACATTGACCGCAGCCAGCGTTCGCAGGCTTTCAACAAGGTTGTGGTGCAGGGCAAGCGCCTGATGGCCAATGGCACTTGGGTCATCATGTTCCCCGAGGGTACGCGCATCCCGCGCGGGCAAAAAGGTGTTTATAAAAGCGCTGGTACGCGCTTGGCGATTGAAACTGGCGCGCCAGTGATTCCGGTTGCCGTCACGTCGGCCAAATGCTGGCCGCGCAAGGCCTTTATCAAAACGCCGGGTATTGTGGACTTTTCAATTGGCAAGCCGATCAGCAGCGTCGGCAGGCAATCCGATGAGCTGATGCGCGAGGTCGAAGCCTGGATTGAAGCCGAGATGCACAGGCTTGACCCCGAGGCTTACACGGCAACTAAAGCGCAAGCCTTGATACAGGCATGATGCAGAGATGAGAACGAAACTGCTTCAGTTCACGCTGGATTTGTTCGACAGCTCACCTGTAGCGGCCCAAAGGCCGCCGCTCACCTTCCGTCATCCACGCGCCGCGCGCGAAGTTCTGCTCGATGGCATTGCGGTGGCCTACCAGTTCAAGCGTGGCAAGCGCCGCAGCATAGGCTTTTCAGTTGGCGCAGAAGGCTTGACCGTCAGCGCGCCCAAGTGGGTGCCGCTGTATGAAATTGACAAAGCGGTGGTTGAAAAATCTGGCTGGATCATCAACAAGCTGCAAGAAACGCGCGACCGTCATGCGCGGCTTGAGTCTGCCCGCATCGACTGGCGTGATGGCACCATGCTGCCGTTTTTGGGCGAGCAGGTCATCGTCGTACTGGACCCGCGCCATGCGTTTGACGGCATCGGGGCTGAACTGAAAAGCAGTGACGCAGATACCTTGCCAGGCGTAACCCACCTGACCTTGCAGGTGGGTTTGCCGCACATGGCTAGGCCCGAGCAGATTCGTGACGCGGTGCAGGCCTGGTTGATGCGGCAGGCCAAGCGGATTTTTAGCGAACGGCTCAATCACTTCGCGCCCACACTCGGTGTGCAGTGGCGCAAGTTAAGCCTGTCCAGCGCCGGTACGCGCTGGGGCAGCGCCAGTGCTGACGGCTCGATTCGGCTCAACTGGCAGCTGATTCACTTCAAACAGTCGGTGATTGACTACGTCGTGGTGCATGAACTCAGCCACCTGCGGGTTATGGACCACAGCCCGCGCTTTTGGGACACGGTGCGCGCCGTGGTGCCGGACTACGCCGAGCTGCGCGGCCAACTGAAGGACGAAGGCGTGCCGCGCTGGTAATTGCTTTGCAGCGCTTCTTGTCCTGAACCCATTATTCAATCACCATGGCCACTACGTACAGCATCAGCGATCTGGCAAAAGAGTTTGACCTGACCACGCGGGCCATGCGTTTTTACGAAGACATGGGCCTGCTGCAACCACAGCGCGAAGGCCCGGGCGGGCGCAACCGCGTGTACACCAACCGGGACCGCACGCGCCTCAAGCTCACGCTGCGTGCCAAACGGCTTGGCCTGTCGCTGGTCGAGGCCAAGGAAATCATCGACTGCTACGACAGCCCGCGCGACACTGCGCCGCAGTTGCGGAAATTTCTTTCAATACTGGCCGACCACCGCAAAAGGCTTGAATCGCAATTGCTCGACCTGCAAGCCAATCTGGACGAGATACGTACGCATGAAAAAGAGGCCAAGGCACTTCTGGGCAAGACTGAAAAGCCAAAACCCGACAGGCTCCTAGGCGGACTTTCGAAACTCGGCTGGTGAGGTGTGCGCCCAGGTGTGGAAAGCCCGAATAAAACTCTTCTCATTCCGAAACCCCGAGCTAGCCGCTACCTGCTTGATCGGTTTGGTCGTCCGTAGCAACAAATCCTTCGCGCGCTCAAACCGCACCTCGTCCTTGAGCTGCTGTAGCGACGCGCCTTCTTCTTGCAGCTGGCGGTGCAGTGAACGCGGTGACAGGTTCAACGCTGCTGCCAATGTCTCAGCGTTGTGTGAAGCCACCGCAGGGTTGCCAAGGGCCTGCCGCACCTGCTGCACCAGCATTCTGTCGCGTCGGTACTGCAACACCGTGAGCGGCAGGGCGCGTTGCAGCATGTGGGTCAGCGCTTTTTCATCACGCCGCAGCGGCAAGGCCAGGTAACGCGCATCAAACCTGATCTCGGCTTGCGCAGCGTCAAACCGCAATGCACCAGGGAACATCTGCTGGTAGGCGTAGGCATGTGGCGGTGCTTCAAACGGGAAGCGCGCACCTTGCAGTGGAATGCGTGAGGCTATGTACCAGCAGGCCAGGCCGTGAATGTTGCGCAGCACATGCATCAGACAAAAGTTGCGCGCTGCTTTCAGGTCAAGGTGCTCGTCAACGGCGATGCAGGCGCTGTCGCCGCTGGTCGTCAGCTTTAGCTCGATGTCGCTGGTCAGCAGTGCGTGGTGGCGACACCAGCGCTTGAGTGCTACACCCAGGTTGGGCGAGCTGATGGATGCGCGCGCCAGCATGCCGTAGCTGCCCCAGGGCAGGCGGCGCGTGAAAGCGCCCAGCCCTTCGTCGTCCAGCTCCTGCATGGCGGTACCGGAGATGCGTTCCATTTGCCAGGCCGTGATGCGGGCCTCGGGTTGCATCAACTGGTCTGGCGCAATTTGTGCCAGGCGCAGCGCGTTGGCCGGGTCCTTGCCATAGCGCAGGTAGGCGCTGACAATGGCTTGCACAAATGCGATGGGGGTTGCGGCAATAGGTGATAAGGTGGCCATACCTGAGTGTGCCAAATATTTTGCCTTGTGGCATGATTTGTAACCTTGATGCAATTTAATTCGAGCCTGACCCCTTTATTGCCTTGCTATGTCGTTTGTGCCGGTGGGCGGAAAACCTTGGAAATTCAGATCACCACATCAAGGAAAGCACGACTCTTGAGGACGCTTTTCGGTGCCATACTTGGCCTCATGCGGTTGAATTTCCTATCCGTTCAAGTCCCTTACTCGAAAAGCCCTGCCACTCATGAATGACAAGAGATCCTCACTGCGCCACCGTTTTGTACGACAACCAGGAGACCATGATGAAAAACCGCACTTTCCCTTTCCTCGTCAAGCGCAGAAGCTGGCTGTCTGCCGCAGCTTCCATGCTCATCGCCACCATGGGCGGGCTGCTTCCGGCCGCACATGCCCAGGACGTCTGGCCGAACAAGCCGATTCGCCTGGTCGTGCCATTCGCGCCGGGCGGTGTGACAGACGGCAGCGCCCGGCTGATTGCCGAGAACCTCGGCAAACGCCTGGGGCAGCAGGTCATCGTTGACAACAAGCCGGGGGCCTCGGGCAACATCGGCACCAGCCTGGCCAAAACATCGCCCCCCGATGGTTACACGCTGCTGCTCGGCTTTGACGGAACCATGGTCATCAATCCGCATGTGTTTGCCAAGATTCCTTTTGACACGCTCAAGGATTTCTCGCCCGTCGGAAAGATTGGCGATGCCACCCTGATTCTGGTGGCGAACCCGGACCTGCCTGTCAAAAGTCTGGCGGACGTCATTGCCCTGTCCAAGACGCAGCCGGGCGGCTTGTCCTTCGGAACCTCCGGCACCGGCGGCACGCCTCACCTTGCAGGCGAACTGCTCAAGCTGCGCACCGACGCCAAGCTGACGCATGTGCCTTAGAAAGGGGGTGGCCCGGCCATGATAGATGTGCTCGGTGGCCACATTCCCCTGGTTTACACGGCCGTGGCCGGTGCCCATGGCCATGTGAAGTCGGGCAAGCTTCGCGCCATTGCCGTCTCCAGCGCACTGCGCACGTCGGCTTTGCCTGACGTGCCGACATTTATAGAAAGTGGCGTGGCCGACTTCGTGGTCAACTCATGGGTTGGTCTGCTCGCGCCGGCCAATACGCCTGCCGCCATCATGGCC
>JBCKNF010000038.1:0-8112 GCA_038902815.1 Polaromonas sp. | reverse complement strand
GCGGTACAGCACCTTATTCGGCAACCAGCAGCAACAGCAGTGCTGCCACGGTAAGCATGCCCAACCTCATCAGCATGACAGTTACGGGGGTCGCCGTGGGCTCATCCAACGTTGTCGTTCGGGATCGTACAGGAGCGTCGGTGACTGTAGCTGTCACCGTAATCTCTGCAGCTACGGTGGCTCTGTTTACCTCGGCACCTTCGCCAACTTTTGTGGCTTTTGTTGCCCAGACTTATAGCGTTGGCGGAGGTACTGGTCCTTACTTTGTTTCCAGTAGTAATGCCAGCATCGCGTCTGTCGGCCTGGCAGGTAGCAGTATGATTGTGACCGGCTTGCGCACTGGAACGGCAAACATCGTGATAAAGGATAGCGTTGGAACAACGGTGGTCATTGCATTCACTGTAATTCAACCCTCCACGGTATTGCAGTTATTGCCAGCGACCTTGTTTTCCAGTGAATTGAACAGCAACGCAATTGATTTGAGTATTTATGGCGGCACAGCACCCTACAGGGGTTTCACTAGTGACTTGGTACGGACTAGCGTTACTGTTGTTGGTTCAGTGTTACGTATCGGCGTTGGGACGGCTGGAAACAGGTGTGTTACTGCTACTACTACGGAAGTCACATCACCTATTTTGACTGTTATCGATAGCTTGGGAGCGTCAGCAACCAGTGTCATGACGATCGTTGATAACGGTGCGTGCCCCTAATGTTGTTGGTTGTTCTGGCATGGTGGGGTTGCGATCGGGCCAAGGCCTTGATCGAGCAGGGAATCGAGTTTCCGTACCAGACGGCTACCTCCAGCGGAGCCACATCGCTGGCTTTTCGCAAGGCCAATCTCAAACTTGAGGTAACGCCGAAAATCACACCAGAGGGCAATATCATTTTGATTGTTGACGTGAACAAGGACAGCCGAGGTGAAACCACCGCTGCCGGCATTGCCATTGATACCAAACACATCAAGACCCAGGTGATGGTTGAAAACGGTGGCACGGTCGTGATCGGCGGTATCTTTACACTCGACGAGTCCGAGAATGAGACCAAGGTGCCGGTGTTGGGTGACATACCCTACCTGGGTAACCTCTTCAAGAGCCGCACACGCTCTTCGAGAAAGCAGGAAATGCTGGTGTTCATCACGCCGACGATGATTCCGGACCGTTCGGCGGTGCGGTAATCAGACTCACCCAACAACCCACGAGTTCCACCATGCGCTATTTGTCCTATCTGACGACCTTGCTGATTGCTGTCTTGCTCACTGCCTGCGGGGGCGGGGGTGGGTCGGCGGGAACGAGTTCGGGAAGCGTGCCCACGCCGGCTATTTCACCACCATCTCTATTTACAACGGCCCCTGCCAGTCTTACCGTTAGCGTTGGTGCTGCTCAAGAGTTCACTATTGGCGGGGGGACTTCTCCTTACACTGCGGTCAGTAACAACGCATCAATTGCCATTGCTGGTGTCAAAGACACCAGATTGACGCTGGGCGGTGTTGCCGATGGAACGGCTCAAATTACGATTCGCGATGCGGCTGGAGCGACAGTCACGGTCGGTATGATCGTCAGCAGCGGTCCGGTTCGTCCACTCTATACAACAGCCACTTCGAGCATCACGGTTGCTCCTGGGCTAAGTGGTGCGCAAACTTACAGTGTTGGTGGTGGCGCTGGACCCTATATCGCGACCAGTAGTAATGTCAGTGTTGCCTCGGTGGTGCTGACGGGTGACAGTATGAAAGTTACAGGGATCTCGGCCGGATCCACGAACCTTGTGATTATGGACAGCCTTGGTGCCATGGTGACCGTGAACGTGACCGTGCCAACCGTTAGCAATCTAGCCTTATTTACCACGGCTCCTGCGAGCGTGACGGTGGCGATTGGAGCCAGCCCTGCCTACAGTGTGGGCGGTGGCACAGGTCCGTACACGGCGACCAGCAGCAACACCAGTGTTGCGACCGTTTCCCTGGTTGGTAGCAATCTGACGGTCAATGGTCTAGCCGCTGGCATTGCCAGTGTTGTGCTGCGCGACAGCGCCGGGGCATCGACAACAGTGGCCGTCACAGTAGTGAGTACCGCTGGCGTTCTGGCCGTAACACCCGATACCGCATCCGCGTACGTGGATACGGTAGTAGAAGTTGCCATCACGGGCGGCGTCCCGCCTTACCGGGTAGCGGGAGGCATCTTGTCCGCTGCCCAAACCAGCATTAACGGTAGCACGTTGACCATCACGCCGCTTCTGGTGAGTTCGGGGCTGGATATCTCCATTCTCGATAGCCAAAATCAGACTGCCAAGTTCACCTTAACGGTGATTGCAGGACAACCGACTATTCGTTTGTCACCCAACGCCCTGACAGTGTCTGAGAACCAGGCACAGGCCATTGCGCTGACCGCTTTTGGTGCCACGGGGGCGGTCAACGCGTTTAGCAGCGACCTGACTTTGTTCACTACCGCCGTAAATGGAAACGTGATCACGGTCAATCAGATTGCCCGCTGCGTTGCAACAGATACCGCTGTGACTATTACCGTCGTCGATGCGAGCCGGGCATTTGCGACTTCCGTCATTACGGTGAAAGACAACGGCAATACGCCTGCTGTTGTTGGGCCACCGGCTGTCGTCGCTAGCAACTGCCCACCGTAATGGTGACAGGCGTGGTCACAGATGGAGTAGGCATGGGTCGTTCGTTGTACGGTTTCTGTCATTGTCCGTCGGGCCGGTGCTTATCGACCAATGCCTTTACTATTGTGGTGATTGACACTCACGATAGTGTCAACCGTACTGCAATGCGGCTTTGATCTCCCTCATCGGCCTCCCCGGCTCCGGTAAATCCACCGTCGGGCGTCAACTCGCCCGGCGCTTGCAGTTGCCTTTTGTGGACTCTGATCACGCCATCGAGGCGCGGCTGGGCTGCTCCATCCGTGACTACTTCGAGCGTGAAGAGGAAGACAGTTTTCGTGACGTGGAAGAGTCTGTTCTTGATGAGTTGACGCTTCAGCCGCGCGGCGTGCTCTCTACGGGGGGCGGCGCGGTGTTGCGGCCCTTGAATCGCCAGCATCTGCGCGAGCGGGGGCATGTGGTGTACCTGCGGTCCTCGCCCGACGAACTCTTCCGCCGGTTGCGGCATGACCAGAACCGGCCCCTGCTGCAGGTGGCCGATCCGCTGGGTCGCTTGCGTGATCTGTACATTGCCCGCGACCCGCTGTACCGGGAAACCGCCCACTTCGTCATTGAAACCGGCCGCCCATCGGTGGCTACCCTGGTCAACATGATCATCATGCAACTGGAGCTGGCGGGCATCATTCCGGCGCCGTAGTTGGCTCTGGGCGGGCACGTCGGCGCAAAGACCGACCGCGCTCGCCGAGCTGACGAGAGCCTCTACACTTGCCGCTATGCAAGCAAATTCTTTTCCTGCGGCGGCGCAGGTTCATATCGATCTGGCCGAGCGCAGCTATCCAATTATTATTGGCACCCGGCTGCTGGGCAACCCTCTCACCTACCAACATCTGCCCAAGGCCGCGACTGCACTGGTCGTGTCCAACACGAGCGTGGCTCCTTTGTATGCGGCGCAGCTCACGCAGGCTCTGCAGGCGCGTTATGACAAGGTATTGCTGATGACCTTGCCTGACGGCGAAGTGCATAAAGACTGGCCAACGCTGCAACTGATTTTTGACGTGCTGTTGCAAAACGCGTGTGACCGAAAAACCGTGCTGTTTGCATTGGGCGGCGGCGTGGTGGGTGACATGACCGGATTCGCTGCCGCCAGCTATATGCGCGGCGTGCCTTTTGTGCAAGTGCCGACCACGCTGCTGGCACAGGTTGATTCCTCCGTGGGTGGCAAGACTGGCATCAATCATCCGCTCGGTAAAAACATGATTGGCGCTTTCTACCAGCCACAACTGGTGGTCTGTGATCTCGATGCGTTGACAACACTGCCTGCGCGCGAGATGAGTGCCGGGCTGGCCGAGATCATCAAGTATGGGCCGATTGCCGACCTGGCTTTTCTGGACTGGATTGAGGCGAATCTGGATGCGCTGCTGGCGCGTGATCCGGCTGCGCTGGCCCATGCCATCAAACGCAGTTGTGAAATCAAGGCCTGGGTGGTCGGGCAGGACGAGCGCGAGCAAGGGCTGCGTGCCATCCTGAATTTTGGTCACACCTTTGGCCACGCCATTGAATCGGGTCTTGGCTACGGCGAGTGGCTGCACGGCGAGGGTGTCGGTTGCGGCATGGTGATGGCTGCACACCTGTCACAGCGGCTTGGCCTTGTCGATAAGGCTTTCGTGGAGCGTTTCGTCAAACTGATCGCACGTGCAGGGCTTCCCGTCAAGGGGCCAAAGCTCTCTGGCACCGACAACGCCGGACGTTACCTTGACTTGATGCAGGTGGATAAAAAATCCGAGGCTGGTGAAATTCGTTTTGTGTTGATTGAAGGCCCTGGCAAAGCAAAGGTTGGCACCGCACCGGATGCGTTGGTTCGTGAAGTGATCGACTCCTGCTGCGCATGATTTTATGACTCTGGCGGTCTTCGCATGTGATCCGGTGCTGACGCGCGGCCGGCGCTTTCCCGAGGCGGTTGCCCCAACCCGCTCTGACTTCCAGCGCGACCGCGACCGCATTGTCCACTCCACCGCTTTCCGCCGACTGGTCTATAAAACCCAGGTTTTTTTAAACCATGAGGGTGATCTTTTTCGTACCCGCCTGACGCATTCGCTGGAGGTAGCCCAGCTTGGCCGTTCAATTGCCCGCAGCCTGGACCTCAATGAAGACCTGGTAGAGGCCATCGCGCTGGCGCACGACCTGGGACATACCCCATTCGGCCATGCGGGTCAGGATGCCCTGAACAATTGTTTGAAAGCCCATAACCCGGATAGCGCCGGGTTTGAGCACAACCTGCAAAGCCTGCGGGTGGTTGATGTGCTTGAAGAGCGCTACCCCGACTACAACGGTCTGAACCTCAGCTTTGAAACCCGCGAAGGCATTCTCAAGCATTGTTCACGCCGTAATGCGCGGCACATCGAAGCCCGCGAACCTGGCGGCGTGGCACAGCGTTTTCTTGAACATGCGTCCGGGCCGCAATGGCGGCAACCGGGTCTTGAAGCGCAACTGGCCAACCTCGCAGATGAAATCGCCTACAACGCCCACGACATTGACGACGGTGTGCGCTCGGGCTTGCTCCGCATGGAGCAGCTCGAAGATGTCGCGCTGTTCAGTCAATACCGCAAGGAAGCGGTGTTGGCGCACCCGCACCTAGGGGGCCGCAGATTGCTGTTTGAGACCATACGCCGGATGCTTAGTGCCCAGGTCTACAACGTGATGGATGCAACCCGGCAGGCCCTGCAAGGCTCAAACGTGCAAAGCGTTGATGACGTGCGGCGGCACACCGCACTGGTCTGTTTCAGCGAAGACATGGCGGTGCAGTCTTCATCGCTCAAGCGTTTTTTGCACCAGAACCTGTACCGCCACTCGCAAGTGGTTGAGACTACGCAAACCGCGCAGCAGGTGGTACGTGATTTGTTCAAGGCCTATATGGCTGATCCGCTGCAAATGCCGCAAGCGCATATTGATCGCTTTGATGGGCTTGATGAGCAGCGTATGGTCGCCAAACCAGAGCGCGTTGTGGCTGACTACATTGCCGGCATGACAGACCGCTTTGCCACCAGGGAGCATGAGCGCCTCATGGGACATGCAGTTTTTCAGTTTGACAGCGCCCAAGCTACCAGTCGGGCCATCGGTTGAAAACGCAAGCCACCGCAAAAGTTAATTGGGGTCAGACTCCAATTAAACTGAGCGTTTAGCCCAAAAGCGCCCATGGCCCGCCTCCCCCGACTAACGCTACCCGACTACCCGCACCACATCATTCAGCGTGGGAACAATCGGCAGGCGATTTTTAACACCAGTGCCGATTACCTGTATTTTCTGGAGTTGCTGCACGAAAACGCCAGAAAGTTTGGAGTCTCGATCCATGCCTATGTGCTGATGGGCAATCACTTTCATTTGCTGGCCACACCGCAGACTGACACCGGCCTGCCGCAGATGATGCAAGCCGTCGGTCGCCGCTATGTGCGCTATTTCAACGACAGCCGGGGGCGCTCGGGCACCTTGTGGGAGGGCCGCTACCGCTCCACGCTGATTCAGACCGAGTCTTATTTGCTGGCTTGCATGGCCTACATCGACCTCAATCCGGTGCGCGCCGGGCTGGTCACCGAAGCGCGAAACTACCCCTGGTCCAGCCATGGCCATTACGTCGGACTGCGCAGTGACCGGCTGGTCACACCGCATGCCCTGTTTTGGGCTTTGGGAAACACGCCCTTTGCCCGCGAAGCAGCCTACGCTGAGCTGGTGCAGGCGGGCGTGACTGGCGATCAACAAGCAGCGCTGACCCGGTCGGCCCTCAGTGGCTGGGCTTTGGGCGATGCCGACTTCGTCGCCGAGTTGCAAAAACGCACCGAGCGGCGGGTCAAGCAGGCGCAGGCAGGCCGACCGTTCCGCAAGCCGGTCCCGCCCCCTGAGCCGTGACGGTGTGTGGATGCCCAAGCGCCGGGGTGTTGGTAGGTGAGCATGTGCGATTTCATTCTGTCCCCAATTAACAGAATGTAACGTCGATTTATCTTTAATTGGAATCTGACCCCAATTATTCTGCTTGGCATTGTTGCTGCTCTGCACTATGCTGTTAAACCCTGCGGCATATTGTGAAACCCCACTGACTAGGAGCGCGCCATGATAACGGCTGCTGAAATCAAGCATTTTGAAGAACACGGTCTGTACAGCCCGGCGAACGAGCACGACGCCTGCGGTGTTGGCTTTGTTGCCCACATCAAGGGTCATAAAACCCACGCCATTGTCCAGCAGGGCTTGAAGATCCTTGGAAACCTGGATCATCGGGGTGCGGTAGGTGCTGACAAGCTCATGGGTGATGGCGCGGGCATATTGATCCAGCTGCCGGATGCGCTGTACCGTGAAGAGTTGGCGAAACAGGGTGTCAATTTGCCGCCGCCTGGCGAGTACGGCGTGGGCATGGTGTTTTTGCCGAAGGAGCACGCTTCGCGCCTGGCTTGCGAGCAGGCGCTTGAGCGCGCTGTCAAGGCCGAGGGCCAGGTGCTACTGGGCTGGCGCGATGTGCCCGTCAACCGTGATATGCCGATGTCGCCCACCGTGCGTGAAAAAGAACCCATACTGCGGCAGATATTCATCGGCCGTGGCAACCATGTCATCGTGCAGGACGCACTCGAGCGCAAGCTGTATGTGATCCGCAAAACCGCCAGCCGGGCGATCCAGAACCTGCACCTGACGCACAACAAAGAGTATTACGTGCCCAGCATGTCCAGCCGCACGGTGGTCTATAAGGGCCTGCTGCTGGCCAACCAGGTGGGTACCTACTACTTCGATTTGACCGACGAGCGCTGTGTATCAGCGCTCGGCTTGGTGCATCAGCGTTTCAGTACCAACACCTTCCCCGAGTGGCCGCTGGCCCACCCCTACCGCTATATCGCCCACAACGGCGAGATCAACACCGTCAAGGGCAACTACAACTGGATGAAAGCGCGCGAAGGCGTGATGTCTTCGCCGGTGCTCGGCGCCGACCTGCAAAAGCTTTACCCCATCAGCTTTGCCGGCCAGTCCGATACCGCCACTTTCGACAACTGCCTCGAATTGCTGACGATGGCGGGTTACCCCATCAGCCAGGCCGTGATGATGATGATTCCCGAGCCTTGGGAGCAGCACACCACGATGGACGAGCACCGCAAGGCCTTCTATGAATACCACGCGGCGATGCTGGAGCCGTGGGATGGCCCGGCCTCCATTGTGTTCACCGATGGCCGCCAGATCGGTGCCACGCTGGACCGCAACGGCCTGCGTCCGGCACGTTATTGCGTCACCGACGATGATCTGGTCATCATGGCGTCTGAATCGGGCGTGTTGCCGATTCCCGAGCACAAAATCGTTCGCAAATGGCGTTTGCAGCCCGGCAAGATGTTCCTGATTGACCTGGAACAGGGCCGCATAATCGACGACGAAGAGATCAAGGCCACGCTGGCCCACAGCAAGCCTTACAAGCAATGGATAGAAAACCTGCGCATCCGGCTCGATGACCTGCCGCTTAAATGCAAGGGCGCCGGAGACTGG
>JBCKNF010000037.1:0-8836 GCA_038902815.1 Polaromonas sp. | reverse complement strand
GCCGATACAAACGGTGATGCGCCGCTATGGCGTGCAGGGTGCGTATGAAAAACTCAAGGAAGTCACACGCGGCAAAACCGTCAAAGCCGAAGACCTTCATGCGCTGATCCGTTCGCTGGAGATTCCTGATGCGGAGAAGACGTGCTTGCTGGCCATGACACCGGCGAGCTATGTGGGCATGGCGGCGGTCTTAGCCAAGCGGGTTTAGGTCATTTCCAGACTTTTCAAGCGCTCGGTCGGCATAGCGGCCAAAGCGCCAGGCTGTAGCCTCCATCGTGATGCGCCGCCAGGTGCTGCGTTTGGCGACGGGCGATAGCTCGGGCCACCTCTGCACTTCTTCAAACGTGCGGCCGCAGCCCTTGCACATTTCATCGCCCTGGCTGGTCGAGCAAATGGCGATACAGGGCGTATCAGCCGTGGTGTCGTACCAGGCTTGCCAGGCGCTCATGGCCTTGGGTGGGAAGCTCTTTTCGTCAGCCGCGTCCTCATGGTAAAAAATCATCAGCGCATACACCTCGGCCAGCGCCCGCAGCTCTGCGCCCAGCGTGATGCCGTCGGGCGACGGTTTTTTTTTGCGCCAGTAATTGATGGCCGCTTCAATGTCGGTGATGTGGATGCCGGCCATGTCGAGGTGATTTTTTAAGTTGCCTGTAGCAGGTAAATGAGAGTTACACCAAAAACTCTCTAGCGATCGAGTTTATCCTGGAGCGCTTGCTCTTTAACAAGTGAGGCCAGTTGCCGCGCACGCGTGTCGATGATGGAGCCTTCGATAAAATCTGCGCTACCCGGATTGCTTCGTATCATGGTCTGCGCCGCCCTGAATCTTTCCAGCGCACCGGTGTAGTCAAGCTGCGCCACGCGGCCTTCCGCATCGGCGCGAATGGCACGCACGCTCTGGTTCTGGTTGCCGTAAGCGGCCGCCAGCAACTGCCAGGCCGCGTCATCTTTGGGGTGGACCGTGACCCAGGTTATCAGGCGATCCGACACCACCTGCGGCTTGCCCGCTGCCAGCAAGGCCCTTGCCTGCATCAACAGCTCTGCACGCACCGTGGTTGCCCCCATGTCGATTTGTGCAGCGCCTGCTGGCACAAGCCCGGCCAGCAGATCAATCTCGATGCTGAGCAGACTGGTCGCATTGGCAGCTGCCGTGTTGCCCGTTACCTGCCCCTTGAGCCTTTCAGCAAGGCGGCGCGCCAGAGCGAAGTCCCTGAACTTGGCGGCTGCCAACGCACCGGCATACAGATTGCCGGTGTTACGAGCATCCGTGCTAAGTGCTGCCTGACGCTGCGCTTCAGCCACCATGGCACGCAGTGCATCCACACCCGGGTCGGCCAGAACGCTCGCGCGTGCGGCCATCACGGCGTGCAGCAAACGGGCTTGCGCTGACTCACTGGCCGTGGCTTTGTTGGGATGGGCTTCCTGCAAATCGAGTTGCAACCTGGCTTGCGCTTCTGCAATGCGCTGGGTTGTCAACGGGTGGGAGCGCAGGTAGGGGAAGGAGCCGTTGTCGTTGATGCGTGATGCCTGCTGGAGTTTTTCAAACATGCTGGCTACGCCCCGGCCGTCAAAGCCTGCCTCCGTCATCACATTAAAGCCGACGCGGTCGGCCTCGCGCTCCATGTCGCGCGAAAAATTAAGCTGCGATTGAGCGGCAATCGCCTGCCCACCCACAATCGCAGCCTGCGCCGCATTCGGACTTTTGCTCGCGGCCAGCACGCCCAATATCATGGCGGCGATCAACAAAGGCGTGGTGCGCGCCTGTTGCGTGATGAGCCGCGAAATATGCCGCTGCGTGATGTGACTCAGCTCATGCCCAAGCACCGCTGCCAGCTCGTCGCGGGTAGTCACAGCAGCAATCAGCCCCAGATGCACACCCATGTAGCCACCCGGCAATGCAAAGGCATTGATGCTCCGGTCGCGAATCAGAAAAAGCCCCCACGCAAAGCGCTCGTCAAGCTCGGTATTGAGTTCACCCCGCGCGCGCGCCGCAGCCATCAGGCTTTGCCAGATGGCTTGCATGTAGTCGACAAGCACCGGGTCGTCAATATAGTCAGGGTCGCGGTAAATGCTGGCGGCGATGCGGTCGCCAAGACGGCGTTCAGTACCAGCGGACATTGCAAGGTTATCGCCAAGAGACGGCAAGCCGCCCGCATTGCGGGTAACGCCGCCAGGTGCTTGGGCGAGCGAGGCGGTACCTGACAGCATGAACGCCATCGCGGTAACGAGGGCGGTTTTAGAACGAATCAATGGGAACAAAAGCCAGTACCTCGGCTGTATTGAGGTCAATTAAAACTGTCCAGAAAGTCTGCCTGCCCAGCATGGGGATGTAGCTAGGGTCCCTAGCGGCCTTCAATCGGCCAGCCAAGCGGCCTTTCCAAAAATCTGATTTGATAGTCATGGTCTTATGATGAAGCTTGCTTGTAAAGGTTTTGTAACTGTATGACGATCCACTCAACAACCACACTTACCCATTTCGATGCCCAAGGCCAAGCCCATATGGTTGATGTCGCTGCCAAAGCAGCAACCCACCGTATGGCCATTGCCCAGGGGCGTATTGTCATGAATTCGGCAACACTGGCCATTATTTTGGCAGGTAGTGCCAAAAAAGGCGATGTGCTGGGCATCGCCCGCGTGGCCGGCATCATGGCTGCCAAAAAAACCAGCGACCTGATTCCCCTGTGCCACCCGCTGGCATTGACGCGCGTGGCGATTGATTTCACGCCCCACCAGGGCAGCGCCGCCATAGCCTGCCGCGCAACCGTTGAAACCGTTGGCCCGACGGGCGTGGAAATGGAGGCGCTGACCGCCGTACAAATAGCCCTTTTAACTATCTACGACATGTGCAAGGCCGTGGATCGGGGCATGACCATCACCGATGTCTGTGTGCTCGAAAAGCACGGCGGCAAGTCGGGCAGCTTTGTTCATACGCCGGTCTAAGGGCCTCCACTGGCCCACTGCGCATAGTCAAGCGGGAATGCCGCCCTGTAGTACACCATCTGCTCCAGCGCGGCGGCATCACGCTTGAGCAGTAGCGCGCTTTGAATGATTTTTTCGGCCACTCGTGGCTCTGGCGAATAGTGCAGCAAAGCAGTAGCCGTGTTGAAAGTCCACTCTGCGTTTTGAGGTGTGAGCGGTGTCACCAGCAGTTGCGCAAAGCGGAGCTGGCTATCAAAAAACCAGGACGCATTGATTTTCTCCAGCGTACCGCTGTGGTAAGCCGCATCACGCGCTTCAGGTGCCAGGTAAATTTGCCTGACGCGGTTGTAGTCCCAGGCTGCAAAGCCCGTACACGCTATTAAAATAATAGCTAATGAGGCTTTTAATATACGCGCCACAAGGCTATTTAACGGATTTTTTGTGCTGTACGAAACCTCATCTGACGCTGACGCAGGCGCAGGTCGCCATAGCAAGCCAATACAAATCCAGAAGGCCATCTGGAACGGGCCATACCAAAGCGGGTACTCCAGCATGCTGTGCAGCAAGATGGCCGCCAGCACGCTCCAGGCCAATTGGCGCGTTGGATCGGCTTCACGCCACGGCCGTTGCCGCAGCGCCCACCACGTAAAACCAACACAGGCCAGCAGCGCCACCGGAATGCCCAGTTCTACAGCCAGATGCAGCGGCAGGTTGTGCGCGTTGTCCAGAATGGCGCAAAAGCGCAGCTCGTCATACAGGGTCACGTAGTGCGCGTAGTCAAGCTCACCCCAACCCCAGCCGAACCACGGTTTTTGGGCCATCAGATGCAGCACGTTAGACCACAGGGTAGTGCGGCTGGTGCACGGCAGGTCGTCCGCCCACAGGCGCGCAGCCATGCCAAAAATGGACAGATCAAACCCGCCAAGTATCGGCAATAAAAATGTGGCTACCGCATAGGTGATGACAGCCGCCATCAGAATGTTGCGAACCATAGCGTGCCGCCATAGACCCCAAAGCACGCACAGTGCGCAGACAAGCCCCAGTTGTGCCATGCCAGTACGTGACTGGGACGCGGCATTACCGACAGCCAGAGCGCAGCCCAGCAGAATGGCCAGCCACTGCTCGCGCCCAGGCGCTCGATGCGCAAACCAAATTAACGCTGCCAGGGCCATGTTGGTGAGCGTCGCAAATTGATTAGGCTGACGAAGATTGGCATAGGCCTCGCCCAACCTTGCATGGTTGACCCAGGGTTCAAAAAAACCGGTGGCACCAAAATACTGCAGTAGTGCGATAGCGCTGCTCAAAACACCAGCAAGCAGCCAGGCGCTGGCGGCAACAGATACCCAGCGCTGCGAAAACGCCGCTTTATGTCCGACCTTATCGTGAAATGAGCGCAGTGATGCGAGAAGTAGCAAGTAACCGATAGCCATCGCGGTAACCAACCAAGGTACGACGGAGGGTGATGGTCCAGATGCGAAGGGGTTGAGCCAGGGCAGCACGAGCAAGATGCCCAGCAAGTAGGGCCGGAAACAAGGCTGTCTCACCGGTCGGATGACCGGTAATTGCCCCGGGAAATTCTGTGGCGGAAGTCCGATCAAGGTAATTTAATCTCGAGTAGCTGAGGGTATTTGTGTGCGAGATCTTTCCAGTTTGCCTTGATCTGCTGATACGTTTTTTCGTCGTGCATGGCGCGCATGACACGCAGTTGTCGCACAGCTTCTTCGGGGTCGCCGTTCAGCGCCAGCGAAAGTGCATAACGGTTCTGTGTCATGGTCCAGGAGTAGCGCAGTGCGACTTTCTTGGCCAGAGCCAGTTCATCGACCATCATGCCCGGCTTGGGCGAAATCCGCGCACCGTTCAGCAAAGCACCCAATTGGGTCAATAGAACAATATCGGGCTTTTGATAATCGGCCGGTGTTTGGCCTACGCGCAACGCCTCAAAGCGCGCCACCCGAAAGTCTTCCTCGATGGCGACATACTCGACAACCGACCAAGCCGCCAAAGCACTCACCCCGAGCAAAAGCGCTGCCGCAGAACGGACCCCGATGCGAAACACCGGTTTGCTCCCTGCCGCACCTTCCAGAACCCCCAGCACAAACAGCACAGGAACCAGAAAATAGGCATAGGCAAATGGAAACTCGAGCATCGAATGCACAGCTACGGGCAGCACCAAAGCCAAGCAGTACCATGGCGGCAAGCTATTGGCAGTCCGAACGCGCCGCCAAAGCCACACACCCGTTGCCAGCACCAAAAGTGCCGTAAGCGGCACACCCACCCCCAACGCCAGATCAAGCAGGATGTTGTGACTGTACGAGAAGGAGTCGCTCAGTGCATAAGCGTGCGCCACGGCGTTGTGCGCTTGGGGAACCTGATTGAGCCCCCAGCCCCACCAAGGCCGCTGGGCTACTGCTTCCAGCAACTGCGGCCACACGACCAAGCGCATGCCAGCTTTGGTATTGACCTCTGCGTCAACGCCTGAAATTTGCAGCACGAAAGCAAAAATCGACGGCCAGGCCCAGAAAAATGCCAAGAAACCGATCCCCGAGAGGGTAATTACCCAAGGGGAAAGCTTGAAGCCCACGCGCTTGTTTTTGACAAACCACCAGCCACACAGCAGCAAGAAGCTCAAAACGCCAGTACGGGACTCGGTCATTGCCAGGGCCGTGCACAAAACCAGGAAAATCAAAACCGAAACCAGTGCCTTGAGCTTGCGGGATTCATACAGAAACATAAGGCTGATGACCCCCATCAGCAACAAGGTTGCCAACTGGTTGGATTGCCCCAAATTTCCTCCAGGTCGACGCAGTTGAGGCATCCGGTTAATCCAGGCGGATTGCTCCCACAGCTCCAAAACCTGTGCAAACGCCAGCACCGCTGAGGCAAAGGCACCTGCCAGCAGGGTGAAGGCCACGACTTCCAGTGTCACCCGCGCCTGCGAAGTGTTGTCCTTCGAATTAGCACCAGCGCCAAATCCCAGCACCAGCGCCGCGATACACAAGGCCAAGTAAAAACAAAAAACGAGAGCGTCACCAGCAAAGACCATCTGCCCGGCAGCAGCCTGAACCACGGCAAGCAGAGCCAAACCGAAAAAAGGCAGGGCTACCCCAGGCACGCCAATCCATGCCCCTGCGTCTTTTTTGATCTGGCGGACTACAGCAATGCTGGCGAACAGCCCAACAGCAACAAATGCCAAGACCTCGCTGTGCCAGCTGACCCACGGCAGAAAATGAACCGGCTGCATCCAACTGCACAGTAGCAGTACCGCCACCAGAATGGTCAAGCGCACGCCGCCTAGGTCAGGAAACAAAAAATGCCCCAGGCGGGGCATTTTTAGATCGTGCGCCAAGCGCTGCAAGATCAGGTACCGCGGCAGGAACCGGGCAGGAACTTGAGTGGCACTGATGTGAGGGTTGTTGATACACCGTTAACAGCTGTCGTATTACCGCAAACCCATTTGAACAATGGGGCGGCATCCGTTGGGGCCCCTCCTGCCGCATTAACAGGAACCAGGCTAACAGTTTTTCCGTTAATAGCGGGATCACCAATAGCATCGGTAACTGTCACAATCACGCCGCCAGCAAGATCGGTAGCAATCGAAGCTACATACTTGGACGTGGACGTTGAACTCTCGCAGCCCCAAGCACCCGCTACTGGCAAACTTGCTGCGGAATTACTCTGGTACACCTCGGTGACGGATGTACGGCAAGCAGAAGCCGCCAGAATTACTTCAGACAGCTTGGCGCGCTTGGTGTAGTCCTGATAAGCCGGCAAAGCCACTGCCGCCAAAATACCAATAATCGCCACAACGATCATCAATTCGATCAGGGTAAAACCCTTTTGTATCTTTTGCAGAGAACGTTTCATAAAAACTCCTTGGTTGAGAAACTAGCGGAGACTTTCAGCAGATTCCGTGCCAACCTACGCAGCCCGTTCCTTGCAAGATTTTGCGTGATTTAGTAGGTATTTAAGCTTATCCACAAGGGCTTGCACCGTAGTTCAGTGACTCAAAGCGTCCATGGTGCTGACAATTTTGTCACTTTGCAAGCAATTCAACCAACCGGCTCAAGGCATAGCGCACCGTAGCCGCCCGCACGGCAGCGCGGTCGCCATCAAACTGAATGCACTCCGAGGTCACCACCCCGCCGACCGACCAGCCAAACCAGACGCACCCTACAGGCCTGCGCTTGCTGCCGCCGCTTGGCCCGGCCACGCCGGTGACGGCCACAGCGACCTGCGCTTTTGAATGTGCAATCGCGCCCTGCGCCATGGCGCGTACGACTTCTTCACTGACTGCGCCGTGTTTGGCGATCAACGCTGCGTCCACACCCAGCAGCTCGGTTTTGGCAGCGTTTGAATAGCTCACCAAGCCGCGCTCAAACCAGGCGCTTGAGCCTGCCAGGTCTGTGCAGGCGGCAGAGATCAAACCGCCGGTGCAACTCTCTGCTGTAGCCAGAAAAAGGCCTTTTTTGATGAGTAAATCGGCCAGCAGCTCAATAGATACGGGCAATACGGGCGTTATAAGCTGCTGATTTAATAGCGTTTCAGTTTTCACCAAAACCTCCAGATGGCGATGACGAGCAAGGTGCAGAAGGCGGCAAGCAAGTCGTCAAGCATGATGCCGAAGCCGCCGCGCCAGCCAAAACCCTTGAAGGTTTTGTCAGCCCAGGCCATCGGGCCGAACTTCACCACGTCAAAAAAGCGGAACAGCACAAACGCTGCAAGCTGGCCGTAAAAACCTGTCGGCATGACCAGCCACAGCACCAGCCAAAAGGCTACCACTTCGTCGCACACAATGCTGCCGGGGTCGGCGACGCCCAAGTTTTTGGCGGCCACGCTGCAGGCCCACCAGCCAATGAAGCTAGACAGCACAATCAGCCAGCCCATTTGCATGACCGTCAGATACGGCTGCAAGAGCAGGTAAGCCAGCCAGGCCCACAGCGTGCCTGCGGTGCCGGGTGCGATGGGGCTAAGGCCTGTGCCAAAACCCAGCGCTATGAAATTGGCCGGATGCGCCAGCAGAAATTTCACGTTCGGCTTGCCTGGGTTCACTTGGCCTCTGCCTTCTTGAGCTTCAAGGCGCTGTCGTACAAATCATTGCGCGGCGCGCCGGTGATGTCCGCCGCCAGCTTGACGGCGGTTTTAAGCGGCAGTTGGGCCAGCAGCAGTTGCAGCACGCGCAGGCCATCGTCTTGCGGCAATGCCTGCAATTCCTTCGCCAAGGGGTGCAGCACCAGCACAAACTCGCCACGCGTGCGTTGCACATTGGCGGCCAGCCAGGCGGGCATGGCATTGGCCGCAACGCTGGCAATCTCTTCAAATTGTTTGGTCAGCTCGCGGCACACGGTGACGAGGCGCTCGCCCAGCGGTGCAAAGGCCTGCGCCAGCGCCTCGATGCGATGTGGTGCCTCCATGATGACAACCGCGCGTGCTTCGGCCTGCAGGCGCACAACACAGAGGTCGCGCTCGCCTGCCTTACTGGGCAAAAAGCCGACAAAAATAAAACCGGAGTCACCCGAAATACCCGCTGCACTGAGCGCTGTGGTCACACTGCTGGCACCGGGCAGCGGCATGATAGCCAGCCCTGCGTTGCGCACGGCGGCAACCAACCGCGCGCCGGGGTCGCTGACGGCGGGCGTACCGGCATCGCTGATGTAGGCGACACGCTCACCGCGCCTCAAGCGTTCGATGATGCCGACAGCGGCCTCAAGCTCATTGTGTTGATGCAGCGCGAGCAGGGTTTTTTCAATGCCGTACTGGCGCAGCAAGCCTTGCGAGTGGCGCGTGTCTTCGCAGGCAATCACGCTGGCCAGTTGCAGCACATGCAGCGCGCGCAAGCTGATGTCGGCCAGGTTGCCAATTGGCGTGGCCACGACGTACAGCGCGCCTTCTGGATAATGCTGCATACCGGCAGCAGCTTTTG
>JBCKNF010000036.1:0-9102 GCA_038902815.1 Polaromonas sp. | reverse complement strand
AGGCTTTATCGGCTTGTTCGCTGGTAGCACCAACAAGGTACTTTCCATCGAAGAAATGAATGAAATTGCCGCTGCTGGTTGGGCTGGCGAAAAATGAAAATATCTGTTGATACGAATGTTCTTGCTCGCGCCGTGCTGCAAGACGACGCTGAACAGGCACGCACAGCAGCGAAGATTCTGGAAAAAGCATCATTGATCGCCATTTCACTGCCGTGCCTGTGTGAGCTTTCTTGGATATTGATCCGGGGCGCGCAGTTTCCAAAAGAAAAAGTTGCTGTTGCTATCCGGGCTTTGCTTGATGCTGGCAACGTGGTGATGAATCGCCCGGCTGTCGAAGCCGGTTTGGCTATCCTTGCAGCAGGCGGGGATTTCGCCGATGGTGTCATAGCCTACGAGGGCAACTGGCTCGGTGGGGAAACCTTCGTTTCCTTCGACAAGAAGGCGGTTGCGCTTCTCACGGCGCAAGGTCAATCAGCGCGCCTTTTGTGAGAAAAGGGGAGCGAACAGGCGTGGCTCTACTTGGCAGGCAAATACTTCACCGGGTCAACCGGTTTGCCCTGACGACGCACCTCAAAGTGCAGCTTAACGCGGTCTGCATCGGTGTTACCCATCTCGGCAATCTTCTGGCCTTTTTTGACGGTCTGGTCTTCTTTGACCAGCAGCGTTTGGTTGTGGGCGTAGGCCGTCAGGTAGATGTTGTTGTGTTTGAGGATGATGAGGTTGCCGTAACCGCGCAAGCCTGCACCTGCGTACACCACACTGCCATCAGCCGAAGCCAAAATCGGGTCACCGGCTTTGCCTGAGATATCCAAGCCTTTGTTCTTCACGCCATCAAAGTCGCCTATCAGTTGACCCTGCGCAGGCCAAATAAAGGACAGCTCATCTTCACCCGCCGGTGCGGCGGACGCTGGCGCGCTTGGCGACGCTGATCCGCTGGCCACTGATGCCGGGCGCGCAGCAGCGGAAGCTGCCGTGGCGTTGCCGGGTGCTACCGGGCGAGTCACGGCTTGCGCGGTGTCGCTGCCGGGTGGTGTCACGCGCAACACCTGGCCGACTTCAATGCGGTTGGGGTTTTCAAGGTTGTTCCAGCGCACGATGTCGCGCCAGTTCTGGCCGCTGTCCAGGCCAATGCGAATCACGGCATCGCCCGGTTTGACGGTGTAGTAGCCGGGCTTGCCTGCATTTTCGGCACCCGGCAAAGGCTTGATAGCCGACGGTTCAACAACGCCCACAACAACGCCTGCAACAGCGCTTGACGAGCGGGCTGTAGCGCGGTCTTCCACAGGCGCTGGTTTGAGCACGCGCGGGCTGCAACCTGCTGCCAACAAAGCAACTGCCGCAACGACTAACAGGCAGGCCATGCCTTTGATGAAGTGAAGTGTGGTGGAGTTCGCCATGTTGCGCCCTGTAGATCAATTTGTCCCTGATTTTAGAGGTACAAAATGCACCGCTTCCAGTAAGGTCTGCTGGATGCCCTGCGGGGTCTTGTCAACCACCACCAGCGCCTGCACGCCGTTGGCCGCCTGCAGGGGTGCCACCAACCTGCCGCCCACGGCCAGCTGGTCTATCCACTGCTGCGGCAAGGCCTCGCCACCGGCGGCTGAAATGATGGCCGCATAGGGCGCGCCTTTGGCATAACCGATCATGCCATCACCAAACAGCAAATGCACATTCGGCAGCCTGAAGGGGCGCAGGTTCTCGCGTGCTTTGTCGTGCAGGCCACGCAGCCGCTCGATGCTGTAGACCTCCGTAGCCAGTTGGGCTAGCAGTGCCGCCTGGTAGCCGCAGCCCGTGCCGATCTCCAGCACACGCCCGAGCTTGCCCGGCCTGCCTTGCAAAATCAGCTCCAGCATACGCGCCACCACATTGGGTTTTGAAATGGTTTGCCCCAGGCCAATCGGCAGGCTGGTGTCTTCATAAGCCTGATTCGCCAGCGCCGAGTCAACGAAGCGATGGCGCTCGACCTGCCCCATGGCGACCAGCACCTGCGGGTCGGTTACGCCCTGCGCGGCAAGCTTTTGCACCATACGGGCGCGCACCACCTGCGAATCAAGCCCGAGACCGCTTGGAACCGGTTTTTGAACCCCCGCATCGGGCTTTAAACGCAGCGGAAAACCGGGGCGGCTGGCCGTGGTTGACGGCGGCTTGCTAGCCGCCATCATGCAACGGCTTTATGCGGTGAGTGGGCTGAAGTCATCTGCGCAAACGTTTGCGACCAGTAAGGCAGGCGCTCATGATCAGTCAAGTCAACATGCAGCGGGGTAACCACCACAAAGCCCTGTTTGGCCGCATGAAAGTCAGTGCCCTCGCCTTCGTCTTTGGCCGGGCCAGCGCCGCCTATCCAGTACATGGTTGCGCCGCGCGGGCTGATTTGCGTGATAACGCGCTCGGCCGCGTGGCGGCGGCCCAGGCGCGCGACCTGGGTGGCTTTGAGCTGCTCGTAAGGCAAGTTCGGAATATTCACATTGAGTAACCAAGGCGGCAGCGTGGGGGACGCCCCCGCTGCCAGCACTTCAACCGATGACAACAGTTGCTCGACCATGTCGCGCGCACGCCGCGCGGCAGCGGCTATATGCGCCCAACCTTTTTCTGTTTGTGAAAAGGCAATCGCCGGAATGCCAAACAGATAGCCTTCCATCGCCGCGCCCACGGTGCCCGAGTAAATCGTGTCGTCGCCCATGTTGGCACCGTTGTTGATGCCCGAGACCACCAGGTCAGGCCGGTAGCCGAGCAAGCCAGTCACGGCGATGTGTACGCAATCAGCCGGTGTGCCGTTGATGTACCTGAAACCATTGGCCGCTGTCTGCACATACATGGGCGAATGCAGCGTCAGCGCGTTGGACTTGGCGCTGTTGTTCTGCTCTGGTGCCACCACCTCCACATCCACGCCTGGAATATCCTTCAGAGCCTCATACAAGGCTACGATGCCCGTGGCCTGATAACCGTCGTCATTGGAGATCAAGATTTTCATTGTCTGATTTTAGGTCATAGGGGTGACGAATCCGGGTATATCCGGGTAGATCCGGCAATTGATGCCTAATGATTTGCCTATGATGGAGTTTGACAACCATCCTGCAACCCTCACCTGAATGGAGACCGCCATGCACGCATGGCTATGTGAAAACCCCACGGGCGTTGATGCCCTTGCTTGGCACGAGCTGCCCACACCCACGCCCAAAGCGGGCGAGGTACTGATAGAGATCAAAGCCGCCAGCCTGAATTTCCCCGACCTGCTGATCGTGCAGAACAAATTTCAGAGCCCGCTTTCCGCTCGATTGCCTGGCGCGGCAGGCACCTGGTGGTTGGCTTTGCGTCCGGCCCCACACCGTCGATACCACTCAACCTGCCCCTGCTAAAAGGCGCATCCATCGTCGGCGTATTCTGGGGCGGTTTTGCCCAGAAGGAAGCTAAAGCCAACGCCGCCATGATGGCAGAGCTAAGCAACTGGTACGCGCAAGGCAAGATCAAGCCCGTCATCGACCGCAGCATGCCGATGGCAGAGCTGAAGGCGGCTTATGCGCACATGGGCTCGCGCGGGGTCAGGGGCAAGTTGGTGATGGTTAACGAGAATGCGAGATAGCTGGCAATGGCATAAGATTTTGGCGAAGCCACAGCGCTGAACGGCGCACTGAGGACAGACGCGCCCTATCATCTTCACTGCCTCACTCCGCCCTCACGCGTCATGGGCACGAACCGCACGGGGAGGACGGACTTTCGCCGCACTTCCCCGCCGTGCTTCTCCAAAAGGTAAAGCTCCTGCACGCCGCCGTCTGGCCCGACGGGAATGACCATGCGGCCACCTTCCTTAAGTTGTTCGACGAGCGGCTGCGGCACCTGGTCGGGCGCGCAGGTGACGATGATGGCGTCGAAGGGAGCGTGCTCCGGCCAGCCCTTGTAGCCGTCGCCGGCCTTCACGAAGACGTTGGTATAGTTGAGCCGCCGCAAGTCCGCCTCCGCTCGCTTCGCGAGCGGCTCGACGATTTCGATGGTGAAGACTTCCTTCACCAGCCCGGAGAGAATCGCGGCCTGATAGCCGGAGCCGGTGCCGATTTCCAACACCTTGTCCGTCGGCTGCGGCTTCAACTGCTCCGTCATGAAGGCGACGATGAACGGCTGCGAAATCGTCTGGCCGTGGCCGATGGGCAGCGGGCGGTCGTCGTAAGCGCTGAAGCGCACGTCGTCCGGGACGAACTCGTGACGCAGCACGGTGCGCATCGCGGCGAGGACGCGTTCGTCCTTGATGCCGCGTCCGGGGCCGGTGAGTTGGTCGTGCAACATGCGATGGCGGGCAATGGTGAAGTCGCGGTCTTTCTCCGGCGCGCAACCGGCGGCCAGCCAGAGGCACGCGGTAAACAGGGCTGGCAGGTGACGGCGGCGCATCGTCAGCCGCAGCATAGCGCGGGCGGAGGAATGGGAAACTGTGAAGTTCGGCGACGATAGGAAATTCAACCGCATGAGGCCAAGTATGGCACCGAAAAGCGTCCTCAAGAGTCGTGCTTTCCCTGAACGACATGCCAAGCTGGAGCTAATTGGAGTCTGACCCCAATTCTTTTCGGGAAACACCAGGCGTTTATTTGGATTTGGTGGAGACACCAAAATCTTCTTCAATCGCGACGGCCGGGTAATAAAACCGCACCGGGCCATCCGGGCGTTCATTCACATACTGGAACACCAGCGGATCGGTGCTCTTGCGTACCTCATCCACAGTGCCTTGGAAGGCGACCTTTCCATTGTCCAGAATGATCACATGGTCGGCAATTTCAAGGGTTTGTTTGAGTTCATGCGACACAAAAATACTGGTCAGTCCCATGGAATCATTGAGCTGGCGAATCAGGCGCGCTGCGACACGAAGCGAAATCGGATCGAGACCGGAAAAAGGTTCGTCGTACATCACCAATTCCGGGTCCAGTGCAATCGCACGCGCTATTCCAATACGCTTTGCCATCCCTCCCGACACTTCGCTGGGCATGAGGTCACGCGCATTTCGCAGGCCCACCGCATTGAGCTTCATCAAGACAATGTCACGGATCAGTGATTCGGGCAAATCGGTATGTTCACGCAGCGGAAAGGCAACGTTCTCAAACACGCTCAAGTCAGCAAACAAGGCGCCGAACTGAAACAGCATGCCCATGCGACGCCTGACTGCATAGAGTTGCTTCTGATTCATGGGGGTGATATCTTGCCCGTCAAACAGCACTTGCCCAGACCACGCACGGCTCTGGCCGCTCATCAAACGCAGTGTCGTCGTCTTGCCGCCGCCCTGCGGCCCTATCAGCGCAGTGATCTTGCCCCTTGGAATGCGCAGGGAAACGTCATCCAGAATAGCGCGCTCCCCGTACCCAAAGGTCAGGTGATGCAATTCAACCAGTGATGGGCTGACGGTAGGTGGCATAGATACTCAAACCGGACAGCGCCCGGCATCCAAATGATAGGGGATTCAGGGCAGGAGGTCGCCCAAGCCCTGAAAACCCAATTCTTTGCTAACGATCCCTGTCCGACCGGCTGAACCAGATTTTCTCCAGCGTGGTGGAAAGATAGTCGTCCGGGGTGATGGCGTCGCGCCGTGAAAAAATGCCCAGGAAACGGTGGGTTCTCGGCCGCAGGTCCAGGTGCTGATTAACGCTCTTGTAGCAGTAGTAGATCAATTCCGAACAACTGAAGGAATCGAATTTCTTGAAGTCGAAGCCGAAGTCGTATTCCTCGCCAACCTTGCCCAGCGCGGCTTCGATGGCGAGCGGGATGACTTCCTCGCTGGTCACGCTGGCGCCGCTTTTCAGACGCTCGCGAATCAAGCGCTCCAGGGCAGAGAACAATTCGTCCCGGAACGGATAATCTGCCTGGGCTGGAACGACTTCCAGCACGGCAGGCAGCCGCAGAATGGCCATGGCATCGCAGCGGCAGAAGGTGAGCACGTCGTCCATCCTGACGCCTTCCGCCATCGCATGAATCACCATTTGCGAGCCGCTTCTGAAAAATTTTGATTTCGCCCTAGCCTGTTTCTCCGGGTTGTCCAGGAGGCTGCCGGCGAGGGCGCACTGGGTTTCATCAATCTTGCCGACATACAACCCGACATGGCTGTAGTGTCCGGGGATGAACAGGCCGTCAACGTAATTGTCGTAAGAGCGCAATAGGATGTCGCCGGGGCGCACCAGGCCGATCACTTCGCGCGCGTCCTCGCCCTTGACCCGGTAGGAACCCGGATCCCAGACGATCCACATCGGGTAGGGAAAGTACTTCAGGTCGCCGAACCAGGTCAGGAATTTTTTCGCCAGCCACAGCATGGTGTTCCCTCAAGTTATTCATCGTTTCAAAAAACGCGTTTCCGCAACCAGCGAGTCGAGGTCAATGATGCGGTAGCGCAGCATTTTCCCGACCATGTCCTTGCCCGTGGAGGAGCTGCCATCAAATGCCAGCGGTATGCCGTATTTGCCGCTCTCGGCCCGGCAATCGAGGCCGAAGTGCATGTGGCCGAACAGCAGCAGCTGGGCGCGGTCGCGGACGATCTGGTTGAAGGAATAGGCGTCCTTCAGGCGGCGGAACGAGCGGGTCAACCGCATGATCCATTGTCCAATCGCGGCGCTCTCGCCCAGTCCCGGATTGACCATGAAACCATATGGGTAGGGGTGGTGGTGGAAATAGACAACCACGCGATTGCCCGAGGCGAGTTGCCGGTCGAGCATGTCGTCCAGGCGTGCCAGCTGTTCCTTGCCGAATTCCCCTTCGGCGAACAGGCGGTCATACCAGTTGAGCTCGCCCCAATTGCTGTCGAGGCCGATGAAAGCGCAGTTTCCCACGCTATGCAGGGTCGGAAAGCACGCTTCCCCAGCATCCTTCGCCTGGCCCTGGTCGGGGAACAGGAATTCGCGGAAGCGGGAGCGGAATTGCATGGCGAGTCCGGCGGACAGGGACAGGCTGTCGCCGTAGTCATGATTGCCGGGGCACAGCAAAATGCGGTAACCGAAGCCGCGCAACTCGGACAGCAATTGATCGGCGAGAGCTAGGCTGGCAGAATCGGATGCGCGATCCACCAGGTCGCCGGTGTGAATGATGAGGTGCTGCCCGGGGTTGCAGGGGCGCCACAGGGTCAGGTCGTCAACGATTTTTCTGAATTGCAGGGCGCAGTCGCCATGCCCGATATGGGTGTCGCTCAGATGGATGATTTTCATGCTGCTTCGTGGGGGTGGATAGAGGGTGAGCTGGAACCGAGGCTGGCGGCCCATTTGTCGAAATCTTGCGGCGGCATCGGCTTGCTGTAGTAATAGCCTTGCGCGATATCGCAGCCCAGCTCGCGGAGATAGAACAATGCGGCGGCGGTTTCGATGCCTTCGGCCACCACCTTCATTCCGAGATTGTGCGCAAGCTGGATGGTTGACTGGACGATGGCGCTATCGTCCGGGCTGTCCGGCAGGTTCATGACGAAGCTGCGGTCTATTTTGAGTTCGTCGGCATGCAGGTTTTTCAGGTATGACAGCGAGGAATATCCCGTGCCGAAGTCGTCAATGGAAATGCGGAAGCCCATTTCGCGGAATTGGCCGATCAGCCGTATCGCCTTTTCCGGGCTGTCCATGAGGGCGCTTTCCGTCAGCTCCAGCATGACCCATTCGGGTTTTACCTGTGCCTCGTGCACCGCCTCCGACAGGCAGGCGAGCAGGTCCGGGTCGTCGACACAGCGCGCCGAGAGATTGAGCGAGATGTCGATGTGCAGTCCTGCGCGGCGCCACTGGCCGCACTGGGCGATGCTTTGCCTGACGACCCAATGGGTCAGGGCATGGATCAGCCCTGATTGCTCGGCGACGGGAATGAACTCGACCGGGGATATCCAGCCTTCCTGCGGGTCGTGCCACCTGGCGAGGGCTTCCGCGCCCAGCAGCTTACCCGTGGCAATATCCACCTGGGGCTGGTAGGCCAAGCTCAGGTGATTGGATTCCAGTGCGCGCATCAGCTTGCCATACAGCAGATGGTGGCGGGTGAAGGCTTCCTCCAGCCCGGATTCATAGCGCAGTATGGGCAGGTGTTTATTCCTGGCGCGCATCATCGCCTGCTCCGCGCGGCGCAGCAACTGGTCGCTGCCGGAGGCGAAGTCCGGGTAGCTGCACAGCCCCAGCGTGTATTCGATATGCAGCGGCTGTCCGTTCGCGTGTTGGATGAACGGACTGTCATCCAGAAAATCATCGAGGCCAAGCATCTCGTCTTCGTTTTTCGGCAGCGAAAAGGCTATGGCGAACTCGTCATAACCGGTGCGCGCCAACAGCGTGTCCGGCTTCATCCTGTTACGCAGAGCCTGGGCGATGCTCTTGATCAGCCTGCCGCCTTCATCGCTGCCGACGATGTTGGCGATCTCCAGGAGGCGCTCCAGTTTGATATAGGCCACCGTCACCTTGCCGGTGTCGCCGCATTGGGCGATTTTCTGCGTCAGTTGCGCGAAGAATTGCGTGCGGTTCGGCAGGTCGGTCAGGCCGTCGTGGAGGGTGCGGTGGCGCAATTGCGTCAGGTAGGCTTCTGCGGCGACGGTTTGCTCTACGGCGGTGTCGTGCAGCCGGTGTTCGAAACTGTTCCGCAACTGGTTGAACAGCGAAGCGGTTACCGTGTAGAACAGGAACGCCGCAGACTGTTGTGTTGCTTGCACGGAGGAGTAGGCGAACCCCAGGCTGGCGATGCTCTCCAGCTCGCGCACGCCGATGCTCAATGCCAGGAAGCCCATACTCCACAGCCAGCCATTCTTTTGCCCGGTGATGAAAAAGGCGATGAACGGGAAGACATAGACCCAATAAATGCCCGTCTCTTCAATCCCGCCGAAAATTTGCAGGCTGCCTAAAATGACGCTCAGGGAGACCATCAACAGCATTTCAGCCAATGGCAGCAACCTGTTTCTGGCGGCCAGCACGAGGGCAGGCGCAAGCAGGAAGACGGCCACGCCGAGCTGGATCCAGCCCAGCGTCCAGAAGCTGGCGATGGTGAGATTGAACCACGAGAAGTACAGCGTGACCGGCAGACCAACGATGCAGGAGATGCGGAGTTTCTCGCGCCTGGGCATAATTTCCGCCACGCTGCGGGCGTTCAGGCCCAATACCTCGCTTGCCCAGTGCGCGACGTGGTGTGTGG
>JBCKNF010000035.1:0-9510 GCA_038902815.1 Polaromonas sp. | reverse complement strand
ATGTATACACTCGGCGAAGGCGTGCCAAAGGACGAGCAGCAAGCCGTGGTGTGGCTCCGCAAAGCCGCCGAGCAGGGGGATGCCGATGCGCAGTTAAGACTGGGCATCATGTATAGATTCGGACGGAGCGTGCCGAAGGACGACCAGCAGGCCGCAGCGTGGTTCAGGAAAGCCGCCGAGCAGGGGGATGCCCTTGCGCAGAGCAACCTGGGCAGTATGTATGCACTCGGCGATGGCGTGCCAAAGGACGACCAATCAGCTTATTTCTGGTGGCTGCTGGCCAGTGCACAGGGGAATCAAGGTGCCGTAAAGAAACGTGATTTGATGGAACGTCACTTGTTACCCGAGCAACGCGCAGCCGCCCAAGCCTCCGCCCGTGGTAAGCATCAGCGTCAGCAACAAAGAACGGGTCAAACTTTTCATGGATGAATTCTCCTTGGGGTGAGTGCCATCAAAGTAATGGCATCGCATCAATCTTGTGGGCTTGCCCGCAGCTTCGCCACCTCCCCCGCCCGTAAACGCATTACGTGATACCACCGCCTTACCCTCGGGGTTTTTTGGCCCGGTGGACTTTGCCCACGGTTTCATTATCTGCCTTCCACGAAAACAGGCAATGACAATTGACAGTAAAGAAACCCAGCGGGTTAGGCTGGGTGTCGGTGCAATGCCTCGCGCACGCGCGGAACGTTCCACTTTTATAGTCGTTCGCCCAGCGAAGAGACAAACACCACGTGCATCACATCGGCGGTATCGGGCGGAAGACCCGCACGCTTTAAGGCATCGGCCCTTGTCTCGCCAGCTTGCACGAAAACCAGCTTTACTGAAGTGTCAGTCGTGCTTGTCTGGTTTTCCAGTGCCGCGACTCGCCGTTCAAGATTTTGCATTTCCAGTACCTTCTGTGCGTTGCACGGTTGCAGGGATTCCGCGCAAATGGTCAGCCAGTGTCAACGCTCGGTTATGCGTGCATTTGCTGGGCGGCGTGCCGTTCAGCCTCCCCATTTCACATTCGAGGCATGACCCGGAGAACGGGGCTTCGAGGGCGGCGATGCGTTTTTCAAGACTTTGCATGTTGTTTCTCCAGTGCGGTGATACGTGCGGTCAGGTCGTCAACCTCGGCCACCTTGCCCAATGTGCCAATGGCTGCGATTAACTGTGCTCCCTGCCCTGGTGCAAGCTCTCCAGCGGCCACAGCAGCCAGCACAGCGCGGCATTGCTCTGTCAGGGTGCCATCGGGCAGATTCAGTGGTGTCGCAAGCTCTACGGGCCTCAGACTAGGCAACACCCTATCCAACAGGATGCGCATCGATTGCGGGTCGCCTGCCAGTGCCTGCGTGCGCAACACGTCGATGATCTTGTCCACGTCCTGGGCGAGTTTGTCGCGCAACTCGGCAACGGCACCACGCCCTGGGGGGCGGCCTGGGGACAATTTATTGCCTTTTGCAAACCGGCCTCGACTGGCGCGGTCGGCCGATTTCTTACCGTCGTTTATCGGTGTGCTCATGGCTTTCCTCCATAGGTTGTGTTGAAGTGATCAAGTAAGTCCGGCTGTAGGTGTGGCGGTGTTTCGTGACACTGCTGGCGCATATCGGCTCTGGCCTGCGCGCCGTCGCCGTGGTGGTCGCAGGCGCGCATGGCGGCTTCGAGTAACCGGGCGGTGGTTTTGCGGCTTTCCGTCAAAAATGCTACAAGCTCAGGCTTATGGGCCAGCACCACGGCACGCTGCTCAGGTGACAAACTGCCAGCCGGTGCGACAAGGCTGGAGCCGTCGCCTGACAATTTCAGTCTGACGCCTTGTGCCCACAATTGGTGAAGGACGGTCTGAGGACTCATAAAACCTCTACCTCCGAAGATTCCCACGGCTCCGAAGATTCCGAAGATTCCCCGTTTCCAAAACTGGAGCCTTCGGAACCTTCGGTGGAATCTTCGGGCCCTCCGGACGTGAAAGCCACCTCCCAGGCTCCGGGCAGGCGCCAGTACCAGCCATCCTTCATGCTGCCTTTGTGGCGGATGACGGCCAGCTTTTTAGATGCGGTCCATATCTGCTTCTTGGAAAACCCGGCCGCCCTGAGTGGCTTGCAGGCGGTGTCCGCGCTGGTCCAGGAATCAGCGGCCAGCTCGGCGCGCAGCAGGACGCAGGCATCGCCGGTGTCGCCGGCCTCGTCGTTGGGGTCAGTCAGCAACTCACGGGCAGAACCTTCTACAGCCTTGCCCCAGGCGATGCGGGACGCTTCAATACTAGGGAAAGCGTCCACCTCTACCTGCTCTAGGTGGTACTCGAACCCGCCATCGTCCGGGCCGATGTTGGACTTGCTGCGGGCGAAAATGCGCCGGTCTGTGCCGTCTTCGCCTTTGACTTTTGCCGCCACCAGTACGACGCGGGCCACGGCGCCGAACGCTACTGAGCCGATTACACGCTGTGTCGGGTCAGTGCCTTGCCCGCCCTTACTGAAATGCGTGATACCCAGCAGCGCACAATCGCACGCTGCGGCCAAGTCCACCAGCGGCTGTAATGCACGCCTGACTTCGGTGTTTTTGTGGCTGTCTCCAGTCACAGCACTGACTACGGGGTCAACGATCAGCAGCTTGATGCCGCCGATATTTTCTACAGCGGCCAGCAGTTGACCCATATCACGCGCCGGGTCAAAGGGCAACACTTCTCCGTCAACACGCGCACCGCTGACAAAAAAGCAGCGGGCACGATCCGCACCAGCAGCCAGCAGGCGCGGTAGTAGTGTGTCAGCAGCATCATCCTCCCCGCTCCAGATCAGCACGTTACCCGGCTCACAGCGGGAACCGTCCGGCCAGCGCCCGCCGATGGTGACGGTTGCCCCGATTGCCAGGGCCAGGGTGGTTTTGCCAACGCCAGCCGCACCGGCCAGGATATGCAGCTTGCCCAGCGCCAGCCAGTATTGCCACAGCCAGGTCACCGGCTCAGGCGTCAGGTCGCTTCCGCACGTCAGCACCACGCCATCGGGCGCATACATTGGCTGTAGTCCGTCTCTACGCTGCGCAATGTCGGCGTCAAGTTGCGCGGCCAGGTGTTTGTATTGTTCGGCCTTCATTGGTAGGCCTCCACGATCCGGTTGATCCGGCCGGCAGCGGTCATCACCCGTGCCCGGTCGGCGTCCTTCAGGATGACGCCTTGGGCGATATTTCCAGCAGCCACAGCCACCAGAGTGCATTCAAAGCCGACAACCTCCAGGGCGGCCCGTGGTGATAGCGGTGTAGGCTTTTGCGGGCGTTGCGGCTTGCCGTCGTCAACCCATGCGCCCAGGATTTTGGCAGCCTCTACGAACTCAATGCCATGCAGTTGCATGTGGTAGGCCAGCACGTCGCCACCTTTGGCATCGCAGCTCATGCAGCACCAGCCACCGTCCTGAATTTTGATGCGCATGGAATCGCTGCCACCGTGAAACTGGCAAGCGGTGGTTTTCCACTTGGCAGACCGTGGGCCTTTGAGAATCAGCCCTTGGTTTTCAAAGTAGGTGACCGGGTCGGGGAGGTGGTTTCGATCAAATGCCATGGCCGTCCCCCTGGGCATTTCGCAGCCTGACGGTCATTGCGCATTGCCTCCCGCACGTTGCGCCAGGAACTGTTCGACTTTTTCAGCATCCCAAACCGTCGTATTTGCACCCAGCTTGAACGGTGCTACAAACTGACCTTGGGCCACCCAGCGCCAAATCGTTGCAGGACTAACAGGAAGTAAACCGGGCTTGCCCTTGGTCGTCGCCAAGTCGCGGATTCTGAATACACGTTGCGCCATTTTGATCGTCTCCCGCAGTGCCTTGATGCGCCTGGGGATGCGGTGTGCTCCCTCTTAATGCGCGTCAATTCCGAATGCGACAGAATCAAATATAAGGGCGAGAAAATGGCAATATTCAGGGAAATTTAACGCAATATCGACGGAGTTTCGATCATGACTCCACGAGTCGCTTACCTCGACCGTATGCGGCTCTGACTCTTTGGTAGTTCTTCTTTATCGCAGCGCCGACTTGTTTGCCATTGCTTTCAGCCAACTGTCTATTTATCGAGTCGATTGCAGCTTTAATAGTTGATTTGGTGCGGTTTGATGCCGCCAAATTTCTACGTCGTTCTTCGACATCCTTGTAGGTCTGAAGATTAGATAGACGGCCTTTTTTTGTAGGCCTGCCCAGCGGAATGTAGGCAATGTTAAAAGCCAAAGCCTTCAATTTGATAGGTGTAGATTTCGGTTTCGGCGGTCCCTTGGGTCGCCCTATCTTTGTCTCTTTGGCCTTTTCGTCGAAAACCTCGGTCAGCCTTGCGTGCTTGCTTTGCAATGCTGCCAAAACCTTCACTATTGGGACGGGGTAGTCTCTTGGGATCGCAGCCATCACCTCGGCCAATTCAGCAGCAAAGTCTTTGTGCGCCCATGCCTTGACGATCCAAGCCTCTTTGGGAATCGCCAACTTGCCTTTAATACTTTCTCGCCTCATGCGGCCCCCCGCATCGGCACAACGTTGTCGGCCACCACTGGCGCGGTGTTGATGAACCTCGCCCAATCCGCCATCAGATTGCGACGCTTGTCGAATAGGTCGCTGCGCTGGTACGCGGCCACAGTGCCGTCGCCAATGGCGTGCGCCAATGCCATTTCCCGCACCTCGGACGGGTAGGCCGTTGATGATGCCGTCCAGCTTGAAAACGTCGCCCGGAAACCATGCGGGACAGCATCCACCGCCATGTCGCGCAATACTTTGGTTAACGTCATGTCTGACAGTGGGCTGCCAGCTTTTGCGCCGGGGAATATCCATTCAACTTTCTCAAACCGTGGCAGTGCCTCCAGCAGCTTGATTGCATCGTCGGATAGTGGGACATTGAATGTCTCAATTCCATTTGCGGCAAACCTCTTTGCCGACTTGGTGCGGGATGCCGGGATGCGCCATGTCTTTGCAGTCCAGTCGATCTCTGACCATGTCGCCATGCGTACTTCACCTGATCTACAGGCCGTCAGAACAACAAACTCCAGCGCCCGCGCACCCATGCCACCGACACCGCGCAATCGACCGAGAAAGTCGTGCATCTGGCTGGCATCCAGCGCCCGATGCTTTTGCACCGGCGCAATGCTGGCTTTATCGGGGAAACCTGCCTTGTTCAGATTACCCTGCCAACGTGCCGGGTTGTCGCCAGTGCGTAGGTTGCGCTGCTTTGCCCAGTCCAGCACCGTCTCGATGCGGTTGCGAACCCGGTTTATCGTCTCGTTCTTGGTTGCCCAGTGCGGTTCAATAATCTGAATGACGTGTTCTTTAGTGACACTGCGCACCATCAAATCGCCGATGGTTGGGTAAACGTAAGTGTTAAGCGTGCTAGTCCATTGCTTTGCGTGCTTCTTGTTTCGCCAACTGGGGGCGGTCGCCTTGATGTATGCCTCGGCACAGCGCCGGAATGTCCACGCGGTGCGCTTTTCCTCGGCTTGCTGCTCAACTATGGCCTGCCTGTTTTCTGCGCGCTTTGCGACTGGATCAACACCGGCCACGATGTCGTCGCGCACTTGCTGCGCCTTCTGATGTGCCAGCGCCAGCCCCACGCCGGGGTAAGCACCCAGGCCGATCTCGCGGCGCTTATCGCCGATCTTGACGCGCAACAGCCAGGACGTGGTGCCCGACGGCGACACCTGCAACATCAAACCCGGCACGTGACCGACAGCGTGATAACCCGGCACCGTCAAACGCTTGATCTCAATCGGCATCAACTCTTTGGCTAAACGTGGCATTTGTTACCCCTCAAACAACCCCCCAATAAGGTTGGTGATTGGATGATATTGGATGCGACGGCTTAATGCAAGGTAATTCGATACTTTCCTTTATCCATGCGGGTTTCAGCCTGATTTATGCCAGTGTTTGACGCGCTATGAGACGGCCTTGGATATGGCGGAGGCGGACGTCCACTCCGCCATTGAGTAAGTAAACACGGGCCTTCGGGCCAGTTTTTATTTCACACCCATCAATTCACCCATCAATTCGTCAGGTGACTTTCGCTGCCAGCTTGGCAGCGATGCCATCAGCGCGAAGCGCTATTTAGCGGGCAACGCGCCCGGCATGACCGCGCTTTTCGCTGTCATACTTGGCCTCATGCGGTTGAATTTCCTATCCTTTATCCAATCCAAGTAGATCGCGAGGACAGTGAATGGCCGACAAGCTTCAACTCACTATCGGCATCGAACGCTACGACCGCCATTTTCCATTCTTCGATGCAACGGTGCCGGTGCCTGACGGCATCGAACTCAAGGTGCTGCAAGTCGGCCAGAGTGTCACGTTGCGCGACGGAACGGACCGCCACGGCCGCATGCTCAGTGGAGAGTACGACGTAGCCGAGTTCTCCATGTCGAGCTACCTGATGGCGAAAGGACGCGGAATGCCGATCGCGGGCATCCCCGTGTTCCCCCGCCGACTGTTCAGTCAGAGTCAGATGTGGGTCCACCCGGATTCGAATTTGTGGCATCCCAAGGATCTGATCGGCAAGAAGGTGGCGTTGTCGTCCTTCCAGACAACGCTGTCGCTGCTCGCGAAAGGCGATATGAAGTTCTACTACGACGTTCCTTGGGAAAAGATCCACTGGCTGCTGACGAGCGAGGAGAAGGTGAAGTTCAAGATGAAGGAGGGGGTGAAGCTCGACTTCATCGGCAATCGGCAAGACCTTGGCCGTGCTCTGGAATACAAGCAGGTCGATGCCTTTTTCCTGCCCCATCCGCCGCATTCGGTGGCTTCCGGCAAGACGGCCGCCCGCCGTCTGTTCGCCGACTGCAAGGCCGAGGAGGCGGAATACTACCGCAAGGTCGGCGACTTTCCGATCATGCACGTGATCGCGATCCGTCAGGAGGTAGTGGACAAGAACCCTTGGGTTGCGAAGGCGGTCTTCGACATGTTCAACAAGGCCAAGGAGATCGCCGAGAGCTATTACGAAGATCCCAACTGGTCGCGACTCGCCTGGGGACGACACTATTTCGAGGGTGAACGCGCTCTCTTCCCGGGGGATCCATGGGAGAATGGCTTCAAGCGCAATTTCAAGAATCTCGAGCGCTTCATCAAATATTCCCACGACCAGAACCTGATCGAATCCACCTACGGGCCGGAGGCGCTCTTCTGCAAGGAGACGCTCGACACGTGAGCGCGGATATTTTGATGTGAGGCTCCGTCGGTAGGCAAAACGCGGGCAGGCGGGGACTCGATATGGGAGTCGGGCGAGCGCATCGCTCAATTGATGCCGCCACCACGCCCTGAAGCAGGCTGGCCGAGCCGTGCGCTATCTTTTCGCCACCTTTGGCATCGCAAGCCCGCGTTCGATCTTGATGCCCTTGATGACTTCCTTGAGTGAACCGCACAACGGAAGGCTGAGCCGGACTTCGTCTGCTTCATGCAGCACGATGTTCATGTCCTTTTCGGCCCAGGGCATGGGGCGGGCCTGCAACCATGTCTGCAGTGCCCAATTGTGGGCACTTGATTCCAGGAGTGCCTTCCGCAACGGCTCCTCCTTCAGACCAAATGCGTGGCTAAGCTTCAAGCCCTCCACGTTTGCCGCGACACATGCCCACAGGATCAGATTGTTGACCATCTTGGCGACCTGACCGGAACCGAGTTTGCCGAGATGATGGATCGAATCGGAGAAAGTTGCGAAAACCGGCCGGCACGCTTCGAACGTCGATTTGTCCCCGCCGCCGAAGAGCAGGAGCTTGCCGCTTTCTGCTGCCGGTTCTCCCCGTGCGAGCGGTGCATCGAGCAGCGTGATCCCTTTGCCCTTGACCCGCTTGCTCAGCTCCCGCATATACGCCGGTGCCAGGGTCGAGCACAGGGCTACCACCAGCCCTTTCCTCGCCCGCCCCAGGATGCCTTTCGGACCGAACAGGACGGTATCGACTTCGGTGTCGAAGCCGACGACGATTATCACCAGGTCGCTCTTCGCTGCAACCTCTGCGGGCGACCTTGCAAGCTTCACACCAAAAGCCTTCACCTGCCGCATCGCCGCCTGAACAGGGTCATAGCCGATGACCTCAAACCCCTTCTCGACCAGATGGCGGCTCATCGGCCGGCCCATCTTGCCAAGCCCGATCACACCGACTCGCCGTATCGCTTGCCTAATCGCCATTTCTTACCTCCCCGATGATAGGCATTTCAACCGCATGAGGCGAAGTATGGCATCGAAGCTGGCCTGCACTGCCAATGCCGAAACCATCACCAGCCTGATTGTCGGCCTGGTTGTCGGTATTGCCGATGGCGACACCATCACGACTTTGGTGGATTCAAGCACGAAGTGCAACACGGGATAGGGATTGATGAAACACGTCGAATGGGGTGTAATTCCAATTCGCATAGATAAGGAGAACAAGGCGCGAAGCTGCTGACAGTGCTGTAGCACGGCAAAGCGAAGCAACGCAGTTATCGTTTTTAATGCGGATTGGAATAAGTCGCCACAGATAAGCGGCCTTACATGCGCCTCTTGGTCACCACATCCTCATAAGTCTTGATCATCCTGGCACTCCCATCCAGCGTCTTCGCCGGATCAACAAACTTCAACGGCAGCCTGGCCGCGCGCATCCTGCGGCATGAACAATACGCCTTCGAGGCCTGCCGCAGATTTGATTTCTTGCTTCATTGATGCTTCCTGTCAGTGATAGCGCGGACGACCGGCGTTCGCGCAAAAATATTATTGGCCGGCGCCGGCTTTTATCATGGCGACCACCTGTGCAGCCGTGCGCACGCGTCCCATGCGCGGAAAAATCCGCCGCATGAACTGCTCGTGGTTATCGGTCTCGGGCGAGCCACTCGCGTCGCTGACGAACACCAGGTTGAAATCCATGTCGCGCGCTGCGTAGGCCGTGCTGGCCACGCCGACGTCGGTCGATCCGCCGGCGATGATGATGGTGTCGATCTTGCGTGTGCGCAGCGCCAGTTCCAGGTAGGTCTGATAGAACGCGCTCCATCGATATTTCGGAATCACGTAATCTTCGGGCTCAGGGTGGATCTCGTCGATCACCGCGGCTTCCCAGGTGCCGCCCGACACGACGGGCTTGAAGTCGGGTTTTTGGTCGAGCGGAATCGGATTCAGGCGGCCGTCGGTATCGCGGATCGTATCCGCGCTGGTGGCGTTATCGGTGCGATGATTGGCGGCCGCGTAAGCGACCAGCATTTTATGCGCGCGCGCGCTTTGCAGGACTTCGGTGGAAGCGGCAATGATCGGCTTGTAGCGGGCCCGGGTGACCGGATTGTCTTTCTTGACGTGGCCGTTGAGCATGTCGAAAAAAAGCAGGGCGGTGCGTGCCGGGATGATCGTATCGGTAGTCATGGGGGTGTGTCCTTTTGTAAGAAATTTAACGGGGGGCGATGGTGATGGTGTCCTGATAAAGCCGGGTCCATTTGTCGCCCTGGTCGAGCAGCTTCCTCAACCAATCAAATCGCCTTCATCCGCACATCCACCACCGCACAGCGCCCGCCACGAACAGCCGCCATCGCCTCCTTCAACACTGCCGGCAATGCATCCGCCTGAGTCACCGTCAGCGCC
>JBCKNF010000034.1:0-9730 GCA_038902815.1 Polaromonas sp. | reverse complement strand
TATGCTGCTGGGTGCATGGCGTGGGCTGGTGTATGAGGTGTTGTCGGTGCTGGGCTGGGCGGCTTCTTTTTACATCGCGCAGGTTTTTGCGCCGCAGGTAGCCAGTCTGTTGCCGATGCAGGAGGTAGGTGAGCCGGTGCGTTATGCGGCGGGTTTTGTGCTGGTTTTTATTGCATCAGTATTTGCAGCAGGCCTGCTGGCTTTCATGCTTAAAAAGCTGATTCAAGCGATTGGCCTGCGGCCCATTGACCGCACGCTCGGAGCCGCATTTGGCCTGCTGCGCGGTGTGATTCTGTTGCTGGCAGCAGCGGTGGTGATGGACATGACGGCGCTCAAACAAAGCGCCTGGTGGCAGGAGTCAAAAGGTGCGCTGGCACTAGCGGCCACGCTTAAAGGCTTGAAGCCAGTGCTACCCGAACAGTTTGCAAAGTATTTGAATTAATCATGGATATCAATTTATGTGTGGAATAGTCGGCGTTGTCAGCAAGGCCCCGGTCAACCAGTTGATCTATGACGGCTTGCTGCTCTTGCAGCATCGCGGCCAGGATGCGGCGGGCATCGTCACGCAGCTTGGGCGCAAGTTTTACATGCACAAGGCCAAGGGCATGGTGCGCGATGTTTTTCGTACCCGCAACATGCTCGCACTGCCGGGCAATGTCGGTCTGGGCCAGGTGCGTTACCCGACAGCGGGCAATGCCTTCAGTGATGACGAGGCCCAGCCGTTTTACGTCAACGCGCCGTTTGGCCTGGTGCTCTCGCACAACGGCAATCTGACGAATGCGGCTGAACTGAAAACCGAGCTGTTCATGACCGACCATCGTCACATCAATACTGACAGCGACTCTGAAGTGCTGCTCAATGTGCTGGCGCATGAGCTTGAAAAAACCACGCGCGGTTTGCCGCTCACGCCAGGTGACGTGTTTGCCGCAGTGCGCGGCGTACACAAACGCATCAAGGGCTCTTACGCTGTGGTGGCGCTGATTGCTGGCCATGGTTTGTTGGCGTTTCGTGACCCCTTCGGTATCCGGCCATTGTGCATGGGCCATGGCGAAAACGAGTTTGGCAAAACCGTGATGATCGCCAGCGAGTCGGTTGCACTCGAAGGCACATCGCACCAGTTTGACCGTGACATTGCACCGGGCGAAGCGGTGTTTGTCGATATGGACGGCAAGGTACACGCCGAGCAGTGCGCGGCCAACGCCAAATTAAATCCGTGCATTTTTGAGTTTGTGTACCTGGCACGGCCTGACTCGGTGCTCGATGGCATTTCGGTCTACCAGGCGCGTTTGAATCTGGGTGAAACACTGGCCAAGCGTGTTATATCGACCGTGCCGCCGAATGAGATTGACGTGATCATTCCGATCCCCGAATCAAGCCGCCCTAGCGCGACGCAGCTGGCGCATCTGCTGGGTATTCCCTACCGCGAAGGTTTTGTCAAAAACCGCTACGTCGGCCGTACCTTCATCATGCCGGGGCAGGGCGTGCGCAAAAAATCCGTGCGCCAAAAGCTCAATGCGATTGCCAGCGAATTCAAGGGCCGCAACGTGTTGCTGGTGGATGACTCCATCGTGCGCGGCACCACCAGCCGCGAGATTGTGCAGATGGCGCGCGATGCCGGTGCCAAAAAAGTTTATTTGGCCAGCGCCGCGCCGCCGGTACGCTTTCCCAATGTCTACGGCATAGACATGCCGACCCCCGAAGAGCTGGTGGCGCATGGCCGCACGATTGAAGAAATTCGCCAGGTGATTGGCTGCGACGCGCTGATTTATCAGGACGTTGAAGGCATGAAGCGCGCCATTGGTTCGCTCAACACCAAGCTCGATGGTTTTGACGCTTCGTGTTTTGATGGTATTTACATCACCGGTGACATCACGGCAGCCACAATTGCCAAAATGAACGAGCAACGTGGCGACAGCAGTGAAGAGGGCGAGCTGGATGTGTCGCGCCTAGCTTTGCCGAATCCACAAGAGGCTTGAGGTCACTTTCCCCATAAGTAGTGGAGTAGCATTCCAACATGCAAAATTGCCATCCCCGATGAATTAAGCGAAGAAGAACTGCAATGAAACATCCAGATGCCGTATTGCAAGAGATATGGCAAATCAAAGATACCGCTTTTGATGCCGTCGGTCGTGATTCGCAACGCTTTGTAGCGCAACTGCGTGCGCGCAGTGCGCAACTGCGCGAGATCCCGGGGAAGGTGGACATGGTGGACGTGTTCCGCAAGACCGCGGACGTGCTGCCCGTCGTCGAGGACGCGATCGCCATCGGTGCGCGGGTCTTTTGGCAGCAGCTCGGGGTCAGGAACGAGGAGGCGGCCGCCAGGGCGCGCGCCGCCGGGTTAGAAATTGTCATGGACCGCTGCGTGAAAATCGAGCACGGGCGCCTCTTTGTGGGCCTCAACTGGGTGGGGGTCAATACGCGGGTGATTTCGGCGAAACGGCCCCGCTGGCCAGCCTATTAGGTTAAGTTACCGGCGCGCTGAATGGATAGGCTCGGAAGATCGTGTTAATTCACACTTGGAATTGGAAATGATCATGAACAAGAAGTTTTTGAGCTGCGCGCTCTTGGGCACCATGGGCCTGGCCCAGTCGGCGATGGCGCAGGACTACGACGATGTCGCGGCGCAGACCAAAGAAGTGCCGAAGGTTCCGGTCGCGCTTGTTTCCTCTCTAGAACTGATTAGAGGCGAACGAATCCTCAAGCACGCCAAAACGCTTGCGTCGGACGAATTCGAAGGGCGGGCGCCCGGAACCAGAGGCGAGCAACTAACAACTCAATATCTTGCGAATCAGTTCAGAGAAGCGGGCTTGCGTCCAGGAAATCCCGACGGATCTTTTTTCCAGGCTGTCCCTTTGATCGGTTATAAAACGGCTCCTCAGATCACCCTTACTATTAACGGCAAGTCGGTTCCATTGAAATTTCTGGACGATTTTGTTCACTATCTACCTCGACTACAGAAAAAAGTAAAGGTTGAGGTCTCGAATGTAGTCTTTGCGGGTTACGGAATCGTCGCTCTGCAATATGGATGGGACGACTATAAGGATGTAGACGTAAGGAACAAATTGGTGTTGGTTTTGAGCGGTGAACCGTCCAGACCGGACGCGACAGACGCTAAGAAATCAGACACGACCTTCTTCAGGGGCGACACTCTCACATACTCATCGACACCGTGGCAAGAGTAGCTCGCCCTCCGAGGATAATAGCAAATTGGTGGCTGTTCTTTGCCGCTGCATTCGCCCTTACCTTCGCAGGGTTTTGGCCCAGCTTTTTCGCGGCACTTTCCTCGATCAAGGTGCCGCTTCTCATCCACGGGTTCTCGGCAACTGCATGGATGCTTCTGCCAATCCTCCAAGGCTGGTTGATTAAGACCCGCAGGCGCATCTGGCACAGGCGCTTCGGTTGGGCCTCGCTCGCTCTTGCGGCCGTGGTTGTACTGAGCGGTCTTCATGTCTTGCAAACCTTTATGCTGCGTAATCTCGATGATTTCCAGGTGCTGCGCATCAAATTCGTCTATCTGGATCTCACCGGTCTCTTCCTCTTTTCTGTCTTCCTCGGCCTAGCGATCTGGGCCGCACGAAGGCGAGACTATCCCCTGCACCTGCGGCTGATCGCCTGCACGGCACTCATTCCCCTCGAGGCCGCCATAGAGCGGTTGCTGATAAACTCCGTGCCATTCCTGGTCCCGGACTTTGACGCCGGGCTGTATGCGGCGCTCATCTTCATGGAGGTGACGCTGGTTGTACTGATCGTGGGCGAGTGGCTCTGGAGACGCGTCCGGTGGCCTTTTCCCTTTCTGTTGTCCTACTATTTGGTGATGCATGCGACCTTGACGCCGGTGGCGGAGCATCCGGGCTTCCAAGCCTTCGCTTGGGGATTCGCTCGCATCGGCAGATAGTGCTCAACGTCCGTTTTCCACCCAAAACGGACGTTAGCGCCGAATGTCTGCTTTCCATCTGCGAAATAAGGGGACGGAGGCAATTAAGGCCGATTAATTGCCTCCGTCCCCTTTACCGAGTTTGGGGAAGTCGCGGGCATGGTCCTCCAGGCCGGTATGCATCGAGCCCATCAGGACGCGATTGGGCAGGGTGCAGAAGCCAAGATCCAGCGGTTTGAACAGGTGCGGATAGGGCGTCATGGGCGGTCTGCAGCGAGAAGCAAGCCCGCACCATGCGAACCGGCCGGCAGGACAAGCCGCTCCAGTGTGTCCAATGAACCGCCGGATGCGGAACCGCACGTCCGGTGGTGTGGAAGGGCGGCCGGGGCAACCCGGCCCCCTACCCGATGCGTCAATGCCTGACGCATGCGGTCGGCAATTACCGACACGCTGTTGTCGCGTTCGCTGATGGCAGGAGCCGCCCGCGGCGGTCAGCGTGGAGACTTTCGTCCATGACCGGTCCGACCCGTGGCATCGGCAATCCAGCGCTTTCGCCCCGCATGCACGATTGCGTGCACGCATTGCCGCGCGGGCCGGTGCCAAAAAAGTTTATTTTGCCAGCGCCGCGCCGCCGGTGCGCTTTCCCAATGTGTACGGCATCGACATGCCGACCCCCGAAGAGCTGGTGGCGCATGGCCGCACGGTTGAGGAAATTCGCCAGGTGATTGGCTGCGACGCGCTGATTTATCAGGACATTGAAGACATGAAGCGCGCCATTGGTTCGCTCAACCCCAAGCTCGATGGTTTTGACGCTTCGTGTTTTGATGGCGTTTACATCACCGGTGACATCACGGCAGGCACAATTGCCAAAATGAACCAGCAACGTGGCGACAGCAGTGAAGAAGGCGAGCTGGACGTGTCGCGCTTAGCTTTGCCGAATCCACAAGAGGTTTGAGGGCACCTAAAGCGGCAGACGGGTTCACACAAAATCTTGCAGCGCAGCGGCTGGCCTGATCACCATTGTCCGTGCCGGTGACATCCAACGGAATGCGACTCCGCATGAACGATGTCATACTGCGGCTTGCGAGTCGGCGGCGCAGTCCTTTGGGGTGTGGGCTTCCGGTTTTATCCGACGATCTACATCACGTTAGCTTGAAAGGGAGGAATTGCAGGTGCTACACCAAGGCGCGCGGATGGCAGGCGGAGATATTCCTAGGGAGCTATCGTCGAAGATGGACAATCTCCTCGACGAGTTCGTCGGAATCGTCTCGACTAAGTTTGCGGCGGCAAATGTGCGCCGTGCTGTCGTACGCAGCATGCTCACCTGCAACACTATCAACGTAATCGACTCGAACCATCTATTCGTTGCGGCGCAGAAAAGTCTTGGTATGCCGAGTACGCTCTCCCTACACCATCCCGACAAGTCGTTTGCTCTCCAGGATATCTACGAAGCCGCGCGCTGGGAATTTGGCTTCGACGCTCCGTTCGTCGTTCAATTCCCACTCGAGCCACTGGACCAGACACCTGACCAGCGCCGGTCAGTGCTTGAGGCTATCGCCGACGAGCATATTCGGTCTGAAATCGCGCGAATTGAGCGGGAGATGAATATCGTGCAAGTGAATCCGATCTTCGGCCCAGCGTCCTATCCCATCGACCCTCGGCTCGCTTTTGTTCTCATGCCCTTCGCAGACGATCTGACATCAATCTATACGACCCTGATCAAGCCTACTGTTGAGGACCCAAGGTTCGGCCTCGTCTGCCGCCGAGCAGACGACGTTAAGTCCAACAAGGCTGTCATCCAGGACATCTGGAAGTCAATTTGTGAGGCGCGCCTGATCATCGCAGATTTGTCTGGATTGAATCCAAACGTAATGTACGAGCTCGGCATTGCACACACGCTTGGGAAGGAAACGATCTTGATTTATCAGTGCGGAGAGAATCTGAGGTTTCCGTTTGATTTGGCGCATATCCGCCGAATCGAGTACGCAAACGATGCGATCGGAGGAAAGAAACTCGTTGACGATTTGCGAGCGACTCTTGAAGCTGTCCTGTCCCCAACAATCAAGATGTAACGGCAGTTCGGCTAACTCTATGTAGGGAGATAAGGGACACCCACTTAGTTGACATAACACTCGTCGTATTTGATCGGTGGGCATTTGCAGCCGTTTGTGCGACTGAAAACAGGTCAGCCACCTGCAATCAAAGCGGGGCGACAGCCCCCAAATCGGTAAAGTTTTTGATCTTTACCGACCCGTCTGGAAACCGCGCAATCACGTCCAGCTCGCCACCCATGGCTTCGATATGGCTGCGCAGGGTGGACAGGTACATGTCGGTTCGCTTCTCTAACTTTGCAATCGAGGGCTGCTGCACATGTAGCACCTCAGCCAACATTTTTTGAGACAGGCCACGGGCTTGGCGCAGCTCATTGAGCGGCATTTCTGCCAACATCTGCCGGGCCATGCCGTCAGCCTTCTCGCGTGCGGCCTGGCTCATGCCTGCGCGCAGTTGTGTAAATTTCTTAGCCATCAATCGCTCCTTCACGTCGAAGTTGTTCCAGGTGCTGGTCATACAGCCGGTCGGCAATCGGCACAGTCACCTCATACCACCGGTTATCGCCCGTCTTGTCGCCACCAATCAAAAGAATCGCCATTCGGCGCCGATCGAAGGCGTACAGCGTGCGAAATGGTCGCCCGCCATGCTGCGTCCGAAGCTCACGCATATGACCATGCTTGGAGCCATTGATGCCGCTGCTGTGGGGGTGCCCCAATGACGGCCCCCGCTCTTCCAGCAACTGCACAGAGGCTGCCAATGACACTTGCTCGTCTTCCGTCAGGCTGGCCCACCAGCCGCCAAATTCGTCTGTGTATTCAACGTCCCAAGTCATACCATAATATAGCCTCCATGGAATATTCCGTCAAGTGGATATTTTGGTTTTAAGCGCCTTGTGTCTTGAAAAAGAGTTGTAGTTTTTCGCTTTAAAGCTAAAATCTAGGCGTGCAGTGAGGTTATTGAAAAACTGGGAGAAGCAAAATGGCTAAGACACATCGAACCCACGAAGAAGCTACGGTCGAGATGTTCCGCAATGCCCCTGAACTGGCAGCAGACTACCTCAATGCAGTTCTTGAAGATGGTGACGAAACGGACTTGATGCTGGCACTGCGGACGCTGAGCAAGACCTTTGGCGGTGTCCAGGAGGTTGCTCGCCAAGCCGATGTTAATGCCCATACGCTGTACCGAACCCTCTCCGAAAAGGGCAACCCGGAACTCAAAACGCTGTCAGCGATCCTGAAAGTCATGGGCATGCGACTGGCGGTTCAGCCGCTGAGCCACGACGCCCACGCCTGACCCGGTAAACGCGAGAATTTTTACGACGAACTGAAACACCGAGATAAGGGACACTCACTTAGTTTGCTTATTTGGCCAAATGACACTTGTGCTATAGATTTTTCGCCAATGTCATTTGGAATCACCCCTCTACTTCACCTTGTTCAACACGAAAGGAAACCGGATATGAAACGAAAAACCGCACTCGGTCAACGCGCGCTCATGGTCTTTGCAGGATTGTTCCTGACTACAGCCTGTCTGGCGCAACGACTGCCTGCTGAAGAAGGTTTCTGGAAGATTTTTGAAGCCCGCAAGAGTGCCCACAAGGCATTGCAATTTGAAGCCGTCGCTAAGACGCCTGGTATCTTTACTTCGTTCAACAACCGACTGATCACGCCGCTAGGCCAAGGGCCGTTTCCCACCGTAGTCTTGATGCCCTCGTGCGCGGGGGTCAACGTGGCATTGGAGGCGCGCGCCAAAGAGCTACTAGCTGCCAATTTTGCTGTTCTGGCGGTCGATTCGTACGGGCCACGCGGCAAAAACCATTTGGATTGCGGGCCCATGTTCATGTCGGTACTGCTAGATACATTTGACGCATTGCAGCATTTGCAAAAATTTGAGGCAGTGAACAAACAACGGATTTTTGTCGCGGGCTGGTCCACCGGCGCTGCCGGTGCCCTGTTTTCGTCCAGCCCCAGCGGCTCGCAAGAAAACGGCGTTACCCTGCGCTTTCGAGCGGCTGTGAGCCATTACGCCAACTGCATGTACCAAGATGCACCCAAAGCGGTGCCAGCCCCAGTGCTGCGCCGCGACACGGATCACCCGCTGTTGATGCTGATTGCAGAGACCGATGTGGCCGTCAGCAATTGTTTTCCGCTACTCGAAGAAATGAAGGCGACCAACAATCCCGTCGAGTGGCACGTGCTCAAGGGCGCGGCTCACCTCTGGGATCGTCCGGATGATACACGCGGCAGCCGCAAGAACGGTTTTGGTCAGACCATTGTGTTGCGCTACAGCCCCGAGGCCACCCTAGACGCGACCCAACGCACTATCGAGTTTTTCAATCGCTTCAAGTAAAACTGGGTCGCGATAAAGAACCCCTCCGCAAGCAGCGGGGTATTGGGCTCCAACTTCCAAAGAGGGGAACGCCCCAAGGAGAATTAGGGTCAGAGAATTAGGGTCAGCCTCCAATTAGTCTTCGGCTGTGCGTGCGGACAGCTTGCTGGCAAAATACAATTTTCCCTACCGAGGTGATGCCATGAACTACTGCATAGAGTCAGAACGCGAAGACGATGGCTGCTGGCTGGCTGAAGTCAGCGGCTTGGCTGGTCAGTTAAGGGCACCTTGAAACTTTATTTTTGCAGCAACCTATGACTCAAAAAAAATTACCCGCTAACCTGCACCGCGACACCCTGGCCGTGCGTGTTGCGCTTGACCGTAGCCAATGGGGTGAAAACTCTGAAGCACTGTATTTGACAAGCGGCTTCATACAGAGCGATGCTGAAACCTCGGCACGCCGTTTTGCCGGTACTGAAGACGGCTACACCTACGGTCGCACGTCGAATCCGACGGTCAGCAGCTTTGAGCGTCGCCTGGCCGCGCTCGAAGGGACAGAATCTGCCATTGCCGCAGCCAGCGGCATGGGCGCGATACTGATGATGTGCATGGGGCTGCTCAAAGCGGGAGACCACGTCGTGTGCTCACGCTCGATGTTTGGCTCGACGTTGACGCTGATTGGCCGCGAGTTCGGCAAGTTCGGTGTCGAGACGACGTTTGTGTCGCAGACCGATGTGGCGCAATGGAAAGCCGCACTGCGCCCAACTACCAAGCTGCTGTTTGCCGAAACACCGACCAACCCGCTCACCGAGGTGTGCGACATCGCCGCGCTGGCCGACTTGGCGCACAGCGTAGACGCTTTGCTGGCGGTTGACAACTGTTTTTGCTCGCCTGCGTTGCAGCGGCCTGCTGAGTTGGGCGCCGACCTGGTGATGCATTCGGGCACCAAGTACCTGGACGGCCAGGGCCGCGTGATGGCCGGTGCTTTGTGTGGGCCAGCAAAACTCATCGTCGATGTGTTTGGCCCCGTCGTTCGCACGGCCGGCATGACGCTGTCGCCGTTTAATGCATGGGTGGTGCTCAAGGGGCTGGAGACGCTCGGCATTCGTATGCAGGCGCAATGCGCCAATGCGCTGGCGGTTGCCCGCTGGCTGGAGACGCAGCCCGGTGTTGCGCGGGTCTACTACCCTGGCCTGGCCTCGCACCCGCAGCACGATCTGGCGATGCGCCAGCAATCGGGCATGGGTGGTGCGGTGGTGTCGTTTGATGTGAAGGGGGAGGGCGCTGAAATAGCGCGCACCAATGCGTTCCATGTGATCGACAGCACGCAGGTTTTGAGCATTGCCACCAATCTGGGCGATACCAAAACCATCATCACCCACCCTGGCACCACATCGCATGGTCGGCTTACAGAAGTCCAGCGCCAAGCCGCAGGTATCAGTCAGGGGCTGATTCGCGTAGCGGTTGGCCTTGACC
>JBCKNF010000033.1:0-10262 GCA_038902815.1 Polaromonas sp. | reverse complement strand
TTATTGATAGTGGGCGCACACGTACAACATCGCGCAGAGCGGCCCGGCTGGAGTACCAACACCCCCTCTCGCCCAGTGCGCAGTGGGTTCTGGGGGCGGAATGGGTGGCTCAAACCAGCAATCTGGCGCTTTTTCAGATGCACAGCCGGGGCGGCTATGCCGGCCTGCGCGTGAGTTGGTAAGCCCGTTTAAATAGCAAAACATGTGACGCCCATCACTTGCATGCGCGCAACACAATCATTAAAGTAGCGACTAAGTTGGCATCAAAGCAACTATTTCATGGGGTTTTATAGTGCGCCTCATGTAATAATGCTTGCGCAAACTTCGTTAAGGGGTGGGTCCGGTGGTTTGCAATCTTGCAAAAGTATGCAATCTGTCGGGCCCTAATTCGTAACTGGTTTCAATTTTTTAATTTTTAGAGGAATTCCAAATGTCTCAACTCATCGGCAGCCCGGAAGTAGTCATTCACATGTACCAGGCCTTGTACGGCATGGCCCCCAGCAATCCGCTGTACACCAGCTATGTCACCCAGGCCGGCAGCACTACGGCAACTCGTTCAGCTTTTGCGGCAGATTTGGCAGACAGCTTTAAAAATACCAGCGACGCCGCCCTGGCCACTCTGGTGCTGAAAAACCTCGGCGTCACCGCCATCACCCTGCCCGGGTATGCCGCCCTGGAGTCTGCTTTGGGCACGCTGCTCGCTGCCTGGGGTGTCGCTGCACGCGGCCAGATCATTCTGAACGTCGCCGAACTTCTGTCCAATCTGCAAGGCGACGTCACCTACGGTGCCCTTGCAACCACCTATAACGCTCAGACATTGGCTAACTTCACCTATGCTTCCAATACGGCCAATACCACGTCTGCCGTGGCTACGCCGATTGATCCGAATGCTCCTGTTGCTGGCTCGACCTTCACGCTCACTACTGGTCTGGACAACATTCTTGGTGGCGCAGGCGCTGACACGATCAACGGTGTTGCGACCACGTATCAAGTAGGTGACCTCATTGATGGCGGCTCGGGCACTGACACCCTGTACGTCAGCATTGCCGACAATTTCGCTCCTACACGTGTTACAAACGTCGAGAAATTCATCCTTAACCCGGCTGGTGCGGGTACTGCCAACTTCAGCGCTGTCTCTGGCGTTACTTCGATTGAGCTTTCATCCCCTGTGGGCGCTCAAGCGATTACCAATATCGCTGGCACCGTTGCGGTTGCGGTGACTAACTCAACTTCAACGACTACGGTAACCACCAAGGGCACCACTTTGAGTGGTGTGGCCGATAACTTCGCTCTTACAGTCAATGGCGTCACAGGCGCGGTAACTGTGGCAAGCGATACCGTGGACGACTATGAGTCAGCATCTGTCAACTCGGTGGTTTCTGCGTCTGTTTTGCCCTCATTGAGTGTGGGTGATTCCGGTGCGGCTTCGACCATTACGTCTTTGTCCATAACGGGTGACGCAAAGTTGACAATTACCGCTGCTCTGGGCGCATCCATCAAGACTGTTGATGCTTCTAAGGCTACTGGTGCAGTCAGCTTGACGGTTTCAAACGCAACCGCAACTACCGTCACTGGCGGTTCTGGTAGCGACAACTTGACCGGCGGTGCCGGTCATGATGCCATTTCTGGTGGTGCCGGTAACGACACTTTGTCCCTAGGTGGTGCTGGCGGCAATGACTTGCTGGACGGCGGTGCTGGCAACGACAGCATCAATGCCACGGGCGCTGATGCCAATGACACGATCTCAGGTGGTGCTGACACTGACACATTGGTTTTGACGGCTGGCTTGACATATACGGCGGCCGTTGGGTCGACACCTGTAGTCAACAATGCGGCGAACGTAACAGGCTTTGAAACCCTGTCATTGAGCGGTACACAAGACATGACAGGCCTGAGCGTCGGCAACGCGTTTAGCAAACTGACGGTTCCCGCTGCTGGCACTGCCACGATTACCAATGCCCCGGCAACGCTAACTTCGTTCACCTTCGGTACAACGGGTGCTGCATCGGTTACCTTGGCAACCGCTGCTGACGGCGCTGCTGATGCCGCTTCCGTGACGCTGGGTAGCGCCACCGCCCAGACCGCTTCGGTTGTTTCCGCTCTTACCTTGGGCGGCTTCGACACGTTGTCAATTGCTACATCGGGCGCAGACGGTAACGGAATTACCAGTCTGACCGGTACTAAGCTGTCTTCTGTCACCATTACTGGTTCCAACACCCTTACCGCTTTGGGTCTGGCTGCGACCACAGTTGCTGTTAAGGCAATCGACGCCTCAGGCTACACCGGAACGACACTGACGGCTACCGGCTCTTCTGGTGCAACTGCAGTTGGTTTCACCTTCACTCCTGGTACGGGTTCTACCACCTATAACATCACTGGCGGTGCGGGTTCTGACACCATTACCGGCGGTGCAGGCAATGACACGCTGGCTGGCGGCGCTGGCAACGACACGATCGATGGTAAAGAAGGCACTCTCAATGACATCAGTGGCGGTGATGGCAATGACATCATCACTTCGGGTGGCGGCAACGACACCATTTCAGACGGTGCAGGCAACGACGCGGTCACTGCAGGCGCTGGCGATGACACCATCACTTTGGGCGCAGGTACTGACAGCATTAACGCAGGTGCGGGTAACGACACCATTACAGGCTCAACCAACGTTGACTCTACCGACACCTTGATCGGTGGTGATGGTAACGACACGTTGACTGCTACTTTCTCAAGCGTGGGTCAGACACCGACATTGACGACTATTGAAAATCTCAACATCTCTTTCGGTGCTTCAACCTTCTTGAGCATGTCCAAAGCCGATGCGACAGCACTTCGGGTCGACTCAGCTTCCGCTACCGCCGTTTCTCCGACGGTTAGAGACATGCTGACTGGCACGACAATCACGATCACAGACGACGCTACTTTGGCCGGCACTGCGGGTAACTTGGATGCTGTCACCTTGGATATGGTCAAAGATGGAACCTTGAAGGTGGTCATTGCAGCCAACGCAAATGCGGCCACGGCGACTGCGACTCAGCTGACAGGTTTGACCATTACCGATGCCGTCACCGTGGCCATTTCCACGAGCGGTGGTTCAACAACGAATGTCCTGACATCAGGTACCTCCGCTGGTGATTTGGTGCTTGATGCGGTTGATACGACATCCCTGTCTATCACAACAGCCACGGGCACAGGTTTCGAAATGCTCACCGACGGCGACATCACTGGCACGGCAGCGGTGACCAGCCTTACCCTGAGTGCTGCTTCTTTTGGTGACATTAAGTTTGACAAGTTTGCAACTGCAACGGCGTTGACCACGCTGTCATTGACTGCCGCTGGCACAGGTTCCGATATTGCTATTGGCACGGTGGGTAATACTGTGACAGGCGCCTTGATCACCCTGAGTATGGCTGCTTCTGGTGGCGCTACCATAGCAACCGGCGCAATCACCACGGCTGCAGCCATGGATAGTTTGTCGATTACGGCAACAGGACTCGATAGTTCTGTCACCCCGGGTGGTACAATCACCAATACCAACAGTAGCATTAACTCCGTGACGTTTAGCGCAGCGGATCGTGCAACCGTGACCATGGGAGCGGGTGATTTGGTGACCGGCTCTGTCTCTGGTTTGATTGCCGCGATATCTGCAACGGCTACCAGCCGCGGTTCTTTGAATCTGTCTGGCTTCACGGCTGACTCGTTAGCGACAGGCGTGGCTTCCAGCTACAGCTTCGCCACCTCAGATCGCGGCACGCTCACATTTGACACTGCCTCGTCAATCACCACCAACGGTAATCTGACTGCCTTGTCAGTGACTGTTGGCGGCGACTCGACCTTAACCTCTGCAGGCGCTGCAACTATCTCTGCTGCCGGCACGATCGGCACAACCACCTTGACTGTTTCAGGCGATGCCACAACATCCGGCGAACTGTCTTTGGGTGAAGTAAGTGCAGTGCATACCGCGGCTACAGTCACTCTGGCTGCAGGAGCTGCCAACGGTGCGGACTTCAACCTAATTGGTGCTACTTTCACGAGTCTGACGCTCAATCTGGATGGAGCGACTGAGATCAACTTATCCTCCGTAACAGATGCTGACAACCTTACAGGCGGTAATCAAGGAGGTTTGACCCTAGCATATGACGGTAATGTTGCTGAGGCTCTCGCTGTTTATAACAGCTCTGGAACGGCTGTTACTGTCGCTTCTCTCATCGTCAATGCCGGCACCAATACATTCAGCGGTAATACGTTCAATGTATCGTCGTATGTTACTAAAGCCTCCATAACCGGCGGTACTGGTGTTGATAACATTACCGGTGGTGCGGGCAACGATACCCTCAATGGTGGTGCTGGTAACGACTCTATTCTCGGTGGCGGCGGCATCGACGTCATTGACGGTGGCACTGGTGACGACACCATTGCTGGCGGTACGAGCGGTGACTTCATCACTGGCGGTACTGGCAATGACGTGTTCCGCTTCGTGGCTGGGGATACGGGTCTGGTTTTGTCGACCGTCGCCGTGCAGGCCAACTCGCTTGATTCCACCCTCTTGGACAAGATCACTGGCTTCTCTGCCAGCGACGTGATCCAGTTTGATACGACGACGATCGCTATCACGGGGGCTGGGACGGTCAATGCGATGCCAGGTAATGGTCAGTTCACGTACATCCGCGGTACCTACACGGCTGCTGTATCTGGTGGTGCAGCCGAGAGCTTCGTGACGCTTTCTACTGGTACCTCAACACTGATGGTGTACGACGCTGACCAAAGTAGTGGTACTGCTACTTTCGGCGCTATTGTTCTGATTGGCTACGTGGACGCTGGGGTTATCGACCCGATTGGGGCTGGCAGTAATGGTGCGACAGGTCTTCTTGCCACGGCATAACAGGCACAAAGGCTCAGGCCGGGTATTCTCGGATACCCTGCCTGCCGCCGCCGCCCACAAGGCGGTAAAGCTCACAAAACCCCGTAGACTTCGGTTTACGGGGTTTTTTTATGTGGATGCACAATGCCCATTCTTTACGTAACACGAGACGATTCTTCTAGGAGATAGCATGTCTGACTGGACTGCCGGCTACGTAGCCGACATTGGCTACACCTTTGGCTACTACCAAGAACTGAACCCGTTACGGGCCAACCTGGCGTTCATAAGCGCTGGGCTGGCACCACCTTGTACAGCGGTTGGCATTCACTGCGAGTTGGGCTACGGCCAAGGGACGAGCGTCAATATCCACGCAGCTGCTTCTGCCAACACCTGGTACGCCACAGATTTCAACCCTGCTCAAGCTTCACAAGCCCAGACTTTGGCCTCTGTTTCAGGAGCCAATGCGCACCTAACGGATCAAGCCTTTGCTGAATTCTGCAATCGCTCAGACCTGCCAGATTTCGACAGCATCGGAGTGCACGGCATCTGGAGTTGGATCTCCGATGAGAACCAAGCTGTAATTGTTGACTTTCTTCGCCGCAAGCTCAAGGTCGGGGGGGTTCTTTACGTTTCCTACAACACATTGCCCGGCTGGGCTACTTTTGCGCCGATGCGCCATTTGCTGACCCAGCACGCTGAGGTCATGGGATCGGACGGCGCGGGCATCGTTAACCGGATCGGTGGGGCACTGGACTTTGCCCAAAAGCTCATCGATACCAACCCACTCTACGCCCGGGTCAATCCTCAAGTAGCTGAGCGGCTCACAAGGGTCAAGACCCAAGACCGGCACTACCTGGCGCACGAGTATTTCAACCGCGACTGGCAGCCCATGCACTTTGCCACCATGGCGCGGTGGATCGAGTCTGCCAAGCTGAGTTATGCCTGTTCGGCTCACTACCTCGACCACGTCGATGTCATCAACCTCTCTGCAGACCAACGAAGTCTGCTCAAAGACATACCTGACGCCATTTTCAAAGAGACCGTCAGAGATTTCATGGTCAACCAGCAATTCAGACGAGATTACTGGGCTAAAGGAGTCAGAAAGCTCAACCAGCTGGAGCAAACTGAAGCTTTTAGGGCGCAAAGTGTGATCCTTGTTTCCTCCCGGGCCGATGTGACTATGAAAGTAACGGGTGCCCTCGGCGTTGCAAACCTGAGCGAAGCCATCTACAACCCGCTTCTGGATGAACTGGCGAACCATAGGCCAAGAACACTCGGAGAGTTAGAACAGGTCCTCAAAGACAAGGGCGTGGTCTTTGCCAACCTGATTCAAGCGATCATGGTGCTCACCGGTGGTGGCCACCTAGCCGCGGTTCAAGAAGCCGGGCTCGCGGTCAAAGCCAAGAAACACACTGACAAGCTCAACGCGCATTTGCTCAACAAGGCGCGGGGTAGCGGAGATATTGGCTTTCTGGCCAGCCCAGTCACTGGTGGGGGCATCACAGTTAATCGCTTCCAGCAACTGTTTCTCTTGGCGCTGACCCAAGGCAAGAAGCAACCCGCCGACTGGGCGCAGTTTGTGTGGCAGATTCTGGTCAGTCAGGGGCAGAAGATTATCAAAGAAGGCAAGACGCTGGAAACCCCAGAAGAGAATCTGGCCGAACTCAGCACCCAGGCCCAAACCTTTGCCGAGAAGCAGCTGCCCATTCTGAAAGCCCTGCAGATCGCCTGAAAATATTTAAGCTTCAAAAATTGATATTCACCAACTTAGAAAGCAGACATGACAACCACCAATACCGACGACAAAAAGCAGGATGCAACCCCGGCAACCGAAGCTGTAACGACGCAGCTCGCAGACACGGATTTCCTGATAGCTGAACTTCATCGACTGATGGCTCAGGAGGTGGCGTCAAAAGCTGATGCGCCTGAAGGCTTGGAGAGCGATACCAGCAAGCAATAGGATAATTGGCGTCAGACCCCCAATAACTCCACAGCCGTCGTTTGCGGGGGATTGACTTATGTGGACTAGTCTATATACTGGTCTACATATCTCAAAAGGAGTAGTTCGTGAACATCGAAGTGGGATCATACGAAGCGAAGACGAAGTTGCCAGAGTTGCTGCGTGGCATCCAGGCGGGCAATCGCTACACCATCACACTGCGAGGTGAAGCCGTGGCCGATTTGTTGCCGGCGCAAGGCAACAAGCACACGGATGCCATTGCAGCGGTTGATGAAATGCTGTCCTTCATGCGGGATCGTAAGCCGGTGGGCGGTGTCGATCTCAAAGCGCTCATAGATGAGGGCCGGGCATGAGTTTTATTCTGGATGCTTCTGTGGCGCTGCTTTGGCTAGTGCCAGAAACCAATCTGGCAGGCGTGGATTATGCCGCGATGACCCTGAAGGCGCTAAAGGAATCGCAAGCGTTTGTGCCTTCACTGTTTGTACTGGAAGCAGCCAACGTTGTCGCGAAGCTCGAGTCCAAGGGTGTTGTGACCGAAGCGGACTCGCAACGCTTTATTGCACTCATTGGGCGGCTCAACTTAGTGACCGATCAGGCGACAGCAACTCACGCTTTGGGCAATACTTTGAATCTCGCGAGGCGCTATAAGCTGTCGGCCTATGATGCAGCCTATTTGGAATTAGCCCAACGTACAGGTCTGCCTCTAGCAACCTTAGATGCCAATCTGGCGAAGGCGGCTACAACTGCTGGCGTTCCAATCTTCGGCACACACTGATTCGGGTAAATGGGGTCAGGAAATGGGGGCAAGTCTTGCAATCACACGGCGATTTTGAAGGTCCAAATCCTTCAAGTTAGAATGTGCCGTCGAGACCAGTCAAAACAACTACTTTTTAATGAAACATTGCACATACAAGCAGTACTTTGTCGCAGCCGGCTTGCTTGGCTTTCTCTCCTCAGCCTGGCCATCTGAGCTGGTGTTATCTCCCAATGGTTACAGCGGCCTGGGTTTGGTCCCCTCCGCGCAAGCGTTACCCGCTGGCAGTGCCGTGGTGGCGTTTGACCCCACCATCCCGGGTGGCCAAAACACTTCCGGTTACAACCATCAGATTGGCTTTGGTCTTTACGACAACTTTGAGTTGGTGGGCCGCCTGGCCACCAACGACCTCAAGTGCAACATGTTCAAGGCCGGCGCCTGCCCGCCCAACACTATCCGCGATTTTTCTCCCTCCCTGAAGTGGTCCCTGCCCCTGTACTGGCTGAAACAAAACAAAGCCGCAGTAGCCATAGGCGTCACCGACTTCGGTGGCGCAGCTTCTTACTTCAAGTCCTACTACCTGGTTGGAACAAAGTCCTTAGGCAATGTCGACGTATCCATCGGCCAAGCCAAAGCCATGGCCGACACCGCCATGCTCAAAGGTAGCTTTGGCGCACTCACCTGGAAGGCCGCCGACTGGGCCAGCCTCAGTCTGCAGCGCATTGGCTCCGATAGCTGGGCACACGCCGCGGTCTCTACACCGGTTTTCGACACCGGCTGGAATGCCTGGTTGACCTTCAACCACCGCATCAGCGACTCAGCGCTCACTGACAAGAACTGGATCGGCTGGGGCGTTAGTATTCCCCTGGACCGGGTCAAAAAAGGAACATCATCGAGCAGCGCTGCATCAGCCCCGCAGGGCCGAGCGGTAGCAGGCATCAAACCAGCCGACCTGGTCCAAGCCTTCAAACAGCGTGGTTTCTACAACCCAAAAATCGGCAAACGTGCCGACGGCAGTCTGGTGTTTGAGCTCGAAAACTCTTCCTATGCCTGGAACATCCTCGACAGCGCGGGCGTCGCTCTGGGGCTGATTGCCGGTGCCTATGGTGCTGCTGACAAAGCGCAAGAATTCGAGCTGGTGCTGACCACCAGGGGCATGCGCCAGGTGCTCATTCGCGCCGATGCCTCTTGTGTCAAGCGCTGGTTGGAAGCGGGCTCTGTCTGCGCCACGCTCAGCATCGTCTCCCTGAATCAAAACTCAATGGCAGCCAAGGCAAGCGAGCCGGTTGAATGGACCGACGGCAAGCCCTGGTCTTTCAGGCCAGAGATTATCTTCAGCCCGACGCTGGTCTCAACCGTGGGCACCGAATACGGCGCCTTTGATATAGACCTCGGCACCAACATCAACACCGTCCTGCCGCTATGGACTGGCGCCACTCTGGAAAGAAACCACATCGTTCCTTTGGACATCGGTTCGGAAAACTTTCAACCCGGCCGCCCCTTTTACGCCTCGCGCTTGAAGGCCGTCAATTCGCGCACCCTATTGCACCAATTGCTCAATTTCCCCAGCATCAACACCCAGGCTCGCCTGAGCCTCGGCACCGCCCATAACGTGTGGGATGGCGGCCAGCTTGAGACCAGCTCGCAAAGCAGCAACGGCCGGCACAAGTTGGGCTTCACGGCGGGCTCGTTCACAACCGACACGCTGCCCATCAATAACCAAAAATCCTACCATCTGCTGAACTACCGCTACGTGCATGACGACATGCAAAAGACCAGCACCGAGCTCACCTACGGCAAGTTCTGGGGTGGTGACAGCGGCTTTAACATTGGCCAAAGGTTCTGGCACGGCGACACGGCAATCAACCTCTACATCAGGCGTTCACGCATGACTGAGACCGGCCCCTTGGTGTCCTTTGCCGGCCTTCAGTTCATCATCCCTTTCACGCCGCGCCAAAACAAGAGCTTTGAATACCTGTCCTTGCGAGGCGTCAGCCAATGGACCTACACACTAGAGAGCAGAATCCTGGAGAGAGAGAATCGCATCACCGGTGGCTATGGCGAAGTGCCAAAAATTGGCGACAGCCTGGTGCAAACTTTCAACCGTGACCGCAACAGCACCCAGTACCTTGAAAGCAACATGGGGCGCATCAAGAATGCCTATGTCAATTTGTCGGGCGACTAGAAACAATATGCATCTATTTTTTAAAATATATAAAACACACGCGGCGGCGGCACTACTTGGACTGGTATTTTCAGCAGCCTTGCAAGCGCAGGGTTTTTCTTTGGGCGGCGGTGTGGGTGGCTTGCCGCAGGGTATTAGCGCACAAGACCTCAATTCTCTGCGGGGCGGCGGCTCCTCCGGTTTCGGGGGGGGGGTCTGTGGGTCTGTCAGGCGGCGTTGGTATTGGCAATATTTTGGGGCTGGGCCTGATAGTGCCGCCCACGCTGCTAGGCAATGAAGACAATACCGACACCCAAGGTACAGACAAGAAAGACAGCGCCCCAAAGGCTGGCCCCTTGGCGCCCAACGAGTTTCAAAAATTTGTTCTCGAGGTCACCGGCAAGGCCTACCCCTTGTACGGGTCTGATTTTTTTGAGAACCTGCGCAACAACCCGATCAGTGCGGCCCGTGCCCCGGTGGCTGATGACTATGTGTTGGGGGCCGACGACCAGCTCTTGATTCGTTGGTG
>JBCKNF010000032.1:0-11150 GCA_038902815.1 Polaromonas sp. | reverse complement strand
GCCCATGTCGCTCTGAAAACGCTCCGCATCAGGCGATGCCATGACCAGCATTCCGAAGGCATCAGCACCTAGGACTGTGCGCAGCGGCAGCAGCGCTAGCGACAGGGCCAGCGCTGGTTCAGGCAGCCAGCTGGAGGCCTCAAAGCCAGAGTTAACGCCGCAATAGGGAGCGGTGAGCGACGAGGCAAAAGCCTGCGCGTCGCTGCTGACACCGGTGCAAAAACCTTCGTCTGAAAAAATGCCATTGACCCGCCAGACCTTGATGGCTGCCTGCGGAATCGAAAACTGGGTTTTTAGCTCGCGCACGATGGTGTCAGGCAGATCCCTGGCGTGGGCTGTCAGCAGCAGATTGCGCGTGCAGCGTTGCAGCTTGTCGGCAATACCCACGTTCTCCTGGCCGTGGCGAATCATATCCACCACACGCGCTTCAAGCGTTTTGATTTTGTCGCGCAGCAAACTGGCTTGGCGTTCTTGCAAGCTGACAGCCCGGCTGCCATGGCCGCTGGAGAGTTGCACGCTAGCCAGCAGCTCGGCGTGGCGCTCAAAAAAATCGGGCGTGTTGGCCAGAAAGTTGGCGATGTCGTCTTCGGTGATGGAGTGGTCGGTTGGGTTCATTTTTGGGATTGTCGCGAATTTTTAGAGTTCAGGCTAGGTCTGGAATATCAATCTCGGATTCAAACACAGTCACGGCTGGTCCAGTCATCATTACCGGTGCATTCAGCGCACCCGACCATTCAATGGTCAATGATCCGCCGCGGGTTTGCACATCGACCCGCGTATCCAGCAGACCAAGCCTTATGCCAGCGACCACCGCCGCACAGGCCCCGCTACCGCAGGCCAGCGTTTCGCCAGCGCCGCGCTCATAGACCCGAAGGCGAATCTGGCTGCGCGAGACGACCTGCATAAACCCGGCGTTCACACGCCGCGCAAAGCGAGAGTGGTTTTCAATCAGCGGGCCTACTTCAAGCACAGGCGCGGCATCCACATCGCCCACAAGCTGCACCGCATGGGGATTACCCATCGACAACACCGCTATTAAAACAGTAGCTGGTTGCGCCTGTATATAAAGGGCTAGAGGCCATTTTTGCCACCCGTTTTGGATATTTTCAAGCAACCCAGAAGCATCAAACGGCACTTTAACCAAATCAAATACCGGCGCGCCCATAGCCACGCTGATGCGGCCATCAAGCTGCAGGCGTGGCTCGATCACACCACTCAGGGTTTTGACTTTGACCGCGTCTTTGGTCGTCAGCCCCTGATCCCGCACAAAGCGCAAAAAACAGCGCGCGCCATTGCCGCACTGCTCGACTTCACCGCCATCGGCGTTGTGAATCACATACTCAAAGTCAATGCTAGGGTCTAGCGATGGCCGCACCGACAGAATCTGGTCAGCACCCACGCCAAAATGCCGGTCTGCCAGATACCGGTATTGTGCTGTGCTCAAGCCCAGCAAGCCACGGGTCTCGTCGAGCATCACAAAGTCATTGCCCGCGCCCTGCATTTTTGTGAATCGGATTCGCATAGGATGATTATCCGCTGCACGCTAAGGGCCCAAAGCGGTCGTAGCGGGTTTTGGAAAGCGAACGTTCAACGTTCGCGCTCAACCGCCGCTTCCAGCGGTCGATCGCAGCGCGCGGTTAGGCCGCGTACCACAGCACCGCGATGAAGTGACACACGGTGCCAGCAATAACGAACAGGTGCCATATGAAGTGGTGGTAGCGGATCCGGTCATCATTCGCGAAAAAGAATACCCCCACCGTGTACGCGATACCTCCCGCCAACAGCCAGAACAGTCCCCACGCTGGAATATGGAGCCACAAAGGGTAAATCGCGATCAGCGCGAGCCAGCCCATGGCCAGGTACAAGTACATCGAAAGTCTCGGAAATCGCGTCCCGTAAATAGCCTTTAACACGATACCGCCGAAGGCTAGACTCCACACGAGACCGAACAGCGTCCAACCCCACGGCCCGCGGAGCACTCCGAGCGTGAATGGCGTGTATGTGCCGGCGATGAGGAGAAAGATCGCTCCGTGGTCCAGAATCTGGAATACCGTCTTAGCCCTGTTCCTCGCTAACGCGTGGTAGAGCGTGGAGGTGAGGTACAGCAGCAGCATCGTGGAGGCAAAAACGCTCGCGCTAACCACTCCGGTGGCATCACCACGCCCGAGCGCGGTAACGACGAGAACCGGTGCTGCAACCAACGCCGCCAGCAACGCAATACCGTGGCTGACGCTATTCGCGATCTCCTCGCCAAGGGACTGTGGCCGCTCGTGCAACTCTAAGGCTTCGACCATCGCTGTATGCCCTATGCGGCCTAACAATCAGCGTTTATCCGCCGCGCCGTAAAGCCAGCACAAAGCAAAGACGTCAATCGCGGCGGATAAACCATGTTGGACTGAACCGCCTGTGGGGCGGTCATGTTGCGGTAGTTGCACTATAAGGGGATTTGATTCAATCGCCCTACCTCTACGACAGATTGCATGTCATGACAAGACATCGACCCCTCGCGACGCCAGCAACTCCTGCATCAGCTCCAGCAAGGGCACATGCTCAATGCCCCCGGCCATGGGGAATTTTGCATTGGCGCTACTTACAACTATGCGGCGCGTAGCAGCCACGTCATCGCATGCGACATGAAAACCCCTGGTTACCGTGGGTGCGCTGGAGCGCTTGATTTCTATGGCCCAAACCCTGTTACCGGGCAGTTCAAGCAGCAGGTCAATTTCAGCACCAACGACCGTGCGGTAGTAGCTGGCCTGCGTTTGGGGCGGTACGCAAGCCAGCAGGTTTTCAATGATCCAGCCTTCCCAACTGCCGCCCACTACAGGGTGCGCCAATAGATCATGCTGGCTCCCCAAACCCAGAAGCGCATGCACCACCCCACTGTCACGCACGAACACCTTGGGCGCTTTGACCAGACGCTTGCTGGACTGCTGCGCCCAGGGTTCGAGTCGCCTGACCAGCAGCAGATCGCACAGCAGGTCAAGGTAGCGCGCAATGGTTTGACCGCTGACGCCAAGTGATGCGGCAAGTCGCGCGGCATTAAGTATTTGCGCTTGTTCGTAGGCCAGCATGGTCCACAGGCGGCGCAGGGTCTGCGCCGGAATGCGGGGACCAAGTTGCGGTATGTCGCGCTCCAGGTAAGTCGTGATGAACTGCTGGCGCCAGCGCAGGCTGGCAGCGTCACTGCGCGCCAGGTAGGAATCCGGGAAGCCGCCTCGCAGCCAGAGGGCACCTGGGGCGGCGGCTTGACTTGCGGGCAGCTCGGTCACTGCGAAAGGCCCCAGCTCTACATACGCCAAGCGCCCGGCCAGCCCCCGTCACGATTTCAGCGCTTCCAGCAGCCTGGCGTGAATGCCGCCAAAGCTGCCGTTGCTCATACACAGCAGGTGGTCGCCGCACCTAGCTGCGGTTTTGACCTGCGCGACCAACTCGTCGATGTTGCCAGCTACTTGCGCGCGCTCGCCCATGGGGGCTAGCGCGGCGCGTGCGTCCCAGGCTAGCCCGCCGGCGTGGCAAAAGGCCAGGTCTGCAGCTTCTAAGCTCCAGGGGAGTTGCGCTGTCATGCTACCCAGCTTCATGGTGTTGCTGCGTGGCTCGAAGATGGCGAGTATGCGTTCGCCGCCTTTGCCTGCGCTTTTGAGCTGGCGGCGCAGGCCGTCTAGCGTGGTGTGGATGGCGGTGGGGTGGTGCGCGAAGTCGTCGTAGACGGTGATGTCGCCGCCCGCTGCTTTGACAACACCCACAACTTCCATGCGGCGCTTGACGTTTTGAAAGCTGCCCAGCGCGCTGGCAGCAACCATAGGCGTAACGCCTACGTGTTCTGCTGCGGCAATCGCCGCGAGTGCGTTGAGCTGGTTGTGCATGCCGCTGACAGCCCACTGAACCTGCCCGACGACTTTGCCGGCTTTCAGGACGCTGAAGTCATGCGGCTCCCCCTCAGCCGTAAAACCGTTGTGCTGCGGAGTGCTGTTGCCGAAAAGTACCTGCTCACTCCAGCAGCCCTTGGCCAGTACGCGCTGCAAGCTGGCTTCTTGCGCATTGACGACGACGCGGCCTGTTGATGGCACGCTGCGGATCAGGTGGTGAAACTGCTTTTCAATCGCTGCCAAGTCATCAAAAATATCGGCGTGGTCGAACTCCAGGTTGTTCAGTAGGGCGGTGCGTGGCCGGTAGTGAACGAACTTGCTGCGCTTGTCGAAAAACGCCGTGTCGTATTCGTCGGCCTCAATGACGAAGGTATTGCCTTCGCCGAGCCGCGCCGATACGCCAAAGTTAAGCGGCACACCGCCGACGAGAAAGCCGGGCTGCAAACCTGCGCTTTCAAGTATCCACGTCAGCATCGCCGTCGTCGTCGTTTTACCGTGGGTGCCAGCCACCGCCAGCACATGGCGTGGGCCGGTAGCGTGGTGCGTGGGGTGGTGCAGCACATGGCCGGACAACCATTGCGGGCCGCTGGTGTAAGGCTTGCCGCTATTGAGTATGGCTTCCATTAAAGGGTATTTGGCAGTGCCATCGGGCAAGCGGGCCCGCGAGACGACATTGCCAATCACAAACACATCCGGCTCAAACGCCATCTGGTCAGCGCCGTAACCTTCGATTAGCTCAATACCGAGGGCGCGCAACTGGTTGCTCATGGGCGGGTAGACACCGGTGTCGCAACCCGTGACTTTGTGGCCGGCTTCCCGCGCCAGCGCCGCCAGGCCACCCATGAAGGTGCCGCAAATTCCGAGTATGTGTATGTGCATGGGGGGATTTTAGGAGCCTGTGGCTTGTTGGCCGTTGTAGCCTAAACTGCCCAGTTGCTTTTAGCGAGCTGCCTTGCCACTATCAACGTGAACACTCTTCAATCTGAAATTGCCGCCACTGCCGCCGCTTTGGTCGTAGAAGAGGGCCTTGAATACGGCCCCGCCAAGCGCCGCGCGATTAAGCAGTTGGGCCTGCCCGCGCGCACCGAACTGCCCGACAACGACCTGTTAGAGGATGCGGTGCGTGAATACATTGCGGTGTTTTGCGCCGATAGCCAGCCGTTTGAGCTGGCCGCTTTGCGTGAGCTGGCGCTGGTCTGGATGCAGCGCATGGCCGCTTTTCGGCCCTATTTGACCGGGGCAGTCTGGCACGGCACGGCGACAAAGCTGTCTGACATTTATATCCAGTTGTTTTGCGATGACCCCAAGTCGGCGGAAATTGCCTTGATAGAGCACAACGCAGACTATGAGCCGCGCACCGTCAAGGGCTTTACTGGTGGCGATGTCGAGGCCTTGAGTTTGAGCAGCCTTTGCAAACCACTGAGTGTTCATGTGGGTGTTCACTACATGGTCTATGACCACGACGATTTGCGCGGCGCTTTGAGAGCCGATGCCAAGGGGCGCACGCCGCGAGGCAATATCCCGGCCGTGCAAAAATTGATCCTCCTAACCGTGCAAAATACACAAAACGCCCCGGAGATTGAAAAATGAAACGCAGAACAATGCTTTACGGCAGTGCTGCCGCAGCCGCTGGCTTGGCGGGGGCAGGTGCAGCCTGGTGGAAAAGCCAGCCGCATCCAACGCCGCTGCAACAGGTAGACCCGTTCTGGGATTTGAGTTTTGATACGCCAGACGGCAAAGTACTCGCCATGAGCGGCTTTCGTGGCAAGCCCCTGCTGGTTAATTTCTGGGCCACCTGGTGCCCGCCCTGCGTTGAAGAGCTACCCCTGATCGACAGCTTTTATAGCGCCAACAAGGGCAATAACTGGCAGGTACTCGGTCTGGCGGTAGACCAGCCCAGCGCCGTGCGCAAATGGCTGCAGGCGAAACCGTTGGGTTTTGCGGTCGGCATGGCGGGCTTGAGCGGTATTGAACTGAGCAAATCGCTGGGCAATGCCGCCGGGAGCTTGCCCTTCACCGTGGTGTTTAGCGGCTCCGGACAATTGCTGCATCGCAAGACGGGCAAGGTCACGCTGGACGACTTGAAGCTTTGGGCGGCGCTAAAATAGGGTTTTCGGAAGTCAATTTCCATAACTTCCGTTAAATGTATTTAAATAGCGCTAATAAAGCTATTACTGCGCATTAAAAGTAGTTTTTTAAATAAAGTCGGTGAGCTATTTTTTACTTTCAAGCGCAACTGCTTGATGTACACTCTGCGTCTTCCCGGATTGATTGGTAAAAAATCTATTGTCCGATTTGCCATTTAGACACCTGATAAATGCTTTAACGCCTAGAAGCTTTCATTAAGCATTCAGATAACGAAACTTGGTGAAAAGCTGCTGACCACTGCCCAGGCCTTCGCAAAACCGTCGTTGGAGACAACACCATGGATTTAAGAAAACTCAAGACGCTGATTGACCTTGTATCAGAGTCCAATGTGTCGGAACTTGAAATTACCGAAGCTGAAGGCAGGGTACGCATCGTTAAATCCAGCGGTGCGCCTCTGGTGCTGCAGCAACCTGCTGTAGCCATGGTAGCAGCTCTCGCAGCGGTGGCAGCCGCACCACCCGTCGTGTTTGTGGCAGAGGCACCCACTGGCCATGCCGTCAAGTCGCCGATGGTTGGCACGTTTTACCGCTCGGCTAGCCCCGGTGCCAAACCTTTCATTGAAGTCGGCAGCGTGGTCAAGGAAGGCGAGACGATCTGCATCATTGAAGCGATGAAAATCCTCAATGAAATCGAGACCGACAAGTCTGGCACGATCACCCGTATCCTGTGCGAAAACGGCCAGGCCGTGGAGTATGGACAGCCACTGTTCATGATCGAGTAACCGGGTTCCGTCCCATCCCAAGACTGACCAGACGGACTACCGACCCATGTTTAAAAAAATACTGATCGCCAACCGCGGCGAGATCGCCTTGAGAATCCAGCGTGCCTGCCGCGAGCTCGGCATCAAGGCCGTGATGGTGTATTCAGAGGCCGACCGCGAGGCCAAGTACATCAAGCTGGCCGATGAGTCGGTCTGCATCGGGCCTGCGCCGTCCAAAGACAGCTATCTCAATATGCCGGCAATTATTTCGGCAGCCGAGGTGACCGACGCAGAAGCGATTCACCCCGGCTACGGATTTTTGAGCGAGAACGCCGACTTTGCCGAGCGGGTTGAAAAAAGCGGCTTCAAGTTCATCGGCCCCACGCCGGAGTCAATTCGTATCATGGGCGACAAGGTCTCGGCCAAGCAGACCATGATCAAAGCGGGCGTGCCCTGCGTGCCCGGCTCCGAAGGTGCCTTGCCGGACGACCCGGTCGTCATCAAGCGCACCGCCAAGCAGGTGGGCTACCCGGTCATCGTTAAGGCGGCGGGTGGCGGTGGCGGGCGCGGGATGCGCGTGGTGCATACCGAAGCGGCCTTGCTGCACGCGGTGCAAACCACCAAGGCCGAAGCCGGGGCCGCTTTCGGCAACCCGGAGGTCTACATGGAAAAATTCCTGCAGAACCCCCGGCATATTGAAATCCAGATCATGGCCGACCAGCATAAAAATGCGGTCTGGCTCGGTGAGCGAGATTGCTCAATGCAGCGCCGTCACCAAAAAGTGATTGAAGAAGCGCCAGCGCCCGGCATTCCGCGCAAACTGATCGAGCGCATCGGCGAGCGCTGCGTGGCAGCGGTTAAAAAAATCGGTTATCGCGGCGCGGGTACGTTCGAGTTTCTGTATGAAAACGGCGAGTTCTACTTCATCGAAATGAACACCCGTGTGCAGGTCGAGCACCCGGTGACGGAGTGGATCACGGGCATTGACATTGTGCGCACACAGATCATGGTGGCCGCTGGTGAAAAGCTGCCTTTTAAGCAGCGTGACATCCAGTTCAAGGGGCATTCGATCGAGTGCCGCATCAACGCAGAAGACCCGTACAAATTCACACCTTCGCCGGGCCGCATCACGACCTGGCACGCACCGGGCGGGCCGGGCGTGCGGGTTGACTCGCATATTTATGCCAATTATTTTGTGCCGCCGCATTACGACTCGATGATCGGCAAAATCATTGTGCATGGCGACACGCGTGAGCAGGCACTGGCGCGGATGCGAGGCGCGCTGGCTGAAACCGTGGTTGAAGGTATCAACACCAATATAGCGCTGCACCGCGAGCTGATGGTGGATGCCAAGTTCATCGATGGCGGCACCAACATTCACTACCTTGAAGAGTGGCTTTCAAAGCGTGTTCGCTAAGCGGTTAAGCCGTTAAGCCAGCATGTTTGAACTCATTTTGCTGGTGCCCGCCGACAGTGTTGAAACTGTCAGCGAGGCACTCGATGCGCTAGACGTGCTTAGCGTTTCGGTTGAGGACGCTGATGCAGAAACCGCTGACGAGCAGGCGCTGTTTGGCGAGCCGGGCATGCCACCACCGAAGGCGGGTTGGAACCGCTCGCGTGTGGTGTCGCTGTTTGTCACTGAGGCGTTGGCCCGCGAGGCATCCCAGTTGTTGCAAGCGCAAGATTTTTTTGCTGATTGCGCGTTGCTGGCAATTCAGGCCGTGCCCGAACAAGACTGGGTGCGGCTGACGCAATCACAGTTCACGCCAGTCGAGATCACGCCCGAGTTCTGGATAGTACCGACCTGGCACGAGCCGCCTGTAGAGGCCAAACAGTTGATTCGGCTTGACCCGGGCTTGGCGTTTGGAACCGGTACGCATCCGACAACGCGCATGTGCCTGCGATGGATCTCACGAGCCGCTTCATTCGGACGGGTGCTCGACTACGGCTGCGGCTCGGGCATTCTGGCTATTGGCACAGCCAAGTTTGGTGCGCTAGAGATTGACGCTGTGGACATCGACGAAGTGGCTGTTCAATCAACGCGCGCCAACGCCGATGCCAACCATGTGCGCCTCCATGCGGGCTTGCCAGACAAAGCCCAAGGCAGCTATCAAACAGTGCTCGCCAATATTCTGGCCACGCCGCTAAAAGTGCTGGCGCCGCTGCTGTGCGGGCATGTCGAAAAGGGTGGCAATCTGGTGCTGGCGGGCATCTTGGCCCGGCAAGCTGACGAACTGAAAGCCGCTTACGCGCCGTGGTGCGCTCTGCAAGTGGTCGACAGCGAAGACGGATGGATATTGATGACCGCCAGGTTTTAAAGGTGTCCTAAAATGTACCGCTAAATGAGCCTGATTACGCGCTGCCCCGCATGCGGCACGATGTTCAAAGTCGTGACCGATCAACTCAAAGTCTCTCAGGGCTGGGTGCGATGCGGGCATTGTGCCGAGGTTTTTGATGCGTCGCTGCATCTGCAGGCCACACAGGAAACTTCCGCACCTGACCCTGGCAATACCTCTACTCCCGCTCCTTTACCGATACAGCCGCAAGCTCCCGTTTTTTCGCCTGAACCCGCAGCGGAGCAGCAGCCTTATCAGCCCCATCAGCCTGCACCGCAGGAACCAGATGGTTTGCAAGTTGATGAACACAGTGAGACGGTGCGAGCAGAGCTTGCACAGGCGCAGGCAGGGCACGAGGAAGGCTTGAACGCACGGGCAGATTCAGCTGTACGCAGCCACCATAGAGACGATAGCGACGTTCTAAGTGAATTCCCGCTGAACGCACCTGATGATGCGAAGGATGTCTCGTTTGTCCGCGATGCAAAGCGGCGGGCATTCTGGCGCAAACCAAGTGTGTGTGTTGCGCTTGGCCTGTTTGGGTTCGCGTTGGTAACCTTGCTGGTTTTGCAGGTTCTGCTTCAGCAAAGAGATAGCCTGGCCGCAGCCGACCCAGCCTTCAAACCGTGGATACAGAAACTGTGCGAACAGCTTCATTGTGAAGTGGCTCCCTTGCGCAGGATGGACTCGCTGGTCATCGACAGTTCGTCTTTCAACAAGGTCAGTGCTGATTCATACCGCCTCACCTTTATGCTTAAAAATTCCGGCGCTGTTGCGGTAGCGATGCCCTCGCTTGAAGTCACGCTCACAGATACCCAGGATCAGGTGCTGGTGCGGCGTGTCCTGACGCCTGCGCAATTCGGCAGCAGCAACGGACTGCTGGGGGCGGGCTCTGATTTTGCAGGTGCGGTGGTCATGCAAGTGCTGGGTGCTGATACCCCGGCCGCTTCCACACCGCAAGGCCTGCTCGGCGTGGCGGGCTATCGCGTACTGATTTTTTATCCTTGAGCTGATCCTTTCACCCTTTCTTCTTTCCATTCATTCGCCCATAGAGAAAATAAATGTCTGCTGTAATTTGTGGCTCACTCGCCTTTGATACCATCATGACTTTTGAGGGGCGCTTCTCCGAGCAAATCCTGCCCGATCAGTTGCATATTCTGAATGTGTCTTTTCTGGTGCCGGCCTTGCGGCGTGAGTTTGGCGGTTGCGCCGGCAACATCGCCTATGCCTTGAAGCAACTGGGCGGCACGCCTTTGCCAATGGCCACCGTCGGCAGCGACGGTGCAGAGTACGCCGCCCGCATGACGGGCATGGGTATCAGTTGCGAGTTTGTGCGCGAGGTTGCTGACAATTACACAGCACAAGCCATGATCATGACGGACCGTGACAACAACCAGATCACGGCCTTTCATCCAGGCGCAATGATGCAGGCCCATGTGACCAAAATTGCAGCGCGTAGCGACATCAAACTCGGTATCATCTCGCCGGACGGGCGCGATGCCATGCTGCAGCACGCAGAGCAGTTCAAGGCCGCGAACATTCCGTTTGTGTTTGATCCGGGTCAGGGTCTGCCGATGTTTGACGGCAAAGAGCTGGCGCACTTCATGGACCTGGCTACCTGGGTTGCTGTCAATGATTACGAAGCCAAGATGCTCTGTGATCGTACGGGCCTGTCGTGCGTCGAACTGTCGCAACGCGTCAAAGGCTTGATCGTCACACTGGGGGCAGAAGGCTGTCAAGTCTGGGTGGACGGCGTGAAGACGCTGGTGGCTCCAGTCGTTGCCAAAGAAGTGGTAGACCCAACTGGCTGCGGTGATGCGTTTCGTGGTGCGCTGTTGTTCGGTCTTGAAAAAGACTGGTCACTGGTTCGCTGCGCAGAACTGGGCAACCGCGTGGGTGCGCACAAGATCGCTTACCGTGGCGGCCAGAACTACACGCTTGAAGCTGTGATGAAGGCATAAAAAAAGCCCAGCGTCCGGAGACGTTGGGCTTTTCAAGCAGAAGTACCTTACTGCTTACGGCCTGCTGGCTGTTGGAAACGGCCAAGCAGCTTGCGGGTTCAGAGTAGTCTGAGCCGCAGGGGCAGCCGGTGCAGCGGGT
>JBCKNF010000031.1:0-12147 GCA_038902815.1 Polaromonas sp. | reverse complement strand
TTGGCCGGGATGCGCGCGGTCGGCGTGACGGCCGGTGCCGGCGATCCGGATTTGACGATTTGTCCGCGGTTCAACAGGTATTGCAGACTGTCGCGCAAGGCTTTGATATCCCAGCCGCGATGCTCGCCCTCAAAAACAATACCATCGTATTTCGAACTCTGCAGCTCGATTGCGGTTTCAAGCTCGCAGGGCGCAAACAAAGTAAACGAATGCTGGCCGGCTTCGAGAGCGCGAATAATGCCGTTGAGGCGGGGAAGCGTGGACATGCGGTTTTCCTCGTGGGTGTTATCAGAACTCTTTGGCGGGATCGCCACGCTTGGTCAGCAAAGCGTCCAGACGTGGATACACCAGGCGAGCGTTACCTTCGAATATCTTGTAGCGGTTCTCTTCGCTGAGGCCGGTGACCTGATCGATATAGCGTTTGGTATCGTCGAAACTGTGACCGGTTTCCGGATCGATGCCCGGCACCGCGCCCAGCATTTCGGAGGCGAACAGGATGTTATCGATGGGAACCACTTTGGTGAGCAGTTCGATGCCCGGCAGATGATAGACACAGGTATCGAAATACACGTTTTTCATCACATGCTCGATCAGCGGCATCTTTTGCATGCTCAGGCACAGGCCGCGGTAGCGCCCCCAGTGATACGGCACCGCACCGCCGCCATGCGGGATGACGAATTTCAGCGTCGGGAAATCCTTGAACAGATTGCCCTGGATGAGCTGCATGAAGGCGGTGGTATCGGCATTGATGTAATGCGCGCCAGTGTGGTGGAAGTTGGGATTGCAGCACGAGGTCACGTGGATCATCGCCGGCACATTGAGCTCGCACAGTTTTTCGTAGATCGGATACCAGTAGCGATCGATCAGCGGCGGATCGGTCCAGTAGCCGCCCGTTGGATCGGGATTCAAATTCACGCCGACAAAGCCGAGTTCATTGACGATCCGCTCCAGCTCCGGAATACAGTTCTTCGGCGAAACACCGGGAAACTGCGGCAGCTGCCCGACGCCGACGAAATTATTCGGCAGCAGCGTGCACAGGCGATGGATGATGTCATTGCTGACCGTGGTCCACTGCTGGCTGATCGCCTCGGTGCCGACGTGATGTGCCATGCCGGCGGCGCGCGGTGAAAAAATCGTCAGGTCGCTGCCGCGCTCGCGCTGCAACTTGAGCTGCGGCTCAACGCTCTTGATTAGCACCTCATCGCTGATGCCGAGGTCGGTCGAGGCCGGTTTGCGGGCAGGATCGGCGAGCCCGGCGAGCTGTTTGTCACGAAACGTGTGGAAGGCCGCGGGCTCGGTGGTGTAATGGCAGTGGATATCGATGATCATGGTTTGACAGGCTCATAGCGGGGTGCTGTGGCAGCAGCGAAGAATTCCAGCAGGCGCGCGGCGCTGCGCTCTTCGGTCTGGTCGGCGACCGAGACATCCCAATATTCGGATCGGGGTAGGCATTCTTCCAGATAGCGCGCCGCTGAAGTGGCATGCGACGCGTCCTTGCCGGGCACGATCAGGGCCGGGATATCGAGTCGCATCAAGTCCTCGGGTTCGGCGCCCGGTGCCGTATCGCGGTCGATCAGCGTGCGCACCATGCCGGCCACGATCAGTTTGTACTGCTCGACGTTTTGCTTCACATAGCGTTCGGCAAAGGCCGGGTCATGTGCGATCACCGAAGCCCACGGACCGCCGCGCGGATCGGCGCCGAAGGGCTTGCCATCCTTCTGCACCAGCGCGACCACCTGCGCCAAGCCCTGTTGATGCACAAACGCCAGATGTTCGGCAAAACGCTGGTGCCCGGTGAGCCGATATCTGGCGCCGCCGACCGGCCAGTACAGCACCATGCTCAGCACGACCTCGGGGTAGGCCACGGCAAACGCCAGCACCGGACAACAGCCCATACAGCCGCCCATCAGATGCGCCTGTTTGATGTTCAAGTGATCCAGCAAGCCCTTGCCTTGCGCGACGTAGTGCGCCCAGGTCACGCGCTCAACGCGCCCGCCCGATTGGCCGGTCTCGCGCCGGTCAAACACGATGCAGCTGTACTTCTGCGCCAGGTGCTGAAGCGGTTTGGTGCGGGCATACACGCCGAGCGAAGACCACATCTCCAGCGTTGCATTAAATCCTCCCGGCGAAAACATCAGCAAAGGCGGCCCGGAGCCGATCACGTCATAACGTGTCGCGATACCGTCGATTACAGTGATAGGCATATTTCAATCCAATCAGGGTGCAGGTTTGGCAGGAGCGGCGCCTTTGATCTGGCGCGCCGCGCGTACGTCGCCAGCGTAGGCCGTGATCGCATCGAGAGTGATGCGAGCCACATTGGCATAATTTTCCACCTCGGAATCGATCGCGCTGGCGGCATACCCAATCGCCGCATGCGCCATGCGCATCCGTCCATCCAGCCAAGGACCACCACCGAAGCCGCCGATGACCGGAATCGACACCGCGTTGACGACCGCAGCGCCGGCCAGCGCGCCGGAGTTGGTAAAGTCGAGTAGCGACGCACCGGCGCTTTCGAGTCGCTTGGCCTCTGCCACCAGCCGCGCTATCATGGCAGGCGTCGCCAGCGCACCCGGTTTGTTGGCGGCGCTGTATTGAATGCCGTATTGGAGCGCGGTCTGCGGCGTAATGCCGAACTGCGCGAAGACCGGAATTCCGGCGCGGGCGATGGCGGCCACCGCTTCCGGAAAGTCGGCCGCGCCATCGAGCTTGACCATGTCCACGCCCGCCTCTTTCACCAGCCGGATCGCGGCGCGCACTGCGGCATCGACGCCTTCCTGCAGCGGACCGTACGGAAAATCGCAGCTGACCAGCGCCCGCTTGACGCCGCGCCGCACCGCCTTGCAGACCACGATCATTTCCTCCATCGTGATCTCGAGCGGATTCGGATGACCCCACAAATTGATGCCGACGGTATCGCCGACCGACACGATTTCGACGCCGGCACGGTCAACGATCTGCGCCATCTGGTAATCCCAGGCGACCACGCCGACGATCTTTTTGCCATCGCGCTTCATCTGCTGCAATGCCGGAATGGTGACAGCTGATTCTTTGGAGTCCATGGTGCTCTTCTTTCGTATTGTTCAGGATCCGGAGCGCCGCGCAACTTGCGGCAGACTCCGATTTTATTCGGGGCGGAAATATCGCGATGCTTAAGTCGGTTATGCCACCAGGTCGTGCGTACCGCGTGCGAACAATTCTTCGACTGTAAAAGGTTGGCTGATGATGCCCTGCTCGTCGGCGTAGCGGATCACCGCCTCTATCATTTGCCGGTTCGGCGCAATGCCGTAGGGCAGCGGATCAGTGCCGGTAATTTCCATCACGCGCCGATACAGCTGGTCAGCCGCAGATGGCTCGGTAATCTGATTATTTTTGAGGCGCTCGACATAACGACGTTTGGACTCGGCGAAGACATTGAAAAGCTCCAGCGCCAGACCCGGATCCGCCTCTAGTAGCTCATCCCTCACGACCAAGGTATGGTTGATCGGATAATAACCGCTGGTCTGCAGCGCCGCGAAACCGGCCGCCTTGGCATTCGGAATCAGCGGCTTCACATCGGGGTGCTCGAGCGTTACGCCGATGGCGGCGGCGATCTCGCCCGATAACAGCATGTCTTCCAGCTTCTTGCCTTTTTCGATAGCCACCACATTGCCGGGCGCCTGATATTCGGCGACGTGTTCATCGCCGGACAACACCCAGGTGATCTTGGACAGGTCGACGCCATGCTCGTGTTGCAGCACGCCGCGCGCCCACACGCCGGTGGTCACGGTATAGCCGCGGTTGACGCCGACCTTCTTGCCTTCCAAGTCCTTAGCGCTGCGAATTCCGAGCGTCGTGTTGTGCACGATGGCACCGTGATGAAAGGCGCGCACCAGAAAAATCGGCAGCGCGGTGAAGCGTTTGCCATTCGCGCGGGCGCACAGGTAGGTGGTAATCGCCATCTCGCTGATGTCGAATTCGGTCCCGCGCACCATGCGGCGGAATGCCTGGATGATGGTCGGCACTTCTTCGAATTCAAAATCGAAGCTGTGCGGCTGCACGCTTTTGTCCTTGAGCGCCTGGGTGTGGCCCAGTGTCTGGAGCGCGGTCTTTAGCTGTAGGTTGGCCATCATGCGATTCTCTTTATAAAAATTTTCCGTCCCGGGCGAATCAACAGCAGTCGGCGCTAAAACCTTCTGGAACGGCCAGCGACTTCATCAGCCAGGCGTACGGAATATCCTGCTCCACGACCGCCATCGCCGGCTTGAACAACTTGAAATGATGACGCGTCTGGTCCAGCGTCCAAAACGCGACCACGGTTTCCAGCGGCGGACAACCGGGCACCGCGCAGGCGATCTCGGACACCAGGATCGCTGCCTCTGCGGGCAGCTTGAAGCGCTCGCGCGTCCATTCCTTGACCTTATCGAGCGCCTGCAGATGAGTGGTGCTTTTCCTGGCCGCTCCGAGCATCGCCACGCCGCACTTACACGGAAGTCAACGGCACGCCTTCATGGGCGATCAAGGCCTCCTTGGCCGCATCCTTGAACGCAACATCCGGCGGCAGCACGATCGACACCGAACGTACCCTGTGCGTGACGGGATCCAGCCCCGGCGGCGCTATGCCCTTTTTCAGCGCCTCAACCGCCTTGCGCAGACGATGGCGCGCCATGATGATGCCATTGTCGGTCGAGACCAGATTTTCCTTGCTGCGGTCAGCGATCGGTCCCATGCTTTCCTGTAGCGATGAATCCTGGATTGCGATACCCGCGATGCCGCTGTAAGTCACTTTTGCCTTCTGGCCGACGCGATCCATCAGGTAGTCATTGTCCTTGTTCTGCAGCGGAATGAAGGTACCGGGAATCAGCTTCACGTGGACGCCATAGCCATCGTTCATGGCCTGGACTTCCTTGTCTGTCAGGTCGCGCGCCGGATGATAGTCATAACTCCACGACCAGCAGGTTTCATCATCGATTGGCACCCAGAAATGGCCGTGAATCGGATGGTCGCCACGTGGAGGAATCGCAGTAAAGCACGGCATCACCCACTGCGTGATGCGCCAGTAATAATTGCCGTTTTCGGCATTGCGGCGAGCACCGATCAACAGGCCGCCTTCGGATTCGACAACCTCGAACTTGACCTGGAAATCCTGCAGATTGTATTTATTGCCCTTGGCGCCCTTGAAAAGCGGATCATGTTCTAGCGCGCCGCTATGCAAGAACGATACGTGGCTGGAATCGATGCCGCCTTCCATCGCTTGCAGATAATTACATTCCTGGTTGCGCTTCGAAATGAAGCGCCGCTCGGGACTGACCATCGCGAATTCGAATTCCGGCAACTCCGGCTGCAGCTCGGGCGGGCCCATGTAAGTCCACAGGATACCGCCGCGCTCGACTAAGGGATACGACTTCAGTTTGATTCTTTTGCAAAAGCCGCTTTCGGCCGGTTCCGACGGAACCTCGACGCACTGGCCGGTGGTATCGTATTTCCAGCCATGATAAGAACAGCGCAGGCCGTTCTCTTCATTGCGACCGAACCACAGCGAAACCCCGCGATGGGCACAGAATTCGTCGGTCAGACCGAGTTTGCCTGCAGTGTCACGGAACGCGATCATGCGTTCGGACAGCAGCTTGACGCGTACTGGCGGACAGTCGGCCTCAGGCAATTCACTCGACATCAGCGCCGGTATCCAATAGCGGCGAAACAGATCGCCCATCGATGTGCCCGGACCGGTCTGTGTCAGTAGTTCATTTTGTTCGCGTCTGGTCATTTCAAATTTCCTCAAAAGAGTTTTTTCAGTCAAATTTTGTAGCTATGCAAATAGGCTCAAAATAACGCTGCGATGGCGTCAATTTTTTCGTTCTCTTATGCGGAATGATGTTCCTAACAAGAAACTTAGAATATCGTGAATTCAAATTCGAAGTGCAACTTTGATTAACCGAGATGGGTGGCTGACCCCAATAACTCTGCCGACGACAATCAATAATGTATTACTACGACTACCATTATGAGTGAAATAAAAGATTTTCATCTGCTGCATCTGCTCGAACTGTGCGCTACGACCGACGTAGCCGTCGGCTGCGTCACCAAGGTTGAAAAAGACGGAATGTCGCTTGCCGTGTTCAACATTGGAAACCAGTTTTACGTGACCAACGATAACTGCACCCACGGACCCGGCTCACTGTCCGAAGGGTATATCGACGGCGACGTCATCGAATGCGATTTTCATCACGGCGCTTTTAATATCCGCACCGGCGAAGTGGTGACGCCGCCCTGCATGATCCCGCTGCGGACCTACGCGGTGCATACGGTGGATGGCAAGGTCTACATCGATCCCAATCAACAAGCGCTGGCCTTGAATCCGATAAAGCAGTGCCCGAAGCAACATCCGACGCAGAATTGATACGCGCCGCGGCAAAGCAGCAAGCCAACAGCAGCGCGAGCCATTCACCCATCAGCGCGCCACATCAACGCGGCAGGATGCCGCCGCCGATACGCATCACGCCGGCTGCTTTGCCTTCGGTTTCAGATACTGCGCCACCATCTCCGCCGTCAGCACCACGCCAGGCTGGTATTGCGGCGCATCTTCAAGCTGCTCCAGATCATTCAAGCCAAACTTCTGATAAATGCGATTGATCGCCGAGATCAGCCGCACTGGCTGGTCGGGATCGGCATTGAAATGCTGATGAATCGTATTCGGCGGAATGTAAATCACGTCGCCCGCTTCCCACTCGTAGCGCTTAACTTCATCCTGCGGTTTCCAGTGATAGGTGTCGGTGATTTCAACGTCGCAGTCCTGATGTAAATCGTAGCCGCGTCCTTCCAGCACATACAGGCATTCCTCCGCCAGATGCCGGTGTTTGCCCGACTGGCTACCCGGCGGGATGATCTGCATGTACGCATCAACCGATTCCATTCGGGTATTCATCTGTTCATTCAACAAATGTTTGAGCAAGCCCTGACGCGACATTTCCCACGGCATCTCACTCGGATGCACGACCTTCTTGCGCTTACCATTACGCACCGGCGCTGCTTGCGCATCATTCAACAAACCCTGATAAAGCTTCTGGTTTGTGCTGCCGGTCAGCCATGCTTTTGATTCGCCCCATGCCATGATTCGTTCCTTACTTCGTGTCGTGGTTATAGTTTTCTTCGAAATGGCGCGGCTCATAACCGACACCGCCCTCGGTCGGCTCGGTCGGCCTTGGAATCACCAGCTTCTGGAACAGCAGGTTCATGAACATCATCATGGGCTTGGGTTTGATCACCAGCGCACGCGCCGGCTTGAGCGGATCTTTGTTGAAGTGCTGGTGCACGCAGTTGTTATGCACGATCGCAACATCGCCGGCATCCCAGTCGTAGCGGATGCCGTCGTGGATTTCATAGCCGGTGCCGTCGAGGATGTAAAACGCCGCTTCGTTCACATGGCCATGCTTCTGGGTGCGGCCGCCCGGAGCGTACTCTTCCAGGTGGATATGCAGGGTCTGGGTCAGGCCATCGACCGGCTCGACGAAATGTTTGCTGAAAGACTGCGGGCCGTCCTGAAATTTCATCTCGGTGCCCTTGATGACGCGCGGCATCGAGCGCAGGCGCTGTAGTTCCACTTCCAGGTTGTACGGTCCTGCGATCGCGCGCAGAAATACCCGGTCCTTCTTGCTGCTGTAATGCGATTCCTTGCCCACGGCATTTCCTTTATGGAGTTTTTGGGGTCAGAGCCCAATTTCTCCGCCGCCTTGCCTACGCGGCATGCACCGGATTGAATACTGCCGGACAGTGACCTTGAGACCTGCTGTTCAGGACTAGGCCGCGTCTGTGATGCCTTCCTTAGAAGTTGTGGTTGATACCGATCGCAACTTGACGGATATCGGCACCACCGCTAGGCGCCGGAATATTGCCACCTGAATTGTTGCCGATCGCTGAGGAACCATTCGTCATTTGGGACGCGATTGCGTACAGCCACGTCCGTTTCGACAGCGCGTAGGATGCACCGAGGTTTAGCATTTTGCCATCGAGCCCTGCTGTGCTGCAAGCAGCGCCGACCCGTGTGCAGTCTCCAGCTGCAGCCTGGCCGTAGGAAGCTGCCAGCGTTACAGCGGCGCTGAGCTTGTGATCCACGCCCAGCGACCAGGTCGTGGTCTGGTAGCCTGCCAATTTCCCGTTTACAGCAACACCTGTTTCCTTGTATTCCAGCCTGGCCAGGTTTGCTTGAGCACGGGTGCTGGGAGTGAACCTGTAGTCTGCCGTCAAGCGAGTAGAACGGTCGACCGAACTGGCACCCGTGGCTGCTATGAAGCCGTTGCCGCTGCCGCTGCTGCCGGGGCCAGTATTCCGATTGGCGGTGGCAAATCTTGAGAGACCAAACCGGTTATTGTGGATTTCATGCGCCAATGCCACATAAAGCGGGCCCTTTACATACCTGACACCCGCTGAGCTTATCGAATTTTGTTGAGCATTCGACGCAACTTCACCCAGCGAATAGCTGAACAGCCCCTCGAATCCGCCAACCTTTGGCGATGTGTAGTGAATGGTGTTGGGGGGCCGCTGATGGAAACGGGTAGAGCCACTAGAGCCAAAGGTCGGCTCGGCCAAAATATTAGAGGTCGATACGAAGTTGCCGCTGGAAATGCCGAGCATGCTCAAGTTGTCGCCCAGGTTCTTGTACGCAGTATCAATAATACCGAACCTGAGCGTGCCGAAACCACCCGACAGTCCGACGAAGGTGTCGCGATTAAAAAAAGCGGTGGTGGAACCGGTGGCGCCGGAGTCAACGGCAAGCGTCGTTTCCAGCTGAAACAGTGCCCTCAAACCGCCACCGAGGTCTTCCGTACCGCGAAAACCGAGACGGGAATTGGATGACTCCATCACCGTTCCGGAAACGTTCGCAGTTTGCGCTGTGATTGGGATCGCGGCTCTAAGCGAGTTGCCTGCAGTACCCACTGCGCTGGCACCCGTGATGCTGTAGCTGGTGATTTGCGGATAAAGCTTGCCGTAGACAGTCACGCTGGACTGCGCCTGCGCCGCGAGCGGCAAGGCAAACGCAGCCGCGATGGCTATGACGATCAACTTCTTTTTTGCGTCTGACATTTAAGTCTCCTCGTTAATAAATTAAAACCAACCTTGGTAGATACCCTTACCGAACCACTTCCCCACCACTCACGATGGTTCTGATATACAGAACGGTATTCCTAAACCAGAAACTAGCTTGGACGAAGATTACGCAGCATCTTGGCGGATGTCAACCGCTTTCTGTCAATCCGATGTATTTATGCCTTAGGCGGCAAGTCTGCAAGCTCCGCCTCATAGGCCTCTGCCATACGCGGCGCCAGTCCATGCTTTGACAGCGCCTCGCTGAACAGCTCGCGTATCAGCGGACTTTCGTCGGCGTAATCGATCTGATCGCCGCCCACACGTTGGCTGATCCATGCCTTGGGTACGCCCTGTGCATTGCGAATCGAAACCACCTCGTGCTTGAACGCCAGATAGCGCGCCGGGGTGGTGCCGGTATTGAAATGCTGATGGAAGCACAGGTTAGGCGGAACGATCATCGAACCCACCTGCCATTCGTAGCGCCGTGGCTCTTCGCCTTCTTGCCACATCAGGCTGTAACCTTCGCCGGACAGGATGATCACGTGGGCGCCAGGGCCGTGGCAGTGGGCTTTCTTGTAGGTGCCGATCGGGAACTGGGAAATGTGGCTGTTCATCGAGCCTTTGGCCATATTAAAGCGTATGTGTCCGCCACCGGCCCCGCGTTCCTTGGCGCTGATCAGCGGCAGATTGACCGCATCGGCGACAAAATTGGTTTCCAGCAAAAGACCTTTTTGCTCGCCTTTATTATCGAAATAACCCGGCTCGCCGGAGAAGCGGTTTTTAAAATCGTACTGGGTATTGAAGACGAAAGCTATGTCTTCATACAGATTGATCACCGATGGGCCATTGGTCACCGCAACGAAGCGTGCGGCGTCTTTGCCAGAGCCATTGAAGTGCTGGCAGGTCGCATTCAGCGGAATGGCAAACAGCGAGCCGGCCCGCCATTCAAACGTCACTCGTTGACCGGCATCGTTCCAGACCGTGCTCGACCCCCTGCCGTTGAGCACGTAAATCATTTCTTCAAATAATTGCCGCTGCGGCTCCAGCTGTTTGCCGGACGGGATCTGGCACACATAACAGTCATTCGAGGTGCGCGACGCTTCATGATTGATGAACACCCCGGATCCACCGCGGCGCAGCCACGGCTTCAGAGCCACCGTATGCAAGCTGGGCACATAGTGTGCACTGATGATGTCGAGTCCTTCTGCAGCCACCCAACGCGAATAAGGTGTCTCTTTTTCAGTCGTAAACTTCTTCGCCAAATCCTCTGACACCATTGCGTCTTTTACCATTCGATACTCCTGCTTTTTTAAAATTAGATCCAGCTTCGCTCGCAATGACGAGTGGGTGGTACTTTCGCATTTGCCAACTCCCTTAGTCAGCGTGATTGAAATTTACCTCGGCTTCGCGCACCTCGAATCCCTCGCCGCCCGGCGCCGGCTCCAACGAACGCGACTCCACCTGATACTGAAACAGCATATTCATAAACAGGTACATCGGTTTGGTCTTGATCACCAGTGCCCGCGCCGGCTTGACGGCGTCGGCGTTGAAATGCTGATGCACGCAATTGTTGTGCACGATGGCGATGTCGCCTGCGCTCCAGTCGTAGCGGATGCCATCATGGATTTCGTAGCCGGTGCCATCAAGGATGTAGAACGCGGCTTCGTTGACATGCCCGTGCTTTTGCGATTTGCCGCCCGGACCATACTCCTCGAGGTGCAAATGGAAGGTCTGAGTGATGCCGTCTTTCGGCTCGACGTAGTGCCGGCTGAATGCCTGCGGTCCATCGACGAATTTGATGTCACTGGCTTTGCGCACGCGCGGCTGGGCACGCAATCTTGCCAGCTCATCCTTGAGGTTGTAGGCACCGGCGATGGCGCGTACGAAAACCCGTTCTTTATTGCTGTGGTAGTGCGATTCGGTGCTCATGGTCTGCTTTCCTATAGGTTGTTTTGGATCGTCATGCACTTTTCAGGGTCCAGCTTCATGTACACGGTCGCGCCGACCGGCGCCTTGAATGACGTATGCGCCCGCGCCAGCACCTGATGCTCGCCGACCTTGATCCGGTAATCCAGGTACTCGCCCAGGAATACCTTGAAGTCGACTGTTCCCTCGATGACGTTGGCGCCGCCCGGGCGCTGCTCGGTCAACTCGACGTCTTCCGGCCGTACCGAAATCAATACCGGATCGCCTTTGCCGAGCCGGTCGAACGACGTAACGCTCAACTGGCCGATGCTGGAATTAACCCGGTACCCGCTGTCGTTGGCCTCCGGCGCTTCCACCGTCGCATCCAGAAAATTGGTGAGGCCGACGAAATCGGCGACGAACTTGTTGCCCGGCCGCTCATAGATATCGCGCGGCGAACCGATCTGCATGATATGCCCTGCGTTCATCACGGCGATTTCGTGCGACAGCGCCAGCGCTTCGCTTTGGTCGTGCGTAACATATACCGTGGTCACCCCGATTTCGCGCTGCATCCGTTTCAGTTCGTAGCGCATGCGCTCGCGCAGCTTGGCGTCGAGATTGGACAGCGGTTCGTCGAGCAGCAGCAGCTTTGGTTCCATCACCAGCGCGCGCGCCAGTGCCAGGCGCTGCTGCTGACCGCCGGACAACTTGGTGGCTTCGCGACCGGCGAATTCATCAAGACCGACTGTGGTCAGTACCCGCATCACTCGTTCTTCGATCTCTTTCTTGCTGAATTTGCGACTGCCGACGTCGAGCGGGAACGATGTATTTTGAAACACGTTCATGTGCGGCCAGATCGCATAGGATTGAAACACCATGCCGAAATTGCGCTTGTTGGGCTGGATGAAAATGTTTTTATCCGACGCATAGACGACCGTCCCGGCTACCCTAATCTCACCGGATTTCGGACGCTCCAGTCCGGCGATTGAACGCAGCGTAGTGGTCTTGCCGCAGCCGCTCGGACCGAGCAGCGTAAACAGCTTGCCTTCCGGCACCTCGAAACTGATGTCCTGCGCAGCCTTGATGACCTCACCGTGATCGTTAGGATATTCGGTATAAAGTTTTTTGACGCTCAACATGTTTTCTCTCCAATTTCTATCATCTATCAGGCTTCTTTGACGC
>JBCKNF010000030.1:0-12997 GCA_038902815.1 Polaromonas sp. | reverse complement strand
CTGCCTGTTTTGAAGCGCCGAGTTTTGATTCGGTGCCCTTGAGCAGCTTGTTAATGTTCTCGCGGTGGCGATAGACGAGCAAAGCGCTGATTGCCACCAGCGCAGCCACAATGCTCTTATCAACATACCAGGCAGCCCGGTCACCCAGCAAGTAAAACATGGGCGCGAAAACCGCCGCTGCAAGCGATGCCAGCGAGGAATAGCGCGAAAAAAAGGCCACGATCAGCCAGGTCGCCAGCGTCGCCAGGCCCAGCAGCCAGTCAATGCCCAACAGCACCCCGGCCGCCGTGGCAACGCCCTTGCCCCCCTTGAACTTGAAAAACACCGGGTACAGGTGGCCTAAAAACGCCGCAAAAGCAACCAGGGCAACTGTTCCATCTTCCAGCCCAAAGTCCCTGCCAAACCATTTGACCAGCACCACTGGCAGCCAGCCCTTCAGGCCGTCAAGCAACAAGGTGGCCACGGCCGCCGGTTTGCTGCCCGAGCGCAGCACATTGGTAGCACCGGGGTTTTTGCTGCCGTAGCTGCGCGGATCTTTCAAGCCCATGGCGCGGCTGACAATGACAGCAAACGACAGCGAGCCCAATAAGTAGGCCAGCACCACTGCGAGGCCCAAATACAAATAGTCCAAAACTTTTCTCCTCAGGTCTTTTTTATTGACGGGTTGCCAATCGATGCGTCAGGGTCCTTAAACAGGCATTTTCCTACCGCGCTGGGTCACTCATCTCCCAGCGAATTTTGTTAATCTTGGCCAGAATCTCTGGGCTCAAGCTGGTACCCCACGCGGCCATGTTTTCGTCGAGTTGCGCCACCGATGTGACGCCGATGATGGTGCTGGCGACATGCCATTTGGTATAGCAAAAGGCTAGCGCCATCTGGGTCGGCGTCATGCCATTGGTGCGGGCTAGAGCGTTGTAGCGCTTGGCAGCTACCAGTGCTTCAGGCCTGCCCCAGCGCTGTTTGCGCATGCTCTCATAGAGGCTCATGCGGCCAAGGTTGGGGTGCTGCGGGTCGGCGATACCGACGGCGTCGTACTTACCCGTCAGCAGACCAAATGCCAACGGTGAATAAGCCAGTAGAGACACACCCAGCCGATACGAGGTTTCGTCTAGCCCGTTTTCAAAGCTACGGTTAACCAGGCAATACGGGTTTTGCACGCTGACGATGCGCGGCAAAGCGTACTGCTCTGCTAGGCGCACAAACTCGTGCACGCCGTAGGGGGACTCGTTAGACAAGCCAATCGCACGCACTTTGCCAGCTTTGACCAAGCCACTGAAAGCCTCAAGCTGGGTGTGAATCGACGACAGCGCTTGGTTGTCTTTGACCGGATCAAAATACACCGCACCAAACGCCGGTACATGGCGCACTGGCCAGTGGATCTGGTAGAGGTCAATCACGTCGGTCTTCAGGCGTTTGAGGCTGTCGTTGCAGGCCCCCTCGATGTCAGCCGCTGTAAGGTCGGGGCTGCCGCCGCGCACCCAGTCCATGCCACGCGCTGGGCCTGCTACTTTAGATGCCAGCACCACAGCGTTGCGCGCACTGGGCGTGGTGGCAAACCAGTTGCCAAGAATGGTTTCAGTAGCACCAAAGGTTTCAGCCCGTACAGGGACTGAATATATCTCTGCCGTGTCGATAAAGTTAATGCCGTGCTCGAGGGCGCGGTTAAGAATGGTGTGGGCAAGGGGCTGATCGACCTGCGCCCCAAAAGTCATGCTGCCCAGGCAAATGGGCGTGACGTGAAGATCGCTGCTGCCGAGTTGAACTTTATTCATGGTGTTTGTGATGGACCGTTTGATAAACAAAAGCGGGGCCAGTTAGCTGCAATTGCAATCAGCCAAGTTTACGACTCGGAGCGTTTTTCTTCTTGCAGGCGTAATACCCGCCGCTGCACCTTACCCGTCGTCGTCATGGGCAGCTCGTCAATGAACTCGATTTCTTTTGGATACTCATAGGGTGCCAGCATTTTTTTGACGTGGAGCTGCAATTTAGCTGTTATTTCAGCATCAAAAACGGCTGTAGAGCCCTGAATACGCGCGCGAGCAGCTGCTAAATCAGGAGCCAGCACGACATAGGCCTTGACCACTGCACCGCGCTCGCGGTCAGGCTTGGGCACCACGGCTGCGTTGGCGACTGCCGGGTGCTTGACCAGGCAGTTCTCTATCTCGCCCGGCCCTATGCGGTAGCCTGCGGTCTTGAAGACATCGTCGGCCCGGCCTTCGTACCAGAGGTAACCGTCGGCATCGCGCCTGGCCAGGTCGCCGGTACGGCACCAGTCACCGGTGAATTTGGCTCTGGTTGCAGCTTCGTTTTTCCAGTAACCGAGAAAGAACACCGGGTCGGGTTGGCCATGCACGTCGAAGCGGTGTACGGCTACATCACCCGGCACACCCACCGCGCATTCATGTCCGTCATCGTCAATCACCGCCACCCGGTGGCCGGGGTAGCCCTTGCCCATGCTGCCGGGCTTTGCATGCCAAAATTTTGCACAGTTACCGACGACATAGTTGATCTCGGTCTGGCCAAACATTTCATTGACCGTAACGCCGAGTTGATCGCGGCAATAGCCAAACACCGCATCGCCCACCGCCTCACCAGCGCTCATGATGCTTTGCAGCTTGAGCCTGAAATGCGCGCGCGGTTTGGGGTAGGCCTTCATCATGGCTTTGAGCGCGGTAGGGAACAAAAAGCTGTGCGTCACAGCGTGTTGCTGCATCAACGTGAAAGCCAGCTCAGGGCTGAAGCGGCCGTTGAAGGCGACGATGGGCCTGCCGAAATACAGCGTGGGCAATAGCGCATCCATCAGGCCACCGGTCCAGGCCCAGTCTGCCGGGCTCCAGAAGATGGCATCGGACTGCAGGTTTGTTTTGCCGTCAAAACCAAACCAGTTCTGGCTGCAGACAAAGCCGCTCAGATTGCCGATCAGCGCGCGGTGCGGAATCAGTGCGCCCTTGGGCGGGCCGGTCGTACCGCTGGTGTAGATCAGCACGGCTGGCTCAATAGCCTTCGTTTTGACTAGCGGAAAGGCAGCCTTTTTAGCAGCAACAGCGCTGGCGTCATCAACATCGCCTTGCACGTCACCCTGACCATCGCCCACGGCCACCACAGAGCGCAGCGACTGGCATTCCCCGCGCACTGCCGTGATGCTGGCACTGCTGCTCGCATCAACAATCGCCACTACCGCCTCGCTATCCATCAGCCGAAACGCCAGCGCCTCCGGCCCAAACAAGATAGACAGCGGCACCGCCACCGCCCCCATTTGGAAAACCGCCATGTAGGCCACAGCCGTCTCAAAGCACTGCGGCATGACGATGGCCACACGGTCGCCGCGCTGCACACCAAGACCAAAAAGCACATGACTGAGGGCATCAGCTGCCTTTTGAAGCTCAAAATAGGTATAAAAAGTGGCTGTAAGGCCCTGTTTATGGGCGTAAACAGCTACTTTTTTAATAGCATTTGGTTTTTTGGCATCATCTTTTGCCCAACGCTTGCAGCAGACATCGGCAATGTTGAAGTACGCATCAACCTGCCAGTGAAAGCCGTGGTGCAGCGCGGCGTAATGGTCTGCCAAGTCAACGGCTTTGTCACTGTTTTGACTGCGCTTTGAAGGCGTACTCTTTATCATCTACACAATGTACAAAGAAAAAAGACTTTCCCGCAGCGTGTTTGTCCCTATACGCGGCCTCAACTACCACGTCCAGACCTGGGGTAGCTCACCCGGAGCCAATCCCCTGCCCCCGCTGGTGCTGATGCACGGCTGGATGGACGTGGCGGCCTCCTACCAATTTATGGTTGATGCGTTCTCTGATCCTTTCATGCAAGGCCGCCGCATCATCGCTGCCGACTGGCGCGGCTTTGGCAAAACGGCCAGCGCACCCGGCAATGGTGTTACCGATAACTTTTGGTACGCCGACTACCTGGCAGACCTTGATTTTTTATTAGACGCTTGGTACCCCGACCAAAGCGTAGATTTGGTCGGCCACAGCATGGGCGGCAACGTCGTCATGCTGTACGCCGGGGTACGCCCCACGCGCGTTCGCCGCTTGGTCAACCTCGAAGGCTTTGGCATGCCCGCAACCCAGCCGCTTGATGCGCCTGCACGCTACGCGAAATGGCTGGATCAACTCAAAAAACTCCACGCTGGCGAGCTGGCCATGCGGCCCTATGACGACCTTGCGAGTGTGGCCAAGCGCTTGATGAAAACCAACCCACGTTTAAGCCAAGACAAAGCCAGCTGGCTGGCCCAGCACTGGGCGGCAGCGAAGGTGCAGCCAGACGGCACCACCCGCTGGGAAATTCTGGGCGACCCAGCCCACAAAATCATCAACCCCCACCTCTACCAGCTTGAGGAAGTCCTGAGCAGCTGGCGACGCATCACGGCCCCCACGCTGTGTGTCGATGCCTGCATCAACGAGATGTACAAATGGCATGGCGACAAATACACGCTGGCTGACTATTACGAGCGCCTTAAAGCCGTGCCAAACCTGAAGCAGGCAACCATCCAGGACGCAGGCCACATGCTGCACCATGACCAGCCGGATGCGCTGGCGGCAGTGATTGAAGGGTTTTTGAATTGACCGCAGCGCGCCATGAGAAAATGCGCGCTTAGCCATCAACGGCATCACACCGCAGGAATAAATTCATCATGGACGCAGAACACATCAACAGCATCAGCAACCAGCTCGCCGACCTGAGCAATCGCGTCAACGAGCTCAGGGGGTATCTTTGACTACCCTGCCAAAGAACGTAAATTAAACGAAGTCAACGCCGCCCTCGAAGACCCGAAGGTCTGGGACAACCCCAAGCGCGCGCAAGAGTTGGGCAAAGAAAAAAAATCACTCGAAGACGTGGTGCATGTGATTGACCGCCTGAGTACCGAACTGGCTGACAACGCCGAGCTGTTCGACATGTCCAAAGCCGAAGGCGATGAAGCCGGTATGCAGGCCATTGAAGGCGAAGCGGCACGGGTTGCGACTGAAGTTGCAAAGATGGAGTTCCGCCGGATGTTCAGCAACCCGGCTGACCCGCTCAACTGCTTTTTAGACATCCAGGCTGGCGCGGGCGGCACCGAGGCCTGCGACTGGGCCAGCATGTTGCTGCGCCAATACCTCAAGTACGCCGAGCGCAAGGGCTTCAAGACCACGATTGAAGACGAAACCGCTGGCGACACAGCAGGCATCAAGGGTGCCACCATCAAGATCGAAGGCGAATACGCCTTTGGCCTGCTGCGCACCGAAACCGGCGTACACCGGCTGGTACGCAAGTCGCCGTTTGACTCGTCGGGCGGCAGGCACACCTCGTTTGCATCTATTTTTGTCTATCCCGAGATTGATGACTCGATTGAAATCGACATCAACCCGTCTGACGTGCGGGTAGACACCTTCCGGGCCAGCGGCGCGGGCGGCCAGCACATCAACAAAACCGACTCCGCCGTGCGGCTGACGCACATCCCCACCGGCATCGTGGTGCAGTGCCAGGACGGCCGCAGCCAGCACGGCAACCGCGACGTGGCGTGGAAGCGGCTGCGCTCACGCCTGTACGACTTTGAATTACGCAAACAACAAGAAGCGCAGCAAAAGCTCGAAGACAGCAAGACCGACGTAGGCTGGGGCCACCAGATTCGCAGCTACGTGCTCGACAACAGCCGCATCAAAGACCTGCGCACCAACTACGAAACATCGGCGACGCAGAAGGTGCTAGATGGGGATTTGGATCAGTTTATTGAGGCATCGCTCAAGCAGGGGGTTTAATGTTCGCTACGCCTTTGCCTGCTTAAAACGCACTTTCACACGCAACTTCACACGTCATTTCAAACACAACTTTTTCAGGAAACCCTCATGCTGCAAAAGCTTGATACCAGCGGAGCCGGACCAGGCCCGTCAGTCACTATCAACCGCTCTGACTACGCCCCGCCCGCCTACTGGATAGACACGGTCGAGCTGTGTTTTGATCTCGACCCCAACAAAACGCGCGTACTGAACAAAATGAAGTTGCGCCGCAATCTGGATGTGCCTGCGCAGCCTTTGAAGCTAGACGGTGACGAGCTGAACCTGGTTCGGGTGCAGGTTAATGGCCAGGGCACGTCTTTCAAGATGGACGGCAAGCAACTGGTGCTCAGTGATTTGCCCGATGAATTTGAGCTGGAGATTTTCACCACCACCAACCCATCGAAAAACACCAAGCTGATGGGCTTGTATGTGAGCAACGATTCGTTTTTCACGCAGTGCGAAGCCGAAGGTTTCAGGCGCATCACTTACTTTTTAGATCGCCCCGATGTGATGGCGATGTTCAGCGTGACACTGCGTGCCGACAAAGCCCAATACCCGGTGCTGCTGTCCAACGGCAACTTGGTTGAGAGCGGCGAGCTTGAGGGCGGCAGGCATTTCGCCAAGTGGGTAGATCCGCATAAAAAGCCCTGCTACCTGTTTGCACTGGTGGCGGGTCAATTGGTTGCGCGCGAGCAGCGCATCACCTCGCGTGCCGGAAAAGACCACACCTTGCAGGTTTATGTACGTCCTGGCGACCTGGATAAAACCGAGCACGCCATGACCTCGCTGATGCATTCGGTGGCCTGGGACGAAGCGCGCTTCGGCCTCTCCCTGGACCTGGAGCGCTTCATGATCGTGGCGACCAGCGACTTCAACATGGGCGCGATGGAAAACAAGGGCCTGAACATCTTCAACACCAAGTACGTGCTGGCCAACCAGGCCACGGCAACAGACACTGATTTTTCAAACATAGAAAGCGTGGTTGGCCACGAGTATTTTCATAACTGGACGGGTAACCGCGTCACCTGCCGCGACTGGTTTCAGCTGTCATTAAAAGAAGGATTAACGGTTTTTCGGGATCAGGAGTTTTCACAAGACCTGTGCACTGAGTCATCAGCCCGCGCCGTTAAACGCATCGAGGACGTTCGTCTGCTGCGCACCGCGCAGTTCCCAGAAGACGCAGGCCCGATGTCGCACCCGGTGCGGCCCGACAGCTATGTCGAGATCAGCAACTTCTACACCGTCACGATTTACGAAAAAGGTGCCGAGGTCGTGCGCATGATGCAGACCCTTGTGGCCAGCTCAAACGACCCTGCGGGTCGGGAAGGCTTCGCCAAAGGCATGAGCCTGTACTTCGAGCGCCACGACGGCCACGCCGTGACCTGCGACGATTTTGCGCAGGCCATTGCCGATGCCAACCCGGTGTCCGACCTAGCGCGCCTGTTGCCGCAGTTCAAGCGCTGGTACAGCCAGGCCGGCACGCCGCGTGTCCATGCGCAGGGCGCGTTCGATCCAGCTGCCAGCACCTACACGCTGACCTTGACTCAGAGCTGCGCGCCCACGGCAGGACCATCAGGCCAGAACCTCAAAGAGCTGTTTGTGATTCCGGTGAGGCTTGGTTTGCTGGCTGCAGACGGTCAGGATTTGCCATTGCATTTGTCTGGTTCTTCTGAAAATGGGGATAAAACCGAAGGTATGGACAACCACACTGTGGTACTCACCCAGCCAAGCACCAGCTTTACCTTCACCGGCATCCATGCCGAGCCGATACCGTCCATACTGCGCGGCTTTACCGCCCCGGTGGTGCTGGACTTTGACTACAGCGATGCGCAGCTGCTGCACCTGCTCAAGCACGACAGCGATGCCTTCAACCGCTGGGAAGCAGGCCAACGCTTGGCGATGCGCGCTGCTCTTTCTGCCATTAACTCTACGGCCATAAATACACCGCTAAATGAGGCCTATTTAGCCGCCATGCAGGCTGTTTTGCATCAATCAGACCTTGCTGCAGCCTTTAAAGAACTGGTGCTCACCCTGCCATCTGAAACCTACATTGCCGAGCAGCTTGAGGTGGTTGACCCACAATTGATTCACGCGGTACGTGAGGCCATGCGTGTGCAGCTCGCGGTATCGCTTAAAGCCGATTGGGAAAGCGTTTACATGGCGAATATGGACACCGGTGCCTACACGCCCGATGCCGAGTCGTCAGGCCGCCGCGCTCTAGCAGGTATGGCTTTGAGCAAGCTGTGCCTTGCGAGCCAAGAAACTGGCCCTTCGACAGGCTCAGGACAGGCGGATTGGCCAGAGAAAACGCTGCAACGCTTCAACGGCGCGGGCAACATGACAGACCGCTTCAATGCGCTGGCGGCACTGGTCTCCAGCGGTCATGCGTTAGCAAGCCAGGCGCTGGAAAGCTTTTATGCGATGTTCAAGGACGAAGCGTTGGTCATCGACAAATGGTTCAGCCTGCAATCTGCTAGCCCTGACCGCAATGGCAACATCCTGCCCGCCGTCAAAGCCTTGATGCAGCACAGTGACTTCAGTCTGCGCAACCCGAATCGCGCCCGCAGCGTCATTAGCACCTATTGCGGCAACCCCGCCGCCTTCCACCGGCTTGATGCGGCAGGCTATGTATTCTGGAGCGACCGCGTGATGGCGCTGGATGCCATAAACCCGCAAGTCGCAGCACGCCTGGCGCGGGCACTCGACCGCTGGAGCAAACTGGCCGAGCCCTACCGCAGCGCAGCGCGCGAAGCGATCAGCCGCGTGGCAGCCAAAACCGATTTGAGCAAGGACACCCATGAGGTGGTCACACGCGCGCTGACTGGCTAATTGAGACGCGTAAGTTCCCGCAATCAACCCTTCAAGGAAACCACAACATGAGCAGAAAGAACGCCTTTTACGCCCAGTCGGGCGGTGTCACCGCCGTCATCAATGCATCGGCCTGCGGCGTGATAGAAACCGCGCGTGCCCACAAAGACAAGATAGGCAAGGTCTATGCGGGGCGCAACGGCATCATTGGCGCGCTGACCGAGGATTTGATCGACACCGGCAAAGAATCCGCCGCCGCCATTGCCCTGCTGCGCTTCACACCGGCAGGCGCGTTCGGTTCCTGCCGATTCAAACTCAAGTCGCTGGAGACCAATAAGCGCGAGTATGAGCGCCTGATCGAGGTCTTTAAGGCGCACAACATCGGCTATTTTTTCTACAACGGCGGCGGCGATTCCGCCGACACCTGCTACAAGGTCAGCCAATTGTCGCAAAGCATGGGCTACCCGCTCCAGGCCATCCATATTCCCAAGACGGTTGACAACGACCTGCCGATGACCGATTGCTGCCCCGGCTTTGGCTCAGTCGCCAAATATGTGGCCGTCTCCACATTGGAAGCTTCGTTCGATGTGCGATCCATGGCCAAGACATCGACCAAGGTTTTTGTCCTCGAAGTCATGGGCCGACACGCGGGCTGGATTGCGGCTGCCGGTGGCCTGGTGGAAGACCACGGCATCCCGGTGGTGGTGCTGTTTCCCGAGATTGTGTTCGACGAAAAGAAATTCATCGCCCGCGTGGATGCGCTGGTCAAGGCGCACGGCTACTGCAGCGTGGTGGTGTCCGAGGGCTGCCACTATGCGGACGGCAGATTTCTCGCCGAACAGGGCACACGCGATGCGTTTGGCCACGCGCAATTGGGTGGTGCTGCGCCCGTGGTGGCCAACATGGTGAAACAGGCGCTCGGCCACAAATTTCACTGGGCCGTGGCCGACTACCTGCAGCGCGCGGCACGCCACATCGCGTCAGCGACCGACGTGAAGCAGGCCTACGAGCTGGGCAAGAAAGCGGTGCAACTCGCGCTCCAGGGCCACAACGCCGTCATGCCCACGATTGACCGCGTCAGCGACGTCCCTTACAAATACAAACTCGGCATGGCGCCACTGTCCAAGGTTGCCAACGTCGAAAAATTCATGCCGCGCAACTTCATCACCAAAGACGGCTTCGGCATCACCGACTTCTGCAAGCGCTACCTAGCGCCCCTGATCCAGGGCGAGGATTATCCGAAATACAAGAATGGCATGCCGGTCTATGCGACGCTGAAAAATCTGCCGGTAGTCAAAAAACTACCCCCGTTTGAATTGTCATAACCCACCGAGGTCGGCCACCTTGTCAACGTCTATCGGGGGCCAATAACGGGTCAGAGCAAGTGGGCAGCAAGCTATAATCACAGGCTGTATTTCAGGATAAGCCGGTGTAGCTCAGTCGGTAGAGCAGCTCATTCGTAATGAGAAGGTCGGGTGTTCGATTCATCTCTCCGGCACCAATAAAAATAACGGTTTGCTGCTATTAAGTTGGCAGCAAACCTTTTTTCTTTGGGGGTCGTGTAGCCACTGTGTAGCCAGCAGTACGTAGTTTTGTAACAAAAAAATCAGGCCGCACTGTATGACCGCGCTGCTGGCCGTTGCTGCGCGACAGCCTAGTGGTGCCTGGCAATGGCGGTACTCCGCCGTTGCCACTGACTGGCGCTCCATCACTTTTCGTGGAATTCCCCTTCTTGATGAACGGCTGTTTCATCTCGGCGCTCCTGTTTCTTTGCCCGTAGGCAGGGAGGCATCCATAACATCTCCTCGGAGAGAGCGCAAGCCTAGGGGGAGCGGACGCTAAAATCAAACGATTCCTGCCGGATTTCACACATGCGCCTGCTCGCCCTGCTCCTTGTCGCCGCTCTTCCCGCGCTGGCGCAGGATACTGGTTCGATCGCCGTCCTGGAACGGCGTGAAATCGCGCTCGAACAAAGCCCGGCCGCGCCGACGCACGGCCTGCGCCTGACGCTCGTCTGGTTCAAGGAAAGCAGCTGGGATCCGGAGGACATCCTTCCCGCGGTCCGGCAAAGCGCGCGCATCCTCGCTCAATGCGGCGTGGCGCTTGAGCGGGCTGAGCTGGTGCAGATCGCCGCGCCGGAACGCTATCGCGACTTCTTCACTCCCACCTCGCGGAAGCTCGCCCGCTCCCTCTCGCTCGGCAAGCCGACCGTCTACTTTGTCGCCGGCACGCGCCAGCGCCCCGTGTTCGATGCCGAAGCGATCGGCCGCGGCAACAGCCGCTCGAGGCCGGAACTCGCTGATACCGTGTGGATCACGCGCGGCACGCGCGACCTGGGGATCGTGCTCGCCCACGAACTGGCGCACGTGCTCATGGACAGCAGCGAGCACAGCGAGGAGCCCGGCAATCTGATGCGCGATGAGACCGCGCCGGAAAACACGCGGCTTTCTGACGCGCAGTGCGCGCGGCTGATCAGTGAGGGTTCGAAGAACGGCTTGTTCGGCAAACCGAACTAGCGTTGGCGCAGTATCTCCACGTCTCCACGCGCGCGGCGAGAATTTCTTTCGGCCAGCGGCTCTTGATGTAGGCGAGCACGGCCCAGATTTCCTCATCCGAGAGCCGCACTGCATGACCGCGCTGCTCGCCGAAGCTGCGCAACAGCCTGGTGGTGTTTGGCAATGGCGGTACTCCGTCGTTGCCACTGACTTCCATGTGGTTTGTGCCGGTGGGCTGCAAAACCTTGGGAATTCAGATCGTCACATCAAGGAAAGCACGACTCTTGAGGACGCTTTTCGGAGGGATACTTGGCCTCATGCGGTTGAATTTCCTATCCTCCAACCTCCGCGTCACAACCATCGCCAGGAGAAATCAGATGAACGCCACCATGCCCCGATTCATCCGCACCCTATCTGCGGGTGGACTTGCACTCTGCCTGTACGCCACAGTGAGCACCCCTGTCATAGCCCAGCAAGCACCCGCAGCAAAACCTGTTCCGCGGGTACTGGGCTTCCATCCCGAGCGCATGGATTCCCAGGGCCTCGCTGGCCATCCCGTCCCGTTGACGGTGACGCCGCCAGAAAATATCCCCCTCAGCAAGCTGCAGGTTCCGCCCGGCTTCCAGGTTGAACTTTGGGCACATGGCAACCCGGGTGCCCGCATGATGGCCCGTGGTGACAAAGGCACGGTATTCCAGGGCACCCGCGCCATCGGCCGCGTCTACGCCATTTACGAACAAGACGGCAAGCGCACCTCCAAAATCATTGCCGAGAAACTGGTGCAGCCCAACGGCGTACTGTTCCACAAAGGTTCGCTCTATGTCATCGCCATCAACAAGGTGCTGCGCTACGACAACATCGAAGCCAACCTGGAAAACATCCCGACACCAGTGGATTTGACGGACGCCTTCAAGTTGCCGCCCGAAGTCCACCACAACTGGAAGTTCCTCGCTTTCGGCCCCGACAACAAGATTTACATCCCGGTCGGCGTGCCCTGCAACGTGTGCGAGGTCAATCCCGGCATACACGGTCAGATCCGCCGCTACAACCTAGACGGCAGCGGCATGGAAATCGTCGCGCGCGGCGTGCGCAACAGCGTTGGCTTCGACTTCCATCCCAAGACCGGCGAACTGTGGTTTACCGACAACGGCCGTGACTGGGGCGGTGAAAATGGCTTCGAAGAGGAACTCAACCGTGTGCCGGCCAACATGATGGGCGCGCACTTCGGCTTCCCGTACTGCCATGCCAACGGCCAACCGGATCCGGACATCAAAGTACCGAACGCCTGCGCCAATACGGTATTGCCCGTTGCCTTGCTCGGTCCCCACGCCGCGGCGTTGGGCATGCGTTTCTACACCGGCAAGATGTTCCCGTCCGAGTACAACGATGCAGCCATCATTGCGCGTCGCGGCTCCTGGAACCGCACGGTAAAGATTGGCTACGACGTACTCCGGGTCAATGCCACTGCCGATGGCAAGAACCCGAGAATCACGCCATTTGTAACCGGCTTCCTTGATACGGCGACGAATGCCTTCTGGGGCCGTCCGGTCGATGTCATGCAGATGCCCGATGGCTCGGTGCTGGTAGCTGACGAACATAACGGCGCGATCTACCGCGTGAGCTACAAGAAATAGCTGAATACCAGGTTCTGCATTGGCGCGGCGGACGCGCACCATCTCAAGGATTACCGCGGCTAGCGGCATATCCCGCGAATCAGGCTGGCGACTGAGGGTCAGCACGTTTTTTGAGGCTGCTCTTTGATGGGATACTTGGCCTCATGCGGTTGAATTTCTTATCCGTTTAACAACTGAAATTCCGACCACATGAAAATTGACCTGCGCCTAACCATTCACTATGGATTGACCATTTTCCTCAGCGCCTTCCTGCTTTTTCAGGTGCAACCTTTGATTGGCAAGATGATTCTGCCGT
>JBCKNF010000029.1:0-14247 GCA_038902815.1 Polaromonas sp. | reverse complement strand
CTCTCTAATAGAGTGCTAATATTTAGCCCTAAAATGCTAAAACGAAGGAATTTTGCTTGTGTCTTATGCTCTTGCCCCCCAGGACCTGACTGCTGCCAACAGCCTGTTTGCCGCGCCCGTTGCGCCTGCAAATGCAGTGGCGGGTGTCAACCCATGGTCGCTGCTGCCGCCGCTGGGCAACCTGGATGCCTATATTTCGGCAGTTAACCGCCTGCCCATGCTCACACTGGAGCAGGAGCAGGAATTCGCCAGAAAACTCAAGGAAAACAACGACATAGAGTCTGCCGAGAAGTTAGTGCTCTCTCACTTGCGTCTTGTGGTGTCCACTTCGCGCAAGTACCTGGGCTACGGCCTGCCGCACGGCGACCTGATCCAGGAGGGCAATATTGGCCTGATGAAGGCCGTCAAGCGCTTTGACCCTGATCGGGGCGTGCGCCTGGTCAGCTACGCGCTGCACTGGATCAAGGCCGAGATGCACGAGTACATCCTGAAGAACTGGCGCATGGTCAAGGTGGCCACCACCAAGGCCCAACGCAAGCTGTTTTTCAATTTACGCTCGATGAAACAAGGCTTCAAGGACGACGCCGACGTGGCCACACACCGTGACACCCTGACCGAAGGCCAGATCCAGTCGATGGCGAAGACGCTCAACGTCAAGCGCGAAGAGGTGATCGAGATGGAGCAGCGCATGTCCGGTGGCGACGTGCTGCTGGACCCCAGCCCCAGCGATGATGGCGAAGATGCCTTTGGCCCGATCGCCTACCTGGCCGATGCCACGCAGGAGCCGACGGCCTTGATAGCGTCTCGCCAGCGTGACAACCTGGCCAGCGACGGCATCGCCACCGCGCTGGAGGACTTGGATGCGCGCTCGCGCCGCATCGTCGAAGAGCGCTGGCTGAACGTCAACGACGACGGCTCAGGCGGCATGACGCTGCATGATCTGGCCGCCGAGTACAAGGTCAGCGCCGAGCGCATTCGCCAGATTGAAGTGGCGGCGATGAAAAAGATGAAAAAGGTGCTGGCGGCCTACGCTTGATCTGAATCCTGTTTCAATAAAAAACCTGCCTCTCAAGAGCGCAGGTTTTTTTATGCCTTGATGGATGTCTTTATCAAGCGCTTTTAAGCAGCAATCGGAAATCTGAAGTCAAGCCCTGCGAGTCATTGCCGTAGCGGCTGTACAGGCGGATATTCCCCTTGGGGTCATACACGTAGCTGCCAGCTGAGTGATCCATGCTGTAGCTGCTAGGTGTTTTACCTTCGACTTTTTTATAGTAAATCTTGAAGTCCTTGGCGACCTGCGGCAACTGCTCCATGGTGGGACGCAGCGCAATGAAAGTCGGGTCAAAGTTGCCCATGTAGGCTTTGAGCACTTCAGGCGTGTCGCGCTCCGGGTCTACCGTGATGAAGACGACCTGCAGTTTGTCGCCGTCCGTACCCATGGTTTTTTTGATCTGCGCCAGCTCGACCATGGCAGTGGGGCACACGTCAGGACACTGAGTGAAGCCGAAAAACACGATGACAACCTTGCCGGCAAAGTCTTTCATGCTGCGCTGCTGGCCGTTCTGGTCAGCCAGCGCAAAACCTGTAGTAGCGTAGTCGGCACCTGTCAGATCTATGCTTTTGAATTGCAGCTTTTCTTCTGCTGAACAGGCTACTAAAAGGCCTGTAGTGCCTGTAAACAGAGCGCAAGCAGCTATTGACTTAATAGCGTTTCGTTTGCTGGAGTTAAGCGTAAAAAATGATGCTGCGGGCATGAAAAAACCTATACAAGGTAGTGGTCAACGAGCAGTGCAGTAAACAGCACCGACAGGTGGATCAATGAAAACCGGAAAGTCTTGCGGGCCAACGTATCCGAGTAATTGCGCCACAAGCGCCAGCCGTACCAACTGAATCCGAAACTCAGGGCAACCGCCACCGTCAGATACAGCCAGCCACTCATGTTGAAGACGAAGGGCATCAGGCACGCCGGAAACAGCACCAGTGTGTAGAGAAAAATCTGCAAGCGTGTGAACTCGTTACCGTGCGTGACGGGCAGCATGGGCAGACCTGCCTTGCGGTAGTCCTCTACCCGATACAGCGCCAGCGCCCAGAAGTGCGGTGGCGTCCACAAAAAGATGATGAGAAAAAGAATCAAGGCCTCAGGGCCGACCGAGCCTGTCATGGCGGCCCAGCCCAGCACCGGCGGCATCGCGCCGGAGGCGCCGCCGATCACGATGTTTTGCGGCGTCAGGGGCTTGAGGATCACGGTGTAGACCACCGCGTAACCGACAAAGGTGGCAAAGGTCAGCCACATCGTCAGCGGATTGACCCAGACGTACAAAATCCAGGAGCCCAATGCACACAGCACCGCAGAAAACGCCAGCGTCAGCGGATTGCTGATCTGCCCCTTGGCGGTGGCGCGCCAGGCGGTGCGTTGCATTTTGGCGTCGATCCGCTGCTCGACCAGGCAGTTGAAGGCCGCCGCGGCAGCGGCCACCAGCCAGATGCCGGCGCAGGCCACCAGCGCCAGCTCCACCTCGGACCAACTGGGAACACCGGGGACAGCCAGCAGCATGCCGATCAGCGCGCAGAACACAATGAGCTGCACCACGCGCGGCTTGGTCAGCGCATAAAACTGCGCAAATTTGGAAGGCACAAAAGGAGCGACCGCAACGGAAGCGGAGGAAGCGAAGGAAGCGGAAGAGTCGGAGGGGTTCATAGGCTGGCAGCCCTCAATTGTGACGCACTTGCCGACTCTGGGGATCGGCGGCTGGAAAAAAGGGCGCCCGTCAGCACCACCACCAGCGCGGCGGCGCCGCCGGTGTGCGAAACCGCCGCCACCAGCGGCCAGCCCAGCACGACATTGCTCAGGCCGGTGGCAAACTGCCACAGCGCCAAGCCACCAATCCAGAGGGCATACGAACGCATTGCGGGAATAGGCCGCAGCTTGTGGGCCAGCAGCAGCAACGTGGCAAACACGGGGTAGGCTGTCAGCCGGTGCACATAGTGAATGGCGGTCAGCGCCTGAAAGCTGATGTTGTCGCCGTCCCGTCCTGCGCCCAGCTCGCGCCACAAGGTAAACCCCTCCCTGAAATCCATCTGCGGCCAGAGACTGCCCTGGCAGGCCGGAAAATCAGTGCAGGCCAGCACCGCGTAGTTGGTGCTGACCCAGCCACCGAGCGCAATCTGCAGCCACAGCAAGGCAAACGTAGCGGCCAGCAGCAGCCAGGTGCCCGCCGGTAAAGACACCGGCAAGGACTTCCCTTGCGCCTGCGCATAACGCACACCCTGGACGCGCAGCAAGGCCAGCAGAATCAGGCCGCCCAGCAGGTGCAGGGTGACGATCAGCGGGAACAGTTTCATCGTGACGGTCAGTGCCCCAAAAGCGCCCTGAATACACACCCAGACCAGCGTCAGCGCAGGCCACCAAGGCGAAAGAATATCGCCCCCACGCTCGGCACTGGCGTGTCCTCGCTGCCCCCCGAGGGGGCCGTATTTTCCTTGGGGCGGCCCGGCGGAAAACTGTTCGCCCCCACGCTGCCCGGAGCGTCGCGCCAGCCAGGTGACAACCGCCAGCGTCAGGATCAGCACACCGACCCCCGTCGCCAGGTAGCGGTGAATCATTTCTATCCAGGCCTTGGAATGCGTGACCGGGCCAGTCGGCATGACGGCTTGTGCAGCGTCAATATGCAGTTGCGCGCCCACCGGGCTGGCGTGGCCGTAACAACCCGGCCAGTCGGGGCAGCCCAGGCCCGAGTCGGTCAGGCGCGTGAACGCGCCGAACAGCACCAGATCAAAGGTCAGGAACAGGGTGATCAGCGTGAGCGTGCGCAGGCGATGGGCCATCGGCTGGTGCTTGTTGCGCAGCCAGACCCAGGCCAGCGGGCCCAGGGCCAGCACCAAGCCCATGGCCATCAGGCGAATCGCCGGGCTGAGGTTGTAAAGGTCTTGCGTATCCATGTCAGTCAGCGCGGGATGTAAATCAAATATTCTAATACGCCGAAAATCGGCGGAAATCCCGCGCGGCAGGCTGTGCGCTCGAAAATGAGCGCGACTTGGGATGAATGAGGTGAAGCGAGAACAGCGATGGGTTGCTGTTTGAGATATACTTCGGCAAAAATAAATGCGCTACCCGATGCAACGATTGATTGCACGTCGCACTTCGAACCTAAATCCAGAAAGAGTAAACCGGGTATGACTATAGCAATTGTATTGATCGTGCTGATTGTGGGCACGGTGCTGTTCCATTTTCTGAGCCCGTGGTGGTTTACCCCGATCGCCTCCAACTGGACCTCGATCGATGACACCATCAGCATCACCTTTTGGGTCACCGGCTTCGTCTTCGTCGCCGTCAATGCGTTTCTGGCCTATTGCGTGCTTCGCTACCGACACCGCAAGGAAAGTCGGGCGCATTACGAACCCGAGAACAAGAAACTCGAGTGGTGGCTCATCGGGTTGACCACGCTGGGCGTCGTCGCCATGTTGGCCCCGGGCTTGGTTGTCTGGGCCAAATTTGTCAATGTCCCGGAAAATGCGACGGTGATCGAGGTCGTCGGCCAGCAGTGGCATTGGAGCTATCGTTTCCCTGGCAAGGACGGGGTGTTGGGCACCGTCAATTCGCGCTTGGTCAGCGATGCGAACCCGTTTGGCATGAATCCAGCCGATCCCAACGGACAGGACGACGTCTTGATATCCAGTCAGGAAGTCCATCTCCCCATCGGCAAGCCGGTCAAGGTGCTGCTGCGCTCCAAGGACGTGCTGCACAACTTCACCGTGGCGCAGTTCCGGGTCAAGATGGATATGGTGCCGGGCATGGTCCCCTATATCTGGTTCACCCCCACCCGTACCGGGAAATTTGACATTCTCTGCAATGAATTATGTGGCACTGCACATTTCGCCATGCGCGGCAAAGTCGTCGTGGAAGAAGAGGCCGCGTTTCAGGCGTGGTTGAGCGGTCATCCGACATTCGCGCAATCCTCAACCCAGGTTGCCGGCGATGCCGCCGCAGGCAAACCACTCTATGCCGTGTGCAGTGCCTGTCATGGCTTGCAGGGGGAAGGTAATCTCGCGCTGCATTCGCCTAAACTGAGTGGGCAAGACGACTGGTACCTGAAACAGCAGTTGAAATATTACAAGCAAGGTATTCGGGGCACACACGACAAGGATGTTTTCGGCAAAATGATGGCGCCGATGGCGGCGACGCTCGCAGATGACGCCGCCATCGCTAACGTCGTCGCCTATATCAAGACGCTGCCGGATAATCCCGCCCCGGCCACGGTGAAGAAGAGTGCGAGCGATGGTCAAAATCGTTATGTGACGACCTGCGGCATCTGCCACGGCGCCAATGGCCAGGGCATCCAGGCGATGAATGCCCCCCGGCTCGCCGGCATGAATGACTGGTATTTGGTCACTCAATTGAAAAATTTCAAACAGGGTATTCGCGGCGTCCATTCGGACGACAAATACGGCGCCCAGATGAAATTGATGGCCGAGACCCTGACCAATGACCAGGTAACCAATGACCTTGTTGCCTACATCAATACCTTGCGCTAAGCGGCCGGCAGCAGCGCAAAATTGTCAAGAGCCACAGAGCAAGATACAGCGTAACGAAATATCAGCAAAGAGGAAATTGTAATGTCTTATGTCGCGCATGACGCATCGGATTTCGCCCCGCCTGCGGAAGTCGGAGAGATGGAGCTTTACCATCCGAAAACATTCATCGGAAAGTATATCTGGAGCCAGGACGCCAAAGTCATCGCCATCCAGTACTCGATTACCGCGATCGGCATAGGGCTGGTGGCGCTGGTATTGTCCTGGTTGATACGGCTGCAACTCGGCTTCCCGAATTCATTCTCCTTCATCGATCCCAGCAACTACCTGCAAATGGTCACCATGCACGGCATGATCATGGTGGTCTATTTTCTCACTGCGTTGTTCTTGGGAGGGTTCGGCAACTACCTCATCCCGCTGATGGTCGGCGCCAGGGATATGGTTTTCCCCTACCTGAACATGCTGAGTTACTGGTTCTATCTGTTTGCCGTGCTGTTGTTGCTGGCGAGTTTCTTCGTGCCCGGCGGGCCCACGGGCGCCGGCTGGACGCTGTACCCGCCCCAGACTATCCTGCCGGGCACGCCGGGTGCGACCTGGGGCATTATTTTGATGCTCGTCTCGCTGGCTGTCTTCATCGTTGGATTCACCATGGGCGGGTTGAACTATGTGGTGACGATATTGCAGGCGCGCACGCGGGGGATGACGTTGATGCGTTTGCCCTTGACCGTATGGGGCATTTTCATGGCCTCGATCCTGGCGCTGTTGGCCTTTCCCGCCCTGCTCGTCAGCGCCATCATGATGCTGTTCGACCTTTTGCTAGGCACGAGTTTCTTCATGCCCGCCATCGTCTCGATGGGGCAACAGCTTGATTACAGCGGCGGCAGCCCGGTGTTGTTTCAACACCTGTTCTGGTTTTTCGGTCATCCCGAGGTCTACATTGTGGCGCTGCCGGCCTTCGGCATCGTCTCCGACCTGATAAGCGTCAACGCGAGGAAAAATATCTTCGGCTATCGGATGATGGTGTGGGCGCTTCTGGCCATCGGTGGCCTCAGTTTCGTGGTGTGGGCGCACCACATGTACGTCAGCGGCATGAATCCGTACTTCGGCTTCTTTTTCGCCACCACCACGCTCATCATCGCCATCCCCACCGCCCTCAAGGTGTACAACTGGGTGCTGACCCTGTGGCGGGGCAACATCCGCTTAAACGTCCCGATGCTATTTGCCATCGGCTTCGTGTTCACCTTCATACACGGCGGCTTGACCGGCATTTTCCTGGGCAACGTCGCCGTGGATCTACCGCTTTCGGACACCATGTTTGTCGTCGCCCACTTCCATATGGTGATGGCGATCGCGCCAGTTATGGTGATCATGGGGGCGATCTACCATTGGTACCCGAAGATGACCGGGCGAATGCTGCACGACGGCATGGGCAAATTTCACTTCTGGTTCACTTTTCTCGGCTCCTATGCGATCTACCTGCCGATGCATTACCTCGGTTTTCTGGGGGTGCCGCGCCGGTATTTTGCAATGGGAAACACTGACTTTATCACGGAGTCAGCGCAGTCCCTGAACGCCGGTATCACCGTCGCGGCTCTGATCGTCGGCTCGGTTCAAGTAGTGTTCTTGTATAACCTGGTCTGGAGCTATTTCAAAGGCAAGCCATCGGGCAGCAATCCCTGGGAAGCCACTACGCTGGAATGGCAGACCCCGGATACGCCGCCTAAGCACGGCAACTTCGGCCCGGAGCTGCCGGTGGTCTATCGCTGGGCCTACGATTACAGCGTGCCGGGCGCCGACCAGGATTTCATACCTCAAAACGTGCCGCCCGGTCCGACGACCGCAGGCGTCCGGGCGACTTAGCCATGACGATCATCTTGCTGTGTTTGGCGGTCATCATGGCCGTCGTTATCTGGTGGCTGGTCCGGCAAACGCTCAACGTCAAGCCCTGGGTCGAGCAAAGGCAGCTGACCGCCGCTCATGGCGGACACGGCTTGTACCTGCCGCCGCTAAAGGTCGGTCTTGGCGTATTCATGGCGGTCGCCACGTCTTTGTTTGCGCTCTTTATGAGCGCCTACTTGATGCGAATGCAGTTGGCGGACTGGAGTCCCTTGGCCGATCCGGGGGTGCTGTGGTTTAACACCGCGATGTTGATCTTGGGCAGTGTTTTCTTTCAATGGGCACGCAGCGCCGCACAACGGGAACAAATAGACGGGGTCAGAGCCGGCCTGCTGGCCGGGGGCGCTTGCACCTTGGTCTTTCTGGGCGGACAGCTTTGGGCATGGCAACAACTGAACGCCACGGGTTATTTTTTGGCGACCAACCCTGCCAACGCTTTCTTCTACTTGCTCACCGCGCTACACGGGCTGCACTTGTTGGGTGGCCTGTGGGTCTGGGCCAAGACCACCCTCAAGCTGCAACGCGGCGCGGCGGTTGATGAGGTACGCTTGAGCGTGGAGCTGTGCGCAGTCTATTGGCATTTTCTGCTGGTGATCTGGCTGGTTTTGTTCGGTCTACTGTTGTTTACCTGATTGGGATACATGCACATGGCACAAGATGCAATGACGAATTCGAGAGCACTCGCCCCGGCTGAAGGCTTGCAGGGCTTTGTCGTCGACTGGTCCTCGGACCAGCTGGCGTTCAAGAAAGTCCCCTGGGGCAAGGCCATGATGTGGATCTTCCTCCTCAGCGACACTTTCATTTTTACCATTTTTTTGACCAGTTACATGACGGTGCGCATGTCCACCGAAGTCCCCTGGCCCAACCTGAGTGAGCTCTTCTCGTTGACGGTCGCGGGACAGCAGGTCCCGCTTCTCCTGATCGCCATCATGACCTTCATCCTGATCAGCAGCAGCGGCACGATGGCCATGGCCGTCAAGTTCGGCTATGAAAAAAACAAGAAAGTGTGCGCCATTTTATTGCTGGTGACCGCACTGTTTGGCGCCACCTTCGTCGGCATGCAGGCCTTTGAGTGGACCAAGTTGATCGTGGTAGACGGGATACGTCCCTGGGGCAACCCCCTGGGCGCGTCCCAGTTTGGCTCGACCTTTTTCATGATCACCGGTTTCCACGGCTTTCACGTGTCGGTCGGTGTGATTTTCCTGATTATCACGGCGGTAAAGGTCTGGCGGGGACATCTCGACGACGAAAGGCCGGGCTTCCTCACTGGCCGCAAGGGCAACTACGAGATGGTCGAAATCATGGGCCTGTACTGGCACTTCGTCGATCTGGTGTGGGTGTTCATCTTTGCATTCTTTTATCTCTGGTAGGGGGCGACATGGTACACGCAGAAGCACCGCAACATTCGATTTTGCCAAAGAGCGACATGGCGCACGCAAAGGAACATCAACAACATCCGATCAGTGTTTATTTGTGGATCTGGGGCTTGCTGTTTGTCATCAGCGCGTTCTCTTATATGGTCGACTACTTCCAGTTCCAGGGTTATCTCAGATGGTCTCTGATCATCGTGTTCATGTTGTTGAAGGCCGGGCTGATCGTCGCCATCTTCATGCATATGGCGTGGGAGCGTCTGGCCCTGGTGTATGCCATCTTGGTACCAACCAGCGCATTGCTGATTTTGATTGGCCTCATGGCGCTCGAAGGGGGCTACACCTTCCAGACGCGCGGCACCTACTTCTCGCCGTCACCCGAGGTCGTGAAACACAAATAGACCGCATTACCACGCTGTAGCACCGAGCCATCGCCTTGATGGCGGGTGATCGTCAGCTACGATTTCCCGCCGCGCTGCGTCAGCACTCCGACGGTCCGCATCTTGCCCGGATCATCGGCGTTGGCCGCCATGTCCTCTTTCTTGCCCTCAACCCATTTTCTGTAATCGCCGTCGCTCACCACATTGACGACGATCAGCACGCAAGCGCGCCCCGCACCGCAGGCTTCGATGCTGCACAGGCCACGATAGGTGCCGATTTTTTGAGCATGGAACCAGGTGTCGCGGGCAAGCCCCGGGATCGCATCCTGCTTAACCCCTAGGGCCGGAATGTGCCAAGAGTGGATGGCATCGTTTGCGGTAAGGACCATGCGGATTTTCTTGTTGACCGGCACTACCACGGGGTTGTCGACGTCGAGCGAAAAGTTATCGCCGTTGACCGTAATGGAATCGACCGCGCGACTACGCGGTGAATACAGGTTGGAGAAAAAAGAAATACCTTCACCGTCACCCTCGACGTATTCGTAGCCCCATTTCCATTGCATGCCGGTGGCCTTGATGGTCAGGTCGGCACCGGTGGTGTCTTTCTGGGCCACCAATAGCTTGGTAGCCGGCAAAGCCATGGCGATCACGATCACGAAGGGAACAATCGTCCAGGCGATTTCAACCGCCGTCGATTCATGGAAATTGGCTGCCTTGTGGCCGACCGATTTGCGGTGCTTCCAGATGGAATAAAACATCACGCCAAACACCGCCACGAAAATCGCGATGCAGACGATCATCAAATACCAGTGCAGCCAGTACTGATCCTCGGCAATTTTGGTGACTGCGGGATGCAGATTGAGCTGCCGGACAGCCGGGCCACCAGGCAAATCGTTGACGGCATAAGCGGCGGTACTGGCCCAGGCGGCCAGAAATCCAAAAATTGCGCCGGTCTGCTGGGTGCCAAGCTGTGTCAATTTGCTAATGGTTTTGCTTACGTTCATCGTGATCACTTCTATCGCTTCAATTTCCAACCGAATTAACTTGCTGATTATAAAGGGCGCTTCTAGAAATTCAGATTTTCGGCGCTTTGAGCATACTGCGCATGTCCTGGAGCGAGACCGAACTCAGCGCGCTGACCTTGATTTTTGGTTGGGCTTTGAGCGCGTGCCCGTAGATCACCTCAAAAGTCAGTGAAAGTCGCCCATCCGCACCCGTGAGCCGCTCGGCCAGCATGGCTTCAAGACGGGTACGCCAAAGGCGACCGCGCAGGCCCGGAAAGCGTGCCGGATGAAAATTGCGCCCCAGCTCTGCCAACTCCTGTAGCAATCGCGCCGGGCTGTCATAGGTCAGCGTGATGCGCTCCATGTCCATCACCGGCTCGGCAAAGCCGGCCTGCACCAGCATGTCGCCCCAGTCGTGCATGTCGGTCAAATCATGCCCTGCGGGGGGCCAGCCAAGCTGCCTGTACACCTCGCGCAGCTCCATGGCGGTATCCGGCCCTAGGCACGAAAACATCAAAAAACCGTTGGCCTTCAAGGCACTATGCCACTCGGCCAGCAACGCCTGCGGGTCGGCGGCTTCATGCAGGGCCATATTCGCCCACAGCATGTCTACGCTGGCCGGTGGCGGCAGTTCGAATCGCACGGATTTCCGAATCCAGTGGATCGGATTCCACCATGAAGTTGCTATTTTTTTAATCGCTGCTCGCGCTTGTAAATAGGCGGTTTCAGCCACAAAACACTCTGATTTTGGGTATTTTTTTATCAATTCAGCGTGGGCTTTCAGGCCACCGCGTACCGCACCCCAGTGGGCCCAGGCTGCGGGTTGCAATTTGATCCATTGGAGCCGGTCCTGCATACGGCTTGCCACCTCTTCATGCAACCAGGGCGAGGCAGTGGGGGCCACGCGCTGCCAGCGGGCCACGGCAATAGGGTCAAGAGTTGGGGGGCGTTGATTCGTGACCATGGAAAATGGAAGGCTAGAAAGAGGTAAAGACAGGCAGCCTTGCGAGTATATTGACCCGGTGTTTAAAACGCTTTTCAAGTCTACCCTTAAGCTCAAGGCACTGCTGCCTGCAATGGCCAGCCAGTGCGCCGTATGCCATAGCTGGCCCGCAGCACAAGTCTGTGCGCCTTGCGTTGCCCGCTTTTCACCAGGGCACATGCGTTGCACCGCCTGCGCGTTGGCCTTAGCGCCAGGCCTGCCTGCGGGCTCTGAAATACACCCCGGCTTGTGTGCAGACTGCTCCAGGCATCAGCCACCCGTTGACAGCACGCTGGTGGCCACCGATTACGCCTATCCGTGGTCAGAGCTCATCACCCGTTACAAATTTCGCAACCGCCCCGGTTGGGCCACTTTTTTTGCCGATTTGTTGATAGCTGCACCCGACGCAAGGCCTGCCTTGAATGCATTGCAAGCGGGTGATTTGATGATTCCTATGCCACTGTCTGCCGAGCGCCTGCAATCTCGCGGCTTCAACCAGGCCTGGGAGCTGGCTTGCGCACTGCACGCGCAGTCGGGTAGCGCGGCCACGCTAGACGCCCACCTGCTGCTACGCGTCAAAAACACCCGGCCTCAAACCGAGCTACAGCGCGAAGCTAGGCTGGCCAATGTCAAAGACGCTTTTCAGGTTGACCCTTTGCGCCAACCCTTACTGGCGGGAAGGCGGGTGTTACTGGTTGACGATGTGATGACCAGCGGTGCCTCACTCTTTACCGCAGCAGCGGCATTGCGCACGGCGGGTGCTGCACACATCACGGCGATGGCGATTGCGCGTACGCCAGCGCCCTTATAACCCATGTTCAATATCGTTCTTGTCGAGCCCGAAATTCCGCCAAATACGGGCAACGTGATTCGCCTCGCAGCCAATACCGGCTGCCGTTTGCACCTGGTCGAGCCACTCGGCTTTTCGATGCAGGACAAGCTCATGCGGCGCGCCGGGCTTGACTACCACGAGTACGCCCAGGTGCTGCGCCATGCCAGCTGGCAAGCATTGCTGGAAAGTGAAAAACCATCACCAGCCAGACGGTTTGCCATGACCACACAAGGTTCGCGCAGTGTTTATGACGCGGCGTTTTTGCCCGGCGACTGGCTGGTGTTTGGTGCCGAGACGCGTGGGCTGTCACCCGAGATACGCGAATCGTTTGCCGCTGACCAGCGCCTCAAGCTGCCCATGCAGCCCGGCCAGCGCAGCCTGAACCTGTCCAACAGCGTGGCTGTTGCCGTCTTTGAAGCCTGGCGGCAAAACCGGTTTGGCATAGCACCATTGCCACCGGGGTAAATGTTGCTATAGCCCGCATTGGAGCTGGTTTAGGGATAACGGTTCTGTCGCAATAGCGTGCAAGGGCCGTTGAAAGGCGGCGATGGGGCCGTGACCAGCAGCCCCAAGGCCGCCATGGTTTCACTCGCGCCGGCATTGCGCAGTGAAAAGCGTGGGGGTCATGTTCAGGCCGATTCAAACAGGCGGGTCAGCACAAACTCGCGGTGACCCAACGCCTCCGCCGCCGTCAGGCGCCCGTTGGCGGTGCGCAACATGCTTTCCAGCAGCTTGTCGCCGGCCTGATCCAGCGTGATCTCGCGCTGCAGCAGCCCGGAGGTGTCCACGTCAATGTGCTCGCTCATCAGGCGAACGGTGCGCGGGTTGGAGCAGATCTTGATGACTGGGACAATCGCATTGCCAATCACATTGCCCTGGCCGGTGGGGAAGAAATGTAAGGCGTATCCCGAGGCAGCGCACAGGGTCACCATTTCGGCGGCGGCGCTGGACGAGTCCATGAACCACAGGCCCGGATGCGTCGGCATTTCGGCCTTGTCGATGACACCGTCCACCGTGCAGTTCTTTCCGATCTTCTGGATGTTACCCAGGGCTTTTTCCTCGATGGTGGTCAGGCCGCCGGCAATATTGCCCTTGGTCGGCTGCGAGTCCGACAGGTCGCTGGTCTTGTGGCGGTCGATCACGTCCTGGTAGCGGTTGAACATGAACATAAACTGCTCGCGGATCGCGTCGGTGGCGCAGCGCGCGGCCACGATCTGCTCGCCGCCGGTAATCTCGGTCGTTTCACCAAAGCACAGGTAGTTGCCCAGCGGATGCAGCTTGTCGAAGGCGTTGCCGACTGTCGGGTTGGAGCCGCAGCCCGAGGTGGTGTCGGATTCGCCGCATTTGGTGGAAATCCAGAGTTCTGAAATGCCGCAGGCCTCACGCTGCTTTTCGCTGGCCCACTGTACATACTCGCGTGCCGCTTTGGACGCCCGCATGATGGTCTCGTGGTCGCCGTGGCCTTCAATGCCGAAGCCGACCACGGGCTTGCCTGTGGTGGCGATGCCGTCGACCACTTTCTTCGTCCAGCTGTCCTCGATGCCAATCACGACGACCGCCGCCACGTTGGGGTTACAGCCCGCACCGATCAGCGTGCGAAAGTGCAGCTCCAGGTCGGCGCCAAACTGCAGCCGGCCATAGGGATGTGGGATCGCCATCGCGCCCTTGATGTTGTGGGCCACGGCTTCGGCAGCGGTGTTGGATAAATCGTCCAGCGGAAGAATGATCACGTGGTTGCGTATACCGACGCGGCCATTTTCACGGCGGTAGCCGAGAAAGGTGGTGTCTTTGTTAATGACTGACATGATGTGTTCCTTAGATGAATTGTTTTTCAGCAATCGCCGTGGATCTGGCTCCGCCAGGCCGCTGGCGATGCCCCTTGGGGGGAGGCGGCCGTAGGCCGCTTCGGGGGGTTACCACCTCTTTGTCTTGATGTTGTGCACATGGGCGTGCTGGCCGACCTTGATGTCCGCCACGACTTTGCCCATGTCGATACCGTACTTCCAGACGGTGTCACCTGGGGCCATGTCCTTGAGGGCCACCTTGTGGCCAATCGGGATGTCCTGCTGCGCCTTGACATTGATCATGCGGTCTTCATCCATGATCCAGCCGGTCATGTCGGTGCCTGATGTCACACCTTCCACCACCACGACCGCCACGGTGTCTTTGGCATCATGTAATACAAAATGAATCATTGGGTTTCCAGAGTTCCGAAGTTAAATCGAATCGCCAGTTTAAGGGGTTCTGTCGCATT
>JBCKNF010000028.1:0-15372 GCA_038902815.1 Polaromonas sp. | reverse complement strand
GGATGCGGTGCTCAACCCGGCGTAAAAAGTCATAGGCACGCACCAAGGCCTCGGCGCTGCCTTGTGGCATCAACCCGGCATGGGCCAGCCGCTGCAAGGCATCAACCGTAGGGCGGGTGCGCAGCTCCGGGAACTGCCCGCCGCGCACCACCTGTAGCAGTTGCACGGTGAATTCAATTTCACGAATGCCACCGCGCGACATCTTGACATCGTTGGCGCGCTCGGGGTGCCCGGCACAGCGCTTGGCGGCATGTTCACGGATTTGCCGGTGCAGGGTACGCAGCGCGTCAAAAACGCTGTAGTCGAGGTAACGCCTGAAAACAAACGGCAGCACGGCCGCACGCAAGGCCAATATCGAGTGGTTCGAGTGGTTCGAGTAGTTCGAGTGGTTTTGCAGGCACTCGCGCGGTGCGACGACACGGCTTTTAAGCCATGCAAAGCGTTCCCATTCGCGGCCCTGGGCCTGGAAATAGTCTTCCAGCGCACTCAGTGAAATGGCGGTTGGCCCGGAATTGCCGTTTGGCCTGAGCGCCAGGTCAACGCGAAACACAAAACCATGTTCGGTAATCTCACCAATCAGCTTGTAGAGGGCTTTGACCTGATGGGCAAAATACTCGTGGTTGGAAATCTGGCCCCGGCCATCTTGCCGTCCGGCGGTTTCGCCATCATGGTCGTAGATATAAATCAGGTCGATATCGCTAGAGACGTTGAGCTCACGTGCACCTAATTTGCCCATGCCCACCACCCATAGCAGGGCGCGCTCGGCAGCTGTGCCGTCGGTCTCAGGGCGCTGCGGCGGGCCGTACAGGGCATCGAGTGTCTTTTGCGATTCGCGCACGGCGACATCCAGCGCCAACTCGGCCAGCTCGGTCATGGCGCGGGTCACCACGGCCAGTGGCACCTGGTCTGCGCTGCCGCCATCACAGTCCAGCACTACAAGGCGTTCCATCACCAGTTGACGTAAAACCCGCAGCGCGGCACCAGCCAGTAAGCCCTCGGCAAACAAGGCCTGCAGCGTGTGCTCCATGCCAGAGCGAATGGGAGCACCTGCGGGCAGCAGTGCCATCTGGCTTGGGTAGCGGCGGCGTATGCGCTGAACGAAGCGTGAATACTGCGAACGGGGGGCAACGCTGACGGTCATAATTCCTCTTGTCTATGATGCCAATGACTCTCAAATGATTCAGTCAATCTCCCCATCGCCAACCCTGCAAACCGGACCAGTCCCGGCAGCACGGCATTGGCGGCGTTTTGCCCTGTTTACCCGGGTTCTGCTTTGGCTGGTGGTGGCTGTCTGGCTGCTGTTTGGTGCAAGCTGGGGCTTGCTTCACGGCTGGATTGTGCCGCGAATCGGGGAATTTCGCCCACGCCTTGAAATGGAAGCCAGCAAAGCACTGGGTATGCCGGTGCGTATTGGCCAGATCAGCGCCTATTCCACAGGGCTGATTCCTTCGATTGAACTGCGCGATGTGACCCTGCTCGACCAGCAGGGGCGCGAGGCCTTGCACTTGCCGCGAATGTTGGCCGCGCTGTCGCCGTCATCGCTGTGGGGCGGGGGATTTGAGCAGCTTTTTATTGACCAGCCGACTCTTGACATCCGGCGCACTGCTGATGGCCGGATTTATGTTGGTGGCCTGGACCTGTCGCAAACCCGCGGCGAAAGCCACGCCGTTGCCGACTGGATTTTTTCACAGCCCGAGCTGTCCATCAAGGGCGGTACTGTGCGCTGGATTGACGAGGTGCGCAATGCACCGCCGCTGGCCTTGACGCAGGTTGATGCGGTCATGCGCAATGGGTGGCGCAGTCATTCCATGCGGCTCGATGCCACGCCAGCGCCGCAATGGGGTGAGCGTTTCAGTTTGCGCGGCATTTTCAGGCAACCTTTGCTGTCAACCGAGGCCGGTCGCTGGGCCGACTGGTCGGGCCAGCTTTATGCCGCGTTCGACCGGGTGGATGTCTCGCGCATCAAGCAGTACGCTAGCCTGGACACCTTTGGCATTGACCTCAGAACCGGCAACGGCAGCCTGCGTGCCTGGGCCGACGTACACAAGGGGCAGCTCACTGGCGGCGTCGCCGACGTTGCCCTGCGAGAAGTCAATGTCCAGTTGGGAAAAACGCTCGAGGCGTTGGCACTCGATTCGGTGCTTGGCCGTTTTGGCGGTAGCCAGCTGGTTGATGGCTTCGCTTTCAATACCGAAGGCTTAGCTTTCAATACCCGCGACGGCCTGAATTGGCCGGGTGGCAATTTGACCCTGATTCATACTCGGACCGAAGGACAGGCAGAGCAAAAAACCGAGTTGAAAGCAGACAAACTGGATTTGGCTGCGCTGGCTCAGATTGCCAATCGCCTGCCGCTGGATGCCGCCACCCATGCGGCCATCACGTCCTATGCGCCTAAAGGCCTGGTTGAAACGCTTGAGGCGCGCTGGCAAACATCGCTCAAGACTTCCATGACTTTCTCGGCCAAAGGGCGCGTGACCGGTCTGGAGCTGGCCGCACTTCCCAAGCCGGCCAACTCGGCAGCCAGGCCAAACACTGGCACGACGGCGCATCATCAACCAGGTCGTCCGGGCATTAAAGGTGCAGCCATTGATTTTGATGTGACGCAGGCGGGTGGTAAGGCGGCTGTCAACATCGCACGCGGCTCGCTTGATTTGCCCGGTATTTTTGAAGACCCTGTGGTGCTGCTTGATCGCCTGTCGCTGGATGCGCAGTGGAAGTTGGTCAACGGAAAAATCGATACGCAATTGCGCAATATCAAGTTCGCAAGCAGCGATGCGGAAGGTGAGGCGCAGGCCAGCTGGCAGTCGGGCGAGCCAGCCGATAACTCGCTCGGGGTGCTAGATCTGCAAGGCAGTTTGAGTCGTGGAAATGGTGCCAAAGTTCACCGCTATTTGCCTTTGGTTTTATCCGATGAAGTGCGCCACTACGTGCGCGATGCAGTGCGCGAAGGGGTCGTCAGCGATGTGAAGTTCAAGGTTAAAGGGCCAGTCGATCACATGCCTTTTTCCAACCCGACGCTGGGCGAATTCAAAATATCATTCAAGGTCGCCAAAGGCGTATTTGCCTATGTGCCCAAACGGCTGCAAGCTAAAGACGCGAAGCCGTGGCCTGCCCTCACCGATGTTCGGGGCCAGATGGTCTTTAACCGCGCTGCGCTGGACATCCGTGCTGCCAGCGCCAAAGTGACAGGCTTGAGCAGTCTGCAACTGCTCAAGGTCGATGCCCGCATTCCTGACCTGATGCATTCCGCCACACTCGACTTGAACGCCACAATCAAAGGCTCTCTGTCCGATGCCCTGGGCTTTGTCAATACCTCGCCAGTCGGCGCTATGACGGGCCAGGTGCTGGCGCAGGCTGTCGGCAGCGGCTCTGGCGACTACGGCATACACCTGAGTCTGCCACTCCATGACATCGACAAGATACGGGTGCGGGGCACGCTGTCACTGCCCGGCAACGATGTACAGTTTTCGCCCGCCACGCCGCTGCTGGAGCGCCTCAAGGGGGAGGCAACCTTTAGCGAAAGCGGTTTCAACGTGCCTGTAGCCCAGGCGCGTTTGCTGGGTGGCGATATCCGTTTTGAGGGTGGCATGCGTGCGCCAGCCACTGCCCGCGCCGCTGCTGGCGCTGTGACTGGCAGCCCAGACCTGGAAGCAGGTGTGGCGACCTTCAGGGCGCAGGGAACCCTCACCGCCGAAGGCGTAAAGCAGGCCCGGGATCTGGGTTTTGCCTCCCGCATTGCACAAAATGCCAGCGGCAGCGCTGCCTACACCGCAACCCTGGGTTTCAGGCGTGGCGCGGTAGAGCTGGTGGTGGCCAGCAACCTCCAGGGCATGGCGCTTGGTTTGCCTGTGCCTTTGAGCAAGACGGCTGAATCGGTTCTGCCGGTACGTTTTGAAAACACCCTGCTGACGAGCTCGCTGTTGCCAGGGCAAAAACTGCAGGATCAGCTGGCCCTGACGGTTGGGCGCATCGCATCGGTGGTGTATGTCCGTGATGTCAGTGGCAGCGAGCCGCGCGTTATCAGGGGCAGCATCAGCGTCGGGCTGGAGCCGGGTGAATCGACCCCCATGCCCGAGAGCGGCGTGGCGGCCAACATCAGTCTAGCAACGCTAGACCTTGATGCGTGGAGACAAGTCCTTTCCAGATCGGTGGCTGGCGCAGTAGCTTCAAGCGCACCCAGCGGTCGCAGCGTTTTCTCCGCTGCGTCCCTGGCTTATTTGCCCACCCAGCTGGCGATACGGGCCAAAGAGCTGCAAGTCCAAGGCCGCAAGCTGAACAACGTGGTGGTTGGCGGTACCCGTGAAGAGCTGGACTGGCGCGTCAATATTGACGCTACAGAGCTTAATGGTTACGTCCAGTTCAGGCAGCCCAACCGGGGCGGGGCGGGGCTGGTGTATGCGAGGCTGTCGCGCCTGAGCCTGGGGCAAAGTAGCGCCAACGATGTTGAAAATATTCTCGATGAGCAGCCCGCCAATATTCCGGCGCTCGACATCGTCGTTGACGACATGGAACTGCGCGGCAAAAAATTGGGGCGTGTTGAAATTGAGGCCGTCAATCGCGGTGTGCAGGCGGTAGCTCGTGAAGGCGGTGTGCGCGAATGGCGATTAAACAAACTCAATGTCATCCTGCCGGAAGCTGTGCTCAAGGCAACTGGCAATTGGACGGCCATCAATGCTCAGGCTACCCCACCCAGAGCCACGGAGCGCCAGCGGGTTGCATTCGAGCGTCGCCGTATGGTGATGAACTTCACGCTGAATATCGCTGATTCTGGCGAGTTGCTGAACCGCTTTGGCATGAACGATGTCATCAAACGCGGCAAGGGAAAAATGGAAGGCCAGGTGGCCTGGGCTGGTTCACCGCTCAGTCTTGACTACCCCAGTATGAGCGGGCAATTCAATGTGAACATTGAGTCAGGGCAGTTTCTCAAGGCCGACCCTGGCATTGCCAAGCTGCTGGGTGTGCTGAGTCTGCAATCACTGCCGCGTCGCCTGACGCTCGATTTCAGGGATGTGTTTTCAGAAGGTTTTGCCTTCGATTTTGTGCGCGGTGATGTCAACATCAGCCAGGGCGTGGCGGCCACCAACAATCTGCAGATGAAAGGTGTTAACGCTGCCGTGCTGATGGAGGGTAGTGCCGACATCGCCAGGGAGACGCAGGACATCAAGGTGCTGGTGGTACCAGAGATCAATGCCGGAACAGCTTCGTTGATTGCCGCGGTCATCAACCCGGCGATTGGGCTGACCAGCTTTCTGGCGCAGTTTTTCCTGCGTCGTCCGCTGATACAGGCCGCCACGCAGGAGTTTCATATCGACGGCAGTTGGGCCAACCCGAAAATTACCAAGATGGAGCGCAAGCCATGAAGATTGCCGCGATTCAGATGGTGTCTTCGCCAAGTGTGCGTGCCAACCTGGACGCAGCGCGCAGGCTGCTCTCGCAAGCTGCTTCAGAAGGGGCCGAGCTGGCGGTGCTACCCGAATATTTTTGTTTGCTGGGCTTTAAAGACACCGACAAATTGCAGATTGCCGAGCAGCCGGGGCATGGGCTGCTACAGGACTTTTTAATCCAGTGTGCGAGCGATCTGAAGTTGTGGATTGTGGGCGGCACCATACCGCTGGCAACCGGGCCAGCCGATGAGCAGGTGGTCAGGGTTTTCAACAGTACGCTGGTCTACAGCCCGGCAGGCCAGTGCGTGGCGCGCTACGACAAAATGCATCTTTTCCGCTTTGACAGCGGGCAGGAAAGCTATGACGAAACGCGGGTGCTACAGCCCGGCAGCCAGCCAGTGACCTTTGATTTGCCTTCGCGTGATGGCCATAGCTGGCGGGTCGGTTTGAGTATTTGCTATGACCTGCGCTTTCCCGAGTTGTACCGCTTGCTCAAAGCCGACCTGCTGCTGGTGCCCAGTGCTTTTACCTTCACTACCGGGCGGGCCCATTGGGAAATACTGCTCCGCGCGCGCGCCATTGAAAACCTCGCCTACGTGCTGGCCGCAGCGCAAGGCGGCCGGCACGACAACCAACGCCAGACCTGGGGCCACAGCATGGTGGTAGACCCCTGGGGGCAGGTGCTAGCTCAGCGCAGTGAGGGCGCGGGCCTTGTGATGGCCGATGTGTACAAGTCGCAGCTAGATTTACAGCGGCTGCGTCTGCCAGCTTTGACGCACACGGTGTTGTGAGTGCCCCAAACGCTTCCAACAATAGCAGGACCATGACATACCTTAAAAAAACCGCACAAGCTAGTCTAGTCATGGTTGTCACCTGCATGTTGTGGTCGTGTGCGGTTCGCACCAGCACGCCGCCCATGCAGCGCCAAGCAGACGCGCAGCCCGGCACCAGCATGCCGCAGCGCATCGACGACGGTGCAGCCTTGCCGCCAACACTTGGACCTGGCAAAAGCCGTTGGGTGGCGGTAGGCTGGGCCGATTTGCCCGGCTTTGATGACGACAAATTATTCGAAGCCTGGAACGCATGGCTGAAAAGCTGCGAGCGGCCTGGCAGCACCTTTGCCGCGTTGTGTGCTGATGTGCGACGCCTGAGCATTGCCTCCGGTGACGAGCAGCGCGCGTGGATGATGTCGCGCCTGCAACCGTATCGGGTTGAGTCCTCGCAAGGCGTGGCAGATGGTCAGCTAACGAGTTACTTCGAGCCGCTGCTCAAGGCCAGCCGCCAGCCAGGTAATGGCTATGAGGTGCCGCTGTACAAAGCCCCCGCAGCTTCAAGCGGGTTTGGCACACGCAAGCCCTGGTTTTCGCGCCAGGAGATTGATACCCTGCCCGAAGCCAGGGCCGCGTTAAGAGGCCGCGAGATTGCGTACCTGGCTGACCCGATTGATGCCATGCTGCTGCATATTCAGGGCTCAGGCCGTATCAGCATCGTGCAGGCTGATGGCTCCCAGCGCACCACCCGCGTCGCGTTTGCGGGTTCCAACGACCAGCCCTATCGCAGCATCAACCAGTGGCTCACAGCCCAAGGCGTGACCAAAATCAACCCGTGGCCAGATGCCACCAAGGCTTGGGCCGCACAAAACCCGCAACGCGTGCCGCAACTGCTGTGGAGCAATCCGCGCTACATCTTTTTTAAAGAAGAAGCACTCAATGATCTGGATGCCGCCTTTGGCCCCAAAGGTGCGCAAGGGGTGGCACTGACACCTGGCCGCTCGATTGCCGTAGATCCTGGCAGCATTCCCTACGGCACGCCGGTCTGGCTGGTTTCGCGCGGAGCTGCGGCGAATCTCCAAAAGCTGGTGTTTGCACAGGACACAGGGATTGCTATCGTCGGTGCTGTGAGGGCTGATTATTTTGCCGGCACGGGTTTTGAAGCGGGCGAGTTTGCCGCCAAAGTCAATCAGCCGCTACGCCTGTGGGTGCTGTGGCCCAAGTGAGGGCACTTCTATAAATTCATTTTTCGGGCGAATTGCCGCGTTGCGCGGTGCTCGCAATCCTCATGTACCTGAAGTACATTGCGGTTGCTGCGCGACCCTCGCATGAGCCCAAAGGGCGATGCGACACGCGCCTTGCACTTCATCCCGAAAATCTGAATTTCTAGAAGTACCCTGGATTGTGATTTCAGCGGGGCGCCGATCGCATCAAATCAGTCAAACGCCTCACGCAATCGACGTGAAATCACCCCGGCACGCGGGCCACCGCTGTGGGATGACTGTGGTGTGCAGGAGCCTGGGGAGGGTGTTGATGCTATGGCGGACTGGGATATGACAAACCAATCAGCACCCCACTACCCCGAAGACCAGCGTACCGTTTGGTGAATATTTGGTGGTTGTTGAAGCTCCCGCCGGGGTAGGGCTGCGTCATTTGGCAGGTCAGCACCCCGCTTGTGCCCAATGGGGCAAAAATTCCTGGCGCGTCAGCCTGCCGCCTGAGGGTAAACACGTTTTTCACATTTTCTGAGGACGCGATACGGTGAGATACTTGGGCTCATGCGGTTGAATTTCCTATCCCTCAGACCTTTGGCTGCTCAAGTGATTGCAAGTACGCTTTGATTTCTTCGGGTGCATGAATGATGGTCGGCTTGTGCCCGGCAGACAACCATTCTGCAATTACCTGCTTCAGATAGTCGTGATTCCCCTCGACTTTGACAACGTTGAATAAATCAATTCCCGCTTTGGTAAGCGGATAGTAGAGGAATTGTCGCGGATTCGGAGTCGGCACAAGATTGATGAACGTGCCACGGAAAGCAAATGAGATAAGCGCCTGTGGTGCAAAGCTCATCCGTATATGATCGGCGTAGCTGAGCAAGCCAGCCTCACGGAGAGTCATAAGGTCATCGTAGCTGACACCAAAGGAGCCGAAGGCCGAATTTTCGTCCGAGACTTTGGCTGGACCGTTGAATGGCCAATTGAACGAGATGGCTGAGAACCGTCTAAAAATTACGGCATCGTTTTGGCTCAAGTTGTGAAAAACATCCAAGCTTCGCACGGCAAAAGATTTCGGTTGCGCGACTTCACCTGCCAGAAGTTTTGCCCAGATTTCTTGCATTTCGATTGTAGATACGTCCGCCGCATACTTGAAGAACCGTTGGCGCCACTCTTCTGAAAGCGGTTCCTCGGACGCTTGTTCTGGCATGTGCTTAATGGCAGCGTCCGCAATAGCTTCAATGTTGATCTGCCCGTGAATTTCTTGCAATGCCAGTCGCACTTTAGCTCGCTCAATTAATTCTGGATCATTGTTAAACAACAGCTTGGACCGGTTGAGGTGGCCAGCAACCACCAAGTCCTTTTTTTGCTCTTCGGCTTGTGCCTTAGCAACTTCAATTGCCAGGATCTTGGCCGCCTCTGCCTTGCCTTCGTTGCGGATTGCACGGGGGCGATACAACGTACCGATACCCTTGCTGATTTCGCCGATCAGCTTTTCAGCTGCTTTGCCTAATCCCGCGAAATCTCCGACCTCGGTTCCAGTCTCCATTTCATCGCTCCAGTAGTGGGTAACAAGAATAGTACAGGTGTCGAGCGCAGCACAATGCTTATCTCGAACGATTTAGGCGCGGCAGCCACTACGAATTGCGGTAAAAGCCGCGAAAAGCACGGGGGCAGGTCTCAATACTGTTCGGTTAAACCTAAAACCGTTCGGGCTGAGCTTGTCGAAGCCTTGCTTTGTGCTGGCAACCCTTCGGCAAGCTCAGGGAGAACGGGCTTATCCGAGCAGTATTGGGGCAGGTCTTGCAATCACGCATCCAGCCTAACCCTGTGAAGGATTCGGGGTCAGAGTTTTTTGGGTCAGAGCCCAAATTCGCCAAGCCTGCGGTTTGCCCTCCGAGTGCGGTGCGATGCACCGCAGCGAAATTGGTGTCTGACCCGAATAACTCCTGCAACTAATCTTTTCCGTGTTCTTGCCGGGCATGCAGTACGCGTAATATTTCGATTGAATGGGTTATGCGATAGACCACGATGTAATTTGGATGGGCGACCAGTTCTCTGGTGTCCGTTTCGCGTCCTTTCCGGTAACGTTCCGGGAATTGCTCCAGAGATTGCACTTGGTCTTTGATGCTGTCACGCAGTTTTTTCGCTGCGGTGGGATTGTCAGTGGCGATGTAACGGACGTGTTTTAACAAGTCGGCGCTTGCCGCTGGTGTCCATCTAACTGTGGGCACGTTCGGCTTTTGTGATCACAGCATCGATGTCAGCCATTACCTCATCGGTTGTGCGCCACTGGGTTGCAGGATTGTCAGCCTCGGCAACCCCCTTTGCCACTTGCTCGCGGAACCAGCGGTCATATTCCATTTCGCTGCTGGCATCCTTGAAAGCTTCGGCGATTGCCTCAGCTTGTGAGGCGGGCAAGCCAGCAGATTCGAGCTTCTTGATAAATTTTAGTGTATTGAAAGTGGCGGTGTTCATGATGATTCCCTCTCACGATTTTGGGCAGTTTACCCCTAAATAGATTCAAAAGGTAGCGCGGAATTTCGCTGCGGTGCATCGCACCACGCCCTCCGGGCGAGCCGTAGGCTAGGTGACCGGAACCCAAAGCAGAGACATCCTCTCGCCAACACGACGGCCATGGGTCAGGGCTATCTCTTTCAACGTGAGTTGCGCACACAACTGGCGAGCGATCGCAAGAGCAGCGCCAGCTTCGACAAGGTATCCCTGGCGGTCTAGAGCTGCAGCTTCGAGAACGCGCGCGAGATGGAACCTTGAATCACGCCGACTCGAAGTGCGTGCCTCTGCTAAGGCTTCGTCGAATAGCTTAGCCCTGAACAGGGAGACACCCAGTACCCAGCCCCAAAAACCAAGTCGCCGGTCGCGTGGGCTGATCTTCATTCCGAAGCGCATTTTCTCGATGCCTGCCTCGAATTTCCCCGTCTGGGCCAACGCGGCGCCCAGCGCGACATGAGCCTGGGCATTGCTGGGGTCGATCTCCAGGGCCTGGTGAAGAATTTCAACGCCTCGGTCGTGATGTCCCAGGTCGCACAGGGCGCAGCCGGCGTAGCCCAATACCTCGGAGCTTCCGTCATCAAGTCCAATCGCGTGGTTAGCGGCGACTAGCGCATCGCTCACTAGACTCGCAGAGGCAGGGAGCAGTCCCATATTCATGGCCAATGCGGTCAACAAAGCGTAGTGTGCGTGCCCCAGACCAAATGCCGGGTCAAGGGCCACGCTCTTTTGAAGCTGAGACCGCGCCTCGACCATGGCGTCCTTCCCCCAACCCTGCATTGCAATCGCCCCAACAGCCTGATGGTAGTGGGCCCATGCATCCTGGTTTTCTGGACGCTGACGGCGGATGTGGGCAATTTCCGCGCGGGTGAGTTCGGGTTCAAGTTCCGAAATAATTCCGCGCGCGATATCTTCCTGTAAATCGACAGCCTCGTCACGACGGCTATCGAAGCGACCGCTCCACAGGACGCGCCCCGATGCCGCGTCGGTGAGCTGTGTCGAGACCCGAAGGACATCACTCTTCAGCCGCACGCTGCCCTCGACAACAAAACGAACGCCAAGCTGAAGGGCAACTTCCGGCAGACTGACACCCTGTCTACGAAAGGCAAAAGACGACGCGCGGGAGATCAGCAAAAAGCCCGGGACACGGGCCAACAGCGCGATGACGTCTTCGGCCAAGCCGTTGGCCAGAAAGTTGATCCCGGGGTCATCGGACAGCACGTTGAAGGGCAGCACCGCAATCGTGGGCTTGTCGATGGCGACTGCGCGGGGCTGATGCACCCCGCTATGAGGTGACGCGCCGCCATGCCTGACGTCCAGAGAAAACTGATAACCCCGTCCGGGAATCGTGGTGATTGCCTTGGGGCCCAACAGCTTGCGCAGGGCGGACACCTGCACCGACAAATTGTTTTCCTCAACCACCAGGCCAGGCCAGACGATTTCAAGCACCTCAAGCTTGGAGATCACCCGGTCGCGGTGAGCCAGCAGGCACAAGAGCAGATCGAAAGCACGGGCACCCACCATCGCCGGTACACCCTCCACCAGCAACAGTCGCTCTGTAGGCCTGACTTCACAGCGATCAAAGTGGTAGTGGTCTTGCATGAGCCCTCCTGTACGACCGCATCTTTAGGAACATTTAGCAGATTCTTAAGAAGTTTAAAGGACGGGGCGGGTTCCCCTGGAGGACAGTGTAGCCATCAATCAGCAACGATTGACGTTCAACAACTTTTGGAGTCCGCCATGAATCTTGCCATCTCTTCCCCCTTCGGCGCCGCCGCTCACTCGCTTGCCAGCTTGTTCCTCTGGCGTGCGCGCAGCGACTCCCGGCCACAGCAGGCGGCGCTGACCCCTGCCAACACGCAAACATTGCAAAAAGGCGCGCTGCTGGTGGTGCTGGACCCGTTGCAGCATCGAGTGGAATGCCTGGGTGGCAGCGTGTGGATCACCCATGACGGGGACATCAAAGACATCATTCTGGATGCGGGACAGAACTACCAGGCAGAACGCAACAGCCGCATGGTGATTTATGCGTTGACCGGTGCTTCCCTGCGTTTGGGCCGCCGCACGCGCTGATGGAGGCATATCCCTGGCGCGGAAGAGCGCCGCAGAGGTCTTAAAGCCTCCGGAACCCCTTAATTTGGAGATTTACTATGAAAAAAATCAGCGTCTACGAAGCCCAGGCAGCCTTGCGCACCCAATACAAGGAGACTCCAGAATTGGCCATGGTCACAGACCATGCGCTCACAGGCGGAATCGATCCGTCTGACCCTTTTCATACGCTGGTAAAGCCGATGGACGGATGCGGGGTTTCTGTGCCTATCAGCGTGCATCGGGCCCTTGGTGGCCTGCATGATGCGCCTACCCCTGGTGACATGCTGTGCGCCGCCTTGGCAGCATGCCAGGATTCGTCGGTGAGGATGGTGGCTAATCTGCTGGGGGTCGAACTGATCGCTTTGGAGGTTCGAGTCAAAGCAAGCGCCGACGTGCGCGGAGCGATGGCCGTGCAAAAGGGTGTCCCCGTGGGCTTTCAATCCATAACGTGCGATGTCGATCTCAAGGCCAAAGAGGGCACGCCCCCCGAAATGCTGGAAAAACTCCGCATTGCTGCAGAAAGATGCTGTGTGGTTCAGCAAACGCTGCGTCACCCACCTCCCGTTCAAACCACGTTTCATACCTGACGCGAGCAATGCAACACGGTTAACGGACAAGAAATTCAACCCCATGAGGCCAAGTTTGGCATCGAAGGCGTCCTCAAGAGTCGTGCTTTCCCTGATGTGGCGATCTGAATTCCCAAGGTTTTTCCGCCCACCGGCATAAACGACATGCAAAGCTGGGCTGCGGGTACAACCCTACCCCGGCGCAGTCGTCGCAACCCCCCTTTTACGGTTCAGCAGGTTCACCAGTCTGTGCGCTGATCTTCGGGTGGCCTTGATTTCATCAAAGCCTCCCCCCAAGACGGCCCTCAAAGGGGTATTGAATAGATGGACGTTGAAAACATTTGATCGGTGTTTATCCGCGGCCGATAATCAGGTTTTTTGAAGAATGTGAGTTCAAAACAATGACGCAAGAAACAGCCCTTATCGTCGGCGTTGGCCTCGGCCTCGGAGCTGCGCTGGCGCGCCGCTTCGCCCGCGGCGGGATGAAGGTGGCGATGGCTGCGCGCAGTCCCGATAAACTCGCGGGCCTGGCTGCGGAGCTGGCCGGCACAGCACGCGCCTATGCCTGCGACGCCGCCGATGAGCATGCTGTCACAAAACTGTTTGCGGACGTCGCCCGGGATTTCAGCGCGCCGCGGCTGGTGGTGTTCAATGCCGGCGCGTTCGTGCGCAAGGGCATTCTGGAAACCACCGTTGAAGAATTCGAGCTTTGTTGGAAAACTGCCTGTCTCGGCGGTTTCCTGGTCGGACGGGAAGCGGTGCGCGCCATGCTCGCGGCCAAACCCGGCGGCAGGCATCGCGGCACGCTGCTGTTCACCGGCGCCACCGCGTCGCTGCGCGGCGGTGCGATGTTCCATAACCTCGCTGTAGGCAAATTCGGATTGCGGGCGCTGGCGCAGAGCATGGCGCGCGAGTTCCAGCCGCAGGGCATACATGTCGCGCATGTCATCATCGACGGCCAGATCGCAAGCGACCGGCCCGGCCGCAGCGTGGCCGAGCGCGGCGAGGATGCGGTGCTCGATCCGGATGCCATCGCGGAAACGTACTATCAGCTTCACCTACAACCGCCGAGCGCGTGGACGCTCGAACTCGATTTGCGGCCGTATGTCGAGAAGTTCTGAGATGTCCGTTGATGCAAAACGCTTCAGCGCTAGACTTGGCAAATGCATCCACGACTATTAGTCTGTGCGAACAGGCTTGCTCAATCCTCGTTCAGGGCATAGGCAATGGCTTGAACGAGTGACATTGCCTGCCCCTCGGCCCATATAGCGCCAAACTTTGTCTCGCCAAGACTGGTGCGTGCGGCGGTGGCGTCGCGCTCAAATTCGAGCCGGTCATCGGGGTCCAAAATAACACCAAGTTTTCTGTTGATCGCTTCCGCAGCCCCGAGCAGCCGTGGCGCCCGGTCAGGTTTCCCCTCTGCCACAGCCACACCTCCCAGTCCTGCAAGACTGGCCGCGACCATGCTCTCGTTGTTCCGCTCGCGATAAAAGACTATGCTTTCCTCAAAGTGTTTCGCCGCTAGTTGCGAATTCCCTAAGCGCAGATTCACATATCCCATGTTAAAGTGTTCCATGGCAACCCCAACGTCATTGCCCTGCTCTCGAAAGAGCGCCGAGGTCTCTCTGTAGAGTTGTGCCGCCCGCTGGTAATCACCCAGCATTCGGGCTGATGCCGCCAAGAGGTGCAATGGAGCAGGGTTGCCCGGCTTGTTTCCCAATTCGCGCTGGATCGCCAGGCTCTCCTCGGCATAGCGGCGGACCTCTTCGTGCTCACCAGTGCGCAAGGCTAGCCGCGCCAAGTCTGCTAGCGCCGTGGCAATGCCCGCCTTGTCGCCCAATTCTTGCCAGATGGCAAGGCCCTCTTCATTCAATGTCCTGGCTGCGGGCGTGTCACCTTCGCGAAAGGCGAGCAACCCGGCGAAACGGAGCGCCTTGCCGCGAGTCGCTCGATCTACATTGGTAGAGGGTAAAGCCAAGAATTTGGCAAACCACTCCCGCCCTGCTCCCGCATAGCCTCGCCGGGAGGACCAAAAGGGAGATAGCGCGTTCGCCATTCGCAGACCTTCTTCGACTTCGCCATGCTCGACAAACCACTGTAAGGCTGCCCCGAGTTGGTCGTATTCACCTTCAAGCCGATCTGCCCATGTTGGGCCGTGTGGCCCAAAAATCTCTTGGCTCGCTTGTTCGGCCAGCGCCAAGTAGTGCGCCGCTTGCTGCGCGTCTATACGCTCACTCATAAGACTCCTCCAATGTTATGGGTGTGTTTCATTTGAGTTGAAACCGTCCCGTAAGTTGGCAAAAACGACCAAACTTTCTCAACAAAACCTGCGGGACGTTCTTTCTTTCAACTCATTGAACGGATAGGCATTTCAACCGCATGAGCCCAAGTATGACACCGAAAATAGGGGTCAAGTCTCAAGTCAGGTCTTGGGAGTTTTTGGGCTCTGACCCCAATAACTCCACTCGTCATTGCGAGCGAAGCGCGGCAATCCAGGGGTACATGGATTGCCGCGCTTCGCTCGCAATGACGGGAAAAGGTACATCGGTATCGTCCACCTCCCTTATCTGCGCTTTATGCCTACACTGTGCTTGAAGACAATCTAACGAGAAGAGACAAAACCATGAATGCCCCCCTACCCGAGCACATTCGCAAAGCGCTGGAAACGGTCACGCTTGACGACAAATACAGCCTTGACTACGGCCATGCCTTCATGAGCGGCGTGCAAGCCCTCGTCAAGCTGCCGATGTTGCAGCAGTTGCGCGACCGGCGGCAAGGCAAAAACACGGCGGGTTTTATTTCGGGCTATCGCGGCTCACCACTCGGTGGCTATGAC
>JBCKNF010000027.1:0-15697 GCA_038902815.1 Polaromonas sp. | reverse complement strand
GCATGAGGCCAAGTCAGTGGGTCAGAAAACGCACTTGCGTGGCTTCAACGCCCAGGCGCACGTCGGCGCCGGGCGGGAACAGCGACAAACCGGAGTAGTGCGGCTGGTTGGCCACGATCACGACCTCGCCGACCCGCACCCGGTAGCGTGACGACTCACCCAGGAACTCCGAACTTTCGACCTGACCGTTCAGCCAGATCCGTGACGTATCCACATGCTCGTCGCGCACGCGGATGTGTACCGTGTGCGGCCTGAAAGCCAGGGTGGCCTGGCCCAGCTTGGGCGCATCGCTGCTGCGGGGCAGCAGCATCACGCCGATACCGTCGCCCTGGAAGGTGAGCGTTTCGGCATTGACTTGCGTCACCCTGCCCTCCACCAGATTGGCGGTGCCGACAAAGCCGGCGACAAACCGGTTGGCTGGAAAATCGAACAGCGCCGCCGGCTTGCCGACCTGCTGCAGGATGCCTTTGTCCAGCACCGCCATGCGGTCGGCCGTGCTCATGGCTTCTTCCTGGTCGTGCGTGACGAACACGGTGGTCAGGCCCAGCGTGCGCTGCAGGTTCTTGAGTTCCTCGCGCATCTGAACCCGAAGGTTCTTGTCGAGGTTGGACAGCGGCTCGTCGAGCAGCAGCACCTGGGGTTCGACCACGATGGTGCGCGCCAGCGCGACGCGCTGCTGTTGGCCGCCCGAAAGCTGATTCGGCCGGCGCTCGGCGTACTGCGGCAGCCCCACCAGCTCCAGCGCCGCGCCGACCTTGCGGCGGATCACGTCCCTGGATTCCCGGCGCTCGACCAGGCCGAAAGCGACGTTGTCCCACACGCTCATGTGCGGCCACAGCGCGTAGTTCTGGAACACCATGCCGACGTTGCGCAGGTGCGGCGGCGTGCCGCTGATGTCCCGGCCGTCGATCAGCAGCTCGCCGCGCTGGTGCTGGTTGAAGCCCGCGATCAAGCGCAGCAGCGTGGATTTGCCGGACCCCGAGGGACCGAGCAGCGCAAAGAACTCGCCTGGCTCGATGTGGATGTTGATGTCCTTGAGCACTTCGGTGGTGCCATAGCTCATACTGATGTGGCGTGCTTCGAGAGAGACTTTGTTTAAGTTCATTTTTTAATTTCTTTCAGGAGGGTTATTGGGGTCAGAGTCCAAATTCATCGTGCCCTTGGCACGCCCTGAGTTATTGGGGTCAGACACCAATTTCGCTGCGGTGCGAAGCACCGCCCCCGAGGGGGGTGCCGTAGGCTCGGCGAATTTGGGCTCTGACCCCAAAAACTCCATGAAATTGGCGTCTGACCCCAATAACCCTCCGGGCTCGCGCGACTTCTCGATCACGCGGTGCGAAAGGTAGGTTCCCAGCGCCACCACGACAACCGCAATCACGCCCAGCGCAGCGCCCGGCCCGCGCCCGGCAATGCTCTGCATGTAGAGGTAAATGCCATAGCTCATCGGCGCCTGGCTCTGAGCCGATGTCAGCAGCATGGTGGCCGACAGCTCGACGGCCGCCGTGATGAAGCTGATGATGAAGCCGGCCAGGATGCCGCCCATCATCAGCGGCACCATGACGCGACGCGCGGTGCTGAGCTTGCCCGCGCCCAGGCTGTTGGCCGCCTCTTCCAGCGAGATATGCACCTGCTGCAGCGCCGCCATGCAGGAGCGCAGCGCATAGGGCAGGCGGCGCACCGCATAGGCAATCATGATCAGGAACCAGGTCGCCACCATCGGCGTGTCGGTGAAAGGCAGGTTGACGCCCTTGAACATGCGCAGATAGCCGATCGCCAGCACCAGCCCGGGAATCGCCAGCGCGATCGATGCCAGGTAGTCCAGCCACTGGCGCGCGGGCAGTTGGGTGCGGTAGATCAGGTAGGCGATGGCGCTGCCCAGCACGATGTCCAGCCCGGCAGCCAGTAGGCTGTATTTGAGCGTGTTGTAGATCATGAACTTGGAGTCGGTGAACACCGTGGCGTAGTGGGCCAGGGTGTAGCTGTCGGGCAGCACCGAGAAGCTCCAGACCTTGGAGAAGGACATCAGCAGGATGCCGATGTGCGGCGCCAGCGTGACCAGCAGCACGAATAAAACCCAGCCGTAGGCCAGCACCGACTCCCAACCCCACAGGCGGCGCTGCTGCAACGAGTTGCCGCCCCTTTGCAGCGTGGCATAGTCCTTGCCCTTCATGACGCGGGCGGCCAGCCACAGCGCCAGGATGGAAAAGCCGATCATGATCACGCCGATGACGTAGCCCAACGGATCCTCGATGCCCATCGAGGTAATGCGCAGGTAGGCCTGCGGAGCGAGCATGTTGGTCACCCCCATCACCAGCGGGGTGCCCAGGTCGTCAAACACTTTGACGAACACCAGAGCGGCACCGGCCAAATAGCCGGGTAGCGACAGCGGGAAGATCACGCGCCAGAACAGACGCCAGCCCTTGGCGCCGAGGTTCAGGGCCGCCTCTTCCATGGCGCCGTCGATGTTGCGCATGGCCGCCACCAGGTTCAGCAGGATGAACGGGAAGTAGTGGATGCTCTCGACGAAAGTCACCCCTACCAGCCCGTCCATGATGGGTACCGTGAAGCCAAAGTATTCGTTGAGCAAAAGATTGATGGAACCGTTGCGGCCGAAGATCAGTTGCAGCGCCACCGCGCCGACGAACGGCGGCATGATCAGCGGCAGTACGCCCAGCGTCTGGATCAGCAGCGCGCCGCGGAATTCGAAGCGCACCGTCAGGTAGGCCAACGGAATCGCGATGGCCGAGGCAAAGAACACCGATGCCAGCGCAACGCTCAAGCTGTTGACAAAGGACTCGCGCAGCAGCCCCTGGCCGAAAAAGTTGCTGAAGTGGCCAAGGGTCAGCGCGCCGGTTTCCGTCACGAAGGCGGTGTAGATGACCAGGCCAATCGGCAGCAGCAGGAACACGCCGAGGAAGGCCAGCACCAAGCCGGCGAGCGCCCAGGGACCCCAAGCAATGTGGCGGACGGCACCGGGAGCCTGGGGCGTGGCTGGTTCAGTCAAGACAGCAGACATGGAAATAGGTCACCTCTATAAATTCACCAAACCCCGTTCGGGCTGAGCCTGTCGAAGCCTTTAGCTAAGGGTTATTGGGGTCAGACACCAATTTCTCTGCAGTGCAAGCCGTAATCTGATCCTCATTACCTACTGCCAAGTCATTTGCGCTTCTTAACTCGCCCGGTTTTGGGCCAATTCTGTCGTGATCCGATGACATTCAGCACCGTCACTGAATGGGCATCTTCAACCAAAACCACAATGTAATTTTCGTCAGCAACAAGCTCCATGGTTCCATCGACCCGACCAGGCCTGCGCGGAAAATTTGAGTCAACCAGATTCAACACTTGGTCATTGATGTAATGCCACATATCACGGCCTGCCTGCGCGTTGTCTTCGGCAATGCAAAACTCAACGTCATCGAGGTCCGCCAAGTACGCCGGCGTACGGATAACCCGTTTTTTCATACGCCCGTGCGTGGTCTTTTCTTCAGCTCTACGGCCCATTGTTTGTCAGTGAACGGCGTATTAGTGCCGTCCTTCAATCCCGCTAATGATGCCGCCACTTTTTCTTCAAACATCTTGTTGTATGCCGCCGCCTTGTGGGTCGCTTTCATCCTGGCTGCTGCGTCTGTACGGCTGCGCTCAACTTTGAGCGCAGTGGAGTCGTACAGCCTTGCATCCACCTGGTACTGCTGGATTCCAATGTTTTTGAGATAGCCCGCCAGGGTTTCAAACTTGCGAAACAGGCGCACCGCGCCGCGCCTGGCGGCGAGCGCCCGCTCAGTCATACCGTACTGCACCACCACGCCCCAGCCACCAGGCTGGCCAACGACGTGCGCGCCGCGTACCGCGCCCGCTTCGACCAGGTGCTCCAAGGTTGCATGGTCTATTGTGTCTAGAGTGTGCGCCATTCTGAGCCTTTCGAGTGACAAATCAATAGACACGATTGTAGCCAAACATTAACTAAATGGAAGCCGATATTTAAGTGAAATGCTTGGACATCGTTCATGCCGAGTCGCATACTGGGATCCGACCCCAAATTTATGGAAACAACGATGTCAAGACCTGCCCCCTTACGTTCCTGTTGGGTTTAACCGAACAGCATTGAGACCTCGTATATTCAAAGTGCCGAGCAGTTAAGCTGTATTTGCTTTCCTTGCTGGCCACGGTTACTGTTCCCGGTTTCTAGGATGTGGATTGAGCGTCATCACCATGCCCTGGCCGGGAGGTGTTCTATGGCTCATTCTCGTCTTCAACCGGGTTGAGTATGGTCTGTACATCTCTTGCGCTGTGCAAGATGCGTTCAATGCGCACCATGTCCGCTGCCGGTCGAAAGAAAATCACATAGCGGCCATGGGCACAGCTTCGCAAGCCATCACCCAGTTCTTGGCGCGCCATATAGGCCATGGGAGCTTTGACCAGCCGCTGGCACTGCGCACGCAGCGCCATGACAAATCGCACCGCATTGGCGGGACTGTCCTGGGCGATGAAGTCGCCAATGGCTTCCAAATCATCTTGCGCAGCAGGCGAAAGCTGTAATTTCATCAGCTGGCGCGCTTGCCAGAATCTGCCGCTGCTTGGTACTTTTGCGTCAAACGGTCAAACACCGCATCGGCATCCACACCGGGGCCGCTGGCAGCTCCAGCGTTGATGGCTGCACGCAACTCCTGCAACCGCAGAGCCTGCACCTGCTCGTGGTCTTCCAGCAGGCGCAGGCCGGCCCGTACAACCTCGCTGGCATTGTTAAAGCGCCCGGCGCTGAGCTGCTGTTTCACAAACGACTCGAAGTGGGTTCCAAGGGCAACGCTGGTAGGCATGGCTATCTCCATAAATAACTATTAACAACCATTACTATATCCAGACAACTTGAATAACGCCAGGGATAGGAGGGTATTGCGGAGCGAAGCGCGGGTTCAGGTCTCAATCACGCATTCACCCGAACAATGACGAGTGGGTGGTACTTTGGCAATTGCCAACTCCCTTACTTGATCAGCGCGGCGGCCTGGTTGGCCAGTTCACGGGCCTTGTCGTAGTTGGCCTTGGCCTTGGAATTCCACAGGTCTTCCAGGCCGGTCAACTGCTTGGCCACCGCAACGTCCTTCTTGTTCTTGCGGAACAGTTCAAGGAACTGCTGATCCTTGATCATCGACTCCGACACCAGCGGCGAGTAGGCGAAACTGCGCGCCTGCTTGATCAGCTCGGCGGCCTGGGCATTCGGCTTGGCCTTGAGCTTGCGCTCGGCCTCATGGATGGCCTTGGTGGCGGCCTGCAGGTCCTTCAGACGGAACGAGACCATCTGGTCAAACAGGCTAGAGACCACCTGGTAGCGGTCGCTCGAGAGCTTGGCGTCAAACTGCACCTTGGCCCGCTTGGCGATCTCGAAGGCGTCGGGGTAGTTGGCCGGCACCTTGGCGCCGAAGGAGGCCAGGGGCAAGATCGGCAGGCGGCTGATCTTCGGGTCGAACAGCAGCTCTTGCCCTTCACGCGAGAGTGTGAAGCTAATGAACTTCTTCGCTTCGTCGGCGTTCTTGCCGCCAGCCACTAGCGCGATGTTGGCTGGCACCACCGCTGTGACCGAGGGGTAGATGAACTCCACCGGAAAGCCTGAGTACTTACCAGCCAAACCGAAGAAGTCGATCACCAGGCCGATGCCGTATTGGCCGGTGTTCACGCCATCCGGCACGGCAAAGCTGCGATCAGTGACCGCCGCGCAGTTGCCAGCGATCTGCAGCATCTGGCTCCAGCCCTTCTCCCAGCCCTCACCCTGCAAAATGGTTTCCACCGTCAGGTGGGTGGTGCCCGAGCGCGAGGGCGAGGACATCGCGACATGACCAAAGTATTCGGGCTTGACCAGGTCGGCCCACTCCTTGGGCACGGGCACCTTGTGGGCCTGCATGTAGCGGGTGTTCCACATCAGCCCGTAGCCTGCCAGAGCCTGGCCGTAGTACAGGTTTTCCGGGTCGTTAAGGGGGTAATTGCCGATCTTGGCCGGCGCCTGAGGGTTCTTCACTTCGGGGGCGGACTGCAGGAGCTTGTCGCGCGCCAGCACTTCGAACGCATCGGGTGCCGAAGCCCACATCACGTCTGGCCGTTGGCCCACCGGCAGTTCCTTGATGTAGGCAATGCTGGCGGTGGTGTTCTTGTTCAGTATTTCAATCTTGATGCCGGGGTTGCGCACTTCAAAAGCCTTTTTGTAGGCCTCAGTCAGCTCCTTGGGAAATGAAGTCACCACGGAAACTGTTCCGGCCTGGGCGACAGAAAACGCGGTGATAAGGCTCAGGATCAAGGCCCGGGTAGCGTAAGGACTCAACATGTTTGTCTTCCTATAAGGTTGATTTTTTATTGGCTCTGCAATGTGCGGTTCGGCACGCGGAAAATACTAGCATGGTTTTTTGACAGTCCGGATTTATTCCCGCCGCCTCTCGGGTTAACCCGCGTTGCTCCTGAAACGCTCTTCCTCTTGCAAAATAGCGCCATGTTCAATATCGCTACGGTTCAAAAACCTGCCGCCCAGAGCCTGAGCCAGGACGGTCTCAGCCTGCTGTCGCCGGCCCAACTGACAACGACCCTGAAGCTGCCCGCAGCCAGCTGGGCGCAAGACTGGCAAGCCTTGACCAGTTCATGGAACCGGCTGCCGCCCGATGCGCATCTGAAAGACGGCGGCCACTACCGCAAACGCCGCCACGCCTGCTTTGTGCAAGACACGGCAAGTGAGCAACTGGTGCAGACTCCGCATCGCGCGCACTGGCAGCCAATCGAGTACAACGCGCTGCACGGCGGTTTCGAGCGCTGGTTTGACCCGGTGGAGCCTGCAGTCGCCAACGCGGCTGCATGGACGCAATTGCTGACCGCTTTTGGCAAGCTGTTCACCCAGGTGCAAGCCGTGCCGCACTGGTACATCGAAGCGCACCAGTTCCGCATTGACACGGCGGGCGGTGTCGGCAGGCCAACACCTGAAGGCGCGCACCGCGACGGCGTGAATTTTGTAGTGCTGCTGCTGGTGGGCAGGCAGCGCGTCAAGGGTGGTGAAACCCGTGTCTTTGACGCCAACGGCCCGCATGGTGTGCGCTTTTTGATGCAGGAGCCGTTGACGACCCTGCTGCTCGATGACGTGCGCGTGATTCACGAAACCACCCCCATCCTGCCACTGGATGAGCATGACAGCAGTGGTTTTCGCGATACGCTGGTGCTAACTTACCGGGCCGCCGGGTTCCAGGCACCTTGAGCCATTGAGCGTTTACCCGCCATGATAAAAATCAGGACTTTATGCGGTGTGCTTCAAAAACGTTACTTTTTGAACCACGTCAGTTTGTCGATAAACTGCCACGCACTGAAACTGGCAAACTACAGAGATTCAAATTACGCACACCATGATATTTTCCACACCCAAAAAAATCCGCTTTCATCACTGCGACCCTGCTGGTATTGTTTTTTATCCGCAATTTTTTTATCTGCTGCATGAGGCACAAGAGGACTTTTTAGCGCACCTCGGTTTTGCCGAGCACCAGATGATTGCCTTGGGCATGGGTGTTCCCATCGTGGACTTGAAAGCCGAGTTTTTAGGCATGTGCAGAAATGGCGATGACATCAATATCCATCTGAGTTTGTCAAAAGTGGGCAACTCAAGCATTGGCATGACATATACAGTTACCGGCGACGATGGCAAGGTGAGATTGCGGGCCAGCGGTGTGGTGGTTTACTCCACCATACCGCAGGGCAAGCCCATGCGCATTCCAGATGATTTGCGCCATGCACTTGCGCCTTACCTGCAAAATGAGCAACAAACACCATGACAAAACTTCAAGCTTAGCATTTCGTCAATGAACAGCTGTTTATTTCGCGGTACCCGTCACCTCAATCGTCACTCGGCGATCAGATGCAGAGGCACCACTTCGAACCAGTTCAACCAGACGCCGTCACGGCGCTGGCATCAGTTGTTTTTTTGACCTTGCTTGCCCTTGTCTTTGCCCTTGTCTTTGCCCTTGCCACGTTGGTCGCCCTGCTCTCTGTAGTACGGCGCGTAAACATCGCGGTACCATTCGTCGCGCACAAAATAGACCGGTTGCCCGCAAGCACCATATTTTTTGCAATGCTTGCTCCAGTCCTTTTCATGCCCCGGCGGCACACGCAGATAGATCGAGGCAGGAGCCACCGCCACGCGATTGATCCAGATCGGTTGCGGGGAAATCAGAACCGGCGGCGGCGCATTGCCAATGTCAATGCGGCCATAGAAACCAGGCTGTCCGATACTGATGGAGACACCGACATCAGCGGCCAAGGCAAAGCTGCAGCTCAGGCCAGCCGCCACAACGAGCGCGGTAAGGTAACGGGTTTTCATGATGCTCTCCTTTGGTTAATCTAATTAACGCAGCACCGCAGCGCCGAGTCTACGCTTGATACAATTTGATACTCATTCGGACCCCGCACGGCGCAAGCCCATCAACCGCGACCGCCGCGCTACAAGCCGACGCGCTCGACCGGTGAGGAGATCCAATGGTGTTCCTTCCAATGACGATGTTCTTTGCGTTTGCGCAAATAAAACAAAGATAATTCCAATTAGCCTGCGTGTTCCTGCTCGTCGTCGGGCGCAAATAAGCATCTGCCTCAAGCGCCTGGCTAAAGCACAGACCGCAGGGAGTTATGCAGAGGGTCCCTAGGCCTTCACCGCCCAGCGCAGTTTGGCCGATGTGGAGCGTGGATTGGCCCGCCGCTCGTCAAATGACGCGCGTATCGGGTCGCTGGCCACGCTGGCGTAGACGCCGCTGCGCTCACCGGTCTGAAACGCCTTTTTGACCCGGCGGTCTTCGCCCGAGTGAAAGCTCAGAATCGCCACGCGGCCACCGGGGTTCAGGCAAGACGGCAGCAGGGTCAAAAACCGGTCCAGCACGCCAAACTCGTCATTGACTTCAATGCGCAACGCCTGGAAGGTGCGTTGCAGCGCCTTCTTGGTCTCGGCCAGGCGTTCTTCCTCCGGCATGCTGCGCTTGAAGGCCAGGCCCAGCGTCTGGCGCACCAGGTCGGCCAACTGCGTCGTTGTTTCCAGGTACTGGCCTTGCAAGGCGGCGGCCAGCGGGATGGCAAATGGCTCGTCCGAGTTGTCCACCAGCAGGTCGCGCAGGCGCTGGCGGGTCACGGATTGCAATAGCTCGGACGCCGATTGGCCGCTGCTGGGGTCCAGCCGCAGGTCCAGCGGGCCGTCGGCCTTGAAACTGAAGCCCCGCGCCGGGTTGTCAATCTGCATGGACGACACGCCCAGGTCGGCCAACACAACGTCAAAGCCGCCACCGGCCTCTGGCAAGAGCGTGGCCAGCTCGGCGAAGTTGATGCGGCGCACGACCAGCTCGGTCGGCAGAAAACCCAGCTTGCGCAGCCGCGCCTCGGTGCGCGGTAGCTCGATCGGGTCTACATCCACGCAATAAAGGCGTCCGCCGGGCAACAGCTTGGGCAGAATTTCTTGCGTGTGGCCGCCAAAGCCGAGCGTGGCGTCCAGGCCTATTTCGCCGGGTTGGGGTTTCAGGATGTCCAGAATTTCGTTGACGCAAATCGAGCGGTGCATGCCAGCCGGGGTCTGGCCCCGGTCCAGCACTTTTTGCACGGCTTCGGCGTTGCGGGTCGGGTCCAGCTCCTTGTATTTCTCTTCGAAGCGCTTGGGGTGGGTGCCGGCATAGCGCACCCGTCGTTGGTGGGGGGTGGCGTCATCCGTCATGCCCCCGATTGTGCCGCCAGTAACGTTTTTGGGAGTTTTTGGGGTCCTATCCCAGTCCGGCATCTACAGCGTCCCCGGCATCCCGCGCTAGTGCTAGCGCTGACGGACCGGGCTCCAACCGGATCGTGGCTTCGCACGATCTAACCTTGTTCGTTAGGCTTCACGAATGTGACAGGAATTGGCCCGCGCTGCCTTGCGCGGATGACGACGGTGCCGGCAAGCTTGTCATGCCAGCCCTGCTTCCGTTTGTCGAATGCGACCCAAATAAGACCGAGGCCGAGCGGAATTATGGAAACGAAATAGGCCAAATAGCGGCCCACACATTGGCCGGTAGAAGGTGGGTTGCCGGTCGTGGCGTCTACGATTCGGAGAGACAGAACCATTTTTCCTGGTGTTGCTTGCTTGTAAGTCCAGAACACAATTACAGCGATCGCGGGTGCAACCCAAGAAAGTATAAAGTCCGCAGGCCCCGTGATAAAACCAGTTTTATCCACGTCGAAGTAGTCCCATCCATAAATGGCAACTAGAAGTGGAATTATGAGCATCACGATTACCAGGGTATCGATGATCGTCGCTCCAACGCGCACCCAGAATCCCGCGTACACGACATCTTGCTCTTGCATAGTTGGTTCTCCCGGTGATGAGCAGAAAACAAGCCTAACGGGATGTAGATCGTCGGATAAAACCGGCAGCCCACGCCCAAAGGACTCGCAAGCGGCAGTATGACATCGTTCATGCGGAGTCGGGCGTGGTTCAAAAAGTTTTTGGTTGACACGGACAATGTGAATTTTGGATGGCTATGACAGATGGCCACCCGAAAAAACTCGATTTTGAACTACGCCCCTTAGTTAAGATTCTTCAAAGCAGTAGCGCGCGCCAGCGACAGCCATACGTAGGCCAACACTATGAGCGCGCCGCCTGCGAGCGCCAGGCGCGGCCCCGCCCACTCTCCTGCGATATTCAACAAAAAACCGCTCAAAAACATCAGACTCCACACCAGAGCGAACACGCTCATCACCCGCCCTCGGTATTGATCGTCGACCAGGGTTTGCAGCATCACCTGCGCACAAGTCAGGAACCAGGCGTGGCATAGGCCTGCGACAAAGATCATGCCAAAAGATAACCAGAACCATTCGCTGAAGGCCAAGCCTATTAACGCAAAGTTATAGAACGTCAGGGCGCCCACCATCAGATTTCGCCACGAAGTGCGCGACTGCAGCCAGGCATAGGAAAAAAAGCCGGCCAATGCGCCAATACCAGCGGCAGAGGCGAGAATGCCGAGGCCCCGCGAATCAACATGTAGTAACTCCTTCGCGAACACGGGAAGCACGAAGATGTAGCCCATGGCCAGCGTAGCATTGAGTAATGCAACGCCGATGACTCTGGCGAAAGCCTCATTGGCGCGGATGTAACGCAGGCTCTCGGTGAAGCTGGTGAGCAGACTGCCATGTGCGGGCACATCACGATGCGCAGGGCGAACCAGGAATAACACCGCGATCATGGTGCTGACCGCTGCCGCGGACAGCAGAAAAGTGGCCGGTGCGCCAGCCGCTGCAATGAGAAAACCCGCTATTGATGGCGCAATCACGCGGCTGCTGCCGAAAGCCATGGAAATCAGCGGTACCGCGGAGCGCAGCATTGGGCGAGGGAGCAGGCGCGGGAAAAACGACGCGCGCGCAGGTTCGTCTATAGCGGCCGATAGTCCCCACAAAAATGTGCCGAGCGCGAGGTGCCACAACTGCACCACGCCGAGCATCGCTGTTACGCCAACCAGGATCATGGCTATTGCAGCATTAGCCTGCGCGATACCTATGAGTTTGCGCGCATCGATGCGATCGGCCAGCACGCCGCCCAGCAGTGTCAGAGCGAATTGGGGTACGAAACCGCACAGATAGATGAAGCCCAACTGCGCCTGCGATCCCGTAATCTCGAAGACGAGCCACCCCAGTGTGAACGCAAACATATGCTGGCCGATGACCTGTGTCACCAGGGCCAGCCAGTAGAGGCGAAAGTCGCGCACCCCGAGCGCAAGGAGAGGATTGGCCTTCTCGTCCGTGGATGACGCGGTCTTGGTTGTCATGTCCCAAGCTTATCGCACTAATGTACTCCGCAAAAGGATAGGAAATTCAACCGCATGAGGCCAAGTATGGCACCGAAAAGCGTCCTCAAGAGTCGTGCTTTCCTTGATGTGGTGATCTGAATTCTCAAGGTTTTTCCGCCCACCGGCACAAACGACAAGCTGGGCTGCCAGCCCTACCCCGTCGACGCTTTTTAGGTCAGCAGGTTCACCAGTCTGTGCGCTGATCAGGATGACCGACTCAGGTGATCGGGATGGGCGAAATGCGCACTCGGGGACTGAACGGTTACGCTTTTTCTAATCTATTCGCTTGCGGGCAATCCCCCGGATGCTCGGGCGCACGATCGGCAGCGCCTTGCGGATGCTCTCGCGCTGGATGCGCTCGAAATCGAAGCCTGCTGCGGCGATCGCGGCCTCGGTGCGCCGCGTGAGATGGCAGTTTCCCATCAGATGCTTCCAAACGGGCTCGATGCGGCGCTGCCATTTCAGGCGCTCGGGCTTGCCGTCGGCGGCGACGTGCTCGAGAAATACAAGTCGCCCGCCCGGCTTCAGCACCCGAGCCACTTCGGCGAGCGCGGCACGCTGGTCGTCGACCGAGCACAGCACTAGGGACCCGACCACGGCATCGAAGGAAGCAGAATCGAAAGGCAGCTTTTCAACCGGAGCGTCGGAAATCTCCGCCTTTACTCCCGATGAAGCGAGCTTTTCCGCCAGCTTGCGCCGCATGTGCGGATCGGGCTCGCAGAGCACGAGGCGCGTAACCGCCTTCGGGTAATGCGCCAGCGTGCCGCCCGTGCCCGCGCCGACCTCGAGCACGGCGCCGGAAAGGTCGCGCAACAACTCCGCGCGCCAGTTTGCGAGGCAGGCTTCCTCACTTACCTTCATGAAGCGGTCGTAGACCGCGGCCATCAGCCAGGACATGATAATATTCCTCTCATACTAACCCTAAAAGAAGCGCAGATCGGGCCGACAAAACGCCGCCTTCGACAAATTCTGGCATCCAAAGTTGAGCCTCGAATTCATGGAGTTCAGTTTCAAGCATGTCCCATCGCTTCTGGTGGCTAGGGATAGGACTTCCAACCGCATGAGCCCAAATATCTCACCGTATCGCGTCCTCAGAATACGTGTTTACCCTTAGGCACTTGGGCAAACTCTCAGAAACTGGCGCACGAAGCGCAAGTGGAGCCAAACCACGCCGAACGGTTCATTAAATCAGGCACGCTTCATTAAAATCGGGACGGTCCTACAGACGTAAAAAAGCCGGGATCGTTCCCGGCCTTTTTCTTTTTGTGGCGTAACCCGCTTACTTCGCAGGGCAGGTCTGGTCGCCAGGAATCTTGCCCGGCAAACGCAGGAAGGCTTCGAAAGGACCCATCACGCTCATGGCTTCCATATAGGGGCCGGCAAACTTAAGGCGGAAGAGCATCATGGCCGTCATCGGGCCGTATTCGCCCGCTCCCATTTCGTTCCAGCGCCCGGTGGTGGCGTGCATGGTGTAGTCGACCGCATGATCCATCATGGTGTTCTGCACGGCGCCGCCATAGACGCACATGGCCTTGCCCTCCTTGCCCATGATTTTCAACTCGGTCTTGCTTGCTTCGCCGCAGTCGGTGCGGTACAGGTGAACGATCTTGTGGCCGCGGCCCTTGTCATTCTTGATCCATTGGTCAGCCAGGCCCCCGGTCAGGGTGGCGTCCTTGTTCCAGGCGTCGCACGCTTGTGCAGTCCACTCGGCGGACATCATTGCCGGTGCGGCGTGCGCACTTAAGGCAAATAGGGTTAAGGTAGCCAGCGCGATTGATATTGACGGGTATTTCATTGACATCTCCTCTATTAATTAAGCGGGGTATCCAGACAAATGCGGTAATCGGGAAGCAACCTAGTTTTTGATGAAGGGCTGCACGTATCGTTCATACAGCGGACTGCCGCATTTGTCTGTATTTAAATTAAGCGGCCTGCTGAGCAAACTTGCAATCAGGGGTTTCCCGCAGAGATCAACTGGGGCATCGCAGTGATCAAAGCTGTGTCTCGACGACCCTCGCCACATCACTGCGACATTCCGAGCATTCACCGACGAGCAGCAAGTCGCCTGCCTTTACCGCGCCTGTGAAGTTTTTGATGGTCACTGAATGACGGCACTTTCCGCACCAGACGTTTGACAGAAGGAGCTTCCTCGTTTCGGCGGGAATGTCTGCCCACAGTTTGGCGGCAGGACCGGTGAAAACGGGAAGGAATTCGATACTCATATTTGGGCATGGTTCAAAATTGGTTGCCACGGACAATGTGAATTATGGATGGCTTACTTCTTGTCTTTCGAGTCCGGAATTGCCGCGTCAATGACTGCCCCGGTCACCTTGACGCCGGTCTTGACGACGGTGGCGACGACCGTAACAGCGGCATCGGCCACGGCCACCACGGCGCACCCCTGGCCCATCAGCACGGCGACAGCACTGCCGATCATTGTCATATTCCGACTAACTTGCTTCATTCATACTCCTTGGTTGATTGGCGTACGGATAGGACTTCCAACCGCATGAGGCCAAGTATGGCACCGAAAAGCGTCCTCAAGAGTCGTGCCTCCCCTGAGGTGACTGTCTGAATTCCAAGAATTCGCCGCCCACCGGCACAAACGACATGCAAAGCTGGGCTGCCAGCCCTACCCCGTCGCAGTCGTCGCTTTTTAGGTCAGCAGGTTCACCAGTCTGTGCGCTGATCGTCGGGGTAGTCGGGCGGCATCCTGGCCAAACTGTAGCAGCGATGACCACGATGTGTTGCAATGACCGCGACGGCCCAAACACAAACCCCATTGCATAATGCAGCCTTTCCAAACCGAGAAGCCATTCATGTCCAGATTGCAGTGTTGGTTGCGTGCGCCAGTGGCCTTTGCCGTGGCGCCACTCATGTTGGCGCATGCCGCCTGGGCCCAGAGCCCGGCAGTCGCACCGCTGGACCCGGTGGTCGCGCAAATCGTGGCGCAAATTTCACCGCAGCGGATTCAGAAGCACATTGAATCACTGGTGGCGTTCCATACCCGCCACACCTTGTCTGAAACCGAATCGGAGGTGCGGGGCATTGGCGCCGCGCGGCGCTGGATTCAGCGCGAGTTGCAAGCCTGCTCCAAGGCCACCGGGGGGCGGCTGCAGGTCTCGATGAATGAGTTCATTGAACCCGCAGGCCGACGCTTGCCCCGCCCCGCCACACTGGTGAATGTGGTGGCCACGCTGCCAGGCACGTCGGCGGCGGCCAAAGACCGGATATTGGTCGTTAGCGGCCACTACGACTCCCGCAATAGCGATGTCATGAATGCCACCGATGCAGCGCCCGGTGCCAATGACGACGCCTCTGGCGTAGCCGCCGTGATGGAACTAGCCTGCGTCATGGCCGCGCACTCCTTTGACGCCACGCTGGTGTTTATGGCGGTGGCCGGAGAAGAACAGGGGCTTCTGGGCGCTGCCCATTGGGCGACGCTGGCCCGGGCGCAAGGGTTGAACATCGAAGCGATGGTGACCAACGACATCATCGGCAGCCCCACCGGCGACGCCGGGCAATACGACCCGCAGCAGGTCCGGCTGTTTGCCGATGGATTGGACCCGTTCTTGCGTATGCTGCTGCGCCGCCAGGCCAACCAAACCCCCACCGACTCGCCCAACAACGGCCCTGGCGACATCCGACTGAAGTTTTTGCAACAACTTGCCCTCGCTGGCGGAAGTGAAGACTTGCCCACCCACCAATTGGGCCGACACCTCAAAACGAGCGCAGATCCTGAGCACCGGGTCATTTCGCGAGATGCACCGTGTGCGTTCGGTGGAGGAGAACTGGATCACGGGAACGGGCCTCGGTTTCGCCGTGAGGCGAATCAAGGATAAGACATACGTCGGACATGCAGGCGGCTATCCGGGCAATACCACCCAGACGCT
>JBCKNF010000026.1:0-18183 GCA_038902815.1 Polaromonas sp. | reverse complement strand
AACCGCCGCCTGCGCGGCGAAGACCTCATGCAGGGCAAACCAGCGCTGCTTAAAGGTGAGCTGCTCACACCGGCCCGCTTGGGGCTGGCGGCCTCAATAGGTGTTGCAACGCTGCGTTGCTTCAGGCCCATTCGCGTGGCCTACTTTTCAACCGGTGACGAAATACTCTCGCTGGGCGAGCCGCCCCGCGAAGGCGCGGTGTACGACAGCAACCGCTACACCGTGTTCGGTATGTTGCGCCGCATCGGCTGCGAGGTGATCGACATGGGCGTGGTGCGCGACGACCCGGCGCTGCTTGAAGCGGCTTTCCTAAGCGCCGCAGCACACGCCGACGCGATCATCACGTCGGGCGGCGTGAGCGTCGGTGAGGCAGACCACACCAAAGCGATGATGAAAAAGCTCGGCGATGTAGCCTTCTGGCGCATTGCCATGCGGCCCGGCCGTCCGATGGCTGTTGGACGCATCGGAACATCGGTGCTGTTTGGCCTACCCGGCAACCCGGTCGCTGTGATGGTGACGTTTTTAGCCTTTGTGCGCCCGGCGCTGCTGCAGATGATGGGGGCAACCGCAGCGGTACAACCCCTTTTGAGAGCACGCAGCCAAGAAGCGATACGTAAAAAACCCGGCCGCACCGAATACCAGCGCGGCTGGGTATCGACTGCGGCTGATGGCACGCTTCAAGTCAAAACCACGGGCAATCAGGGCTCCGGCGTTTTAAGCTCGATGGCCGAGGCCAATGGGCTGATCATGTTGCATCACACGCAAGGCAACGTGGCGCTTGGCGATGCGCTGGACGTGCTGATGTTTGATGGCATCATTTAGCCACATACTGCGGGTGAATCACCACTAAGTCTGGCTCTTCTTTAGCCACCGCCGTGTTAGCGCCAGGTATCGTCTTACGGGCAAAAAGCGAGTACATGGTTGGTACCACAAAAATCGTCAACAGCGTGCCGAGTGACATGCCGCCCACAATCACCCAGCCGATTTGAATGCGGCTTTCGGCCCCCGCGCCCGTGGCAAGCGCCAGCGGCACAGCCCCTAGCACCATTGCGCCCGTCGTCATCAAAATCGGGCGCAAGCGCTGGCTGGAGGCTTTGATCAGCGCGTCGATCATCTCCATGCCCTGCCCGCGCAACTGGTTGGTAAATTCAACAATCAAAATGCCGTGTTTGGTGATCAAGCCCACCAGAGTGATGAGGCCAATCTGCGAATAAACATTGAGCGAGCCACCTGACCACTTGAGCGCCAGCAGCGCCCCGATCATGGACAGCGGCACCGACAGCATGATGACCAGCGGATCGATAAAGCTTTCAAACTGCGCCGCCAGCACCAAAAAGATAAACACCAGCGCCAGCACAAACACAACGACCAGTGCGCCTTGAGAATTTTTAAATTCGCGAGACGTGCCATTCAGGTCGGTGGTGTAGCCTGTTTTCAGCACTTTGGCGGCGCTATCGTCCATGAATTTAAGCGCTTCACCGAGCGAATAATCAGGCGCCAAACTGGCGGTGATCGACACCGAGCGGCGCTGGCCAAAGTGGTTGAGCTCGCGCGGCGAGACGCTCTCGCGCACCTTGACCAATGCTGACAGCGGAATCATCGTGTCGTTACGACCGCGCACGTAAATGCGTTCAATGTCTTCTGGCGTGGTGCGCCCGCGCGCCTCGGTTTGCACAATCACGTCGTACTGCTCGGCGTCGCGTTTGTAGCGCGTCACGTTGCGGCCACCCAGCACGGTTTCAACCGCCTTGGCCACCACTTCAACGCTCACACCCAGGTCGGCGGCTTTGTCGCGCACGACTTCAATACGCAGCTCGGGTTTGTTCAAACGCAAATCCACATCGGGTGAAACAATGCCCGGGTTTTTAGCAATTTCTTCCATCATCTGACGCGCCACAGCACTCAGATTTTGGTAGCTGTCAGAGGTTTGAATCACGAAGTTCAAGGGCCGCTCACGAAAGCCCTGGCCCAGTGATGGCGGCGTGATGGTAAACACCGTGACACCTGGCAGGCCAGCAAACTTAGGCTGCAATTCACGCGCCAGTTCAAGCGTTGTACGTTTGCGGTCTTCCCAGTCTACTGTGCGGAACACCACGCTGGCCTGCGCTACTGTGGGGTTGCCGACGTTGCCAAAAATACGGTCAAACTCTTTGTAAGGTTGGCCAATTTTTTCAATCGCCTGCGCGTAACGGTTGGTGTAGTCAAGTGTTGCGCCGTCGGGCGCAGTGATGTTGGCCAGAATCACGCCACGGTCTTCAAGCGGAGACAACTCCTGCTTCATGGTGGGGAACACCAGCACAATCGCCACACCGCTGGCCAGCATCACGCCGACCACCAGCCAGCGCGCTTGCAGCACCGCACCTTTGAGGCGCTGACCGAAGCCGGGTTGGCTACCGCGAACTGGCGCACGCGCCGTCACCACCCAGCGCAAGGCCGTGCCGTAGCGGTCTGACATGCGGGTCAACAGGCGCCCCATGGTGCGATCAAACCAGTTGGGCTTGGGGTTGTGTTTGAGCAATTGCGTACACATCATGGGCGTGAGCGTCAGCGCAACGACGCCCGACACCACCACAGCGCCAGCCAGCACCAGTGCAAACTCGACGAATAGCCGCCCGGTACGGCCTGGCGTGAAGGCCAGCGGCGCATACACCGCCACCAGCGTCATGGTCATGGCCACAATCGCAAAGCCGACCTCACGCGCGCCCTTGATACCGGCTGAAAACGGGTCCATGCCTTCTTCAATGTGGCGATAGATATTCTCCAGCATCACAATCGCGTCGTCTACCACCAGCCCGATGGCCAAGACGAGGGCCAGCAGTGTCAGTGTGTTGATGGAAAAGCCCGCTAGCGCCATCAGGGCAAAGGTGCCGACCAGACTGACAGGAATCGTGATGAGGGGAATCAGTGATGCACGCATGGTGCGCAAAAAGACAAAAATCACCAGCGCCACCAAAATCACCGCTTCGATGATGGTCCGATAGACGTTCTTGACCGAGCGGTCGATGAACACTGAGTTGTCGTGGGCAATGTCAATCTGCATGCCGGGCGGCAAGTCGGCTTTGAGCTTGGGAATCGCATCACGCACGCCTTTTGACAAATCCAGCGGGTTGGCAGTGGCCTGACGAATCACGCCTACCGCCACAGCGGGTCGGCCATTCAGCCGCACGGCAGTACGCTCATTGGCTGCGGCCTCTTGCACCCGCGCCACATCACGCACCTTGACGGAAAAGCCGTTGACGTTTTTGATCACAATCTCGCCGAATTGCGCGGGTCTGAGTAAATCGGTTTGTGAGGTAACACTGAACTCGCGTTGCTGCGACTCAATGCGCCCGGCTGGCAACTCAAGGTTGCTGCGGCGTATCGCGTCTTCAACATCTTGCGTCGTCAACCGGTACGACGCTAGTTTGTCGGTGTCCAGCCAGACCCGCATGGCGTATTTGCGTTCACCAAAAATGCGCACATCCGCCACACCCGTGACGGTTTGCAGACGCGATTTCACAACCCGGTTGATCAGGTCATTGATTTGCAACTGCGTTTGCGTTTCACTGCTGAAAGCCAGCCAGATCACCGGGAAGGCATCGGCCTCGACCTTGGCAATCACCGGCTCTTCAATCGCCTGCGGCAAGCGGTTGCGCACCCGCGAGGTGCGGTCGCGCACCTCGGCAGCGGCGGCGTCGGCGTCTTTTTCAAGCCTGAAACGCACGCTGATCTGGCCCTGCTCGGCGCGGCTGATCGATGTGATGACATCGACCCCATCAATGCCTGCAATCGAGTCTTCAAGTGGCTTGGTGACTTGCGACTCAATGACTTCGGCCGATGCGCCGGCATAGCGCACGCTAACAGTCACAACGGGCTCGTCAATCTTGGGGTATTCGCGCACCGTCAAGCGGTTAAAGCTGACCGCACCAATCAACACGATCAGCAAGGACAGAACGGTGGCAAATACCGGACGTCGAATGGAAATTTCAGCTAGCTGCATGGGTTCGTGCCTTTGGCTAGAGGCGATGCCGGCTTGCCGCCAGCACCTGGCCCTTTGGTTACAGCCGCAGAAGCAGCGACCGATGGAGCCACCACTGCTGGCGCATCACCAGGCCTGCCGGGCCGGGCGCTGCTCAGGTCCACCACGTTAACGCTCATGCCATCACGCTGTACCCGCTGTTGGCCCGCCACCACCACAGTGTCGCCAAGCTCCAGGCCTTCAAGTACCTCGACCTTGCCCGGGCTGCGCAAGCCGAGTTTGACTTCTACCCGCTGGCTGATGCGGCTTTGCGGCGTGTCGCCAGGCAGCAGCTTGATGACAAACTGCTTGCCGCCCTGCGGAACAATCGCTTCTTCAGGAATGACGCGCGCATTCTCACGCACGCCAAACACCACATTGACCCGCGCAAACATGCCGGGGCGCAGTTGCAACTGGCGGTTGTCAATGCAGCCCCTGATGCCGACAGACCGACTATTGACATCAATCAGCGGGTCAATCGCTTGCACCTGTGCGGTGTATTTTTTGCCGGGCAGCGCGTCAATGTCGAGCAGCGCGGTCTGGCCCTGCTTGACCTTGGTCAGGAAGCGTTCGGGCAAGCGGAAATCAACAAAAATCGCGTCGATGTCTTCGATGTTGACGATGTCTGCGCCGTCCTTTAAATAGTCACCCACATTGACCAGGCGAATGCCGACGATGCCGTCAAACGGTGCCAGGATTTTCAGGCGTGCAGCGGTCGCTTGCGCCAGCGACAGCTTGGCCTGTGCGACCTGCAAATTGGCGGCGCTTTCATCGAGCGAGCGTTTGCTAATGAAGTTTTGTGCCACCAGCTCTTCGTTACGCTTTTGGTTGGCCTGCGCAATCGAGAGTTCCGCCTGGCTTTGCTGCACCTGGGCCAATGGCAACTGGTCATCAAACTGCACCAGCACCTGGCCTTTGCGCACGCGTTGCCCGTCGGTGAAATTGAGCTGGGTAATACGCCCGTTGACCTCCGGCCTGAGCACCACGCCACGACGCGAGCGCAGGCTGCCCACAGCTTGTGTGTCGTCCGTCAGCTTTGCAAGCGCCACCTTGGCAACCTCTACTGCCGGTGGTCGGCCTCCTGCCGCACCGCTGGCTGGGTTTTTAGGCGCTCCCGCTGCGGGAGCTGTAGCGGAAGTGCTTGAGGTCTCGCTGGCAGATTTGGGCTTTTGGTACCACCACGCTGCGCCTGAAGCAGCCGCAATGCCAGCCGCTGCGACCATTGTGTAAATTACTTTTGATGCCATGGGGAAATTCTTCGGAAATTCTTGAAAACTTGTTATAAAAAGATACAACCTTCCACTGTAGCAGGCCAATGGCCTCCGTGCAGCACTGCCCTAGATTTTCCCCAAGGCGCGCTCTACACCCTTGTTCGCCAGGCCATCAGCACGCTCATTGCCAGGATCGCCGGCATGTCCTTTGACCCAGCGCCAGTCGATGGCGTGCCCGCCCGAGATGACCAGCGCATCCAGCCTTTGCCACAAGTCCACGTTTTTGACCGGTGCCTTGGCTGCTGTGCGCCAGCCTCTGGCCTTCCAGCCGTGAATCCATTCGGTGATGCCCTTGCGCACATATTCGCTGTCAAGGTACAGGGTCACCTTGCAGGGCTGTTTAAGGGTCGCCAGGGCTTGAATAACTGCTGTGATTTCCATGCGGTTGTTGGTCGTGCCCAGCTCGCCGCCAAAGATCTCTTTTTCTGTCTTGCCGCTCGTCAATACCGCACCCCAGCCGCCAGGGCCGGGGTTGCCCTTGCAGGCACCATCGGTGTAAATCACGACTTGGCGTGGTGTGGTATCGGTGGTTTTTTGAGGGGAAGGATTTCTCATGGATTATGAACGGGTTCTTTGTTGGCTACAGCCGCAGGCGCGGCGGCAAGCGCCTGACGCGATTTCCAGGCTGGCTCCAGCAAGCGCATGCCGCGCACACGCTTGACGGCCACCAAAAAATACACAGCACCAAAAATAGGCCACCAGCGCGCGCCAGCCTTGTCCATCCACTCAAACCGGGATAGCCACTTCTGGCTGGTTAGGGCTGGCCTGTAACAGCCAAAGCGAGCCGACTCTACCTCAAAGCTGAGTAGTCGCAGCCAGTCGCGCAGCCGCCAGTGGCCAATAAACTCGCCCACTTCAGGTAAAAACAAATCCCCGTAACCTAGGCGTTGTAAAAAATGCGTCCGCCTTTGGCGCAGACTCCACAAGCTGGTGGGATTAAAGCCGCTGATGACCACGCGACCTTCCGGCACCAGCACGCGCTCCACTTCACGCAGTGTGGCGTGCGGATCACGGCTTAACTCCAGCGTGTGTGGCAACACCACCAGGTCAAGACTGCTCTCGGCAAAAGGCAGGGCTTCGGTATCCAGCACCAGCGCAGCGCGCAGTGGGGAACTCTCCAAGGGCACAGGGGTCACATTCGGAACAGCAAGCCATCTGTGCGGCATTCGGTTGCTATTGAGAGTGTAGAGTTCTGGTAAACCCAGCTGAAGCGCGTGGTAGCCAAAGATGTCGCTGACGGCCTCGTCAAACTGCGCACACTCCCAGGCCAGCAGGTACTCGCCGGGCGGGGTTTTGAGCCAGTCAGTCAAACCTATAATTTCGGAGTTCATCAGGACCACTTCATGTTGACATTGATACCCATCCCCGCCTTTGCCGACAACTACCTCTGGATGTTGCATGACGGCAAGCGCGCCCTCGTGGTGGACCCTGGCGATGCAGCGCCGGTGTCGCGATATCTTAAAGAGCATGCGTTGCAGCTCGAATCTATTTTAGTCACTCATCATCATGCTGACCACACCGGCGGTGTTGATGAATTGCGGGAGGCTACTGGCGCGAAGGTCTACGGCCCGGCTGCGGAGCGTATTCCAGCACCGTATACACCTTTGATCGAGGGCAATAGTCTCACAGCTATGGAACTGAATTTTGAAGTGATCGAGGTCCCAGGCCACACCTCGGGTCACATTACTTTTTACACACCAGACATGAACCATCGCCCACTGCTGTTTTGCGGCGACACGCTTTTTTCAGGTGGCTGCGGCCGCCTGTTTGAAGGCACGCCGACGCAAATGCTGGCCTCGCTGGACCGCCTGGCCGCCCTGCCCGGCGACACGCAGGTGTGCTGCGGCCATGAATACACCCTGAGCAATTTGCGCTTTGCGCTGGCGGTCGAGCCAGGCAATGCGGCACTGGCGGAGTACTATGCGCAATGCATCCAACTGCGCGAACACAACCAGCCCACACTGCCCACGTCCATCGCACAGGAGCTGCTCATCAACCCCTTCCTGCGCACACGGCAAGCTGCTGTAAAAACTGCCGCCCTGCATTTTGATGCAGCGGCACATGACGACACCGCCGTATTTGCCGCTATCCGGCAGTGGAAAAACCAATTCAAATGATGGCTACCCTGATGCCTAACTCCCCCCGTATTTACAGCCCCGGTATTTCAGTTTCTGTTTTTTTGACTTTATTTTTATGCGTGGCCTTGCTGGCAGGTTGCGCCAGCAAACCGGGTATGCCGGGTGATCCGGTGCTGGGTTCCGCCTCGACCGCCGACAACGAACCTATCCCCTCACTGATGCTGGGTTCCACCTCGACTGCTGACAACACACCTATCCCCTCACTGATTCCTAGCGATCCGCTCAAGGCCATCACGCCAGGGCAAGTCGGTGGCCTGGAAATCGCCCATACCGAGCCGCCCAAGGAGTTGTGGGATCGCATACGCCGCGGCTTTGCCATGCCCGATTTGCAGAGCGATCTGGTCACTGACCGTGAGCAGTGGTATTCCACCCGGCCCGACTACATCCAGCGCATGACCGAGCGCTCCAGCAAATATCTCTTTCACATCGTTGAAGAGCTTGAGCGCCGCCAGATGCCGACCGAGCTGGCCCTGCTGCCGTTTATTGAAAGCGCTTTCAACCCGCAGGCGGTGTCCAGCGCCAAAGCGGCTGGTATGTGGCAGTTCATGCCGGCCACCGGCAAGTACTTTGACCTGAAGCAAAACGCTTTCCGCGACGACCGCCGCGACGTGCTGGCCTCTACGCGCGCCGCGCTCGACTACCTGCAAAAGCTGCATCGTATGTTCGGCGACTGGCACTTGGCGCTGGCCGCCTACAACTGGGGCGAAGGCAGCGTGGGCCGCGCCATCGCCAGAAACAAGAAGGATGGCCTGGGCACCGGCTACCAGGACCTGCGCATGCCCGACGAAACCCGCCTCTACGTGCCCAAGCTGCAGGCGATCAAGAACATCGTGGCCAACCCGCAGGCTTTTCGCACAGAGCTGCCGCTGATTGAAAACCACCCCTACTTCCAGCAGGTACTGATCACCCGAGACATCGACGTCGCGCTGGCCGCCAGGCTGGCCGACGTGAGGATTGAAGACTTCAAGGCGCTCAATCCATCAGCGCACCGGCCCGTCATCATCGCGTCAGGTACACCGCAAATCCTGTTGCCCTGGAATAACGCGACGATTTTTCAGCGCAATTTTGAAGCTTATTCCCAGGGCCAGTATGCAAGCTGGACGGCCTGGACAGCGCCCGCAACCCTGAGCGTCAGCGACGCCGCCAGGCGCGTCGGCATGACCGAGGCCGACTTGCGCGCTGTGAACAATATTCCGCCTCGCATGTTGATAAGGGCGGGTTCTACGTTGCTGGTATCTCGGTCATCGAAAGTCGAGAACGATGTCACCAACCATGTGGCAGACAACGCACAGGTGTCGCTGACACCCGAGATCGTGACCCGCCGCACCACCATCAAGGCGCGCCAGGATGAAACCGTAGCGACAGTCGCAAAACGCTATGGCTTGAGCGCCGCCAACGTGGCGAAGTGGAACAGCGTCTCAAGCGCCTCAAGCGCCTTCCAGCTCGGGCATCAGGTGGTGGTGTTTCTGCCCGTCAAGAGCAGCAACAAAACCGTGTCAAAGACGAAGAAGCGTTAGGGCCCTTATGCTTTGAAGCGTTCCTTGGCACGACGTGCAAACTCATTCGTGTAAGTCTTGCTCAAATCAATCTTGTCGGCCTTGATGCTGGGATCGAAACTGGCCAGCACCTTGAGCGCGGTACGCACGCCATCTTCGGGAATCATCCCGTCAAGCGAAATGGATTCGCGCACCTTGTTGAACGCTGCAAGGTACAACGCCCTGTCACCCAGCAAATAGCTTTCTGGCAGCGTCTTGATGATGTCGCCCGGCCCGGCAGTTTGCAGCCATTTCAGGCCATGGACGATGGCATTGGCCAGAGCCTGGCAGATGTTGGGGTTTTTCTGGATGAAATCTTGCGGCGCATACAAACAAGCCGCCGGCATGGCACCGCCAAACACCTCCACTGTGCCTTTGAGGGTGCGGCTGTCGCTGATGATTTTGACATCGCCTTTTTGCTCCAGCATGGTCATCACCGGGTCGCTGTTGCTGATGGCATCAATCTGGCCAGAACGCAGCGCGGTGAGTGCGCCGGCGGCTGTGCCCACGCCAATAAAGCTCACCTCACTGGCCTGCAGGCCACCGCGTGACAACACCAGATTGGCCATCATGTTGCTAGCTGAGCCAACTGCCGATATGCCGATTTTTTTGCCCTTCAAATCAGCAATTGTTTTGTAGTTAGGCAGCGTTTTGGTTGAGATGCCGAAGGCGATTTGTGGTGCCCTGCCCTGCAGCACAAAGGCGCGAAACATCTGATTTTTAGCCTGTAGGTTGATGGTCTGCTCAAACGCGCCAGAACACACATCAGCAAAGCCTCCAACGACCGCCTGCAAGGCGCGCGCGCCATCGGCAAAGTCGCTGATTTCAACATCCAGGCCTTCGGCCTTGAAATAACCAAGCTGCTCGGAAATGGTGAGCGGTAAATAGTAAAACGCGGCTTTGCCACCGACTGACAGGGCGATTTTGGTTTTTTCAAGCTTGCTCTGGGCGCGCAATGCGGGCAGAGCAAGCGCTGCTACTGTCAGCGCCGTGCCAGCTGCGAAGCTTCGGCGGGTCATTTGGTGCGGACGCTGGGGGGTGTATGGAGCAGGCATGGATGGATCTGATTGTTTTTTTTATTCCACACCAGCTTATCAATGCATCAAAAACCCCGCATCGGTATCATCCCTTGCGGGTTTGTACCGAAGAGCTACATCAGCGCCGGTCCATCAGCGCATGGGCAATCGTACCCAGGTCTACGTACTCAAGCTCACTGCCCACAGGCACGCCGCGCGCCAGCCGTGTGACCTGCACGCCGCGACTTTTCAGGGCCTGGGCAATCACATGCGCCGTCGCTTCGCCTTCAGCCGTGAAGTTGGTGGCCAGAATAACCTCCTGCACCTCGCGCGCCTCAGTCGCCAAGGGCTGGCCGCGTTCATCTTTGGGCACCACGCGGTCAAACAGTTTTTGCAGACCTATGTCGTGGGGACCTATGCCGTCCAGCGGGCTTAACTTGCCCATCAGCACAAAGTACAAGCCCTTGTAAGCCAGCGTGCGCTCCAGCGCCGCCTGATCGGCCGGGGTTTCGACCACACACAGCTTGCTGCGGTCACGCTGGCTACTGGCGCAGGTGCTACAAACGTCCAGCTCGGTCAATGTATTGCAAAGGGTGCAGTGTTTGATGCTGCTGACCGCATGTTCCAGCGCACGCGCGATTTGCAGCGCGCCAGGCTTGTCGTGTTGCAGCAAATGAAAGGCCATACGGGCAGCCGACTTGGCACCCACGCCAGGCAGCTTGCGCAGGGCATGGGTCAAACCTTCGAGGGCGTTGGAGGTGGGCATGTATGAATTTTGTGAAGTAGCTAAAGGGAGCGGGGACTTAAAAGGGCATCTTCATTCCGGCAGGCATACCCGCCGTCAGCTTGCCGATCTTTTCCTGGCTCACATCTTCGGCCTTGCGCACGGCGGCATTAAACGCTGCGGCCACCAGGTCTTCCAGCATGTCTTTGTCGTCAGCCAGCAGGCTGGGGTCGATTTCCACCCGCTTGACATCGTGCTTGCAGGTCATGGTGACCTTGACCAGGCCGTTGCCTGATTCGGCGGTCACTTCAATGAATGCAAGCTCGTCCTGGGCTTTTTTCAGCTTGTCCTGCATGGCTTGCGCCTGCTTCATCAGGCCGGCGAGTTGTCCTTTGTTGAACATGGTTTTTCCTTTAAAAATGGGTTTTTGGGTTTTTGGGCTCTGACCCCAATAACCCCACACTGATGGGGCCAATTTTTGCCCCCCAGTCGCGCATCATGTCCTGAACAAACGGGTCGTTGTGAATGATGTCTTCAGCCTGACGCTGGCGCTGCTGCTGGGCCTCCAGGTTGCGGCGGGTGGGTGAATCGCTAATCGGGCCCACCTCAACCATGAGCCTGATCGCAGGGTCCGCACTGGTTAGCGTTTGCAGTGCCAGCTGCAACTTCTCGCAGGCCGCGCTCTGCTTGAGTGACTGGTGCTCAACCCGCAACGTCCAGCTGCTGCCGTCTTGCGAAACCAGCTCTGACTGCAAGGCCAGCTCGCGCACCATCGCGCCAATCGCCTCAGCCGCCACCAGCTTGCCGACCAGATCGCTCCAGGTGTTGCCGAGCGCGGTTTGTACCGCAAGCTTTGCTGGCTGCTGCGGTTGGGGTTGGGGCTGCTGCTGTGGTTCAGGTTGCGGCTTTTTTGCAGGCTCGGCGGCGCTCCCCGGCCTGGACGCTGGCATAGACACGGCTGGCATAGCCCTGGCTGGCATAGTCGCCGCGACCACTGGCGCACCAGCGGGCTTGAAGGCCAGCAAACGCAGCAGCACCATCGTCAGCGCCGCGTATTCATCGGGTGCTAGGCCCAGCTCAGCGCGGCCGTGCAGGCACAGGCTGTAGAGCAACTGGGTTTCATCAGCAGGCATGGTTTGCGCCAGGCAGGCGGTTTCAGTGGCTTCGGGGTCGGTATCGTCATCGCTGGCGACACCGTCAGCAGCGGCATTCGTCGGATTCGCCGCTTTAGCCATCATCTCTGGCACGGCCTGCAACACCGCCATGCGTTGCAGCACGCTGGTCATCTCTTCAAGTGTTGACGCAGCACTCAGGCCATGCAGGCGCAAGACTTCGGATGTTTCAACCACCGTTTTGCCATCACCCCGCGCCAGCGCATCGAGCAGGCGAAAGACGTAGCTGCGGTCAACGCTGCCCAGCATCAGGCGCACGTTGGCCTCCAGCAGTTCGCCCGCGCCAAAGGCAATCGCCTGATCGGTCAGCGACAACGCATCGCGCATCGAGCCACGCGCCGCTCGCGCCAGCAGGCGCAGCGCCTGCACCTCCGATGGCACGTTTTCGGCCTGCAGCACCTGCGTCAGGTGTTCGAGAATGGTTTCGGGCGCCATCGGCCGCAGGTTGAACTGCAGGCAGCGCGACAACACGGTGGCCGGCACTTTTTGCGGGTCGGTCGTGGCCAGCACAAACTTGAGGTATTCGGGCGGCTCTTCCAGCGTCTTAAGCATGGTGTTGAAGGCGTGCCCCGAGAGCATGTGAACTTCGTCAATCATGAAGACTTTGAAGCGGCCCTGCACCGGCTTGTAGACAGCCTGCTCTAGTAGCGACTGCATGTCATCTACGCCACGGTTCGATGCCGCGTCGAGCTCGGTGTAATCGACAAAACGTCCGCTGTCGATGTCGGTACAAGCCTGGCACACGCCACACGGCGTGGCGGTGATGCCACCTTGCCCGTCCGCACCCACGCAGTTCAGCGACTTGGCCAGAATGCGCGAGATGGTGGTCTTGCCGACGCCCCGCGTGCCGGTAAACAGGTAGGCATGGTGCAAACGCTGCATGGTGAGCGCATTGCTCAGCGCCTGCACCACATGCGACTGCCCGACCATTTCAGAGAAATTTTTGGGACGGTATTTGCGGGCAAGAACGAGATAGGACATGTCTGGATTCTAAAGCGCAGCCCCGAGGGTTTTTCTCGCCTGCAGGCCTTTAAGTCCGCCCCCCTGCCCTTACAATAGAAAGCGACGGGCCTTCCCGCATGGTAAAGCGGCCAACCGGGTCAGGTGGGGAACCAAGCAGCCCTAACTGTGGAGCCAGTGCCGGGGTAGAGGCTCGTCACCTTATTCAAACCAGTTTAGCCGCCTGCCGCCTGGTTTTTCTTCCGGTCTCAGGGTAGAGCATCCGAGTTAACCCACGGGTCTTTGGGGTTGTATGACAAAGCCGGGTCTTCTGGCAATCCGACAACCGTTCTGACCGCGCGCATCAATGCGTCGGCCTCGAAGGGTTTGGTGACGTAGCCGTCCGCGCCGCTGGCCAGGCCTTTGATCACGGCTTCGCGTGTGGACTTTCCGGTCAGCATGATGACAGGTACGTTTTTCAGTGCCGGGTGCTGGCGCAGCCTGAGCAGGATGTCGAAGCCGTCGGCGTCCGGCAGCATCACGTCCAGAAGAATCAGGTTGGGAATGGGGGTCTTGCGGAACTCGGCAATGACCTCGGCCCGGTTGCCCGCCAGCCGGACCTGAAAACCCTCGAAAGACAGGTAACTCTGGATGAATTTGGCGAGTATCGGCTCATCTTCCACCACAATGGCGGACAGCACCTCGCCCGGCATCAGCGGGCGGGCCGGGCCGCGTTTGCGGGCAATGTTCACGTAATAGCCGACCCTCTTGAGCGACATGATGCCTGAATCGGCCTCGGCCTCGGCTTCGGCCTCGGACAGATTCAGCCGGTTCATCTGGCTTTTGAATTGTTCGCTGAAGGGGTCTACCTCTGCCACCGTTAGCAGGTACCGGTCCAGCAGGCGCTGGAAGGTCGACGTGAAGGTCTCGCCGGTCATCGCCGGCATGCCCGCCTTGATTTGCGCTATCGTCAGGACAGCATCAATCCTGACCAGCAGTTCAAGCTCAGACGGTGACAGCGTGGTCGTGCTGTTGCGCAACTCATCTTGACCTCGGCCGGTAAGCATATAAATGTCGTTGTTTTGCATCTTCGTTGGCTTTCGTGGGCGAGCGCCCTGTTTGCGGAAGATTATCCCTCCTTCAAGGCTACACTGCTAATACTATCCTCGCAAGCACTTGGTGAAATCTCATGCACGTTGGAATTTTGGAAGATGACGAAGACCAGCAAGCGCTGATCCAACTGTGGCTGACTGGCGCGCAGCACACCTTCACCTCGTTTGGTAGCGTTGCCACGATGATTAGCGGGCTCAAGGGGGAGCACTTTGATGGCCTGCTGCTGGATTGGATGCTGCCCGATGGCAGCGGCGCTGAAGTGCTCCAGTGGGTTCGTCAGAACATGGGCTGGCATATGGCGGTGGTCGTGTTGACGGCCCGCGACGATGAGGCAACAGTGGTGCAGGCCTTGCAGGCCGGGGCCGATGATTTTGTCGTCAAGCCGCCCAAACAGCTTGAGCTGATCGCCAGGTTGGCAGCGGCTGCGCGGCGGGCCAGCCCCGGCGGGTTGCCGGTTTTGCGATTGGGGGCCTTCGAGATCGACATCCCTCGCCAAACCCTGTCAATGGATGGCGTACCGGTCACCCTGACGCCAAAGGAATTCGACTTGGCGGTGTACTTGTTTCAAAGCCCGGCCAAGTTGTTGTCACGCGACCACCTGCTCAACAAGGTCTGGGGTATCAGTGCCGATGTGGATACGCGCACCGTCGATACCCATGTCAGCCGTTTGCGCAAAAAGCTTTCCCTGGATGGAACTTGGGGCTGGAAAATGTCGCCAGTGTACGGTTACGGTTACCGACTGGATCGTGTAGACGCTAGGGCCTGACCAGCAGGACTTCTAGCGCAGCCACCGTGCGCAGCCTCGCTGCAAAGTTGACACACTTTCGCCACACTTTCAGCAATCGATGGGTTTCTAATTCACTCCAAGTCGCGTCGCGGCGGGTTTTTTAAACTTTTTGGAGAATGATCATGACAACCATCACAAATCAAGGAATCATCACTTCCTTCACCAACACTGCGCAAGCACTGAATGACCAGTTCAACCTGGGCATCACTGAAGATTCGGGCGCCGTCATTCTGAATGTGATGGCCAACGATAAAGGCGGCAACGCCAAGACGCTCTGGTCGCTCGATGCTAGCGGCCCTACAGGCCTTTTGGCTCAAGACCTTGTTGGGGTAGCGAATTTCAGCAAATTTGGCGCAACCATCCAGATCACATCTGACGGGAAAGTCTCATACAACGCAAGCACTTCCACTTCCCTCCAGAGCCTTGCAGAAGGCCAGTTCGCCACGGACACCTTTACCTACGCGATTCAGCTGGGCAACGGGACGTTGAGCTGGGCCACCGCGTCAGTGCAAATCACCGGCACCAACGACGCGCCTGTCATCACCAGCGCCGCGCAGAGTGGCTCGGTCACGGAAGACACCGCACTGACGGCCACCGGCACGGTCACTTCGACCGATGTCGATAACGGCGCCACCGCCACTTACAGCGGCAATGCCAGCGGCAGCTACGGCAGCTTTGCAGTTACCGCCAGCACCGGCGTGTGGACCTACACGCTGGCCAACGCGGCGCACCAGAGCCTGGCCGCCGGTGAAACCCACAACGAAACCTTCGCGGTCACAGTGACCGACGACAAGGGCGCTACCGCGACCCAGGACGTGATCGTCACCATCACCGGAACCAACGACGCGCCGGTGATCACCAGCATGGCGCAGAGTGGCTCGGTCACGGAAGACACCACACTGACGGCCACCGGCACGGTCGCTTCCAGCGATGTCGATAACGGCGCCAGCGCCACTTACAGCGGCAACGCCAGCAGCAGCTACGGCAGCTTCGCGGTTGCCGCCAGCACCGGCGTGTGGACCTACACGCTGGACAACGCCGCTACCAATGTGCAGGCACTGGCAGAGGGTCAAACCGTGACCGAGACCTTCACGGTCATAGTGACCGACGACAAGGGTGCCACCGCCACCCAGAACGTGGTCGTCACCATCACCGGCACCAACGAAGCGGCCGTACAAGTCGTGGCGGCGCAGGTCGCACCAGCGCAGGTCGTGGCGAGTTTGTCGTCGGTATTTACGGACGCCGGTGACCCGAATGACTTCGATGGCTCGGGCTCCGTCGGCTCACAGACTTTGGATGGTGGAGCCGGGAGCCAGACTTTGTACGGCGGCTCGGGTAACGACATCCTGAGCGGCAATTCCAGCAGCGACACGCTGTACGGCGGCTCGGGTAACGACATCCTGAACGGCAATAACGCTGGCGACACGCTATACGGCGGCTCCGGTAACGACACCATTAACGGAGGGAATGGGGGCGACATGATCATCGGTGGATATGGCGCAGATGCCATTAATGCTGGCAATGGCTCGGACACGATCCGCTACCTGGATCTGAAGGATACCGGCGACACCATCATCGGCTTCGAATCCGGTACGGACAAGATCGACTTGTTAGCCCTCGACGCGAACAATGCTGCGGGCGGCAATCAGGCGTTCGCGTGGGGCGGCCAACAAGACGGCGCATTCGTCCTGGCCAACAGCGTGACTTGGTACACGACTGGCGGCAATGTCGTCGTTTTGGTCGACACCGACGGCGACCTGACAACCGCCGAGTTCAGCATCACGCTGACCGGCATAACAAGCTTGGCATTGTCCGATTTCAACACGCTCTGAGGCGAATACCAGGAACTACGTGCTCTAGCCGCGTAAGAAGAGGTCGAGAGACGGGGGCGATGCAAGTCGCCCCCGTTTTTCTTTTGGCTGAAAGTGTGGCGAAACTGTGTCAACTTTGTGGGTCAGCAATTTAGCCAGTGCCCCGGATTGTCTTTAATGTTTGCTTCAGCTCTGCCAAGAGTTTGAGCAAATAAGATTCATCATTTTGATGGGATGCTTGCATGACGCTGCGGGCCAATTGGCTCAAGTCTTCAAAGCCAAAGGCACCCGCCGCGCCCGCTAAACGGTGTAGGGCAGCATTCAGGTCGGCACGAGTCGGGGCATGCTCAATTTCAGATTCACGTTTGGCCAAGCCGAGGATAAAAGTCTGCCTGATTTGAGCAAATTGTTCTGCCAACGCCAGGTTCAAGCCCTCAGGGGTGCCACGTCCATGCTCCCAATAAATACGGATATCCTTGGGCAGTGTTACCGGGTCGAACGGTTTGACAATGATGCCTGTCGCACCCTGTTGCAGCAGTCCTTCCAATTCGTCTGGCATGGTCTTGGCGGTCAGAAAAACGATAGGCACGCCCCGCATGAAGTCCAGTTCCCGCAGATGGTGCAGTGTTTCTGGGCCACTCATTCCAGGCATCATGATATCGAGCAACACCAAATGTGGCGCAAACACGGCGGCTTTATCAAGCGCTTCGTTGCCGGATGCACACATGCATAGGGTATAGCCACCTAGGCGAGCTAGACTGAACTCAAGAATCATTCGGATGTCCGGGTCATCTTCAACGCACATCACTCTTTGTAACTCATCCAATTTTTGCTCCTGTTAAAGTGGACCCACCTGAAGACAATTTTTCAATCAGTTTAAAGCGCGCCTGTCATGCCCACCCCCACCGATCCGGCTTTCCTCGCATTTCTTGAAGCGCAGCGTGCCGATTACCGCCGTTCGCTGCCCCAGCGGCTGGACCAAATTGAGGCGCTCTGGCGCCAGGTGCTGAACGGCGAAGCGCCGGCAGAAGCGCTGGCAAGCCTGGAGCGCTGTGCGCACGGCCTGGCGGGCTCGGGCGCGACCTTCGGCTTTGCCGGCATGGGCGCCGCCGCACGGGTGCTGGAACTGGCCGTCAATCCGCTTCTGGGCTCTGCGCACGCCTTGACGCCCACGCTACAGACCGAAGTCAGCCAGGCTATCGAAGCGCTCCAGCGCAGCCTGTCTGGCGAGACCGGAATTCAGGGCGTCTAGCCCCTAAGGGAGTCAGATTTGCTGATCTCAGCAGGCTGCGCAGTGTTCCACGGGCTACTTCTTTATGATCTGGTACAGACAACGTCGCTGGCTCGCTAGGCTTGGTCAAAATGATATGGCTGCCCCGCTGCCGGGTAACTGTCCAGCCCATTGAACCAGCACCCTCACCACTTCGCGCCCGCTCAGAACCGGAAGCGTTGGCATCAGAGTGCCACTTCCACTTCGCATGTCTCCACAGTCAGCGGCAGACCCTGTTCAGCCCTGACCTCCAGACACATCTGGATGGCCTCCCACTTGAGGCATAACGTGGCGTGGTTCAAAAAGGGAATTCACACTGTTGCCACAATTGAAGCCCGTACCGGAGTTCAATAAGTCCTGCGTTGACAAACAACTCAAAGCGATTGACCGTGGTAAGCTGCTAAAAATTT
>JBCKNF010000025.1:0-18312 GCA_038902815.1 Polaromonas sp. | reverse complement strand
TACCCTGAAGAGCCAGCCAAGCGCGTGGCCTGCTGATTTTACGGGATACCCTTCAGCCCCAGTCGCCAGGCCCTGTAGGGTGGGCACTGCCCACGTAATCCCCGACTTGGCCCCATTCATTGAGTGTGTTCACTGATTGCGATGGGTATTTCGGCTTTGGCGATCAAGTTACGTGATGGACGGCGTCGCAAGCCTATGCTTTTTCAGCGTAATCACGTTCGGTGATGCTTGGCTGCTGGCCCGTCGTGCCGCCGACGGAGCAATTTCACCGACTCCTTGGGACCCATTGCTGACAGTGAGGGTTCGACTGCCTGTACCCGCAATGCTGCGATAGCTGTCTTTCGGCCCGGCGGGGCGAACTCACACAATCGACCAAATGTTGACATTCGCGTAACTGCTCCGAAGCAGCCGTTGGCGCGGATTGGCGGAGATAGGCGACAGATTTGTAGAATGGTCACCATGTACAAAGACACTACGCCACCACGAACAAATCAGCAGTCATGCGGGGTAGGCGGTTGTCTCTTGGGAAATTCCGACCCAGCGATCCAGTTTATCCCGCCTAATATCCCGGACGGCCAGGATATCCGACGATCTACATCACGTTGCATATTAAACTTCATTGCCAAGACAAACACCTGAGCAATTGCACTTTGAATTCTGACGCCGAATGAAAGCAATAATCGACGCCTTGGGCGGCAAACCAGGCGATGTGTGGAAGGTTCCTCCCACACAGCCCAATGGGGATGAACGCCAAGGAGATATTTATTTCGCAGTAGGGCGAGCATTAACAAACTGGGAAGGCATTGAATCGTCATTCGCAACGCTATTTGCCATGTTCTTGCGGGCACGAACCTTAGGTGCCGCTGAGCGCGCATATGGCTCTATAGTTAGCGCAAAGGGGAGGCGAGACGTGCTCGATGCGGCTGCGGAAATGTTCTTTTTCTACGAGAAGGTGGGGGAGCAATACCGCAAGGATTTTAAATCTCTCATGTCGCATTTCCAGAATGCCGTTGGGAGGAGGAACGATATTGCTCACGGTATGGCATTTCGCATCAGCAAGGAAGAGACTTTCCTCGGTCATTTCTTAGTCCCTGCTCCATACAACACAAACAAGAACGAAGATTTCCATATTGCCAGTGACAAGGGATTGCCTCCAAACTTCAACGTGAACATGTTGCACAGCTATTCATATACTGCAGCCGACATTCTTGCGGTCAATGAAAAGTTCATGGTTTTACGCGATCTTGTTCAGGCATATTGGGCCGAACTGAATAATGCTTATCCAATGAAGCCATGACACGGCTGGCTATTTCTTCAGTTAAATTAAGAGCGGCGATATGGCCAATCTCACATGCACTCTCCAACAGGTCTGCTATGCCTGACAAGACATCGGGTGCGATGCGCCTTGTAATGCAAGCAAAACAAGATGCAACCTGTCGCTCGACGCGGACACACAACTACAGGTGGCTGCTTTGCCGCAAGGGTTGCGTTCCGGTCAGCTTCGACGTTGAGGCTGTAAAAAAACCTCTGCGCAACAATAGAAACATGAAAATGCAGAAATCGACCTCTCAGAACGCGCTGTATTCGACGATCATGACCTCGGCAAGGGTAAACGCACCCCCAAAATCGGCGCATTTCTCCAGGGGTGGAGTTTTTTTACAGCCTCGTTAGGTTGCACATGCGTATTTCCCACAGCCGTATACGAGTCCTCTTGGCTGGAATGGCGGTTGGTTGGCTGATACTCGGGCAATCAGTAAGCAACACCAGCGCGCAGACACGCAACCCCCAGGTCCAGTCGGCACCGACCCATCAGACGCAGCCATTCGAACTTTCTGCCATCAAAGATCGCATTGAGCGCATCGCTCGCGCGCAGGAAGTCGAACGGGATCAACACAAAGCGGATAAAGCAGACGAGTACGCCAGACGCAATCTCGACGCCCAAGAGGCTATGGCGGCGTGGGCCAAACTCGCTTTCTTCGCTACGCTTGCGGGCATCATTCTGAGCGGCGGCGGGTTGTTGGCGCTCCTCTATTCTCTCCGTCTGAACCGCCGGGCCACGAATGCAGCGCAAGATGCTGTTCTTGTCGCCAGAGAAACTAACGAGGCCCAAAGCCGGGCTTGGGTTTCGGTTAACTGTCAGCTCGGCAAACCGGAACGAGGAAAGACGCATGCAGGCGTCGAAGGGATCTATTTCAACGTTGTTTGTGCTGCCAATAACCACGGGCGTTCACCCGCAACGAGCGTGAGCTTTCACGCCGAAATAGCGCTGCTTGGTTCGAAGTGTCCTTCAATGGAGGAACGCATGACCGAGTATTGCGACGCTATCCGTAAACGGGCCGAGCACGAAGCCGAGGCGATATTTCCCGAAGTGAACAAGCAACTTGCCCACATGGTCTTTCTTCCCACGACCGATGTTGAATTCGACATTGCGGGAAAGGATTTCAAGATGATCGCTCCAATAGTGTATGGGTGCCTCAACTACAAGTCCCCCTACACAAAGGGAGTCCGACAAACACGGTTTTCCTACTCTGTCGTGTCGGCCGGTGAAAATGGACAAGCTTTTGTCTTGATGCCCGATAAGCCCGGTTGGCTTGATGTTCCCATAGGACTTGCCGGACCCGGGACAATTGTTGCTGATTAGCAGAACCAGCGCCACGCTGCTTCTCGGCAACTTCTCTAAGTCCAATGTACGTAACGATGAAAGCGCAACCTAACTCAAACGTTAACCGTCAAATTTACAGTAGGTTAAATGTCTGCATTCCCATGGATCGAATGACGACCAAGGGCCCTTTTCGGGTCCAGGCTGAACGAAGCTGTGGGTCTGCTTCCTGCCATCAACTGACGGTCGTGCCAATTTCAGCTATGACCGCTTCTGGTCGTAACTGGCCGGGCCCCGGGGGTGGCCGACCATCATCGGACGTGATTATCGGAGCATCAAGATCGTTGACCCCACTCAATTCATGAAACCAGCGTGGGCAGTGCCCACCCTACGAATCAGCAAGACCTGAGTAGTTGCGATAATTTAGCCTCTATGACGCATCAAATCCCTCATCAAAGCGAGCAACCCATAAAGGCCATGATCCTCGCTGCAGGGCGTGGCGAGCGCATGCGCCCGCTGACCGACAGCATCCCGAAACCGCTGCTGACTGTGCGCGGCAAGGCATTGATTGACTGGCATGTCGAGGCGCTGGCCAAGGACGGATTCAAAGACCTGCTCATCAACACGGCCTGGCTGGGTGAGCAAATTCCCATGCATTTTGAGACTCGTCAGCTATCCATTTTCTACTCCCATGAGGGCCATGACTTCGGCGCTGCGCTGGAAACCGCAGGCGGCATTGCGCGTGCGTTGCCGCAGCTTGGGGCTATGTTCTGGGTGCTGGCGGGGGATGTGTTTGTGCCAGAGTTCAAGTTTTTGCAAAGCGCGGTGGATGCATTTGCGGCCAGCAACAAGCTGGCGCATGTGTGGCTGGTGCCAAACCCGGCGCACAACCCGAAAGGCGACTTTGGTCTTGGCGATGGCCTGGCGCTTAACCTGCCGGCAGACTCAAACCAGCCGCGTTACACCTTTAGCACCATCGCTTTGTACCGGAAAACGTTTTTTGACGACTTACCTTTCGGTAACTCACAAGGCATAAAAGCCGCACTGGCCCCACTGCTGCGCGCGGCGATGGACAATCAGCAGGTCAGCGCTGAGCTGTATCAAGGCCCGTGGAGCGACGTTGGCACGCCAGCGCGGCTGGCGGAACTTAACGCAATCAACCCAAGTAATTAACATGACCACTGTTTACGAAAAACGCCGAGCAACCATAGCCAAAGCCCTCAAAGCCGCAGGCGGCGGCATTGCGCTCTTGCCCACCGCGGCCGAGGTCCCGCGCAACCGCGACTGCGACTTCCCGTATCGGCACGACAGCTACTTTTATTACCTCACCGGCTTTACCGAACCGGGCAGCTGGCTGACGATTGAAGCCAGCGGCAAAACCACCTTGTTCTGTCGCCCGAAAGACCTGGAGCGCGAAATCTGGGACGGCATTCGCCTCGGCCCCAAAGCGGCGCCTGACACTCTTGGTGTGACGCAAGCCTTCAGCGTTGAACTGCTGGGCGACAAAATGCCTGCGCTGCTGGCAAATCAAAACGCCGTGTGGTTCCCCTTTGCAACGCACAAGGGGCTTGAAACGCAAGTCGATGGCTGGTTGAACAAGGTGCGCGGCCTGGTGCGTAGCGGGGCGCAATGCCCGCAAAGCCAGCACGATTTGTGCAAGCTGCTCGATGAAATGCGTTTGACCAAAGACGCGCATGAAATCGCCATCCTGCGCCGTGCTGGGAAAATTTCTGCGGCGGCCCACGTCCGCGCTATGCAGCTATCTGCCGCGATGTTGCGTTCGCCTAAAAATGACACCCCGCGTGAATACCACCTAGAGGCCGAACTGCTGCACGAATTTCGTCGCCATGGGTCTGAATATCCGGCCTACACCAGCATCGTCGCCGCAGGGGCCAACGCCTGTGTGCTGCACTACCGCGCCGCTGACGCAGAGCTCAAACGCGGCGAGCTGTGTTTGATTGATGCGGGCTGCGAGCTGGGCGGCTATGCCAGCGACATCACGCGCACCTTTCCGGCAGATGGCCAATTCACACCCGCCCAGCGTACGCTGTACGACATTGTTTTGCAGGCACAGTACGCAGCCATCAAAGTGACTAAACCCGGCAAACGATTCATGGCCCCGCACGACGCAGCCGTGCGCGTGCTGGCGCAAGGCATGCTTGATGTGGGACTGCTGTCAAAAGCCAAACATGGCAGCGTAGACGACGTGATTGAGTCAGGTGCTTACCGCCAGTTCTATATGCACCGCACCGGCCACTGGATGGGCATGGACGTACATGACTGCGGCGACTACACCGAACCGGGCAGCAAACCGCGCGAAGAAAAAGACGCACTGGGCCAGACCGTGATGCGCAAGCCTTCACGCATCCTGCGGCCCGGCATGGTGCTGACGATTGAGCCCGGCATTTACGTGCGGCCCGCCAAGGGCGTGCCGAAAGAGTTCTGGAACATCGGCATCCGGATCGAAGACGACGCACTGGTTACAACCAAGGGCTGCGAGCTGCTGACACGTGGCGTGCCGGTGGATGCGGATGAGATTGAGGCGCTAATGAGGGGGTGAGTGCAGAGTTATTTCAACCAACCGCGCCGCCGGAAGTACCACATCGGCACCACGGCGCTGGCAGCCATCAGCGCCAGGGCAAACGGGTAGCCGGCCTGCCAGTCCAGCTCGGGCATGTACTTGAAGTTCATGCCGTAGATGCTGGCGATCAGCGTCGGCGGCAGCAACGCGACGGCGGCGACCGAGAAGATCTTGATGATCTTGTTCTGGTTGATGTTGATAAAACCAACCGTTGCGTCCATCAAAAAGTTAATCTTGTCGAAGAGGAAGGCGGTGTGTGAATCCAGCGAGTCGATGTCGCGCAAAATCAGCCGGGCCTCCTCTAATTGCTCGCCGTTCAGCATTTTGCTGCGCATCATGAAGCTGACGGCGCGGCGGGTGTCCATCATGTTGCGGCGTATGCGGCCATTCAGGTCTTCGTGCCGGGCAATCGCGCCCAGCACTTCGCCTGCCAGCGCATCGGTCACGTCGCCCGACAGCACCTGGGCGCTGACTTTTTCCAGCTCTACGTAAATGCCTTCAAGTGTGTCGGCTGAATATTCAGCGTCGGCATCGAACAGTTTGAGCAGCACTTCCCTGGCGTCTTCAATCAGCCCCGGCGCGCGCCGGGCGCGCATCCGCAGCAGCCGGAACACCGGCACGTCTTCATCGTGGATGGAGAACAGCACGCCCTTGCTTTTGAGGTCGTCGTTGACAAGGTTCAGGATGAAGGCGACGCGCACCGTGCGTGGCTCGTCCTCGTCGGCAATCAAGAAGTCGGAGCGGATATGCAGCTCGCCGTTGTCTTCTTCGTAAAAACGCGCAGACTCCTCGATGTCTTCGTCCATCGCGTCTTCGGGAATCGACAGGCCGTAGTACTGCTTGATCCAGCGTTTTTCTTCTAGCGTGGGGGATTCCAGGTCAACCCAGATCGGCTGGAACTTGGACAGCTCTTCAAGCGACTCGATTTCTTCCTGAAAGAGCCGCCCGTTGGCGAGGGTAAAAATATTGAGCATGGCTGACGGCCTTTTTATGGCGCGATTATGGCACCCAGTGCGCCCAGGCCTTCGAGCGCGTGGTGCGCCGGAAAAGAAAAAACCAGAAAAATCAAAGACTTTTGCAGAAGGTTTCATTTTTGCTGCATTGCAAGCTTGCAATTGCCCCATATGAGGCGCATAGTAAATGCAAGAGAGTGTTCCCCGTCTGCCGCTCCACCCTGATTGACAACTTCATTGGGAAGACTTCATAGGGAAGAGCGGTGTTTCTCAACCCGGTTCCAGCCTTTGACGAACCGTGAACAAGGAGTCTTTAGTATGAACTTGACGATCAGTGGCCACCATCTTGAAGTTACCCCCGCGCTGCGCGGCTACGTAACCAGCAAACTGGGGCGAATTACCCGGCATTTTGACCAAGTAGTGGACGTAAAAGTCCTGCTGACTGTGGACAACATGAAAGAAAAGGAACGACGCCAGAGGGCCGAATGCAATGTTCACGTCAAAGGCCGTGACCTGTTTGCAGAAAGCTCCCATTCAGATTTGTATGCCGCAGTTGACGAATTGACCGACAAGCTGGACCGCCAGGTCGCACGCTTCAAAACCAAAACGCAAGACCACCATCATGTGGCTGCCAAGCGCCAGGATATGCTGAACTAGCTCGCCTGCGCCACTCGCTAACAGTGGCGAAGAGCCGCCTTCAAGGCAATTGATGGCGGCTTTTTTGTGCCCAAATGGCGTTTAAAGTGCATAATTCGGCCACTAAAACCGCCTTATGAATCGTCTTTCGCAAATATTACCCCCCGCCCAGGTCATGGTCAGCGTTGATGCGACCAGCAAGAAGCGTGCTTTTGAAGAAGTTGGCTTGCTGTTTGAAAACCAGCAAGGCCTGAACCGTGCGCTGATTACCGACAGCCTGTTTGCCCGCGAGCGCTTGGGCTCTACCGGGCTGGGTCACGGTGTGGCCATTCCGCATGGGCGCATCAAGGGGCTGAAAGTGCCCATGGCGGCGGTGTTTCAATTGCAGGCACCGATTGGTTTTGATGCCCCCGACGACCAGGCGGTGGGGTTGCTGATATTTCTGCTGGTGCCCGAAGCTGCAACCCAGAAACACTTAGAGATCCTGTCTGAAATAGCCGAGCTGCTCAGTGACAGCGCACTGCGCGAGCGACTGCTGGCCAGCACCGATGCTACAGCCTTGCACCAGCTGTTTGCATCATGGCAGCCTGCCCAGCAGATCGGCAGCTAGTACCGCGCATGAAACCGACCGCGATTAGCGCCGACGTGCTGTTCGAAGACCACCGGGCCTCCCTGAAGTGGGAGTGGGTTGCCGGGCTGGACGCTTCCGAGCGGCGCTTTGACGAAGTCGTCGTGCGGGCCGCGCGCTCCGGTGCGGACCTGGTCGGCTACCTAAATTACATACACCCCTACCGGGTGCAAATTCTGGGTGAGCGTGAGGTCACCTACCTGACCAGCGCCAACCCCGAAGACTGCGCGCGCCGCATCTCGCGCATCATCGCGCTGGAGCCGCCCGTGCTCATCGTGGCTGACGGCCAAACCGCGCCCGACACCCTGCTGTCGATGTGCGAGCGCGCCCAGATGCCGATATTTGCCACGCCGGAGTCGGCGGCGTTTGTCATTGACGTTTTGCGGGCTTACCTGTCCAAACATTTTGCCGACCGCACCTCGATGCACGGCGTGTTCATGGACATCCTGGGCCTCGGCGTGATGATTACCGGGGAGTCCGGCCTTGGCAAAAGCGAGCTCGGGCTGGAGCTGATCTCGCGTGGCCACGGCCTGGTGGCCGATGACGCGGTGGACCTGTACCGCATCAACCAGACCACGATCGAGGGCCGTTGCCCGGATCTGCTGCAAAACCTGCTGGAAGTGCGCGGCATCGGCCTGCTCGACATCAAGGCGATTTTTGGCGAGACTGCGGTGCGCCGCAAGATGCGCCTGAAAATGCTCGTGCATCTGGTGCGCCGTGAGACGCTGGAGCACGAATATGAACGCATTCCCTACGAGCCGCTGACGCAGGACGTGCTTGGCATTCCGGTGCGCAAGGTGATTATTCAGGTCGAGGCGGGCCGCAACATCGCCGTGCTGGTCGAGGCCGCTGTGCGCAACGCGATTTTGCAGCTACGCGGCATCAACACTTACCAAGAATTTGTTGAGCGGCAGCGCAAGGCGATGGAGCAGGAAGATTGAGTTTGCTACTAATTTCGTAGCTTGTAACGCCCTGCTGGCTCTATGCCGCCAGCAGGGTACCGGGCCGCTACAATCGGCCATCATATCGCTACACCCTACCCCATGTCTGCAAATCATCATTACAGCCTCCGATCAGCGCTTGAAGTTGCGGCGCTTACAGCCATGTCATGCGTCTTGATGGCGGGCTGCAGCAGCAGCCTGAGCGCCTCATCCATCAACCCGGTGCTATGGATCACGCCTTACAGGGCCGATGTGACTCAAGGCAACTTCATCTCCAAAGAGCAGGTTGACTTCTTGAAGGCCGGCATGACCCGGGCGCAGGTCAAGGACGTGCTCGGCACGCCACTGCTCACCAGCCTTTTTCACGCAGACCGCTGGGACTATGTTTTTACCCTCAAGCGCCAGGGTGTGGAACCACAGGCTTTCAAATACACCGTGTTTTTCAAGGGCGACACGCTAGAGCGCTTTGAGGGCGACAGCATGCCAAACGAGACAGAGTTCATTGCCAAACTGGACTCCCGCAAGCTGGGCAAGGTGCCCGCGCTGGAGGCCACCGAAGAGCAATTGAGCAAGAACGCAAAATCCGGCGCTGCACCTGCTGCCAGCGCTGCCCCGGCAACGGCAAGCGCACCAGCGGCATCGCCGGCAGCCACGGTTTACCCACCGCTTGAGAGTCCAAAACAGTGAGTGCTGGCGGCATGACGGACGCTCGCCCAAACCAGAGCGCTCACAAGATCGCCGTCGCCGGTGCCAGTGGGCGCATGGGCCACATGCTGATCGAAGCCATCCGGGAAAGTCACGACTGCAAACTCAGCGGTGCGCTTGACGTGGCGGGCGGCCCTGCCATTGGCAGCGATGCCTCGGCATTTCTGGGCCACAGCAGCGGTGTGTTGATTCAATCTGATATCCGCCAGGGCCTTCAAGATGCCGGTGTGCTGATTGACTTCACCCGGCCTGAAGGCACCATGGCGCATCTGGCGGTTTGCCGTGAACTGGGTGTCAAGCTGGTCATAGGCACCACGGGTTTCTCAAGCGCACAAAAAGCCGAAATCGCACTGGCCGCCAAAGACATCGCCATCGTCATGGCCCCCAACATGAGCGTCGGCGTGAACGTCACCCTCAAGCTGCTGGAAATGGCCGCCAAAGCGCTGGCCACCGGTTACGACATTGAAATCATTGAAGCACATCACCGCCACAAGGTTGATGCACCGTCGGGTACCGCACTCAAGATGGGTGAGGTGATTGCCAATGCGCTGGGCCGTGACCTCAAGGAATGTGCGGTGTATAACCGTGAAGGCATCACCGGCGAGCGCGACCCGTCAACCATAGGCTTTGCCAGCGTGCGCGGCGGCGACATCGTGGGCGATCACACCGTGCTGTTTGCGGGCACGGGCGAACGCATCGAGATCACGCACAAGTCATCGAGTCGCGCCACCTATGCGCAAGGCAGTTTGCGGGCCGCGCGCTTTTTGCAAACAAAATCGTCGGGGTTGTTTGACATGTTTGATGTACTGAGTCTCAACGTCGCCTGAATACAAGCATAAAGCCAGCATGAACTTCCTCAGCCTTATGACCCAGGGCGGCGTTGTCAGCGTGTTGGTAGCCGTGACGCTGCTGGCCATGTCGGTTGCCAGTTGGGTGATTATTTTGTGGAAAGCCTGGCTGCTGAAGCGCGCATCTGGCGACGTGGCGCGCAGCACAGCGGCCTTCTGGCAGTCGGCATCCCTCGAAGATGCGGACAAGAAAGTCGCCGCGTTTGACCGCGAGGCGCTGGTGTCACCACTGATTGCTGCAACCAAAATCAGCAGTAGCGGCACGCTGGCTACAGCGGGCGACAAATCGCAGCAACTGACCCGCGTGCTGCGTGATGCCCTGCACGCCGTTTTGCACAAGCTACAGTTTGGCCAGGTGCTGCTGGCAACCATCGGCTCAACTGCTCCGTTTGTTGGCTTGCTCGGCACAGTCTGGGGTATTTACCACGCGCTGATCGCTATTGCATCGGCAGGGCAAATCACCATCGACAAGATTTCCGGCCCGGTCGGTGAAGCCCTCATCATGACGGCAGCGGGCCTGGCGGTTGCCATCCCCGCAGTGCTGGCGTACAACATTTTTGGCCGATACATCAACCGCATTGAAGCCGACCTGGAAGGTTTTGCGCGTGATTTGCGCGAACTGCTTTTGACCCGCGCCGCTTGAGACCCAAAATGAGTTTTGGCCGACTAGAACGTACCGAAGGCGCACAGCCCATGAGCGAGATCAACGTCACGCCCATGGTCGATGTGATGCTGGTGCTGCTGGTGATTTTCATCCTCACCGCGCCGCTGCTGGCCAGTTCCATCAAGCTCGACTTGCCCAAAACCGATGCCGCCAAACCAGTCGATGCAGCCCAATTTGTGACTCTGGTGGTTGACAAGACTGGCCAGGTTTTTCTGAATGACAAACCCGTATCTCCAGAGCAGTTGCAAAGCAGCCTGGCACAGACCGCCGGGCAAAACCCCGACACCGAGGTGCAGCTTAGAGCCGACGAAGCCGTGCCCTACGGCAAGGTGGTCGAGGTCATGGGTGTGGTGCAAAAGGCCGGTTTAAACCGCATTGGTTTTGTCGCCGATACGCCAGCCGCAGCGCAAACTCAATGAGTGGGCTGACACTACCCCACCCCGTTCAGCTTTTCCGGGCTTTCCCTGCACGCTATCCAATGCTCTAGCAGCGAACCACCTTCAGTGCCGCTGGTGTTACCATAGTGACACCTTAGCGGAGATCGCCATGACTACCACCTCACTCAAGTTGCCAGAAGCACTGAAGCAAAACATTCAGCAGATTGCAGCCGAATGCGGCACGACTGCACATGCTTTCATGCTGCGAACATTGGAGAGCGAAGTTCAACGGCGAACTCAACGCGCTGAATTTCTGGAGCAGGCGCTAGCCGCCGCCGCCGACATTGACGCGGGCGGACCGGTCTACGCCTTGGTCGATATACACCAATGGGTCACAGCGCGTATTTCTGCGCGCAGCACTGGCGCAAAAGTCAAAGACCCGAAGCCGCTACAAAGTCGCCTCGCGCTCGCAAGCAAACGCCGCAAAACCGCATGACCCAAGTGGTTCTCAGCGAGAGGGCGCGCCTGGACTTGATGCGGCTGGCCGATTTTCTGGCGGAGCAGGACCCCGCTGCCGCCCTTGTGACCACCGATCTGATTGTCGAGGCGCTGGAGCTGTTGCAACGCCACCCCCGTGTGGGCAGGCGCATTACGGCGAGTGGTAAGTCGAACGCTGTCACCAATATGCGCGAGCTGGTCATTCAGCGGGGCAGCAGCGGCTACCTGGCCTTGTACCGGGTGGATGCGCGCGACCAAACCGCCGAAATCCTTGCCATCCGCCATCAACGCGAATCAGGCTACCACCCGGATGCGCTGTAGCGATGACGCCTATCGGGTATTCTAGATAGGCCAGTAAATAGATATACAATAATAAATGTATATCATTGCAAAGCAAGCAGTCAACCAATCGGAGTATCAATATGCAAGTAGCCAAATGGGGAAACAGCTTGGGTGTGCGCCTGCCCATGGCACTGGTACACCAGCTCGGTATTTCTGAGGGCGATGAGTTGCTTGTTTTGCCCGCCAAACGTCGCGCCGGCAGTGCAGACGTTGCCGCCGTACACGTTAGCCGCGAGCCCAGCAAAATAGAGCGCTTGCAAGCCGTGCGTCGCCACCGTGCTGCTTTGCCTGCGGGCTTCAAGTTTGACCGCGATGAAGCCAACGCGCGTTAGTCGATTGGACGGGCTCGGGCAGTGAAGATATTTTTGGACACCAACGTGCTGATTTATTGGGTCAGCGATGGCTCGCGCGCAGACCAGGTTGAGCAACTGCTCGCAGGGGAAGCGGGCGATGCCCATATCAGCGTGCAGGTGCTCAATGAATTTGCCAACGTGTTGCGTAAAAAACGCAACCTGCCGCTTGCCGATATTGCCGAGCTGGTTGATACGCTGTTGCAAACCTGTGATGTCTGCGACCTGACGGTGCGGGTGCATCAGGCTGCGCTGGAATTGGCAGCCCGGTACAAGATGGGAATTTACGATGCCAACATACTGGCAGCAGCCGGCGAGGCTGGTTGTGCGCTTGTCTATTCTGAAGACATGCAGCACGGCATGAGCATCAAGTTGCCAAAGTCCCTGGGCGCTGGGGCGCTGTCAATCAAGAATCCATTTTTGTAATTTTTTCAGATTTTATTTCAAGCCATGCAAGACAACCAAGACGACCAGAGCAAGTACAGCCATAAAAGCGTTGAGCGTGCAGCGCAAACCCAATGGGTGGGCGATAACGCTTACCGGGTAGAAGACCACGACAGCACGCAAAAGCCAAAAGGTAAGTACTACGCCTGCTCGATGCTGCCTTACCCCAGCGGCAAGCTGCACATGGGCCATGTGCGCAACTACACCATCAACGACATGCTCACGCGCTACCTACGCATGAAGGGCTACAACGTGCTCATGCCCATGGGCTGGGACGCATTTGGTTTGCCGGCTGAAAACGCGGCCATGAAAAACAGGGTGCCGCCTGCCCAATGGACTTACGACAACATCGCCGACATGAAAAAGCGAATGCAGGCCCTCGGCCTGGCCATCGACTGGAGCCGCGAGATCGCCACCTGCGAGCCGACTTACTACAAGTGGAACCAGTGGCTGTTTTTGAAAATGTTAGAGAAAGGCATTGCCTACCGCAAGACCCAGGTCGTCAACTGGGACCCGGTCGACATGACCGTGCTGGCCAATGAGCAAGTGATAGACGGCAAGGGCTGGCGCACCGGCGCGGTGGTTGAAAAACGTGAGATACCGGGCTATTACCTAAAAATCTCAAGCTACGCGCCTGAACTGCTTGAGCAGGTGCAAACAGGTCTGAACGGCTGGCCCGAGCGCGTCAAGCTGATGCAGGAAAACTGGATTGGTAAAAGCGAAGGCGTGCGCTTTGCCTTTCCCCATGACATCAAGGACAAGTCCGGCAAGCTGATTGGCGATGGCCGCATGTACGTCTTCACCACTCGCGCCGACACCATCATGGGCGTGACGTTTTGCGCGGTTGCGCCAGAGCATCCGCTGGCACTTCACGCAGCTCTGAGCAACCCCACGCTGGCAGCGTTTATTAAAGAATGCAAAAGCGGCGGCACAACTGAAGCCGAAATGGCCACGCAGGAAAAAAAGGGCCAACGAACTGGGCTGTTTGTCACGCACCCTTTAAGCGGCGAAAAGATTGAGGTATGGGTCGGTAACTACGTGCTGATGAGCTACGGCGACGGTGCAGTGATGGGCGTGCCTGCGCATGATGAGCGGGATTTTGAGTTTGCGAAAAAGTACGGCCTATCCATCAAGCAGGTTACCGATGTCAAAAACCAAACCTACAACCTTGCTGCCTGGGCCGACTGGTACGGCGACAAGCAGCAAGGGGTGACGATCAACTCCGGCAAGTACGATGGCTTGAGCTTCAAAGCTTGCGTCGATGCAGTCGCCGGAGACCTTGCCGCCAAAAACCTCGGCGAGAAAAAAACCACCTGGCGCCTACGTGACTGGGGCGTGAGCCGCCAGCGCTACTGGGGCACGCCCATCCCCATCATCCACTGCGAAGAACATGGCGCGGTACCGGTGCCCGAAAAAGATTTGCCCGTGGTGTTACCACTTGACTGCGTGCCCGATGGTTCAGGCAATCCGCTGCACAAGCATGTGGGCTTTCATGCGGGCGTGGTCTGCCCCACCTGCGGCAAGCCGGGTCGGCGCGAGACCGACACCATGGACACCTTTGTCGATTCGTCGTGGTACTACATGCGCTACTGCGACCCGAAAAATAGCCAAGCCATGGTTGCCAAAGGTGCTGAGTACTGGATGCCGATGGACCAGTACATAGGCGGCATTGAGCACGCAATTTTGCATTTGCTATACGCCCGCTTCTGGACCAAGGTGATGCGCGACCTTGATCTGGTGAAGGTGGACGAGCCGTTTACCAAACTGCTCACGCAGGGCATGGTGCTCAACCATATCTACTCGCGCAAGGGTGACAAAGGTGGTGTCGAATATTTCTGGCCGCACGAAGTTGAAGATATCCATGGTGCGGATGGCAAGGTCACGCAGGCCAAGCGCAAGAGCGATGGCCTGCTGGTGAACTACGACGGCGTGGGTACCATGAGCAAATCCAAAAACAACGGCGTTGACCCGCAGAATCTGATTGAAAAATACGGCGCCGACACCGCGCGCCTGTACACCATGTTCACCGCGCCGCCCGAGGCCACGCTGGAGTGGAATGACGCTGCGGTTGAGGGCAGCTACCGCTTCTTGCGCCGCGTCTGGAATTTTTGTAACCAACACTCCATTACCTCGAAAACTGGAAGCCGCGAGGTCCCTTCCAGTTGGAAATCTTGTGCCAAAGATATCCAAAGTGCTCGCGCAGAGGTGCATAAGCTCTTGAAGCAGGCGACCTACGATTACGACCGCATGCAATACAACACGGTTGTTTCTGCATGCATGAAGTTACTCAATACTGTCGAAGGTGTTTCGTTGGTGGGGGTAGGCGGTGCACACCCCCGGCCCAACGAGGTTGCGGCATTCCGAAGCGAGGCTATGTCGATCTTGCTAAGAGTTCTGTATCCTGTTTGCCCTCACATTGCACACGCGCTGTGGGCCGACCTCGGCTATGCCGCTGCACACGGCAGCCTGCTCGATGCGCCCTGGCCAGAAGTCGATGCCAGCGCGCTGGTGCAGGACGAGATCGAGCTGATGCTGCAAATCAACGGCAAGCTGCGCGGCTCGGTTACGGTGAGCAGCACAGCCGACAAGGCCGCCATTGAAGCGGCCGCGCTGGCGTCAGAGGCGTTTATCAAACAGGCCGCCGGCGCTCCAGCCAAAAAAGTCATCGTCGTGCCGGGCCGCCTGGTCAACATCGTCGTCTGAAGGAAACCACCATGCAACGTCGCGTTTTCCTGCTGGCCGCCGCCGCTGCTTCGTGCCTGAGCGCCTGCGGCTTTGCGCTACGCAAGGCACCCAGCTTTGCTTTCAAAACGCTTTTCAATCCCTTGGCTGAAAGCTCTGCGCTCGGGGTTGAGCTCAGGCGTTCGCTGGAAGCAAACGGCGCGGTTCGCGTCATCACCGATGCGCGCCAGATAGCAGAGGCTGATGTGATCATGGATGTGATTTCCGACTTGCGTGACAAGCTGGTGGTCAGCCGTAATGCTGCTGGGCTGGTGCGTGAATTCCAGCTGCGCCAGCGTTTTCGATTCAAGGTTCGCACGCTGCAAGGCAAAGAGCTGATTCCCGATTCAGAAATTCTGCAAGTGCGTGACCTCAGCTTTAATGAATCCGCCGTGCTCGCCAAAGAGTCAGAAGAAGCGCTGCTGTATCGCGAAATGCAAAGTGATGTGGTGCAGCAAATCATGCGCCGCTTGGCGTCTATCACCGGCCTTTAAAGCCGGGCAACGTGTATGAACCTCGCTCCCGCCCAACTCAGCGAGCACCTCAAGCGCGGGCTTAAAAGCCTGTACACGCTGCATGGCGACGAGCCGCTGCTGGCGCAGGAGTTTGCAGATGCCTTGCGCGTCCATGCCAGGGCACAGGGCTATACCGAGCGCACGGTACACATAGTGGCTGGCGCGCACTTCGACTGGAGCGAAGTGTTGGCTAGCGGTGGCTCGCTGAGTTTGTTTGCCGATAAACAAATCATTGAAATCCGCATCCCGAGCGGCAAGCCGGGCAAGGACGGCTCTGCGGCACTGCAACAGATTGCCGAACGCGCGCAGGGCGACGACGCTACCCTCACGCTGGTCATGCTGCCCCGGCTTGACAGCATGACGACCAAGGGCGCGTGGTTTGGTGCGCTCGAGAGTTTTGGCGTGACTGTCAAGTTTGATGCGATTGTCAGGGGTAATTTGCCGCAGTGGATCTCGCAGCGCCTGCAGTTGCAGGGCCAGCGCGTGGCCAGTGGTGAAGAAGGCCAGCGCACGCTGCAATTTTTTGCTGACCGGGTTGAGGGCAACTTGCTGGCCGCACATCAGGAGATCCAGAAGCTGGCTTTGCTGTACCCCGCCGCACAAGGCGCTGTGCTCAGTTTTGACCAGGTTGAAAATGCTGTGCTCAATGTCGCGCGCTACGATGTTTTCAAACTGGCCGAGGCCGTGCTCGGCGGCCAGCATGTGCGTGTCGCGCGTATGCTCGACGGCCTGCAATCTGAAGGCGAGTCCGAGGTGCTGGTGCATTGGGCCATCAGTGAAGACATTCGCAGCATGAAGCGCGTCAAAGACGCGATAGCCGCAGGCCGCCCCATGCCGATGGCGCTGCGCGAGAACCGCGTCTGGGGCGTGAAAGAAAAACTTTTTGAGCGCGTGCTGCCGACCATCAGCGACAGCACACTGGCCAACCTGCTGACCGCAGCGCACAAGGTGGACGGCATCGTCAAAGGCCTCAAACAACCCGACTGGCCCGCCAGCGGCTGGCAGGCACTGCATCAGCTGGCGGGCATGGTTTGCCGGGAATGTGCGGCGCCGTCCGCTGCGTCGCGCGCATCGCGGAGTCCGGCAGGCGGCGCCCAGGTTCTGTCGCAATAAGCCATGCCTGACAATATCGGCATGATCGAGACAACCCCAATGACGATGATTTGGCGATCTACGCTATTGCGACAGAACCCTAATTACCCGCCAATTTCACCACAGCCCCAGTAATCCTCCGGGATGCGTTAAAATGTACATTCTTCCTGTTAAACCAGCCAAGCGAAGACTTGATCAGCTGGGAGGTGATGCCTTTCCCAACTGCCCTGGAAGATGCCAGCCTGCGGACTGTTGATGCCGCCCGTGCCATGAATCTTCCTACCCAATTGGTGGCGGCGGCATAGGCCCGTCTCTGCATTTAAAAAAGGACATTCGTGTTTTACCCACAAGAATTCGATGTCATTGTCGTCGGCGGCGGCCACGCCGGAACCGAGGCCGCACTGGCCAGCGCCCGTATGGGCTGCAAAACGCTGCTGCTATCGCACAACATCGAAACGCTGGGCCAGATGAGCTGCAATCCGTCGATAGGCGGCATTGGCAAAGGCCACCTGGTCAAGGAAGTGGATGCGATGGGTGGCGCGATGGCGCTAGCGACTGACGAGAGCGGCATACAGTTCCGCATTCTCAACAGCTCCAAAGGCCCGGCCGTGCGTGCGACGCGCGCGCAGGCCGACCGCATCTTGTACAAGGCGGCGATTCGCCGCAAGCTGGAGAACCAGCCCAATCTGTGGCTGTTTCAGCAGGCAGTTGATGACCTGATGGTTGAATCTGACGGTATCGGCGAGCGGGTCGTCGGTGCGGTCACGCAAGTCGGCATCAAGTTCCGTTCGCGTACTGTGGTGCTGACGGCAGGAACTTTTCTGGACGGCAAGATCCATGTCGGCCTGCAAAACTATTCGGCGGGCCGGGCCGGCGACCCGCCTGCGTTGTCACTGAGCGCTCGGCTGAAAGAACTCAAACTGCCGCAGGGGCGCCTAAAAACCGGCACGCCGCCGCGCATCGACGGCCGCACGATTGACTTCAGCAAGTGCATTGAACAACCCGGCGATGGTATGCCCGGTGGCACTACCGGGCCGATGCCGGTCTTCAGTTTTATGGGCGGCAAGATTGCCCACCCACAACAGGTGTCGTGCTGGATCACGCATACCAACGAACGTACACACGACATCATCCGCTCGGGTTTTGACCGCAGCCCGATGTTCACCGGCAAAATCGACGGCGTGGGCCCGCGTTATTGCCCGAGCGTTGAAGACAAGATCGACCGCTTTGCAGGCAAAGACAGCCACCAGATTTTTCTGGAACCGGAAGGCTTGACGACGCACGAGATTTACCCCAACGGCATCTCGACCAGCCTGCCGTTTGACATCCAGTACGACCTGGTGCGCTCGATAGCGGGCATGGAAAACGCCCATATTTTGCGGCCTGGCTATGCGATTGAATACGACTACTTTGATCCC
>JBCKNF010000024.1:0-19192 GCA_038902815.1 Polaromonas sp. | reverse complement strand
AACCAGCCATAACGTAGAAGTTGTGGTCACTAATGTTTCCTCAAGGGAAACGGAGGTCAGCGCATATGAGCAATATTTCGAGTAATGGCTCGCAGTCACCCACGTCTGCATCGTCAATCTACGCCGCCTATAACGGCAACACCTATCTCTTCGGCGGTAATGCGCCGTATGTCGAGGAGATGTACGAAAACTACCTCGCCAACCCCGGTAGCGTCTTGGGCAGCTGGCGCGACTACTTCGACGCCCTGCAAAATGTACCGGCCGTAGACGGCAGCAACGCCAAAGACGTGCCGCATCTGCCGGTCGTCAATGCCTTTGCCGAGCGCGCCAAGCAGGGCGGCATCAAGGTCGTGGTGGCCAGCCAGGACGCCGAAATGGGCCGCAAGCGCACGGCCGCGCAACAACTGATTGCCGCCTACCGCAACGTCGGCGCTCGCTGGGCCGATCTGGACCCCCTCAAACGCGCCGAACGCGACAATATTCCCGAACTGGACCCGTCTTTTTACGGCTTCAGCGATGCCGACCAGGAAACGGTGTTCAACACCAGCAACACCTTCTTCGGCAAAGACACCATGAGCTTGCGCGAGCTGATGAACGCGCTGCGCGAAACCTATTGCGGCACGATAGGCGCCGAATACATGTATGCCACCGACCAGAACCAGAAGCGCTGGTGGCAGCAAAAGCTCGAATCGATTCGCAGCAAGCCCAATTTGAGCAAAGAAAAGAAGCTCCATCTTCTCGATCGGCTTTCAGCGGCTGAAGGACTTGAGCGCTTTTTGCACACCAAGTTTGTCGGCCAGAAGCGTTTCTCGCTCGAAGGCAGCGAAAGCTTTATTGCCAGCATGGACGAGCTGATCCAGCGCGGCGGCAGCATCGGCGTGCAGGAAATCGTGATCGGCATGGCGCATCGTGGTCGCCTGAACGTGCTGGTCAATTCGCTGGGCAAGGTACCCGCCGACTTGTTTGCCGAGTTTGACCACACGGCGCCTGAAGACCTGCCAAGCGGCGACGTCAAATACCACCAGGGTTTCAGCTCCGCCGTGACGACACCCGGTGGCCCGGTGCATTTGACACTGGCGTTTAACCCGTCGCACCTTGAGATCGTCAACCCGGTGGTTGAAGGCTCGGTGCGTGCCCGTATGGATCGCCGCGCCGACCCTAAAGGCCTGCAGGTACTGCCGGTGCTGGTACACGGCGATGCAGCCTTTGCCGGGCAGGGCGTGGTGATGGAAACGCTGGCGCTGGCTGAAACCCGTGGTTATCACACCGGCGGTACGGTACACATCGTCATCAACAACCAGATCGGCTTTACCACCAGTGACCCACGCGACAGTCGCTCGAGCTTGTATTGCTCTGATGTCGTCAAAATGATTGAAGCCCCTGTGCTGCACGTCAACGGCGATGACCCTGAAGCGGTGGTGCTGGCTACCCAACTGGCGCTGGACTTCCGCATGGCGTTCCAGAAGGATGTGGTGGTTGACATCATCTGCTTCCGCAAGCTGGGCCATAACGAGCAGGACACACCGGCTCTGACGCAGCCGCTGATGTACAAAAAGATTGCTGCTCACCCCGGCACCCGCAAGCTGTACGCCGACAAGCTCTCAGCCCAAGGCATGGGCGAGACGCTGGGCGACGACATGGTCAAGGCTGTACGCGTTGCGCTTGATGCAGGCAAAAGCACGTTTGACCCGGTGCTGACCAACTTCAAAAGCAAGTACGCCGTTGATTGGACACCGTACCTCGGTAAAAAATGGAGCGATGCGGGCGACACCGCTATTCCGATGGCCGAGTGGAAGCGTCTGGCCTCAAGCATCACGACCATTCCCGCAACGGTAACGCCGCACAACCTGGTCAAGAAAGTCTATGACGACCGCGCTGCGATGGGCCGCGGCGACATCCCGGTGGATTGGGGCATGGGCGAGCACATGGCGCTGGCTTCGCTGGTGGCCAGTGGCTACCCGGTGCGCCTGTCCGGTCAAGATACCGGACGTGGCACCTTTAGCCACCGCCACTCCGTGATTCACGACCAGAGCCGCGAGAAATGGGATGCCGGCACCTATGTGCCGTTGCAAAACGTCGCCGAGAACCAGGCCCCGTTTGTCGTCATCGACTCCATCCTGTCCGAAGCGGCGGTGCTGGCGTTTGAATACGGCTATGCGTCCAATGACCCGAATACGCTGGTGATCTGGGAAGCTCAGTTCGGCGACTTTGCCAACGGCGCGCAGGTCGTGATAGACCAGTTCATCGCCTCGGGTGAGGTGAAGTGGGGCCGTGGCAACGGCATCACGCTGATGCTGCCACACGGCTACGAGGGCCAAGGCCCGGAACACAGCTCGGCCCGCCTGGAGCGCTTCATGCAGTTGTCGGCCGATACCAACATGCAGGTGGTGCAACCGACCACCGCCAGCCAAATCTTCCATGTGCTGCGCCGCCAGATGGTGCGCAACCTGCGTAAGCCGCTGATCATCATGACACCGAAGTCGCTGCTGCGCGCCAAGGATGCGGCCTCGCCGCTGTCCGAGTTCGTCAAGGGCGGCTTCCAGACCGTTATTCCGGAGCACAAGGACATCAAGGCCGACAAGGTCAAACGCGTGATCGCCTGCTCGGGCAAGGTCTATTACGACTTGGTGAGAAAGCGTGAAGAAAAAGGGATTGAGGATACCGTCATCCTGCGTGTCGAGCAGCTCTACCCCTTCCCGCACAAGGCGTTTGCAACCGAGCTGAAAAAGTACCCGAATGTGACCGACATCGTGTGGTGCCAGGACGAACCGCAAAACCAGGGTGCCTGGTTCTTTGTGCAGCACTACATTCATGAAAACATGCTTGATGGCCAGAAGCTTGGCTATTCGGGCCGCGCAGCTTCGGCATCGCCAGCCGTGGGTTATTCGCATTTGCATCAAGAGCAGCAAAAAGCGCTGGTGGACGGCGCATTTGGCAAGCTCAAAGGATTTTTGCTAACCAAGTAAGGCTGCTAGCAAACCCATACTGAAAGAAAAGCATGGCTATCGTAGAAGTCAAAGTCCCCCAGCTGTCTGAATCCGTGGCGGAAGCCACCATGCTGCAGTGGAAGAAAAAAGTTGGCGATGCAGTCGCTATTGATGAAATCCTGATTGAAATTGAAACCGATAAGGTCGTGCTCGAAGTGCCTGCACCATCAGCCGGTGTGCTGACTGAGTTGCTGGTTGCTGACGGCGGCACCGTGATTGCTGAACAGCTGATTGCAAAAATTGATACCGAAGGCAAGGCTGGCGCTACAGCTTTCGCACCTGCTGCTACAGCTCCGGCTGTTGCTATTGCATCTGCACCAGCCTCTGTTCAAGCTACAGGTGGCGCTATGGCTGGCGTTGCCATGCCGTCTGCTGCCAAGCTGATGGCTGACAACAATCTGGCCGCTGGCTCTGTGGCTGGCACTGGCAAAGACGGACGTGTGACTAAAGGCGATGTTCTTGGCGCTGTTGCTGCTCCTAAATCAGTAGCTGCTGCCGCAATACCTACGGATGCGCTAGCCGTTTCACTGCCTCAGGTTTCGAGTCCAACTAAAGCGCTTTATCTGGGTGATAGGCCCGAGCAGCGCGTGCCCATGAGCCGCCTGCGTGCCCGCATCGCCGAGCGCCTGCTGCAATCGCAATCGACCAACGCCATTCTCACGACTTTCAATGAAGTCAACATGGATCCGGTCATGGACATGCGCAAGCGCTTCCAGGAAAAGTTTGAAAAAAAACACGCCGTCAAACTTGGCTTCATGAGCTTTTTTGTCAAGGCGGCGGTGTATGCGCTGAAAAAATACCCGGTGCTCAATGCGTCGGTTGATGGCAACGACGTGGTTTACCACGGGTACTTTGACATCGGTATCGCGGTTGGCTCACCACGCGGTCTGGTTGTACCCATCCTGCGCAACGCTGACCAGATGAGCTTTGCCGATATCGAGAAAAAGATTGCTGAATTCGGCAAGAAAGCCGCCGAAGGCAAGCTGGGCATTGAAGACATGACAGGCGGTACTTTCTCGATCAGCAACGGCGGCACATTTGGCTCCATGCTCTCGACTCCCATCATCAACCCGCCGCAAAGTGCGATTTTGGGCGTGCATGCCACCAAGGACCGCGCGGTGGTTGAAAACGGCCAAGTCGTCGTTCGCCCCATGAACTACTTCGCCCTGAGCTACGACCATCGCATCATCGACGGCCGCGAAGCCGTGCTGGGCCTGGTGGCGATGAAGGAAGCGCTGGAAGATCCGGCTCGTTTGTTGTTTGACATATAAGCAAGCTACGCATGTCCAAACAATTTGATGTCGTCGTCATCGGCGCTGGCCCTGGTGGTTATATCGCTGCCATTCGCTCAGCGCAGCTGGGCTTTAACGTAGCCTGTATCGACGAGTGGAAAAATGCCAAAGGTGGCCCAGCGCTTGGCGGTACTTGTACCAATGTTGGTTGCATTCCCTCAAAGGCCTTGTTGCAGTCGTCTGAGCACTATGAGCAAGCTGGGCATCACTTTGCCGATCATGGCATTGAGGTCAAGGGTTTGAGCCTGGACATGGCCAAGATGATGGGCCGTAAAGACACCGTGGTCAAACAGAACAACGACGGTGTGCAGTACCTGTTTAAAAAGAACAAGGTGACGTTCTTCCATGGTCGCGGCTCTTTTGCTGCGGCTAAAGATGGCGCTTATGACATCAAGGTTGTCCCTTCGACAGGCTCAGGACAGGCGGTGGAGGAAGTGATTTCCGGCAAGCACATCATTGTGGCGACGGGCTCGAACGCACGGACTTTGCTGGGCACGCCGTTTGACGAAGAAACCATTTTGTCGAACGACGGCGCGCTTCGCATGACTGCTGTGCCGAAAAAGTTGGGGTTGATTGGCGCTGGCGTGATTGGGCTGGAGATGGGTTCAGTCTGGCGGCGTCTGGGTGCTGAAGTTACGGTGCTTGAAGGTCTGCCGACTTTCCTTGGCGCAGTTGACCGGCAGATCGCCAAAGAGGCGTACAAGGCTTTCGTCAAGCAAGGCCTGAAGATTGAACTGGGTGTCAAGGTTGGCGAGATCAAGTCTGGCCCTTCGACAGGCTCAGGACAGGCCAAGAAGGGTGTTTCCATTGCCTATGTCGATGCCAAGGGCGAAGCCCAGACGCTGGAAGTCGACAAGCTCATCATCTCGATTGGCCGCGTTGCCAACACCATTGGCCTTGCGCCAGAAGCAGTTGGCCTTGCGCTCGATGAGTGTGGCGCGATTGTGGTCGATGCTGATTGCAAGACCAGTCTGCCCAATGTATGGGCCATCGGCGATGTAGTGCGCGGCCCCATGCTGGCGCACAAGGCCGAAGAAGAAGGCGTTGCGGTTGCCGAGCGCATCGCTGGGCAGCACGGGCATGTCAACTTCAACACCATCCCGTGGGTGATCTACACCAGCCCGGAAATCGCCTGGGTTGGCCAGACCGAAGAGCAGCTTAAAGCTGCTGGCAAAGCCTACAAGGCAGGAACCTTTCCCTTTCTGGTCAATGGCCGGGCACGCGCGCTGGGCGACACGACTGGCATGGTGAAAATGCTGGCTGATGCCGCAACCGACGAAATTTTAGGTGTGCACATTGTTGGCCCGATGGCCAGCGAGTTGATTGCCGAGTGCGTGGTGGCGATGGAGTTCCGCGCCAGCGCAGAAGACATTGCAAGAATCTGCCACGCCCATCCGTCGCTCAGCGAGGCCACCAAGGAAGCGGCGCTGGCGGTCGACAAGCGGCCGCTGAATTTCTGATTTCTGACACCGGATCACCGGCGATGTCTGTGCGTTCAGAGTACGCGTCTCAGCTGAAGACGCGAGGCTACACCAGTGACCCGGCCCAGCTGCGGGCGGTGGAGGCGCTGGAACGCTGTGCCACCGAGTGGGCAGCGTTCAATGAAAAGCGTTCGAACCCGCTGAAAAAACTCATCAACCGGCCTGACATACCGCGCGGTGTCTACATGCACGGCGGGGTGGGGCGTGGCAAGAGCTTTTTGATGAACTGCTTTTACGCTGCCGTGCCCATCAAACGCAAAACCCGGCTGCATTTCCATGAGTTCATGCGCGAGGTACACCGGGAGTTGCGTGACCTGCAGGGCACCGTCAACCCGCTGGACGAGCTGGGTAAGCGGATCGCCAAACGCTACCGCCTGATTTGTTTTGATGAATTTCACGTTGTAGACATCACCGACGCGATGATCCTGCACCGCTTACTGGTCGCCCTATTTAAAAATGGCGTGGGCTTCATTACGACATCGAATTTCAAGCCCGATGACCTGTATCCGGACGGCATGCACAGGGCCCGCGTGTTGCCGGCCATAGAACTTCTCAAGGACAAGCTGGAAGTATTGAGCGTGGACAACGGCACGGACTATCGGCGGCGCACCTTGGAGCAGCTCACGCTGTACCACAGCCCGCTTGGCCCCCATGCTGATGCAGAAATGAGCGAGTCCTTCAACAAGCTCGCCGAATCACAAGACGAAAATCCGGTGTTGCAAATTGAATCGCGCCAAATACAGGCGCGACGCAGGGCGGGCGGGGTGGTCTGGTTTGATTTCAAAACGCTGTGTGGCGGGCCACGCTCGCAAAATGACTATCTTGAGATAGCCACGCAGTTTCACGCGGTGCTGCTCAGTGATGTACCAGCCATGCCGGTGCGTATGGCCTCGCAAGCCAGGCGCTTTACCTGGCTGATAGACGTGCTTTACGACAGGCGTGTCAAACTCATCATGTCAGCAGAAGTTTTGCCCGAAGCGTTGTACACCGAAGGACCATTGGCCCACGAGTTCCCCCGGACGATTTCCAGGCTTGATGAAATGCAGTCAGCAGAGTACCTGGCCCTGGAGCGCAGGAATGTGGACACGACACTCACATGAAAAAAACCACGCTATTGTTTTTATTGCTTACTGATTGCCTGCTGGTGGCAGCACAGCCTGTGGCGGGTGTCGCTACGGCTTCCGGTGCCACAGCGCAGGTCGTGCGGGATGGCGAACGAGAGCGTATCAATACTCAACGTGCGCGCCTTGATGCGGGGTTTACGGCAGAAGACATTGCCTGCTATAAAAAATTTCTGACCAACCAATGTCTTGCTGAAGTAAAAGTCCGGCGCGATGCGGTGATGGCTGATTTTCGCAGGCAGGAGATATCCCTGAATCAGCAGGAAAGGAAAGAAAAGGGTGCAGAGCAGATGCGTAAAACCGAAGAAAAGTCTTCTGCTGAAAAGCAGCAGGAGGTTGCAGACAAACGGGCTACTGCACTGAAGGACAATGAAGCTAGGCTGGAGCTGGAAAAGCAAAAAGTTGCCGATCGTGCCAGCATGCAGTCAAACGAAAAATCCAATACGGATGCCGCAGCCAATCGACTCAAGGACAGCCTGCAGAAGGTCGACAGCCGCAAGAGCAAACAGACTGCGTCTGCGGAGGAAGTGCAAAAATTCAATCAGCGTCTGGAAAAAGCCAAAGAGCGGCAGGCCCGGTATGAGCGGGATCTGGCGAATCAGACCAAACCGCCCGCCAATCCCTTGCCTAAACCGCAATAGCCGCCAGCTTCTTATTCCAGAGGCTCGAGCTTGACAATGATCAGCGACAAATTGTCGCCGCCGCCATTGGCGCGTGAGCGCGCCTTCTGGATCAGGAATTCTGCCGCCTCCCTGGGCGACAGCATGGATAAAGCCGAACCCATTTCACTGGCGCTGAAGTAGTGCCAGACACCGTCGCTGCAGGCTATGAGTACGTCCTCAGGCACGAGCTGCTTTATGAAGTGATGGGTGATGGGCGGTGCGGCCTCGGTTCCCAGGCAGCCCATGAGGATATTTGACTCGGGGTGTAGGTTGGCTTCCGCATCGGTGATTTCGCCTTTGTCCACCAGTGTCTGAACATAGGAGTGATCTAGCGTGCGATGCACCAGCTTGCTGCCATGAAAGTGATAGATACGCGAGTCACCGGCATGTACCCAGTGGCAGTTACCGGCTGGATTGATGAGAAAGGCCGCCAGCGTGCTGTGTGGCTCCTGTTCGGCTGATACGGCCGTCAGTTTGATCACAATATGCGCCTCTTCAACGATCTGTTTGAGCAGGGCGGACGCATCGTCCGTGTCGGGCGAGTAGCGTTCAAAAAGCTGCTTGGCCGTCAGCATCACCTGATCCGAGGCCTTGCGCCCACCGCTGCGACCACCCATGCCGTCGGCAACGATGCCCAGTATGCAACCAGAAACCCGTTGATGGCTTATCAGGTTGACCTGATCCTGTTGATAGTCCCTGTCACCCTTGTGGATGCCGGTGGATGCGGTGATTCGATAGCCTTTTGACATTTTCCAGATTGTTGGGTCACGAAGACTCGATTTATATGCGTATTCCTCGTATTATCAGTTCAAGCGGCGCATGTTGAAAAAATACCTTGGAATTAAACCTACATTCACCAGAACGGCACCTGATCGAACTCAAAATCGAGCATGCCGACCTCAATGCGTTGGTCGATATCACGACTCACGCACGGCCGATTGACGAGCTCCTGCTCAGGCGCCTTAAAAAACGGCGATTGCATCTTCGCGACCAGATCGCGCAACTTGAATCCTCACTTGACACGCCTGAACCCGCCTGATGAATCTTGAGCTTGAAGTTCAGGAGGCGTTTGCTGCTAACGGCATCCTGTCTCGTGCCGCCGACCATTTTGTAGTCCGCAGCGGCCAGATCGAAATGGCGCTGGCAGTAGCGCGCGCCATTGAAGACTCTGAGGCGCTGGTCGTGGAAGCCAGTACCGGTGTTGGCAAAACATTTTCATATCTTGTGCCAGCGCTCCTCAGTGGTGAGCGCGTGCTGGTTTCCACTGCAACCAAAGCATTGCAGGATCAGTTGTTTGGTCGTGATTTGCCGCGCCTTGTAGAAGCTTTGGGTGTGCCCGTGCGTACCGCGCTTTTGAAGGGCCGCGGCAGCTATGTCTGTATGCACCGTTTGATGCTGGCACGGCATGAGATCAGCCAGGTGGATCGCGCGCAGTTGCGCTCGCTGGCCAAAATTGAGAAGTGGGCCCCCCTTAGCCGTACCGGCGATCTGGCCGAACTGCCTGGCCTTGATGAGCGCTCCCCGCTGATCCCGCTGGTGACCTCCACGCGCGAGAACTGCCTCGGTGCGCAATGCCCGCAGTTTCGTGGCTGCCATGTCAATCTCGCGCGGCGGGAAGCGATGGCAGCCGATGTAGTGGTCATCAACCATCATCTTTTCTTTGCCGATCTTGCAGTTCGTGAATCTGGTGTAGCGGAGTTGCTGCCCAGCGTGCGCATCGCAATTTTTGATGAGGCGCATCAGCTCAATGAAACAGGTGTGCAATTCCTTGGCAAAAACCTCACTACCAGCCAATTGCTCGATTTTTGCCGCGACTTGCTCGGAGCTGGCTTGCAACTGGCACGTGGGCTGGTTGACTGGCAAAGCGTGGTCGCTGGCTGTGAAAAGGCCACCAGGGAATTAAGACTGTGTGCGGGTAAAAACCAGTCGGGCAGCAAGTTGCGATGGACCGGTGCTGCGCCAGAGGGTATTGATGCGACTGCGTGGAATATGGCGCTGGAGGCCCTGCACGTTGCGCTTTCGCTAGCCTCTGATGCGATTGCTACGGTCAGTGAAATTGCGCCAGACTTTACAAGACTTTTTGAACGGGCCGGGCAACTGGCCGAACGGGCGCGCGGCTTTTCTGGCGTGTGTGATGCGGGCTGTGTCAGGTGGTTGGATGTGGGGCTGCAACTGCGGCTGGTTGAGTCGCCCCTGAACATTGCGGACGCAGTTAAAACCAGACTTTTAGGAGCGCCTGGAGAGACGCTGAAATCCTGGATATTTACTTCGGCAACCTTGGGTGACGATGAAGCTTTAAGCTGGTTTACACAGCCCTGCGGCCTGGAGGCAGCCCGGATTTTGCGCGTCGGTAGTCCGTTCGACTATTCCCGCCAGTCAGCGATTTTTATTCCGCAAAATTTCCCAAAGCCTTCAGACCCATCGCATGCCTTGATGGTGGCTGAATCGGTGGCTCATTGGGCGAAACACCTGCGCGGCCGCACCATGGTGTTGACCACCACGCTCAGGGCCTTGCGGACAATTGGCGAAGCCCTGCGATTGGCATTCGAGAATTCCGCTGACATGGAGGTGCTGGTTCAGGGAACCATGCCGAAAAGAGAGCTGATTGAGCGCTTTCGCCTGGGTAATATGCTAGATGCCTTTGGCGGGCAATGTGGCTGCGTACTGGTGGCATCGGCTTCGTTCTGGGAGGGTATTGACGTGCCGGGCGAGGCGCTTCAACTGCTGGTTATTGACAAGTTGCCGTTCCCGCCGCCGAACGACCCGATGGCAGAGGCACGCTCAAAGGCGCTGGAGGCCGAAGGGCGTAGCCCATTTTATGACTACTTTTTACCCGAAGCCGCCGTTGCCTTGAAGCAGGGTGCTGGGCGATTAATCCGTCGCGAAACAGATCAGGGTGTATTGGTGGTGTGTGACACCCGGCTGGTTTCGATGGGCTATGGCAAACGGCTGCTAAGAGCGCTTCCGCCGATGGAAAGACTGGGCTCTGAAGCGGCTTTGCTGGATCGGCTGGACAGCCTTACCAGAACTTGTACCACGGGTTATCCACCGACCTGAAGCCTTTTGTCACGAACTCGCTTTTGGGGTAGGTTTTTTCGAGAATTCGCCTGGTATCGTCACGCAATTGGGTCATGCCCAAGGCAGCGTAGGACTTGTAAACAATGTAGATTGCCTCTTCGAGCGCTGGCACATCGCGGTAGTCAGCAATTGCCGTTTGTGCCCGGTTGATAGCGGCAATATACGCACCGCGCGAGTAGTAGTAGCGTGCCACATGGACTTCAGACTGGGCCAGCGAGTTGACGGTGTAGCGCATGCGCAGACGGGCATCGGGCGTGTATTTTGAATCCGGAAAGCGTGTGGCCAGCTCCTTGAAGGACTCAAAGGATTCTTTGGCCGCTTTCTGCTCGCGTTCTGCCAGATCTTGACGGGAAATCCACGCAAACAGGCCAAGATTGTCATTAAAGTTAACGAGGCCCTTGAGGTACAGGGCGTAATCGAAAGCAGGGCTGGCTGGGTGCAGCTTCATGAAGCGGTTCAGGGTTGCAACAGACTGGGCCTGTTCCCCGGTCTTGTATTGGGAATATGCTTTTTCAAGTTGAGCCTGCTGTGCAAGTGGTGTGCCAGCCGCACGGCCTTCGAGTTTTTCAAAAAGAAGAATGGCCTTATCGTAGGCACCCGAGTTGGCTTCGTCTTTTGCTTCGGAATAAAGTTTGTTCGGACTCCAGTTGCTGGTTTGGTCTAAGGGGTTGCTTCCGCAACCGGCGAGTACAACGCAAAGCGCTAAAAAAGCTGCGGCAAGCGGTGACGTATTGGGAACAACCGATAATTTGCTGGAGAACATCTCAATTGACCCCTACTAATGACTGACTCGGAACAAGACAAACAGATTATATCGACCAAGGTGTTGTTGGCCGATATTGCGGACGATAGTTTCGAGGGGGCAGCCGATACCGAAGTGGAATTGCGCGAAGTGCGTGTGCCGCTGGAAGGCCATGGCGTGCGCCTTGACCGTGTTCTGGCTGACATTGTTCCAGAGTTCTCCCGCAGCTATCTGCAGCAAATGATAGCGGCGGGGCTGGTACAGGTTAACGGTTTGAAGTTTGCAAAATCCTCCGCCCGTGTCAAGGCGATGGATAGCATCAGCATCGAGCTAAAGCCTACCCCGCAAAGCCAGGCCTTCAAGCCGGAAGTCATGGCGCTGGATGTGGTTTTTGAAGATGATTTTTTGTTGATCATCAACAAACCGGCTGGCCTGGTGGTTCATCCGGCACCTGGCAACTGGAGCGGCACTTTGCTGAATGGATTGTTGGCGCGTGATGCGCAGGCTTGTCTGCTGCCGCGCGCGGGCATTGTGCATCGCCTCGACAAGGACACCAGCGGCTTGATGCTGGTGGCGCGTCAGCGGCAGGTCATGGATCAACTGGTTGGCATGATTGCGGCCCGCAGTGTGAGCCGGCAGTACCTGGCGCTGGCTCATGGTGCATGGCATGGGCAGAAAGTCCGCCAGGTTGAACTGGCAGTAGGGCGTGACCCGCGAAACCGGCTGAGAATGGCGGTGGTGGATCTGGGTAAGTCCCCCGGGAAAACGGCATCCACCGAGATCGCCCTGCTGCAAAGCGGGCTCCACCACTGCCTGGTGCAATGCAGGCTGCGGACCGGGCGTACCCATCAAATTCGCGTTCACATGGCCGCCTTGGGTCATCCGCTGGTGTCTGATCAGTTGTACGGGGGGCAGCCAGTAGCTGGTTTGATGCGTCAGGCCCTGCACGCCTGCAAACTGGCTTTCGAGCATCCCGTAACCGGCCAATATATGGAGTTCAACTCCGCGCTGCCTGTTGATATACAAATGGTCATCAACGATTTGGGTCTGGGATACAATGAAGCGAAGCAAGTTTAGGCTTGCCTAAAACAGTGAATACTGCACTAGCATAGCGCTCCAGCGTGCGTCGCGCCTACAGGTGCCCTACCGACTTTTTCGGAAACAAGAAATCATGAATACGACGGATGCGAAGCGCATCCTCGAAACGGCATTGATATGCGCACAGCAGCCCTTGCCGTTGCGAGAGATGGGTGTTTTGTTCAATGGTGAACTCACAGCCGACAGCATCAGGCTTGCGCTTGAGGACCTACAAAACGACTGGTCAGGCAAGGGCGTGGAACTGGTGCATGTGGCTACTGGTTGGCGTTTTCAGAGTCGTCCCCAGATGCGCGAATACCTTGACAGGCTGCACCCGGAGAAACCACCGCGCTACACCAGAGCTACGCTGGAAACCCTGGCCATCATCGCTTACCGCCAGCCAGTAACCCGTGGTGATATGGAGGATATTCGGGGTGTCACCATCAACAGTCTTATCCTCAAACAGCTTGAGGATCGTGGCTGGGTAGAAGTGATAGGCCATCGTGAAACAGTCGGAAGGCCGGCGCTGTTCGCTACGACCAAGCAATTTCTGGATGATCTCGGAGTGGACTCGCTGGATCAATTGCCGACCATGGATGGCGCTGCCGGGCAGGCCACCATGCTGGAGCAGATTGAGTTCAGTGTGTTTTTGGAGTCTGACCCCAAAAACCCATGCACCGCTGCGAAATTGGTGTCTGACCCCAATAACACTACGGATGGCAAGCCACCGATTGATTCACCCGCATTGAATTGAAAAAGCATGAACCCACCAGACAACCAGGACTCTGTAGTACCGCTTGGGACTGTCCCGATGCAGACTTCGGTAGCTGCAGTGCGTTTCGACGAAGTTGTTACCGGTCAATTTGATGCCGATGAAGCTGCTCCCGAACTGTCCGCGCTCAAGCGTGTACTGTCTCCGCAGCCCGAGTCCCCGAAATTGCATAAAGTGTTGGCCCAGGCAGGTTTGGGGTCTCGCCTGGAAATGGAGCAACTCATCCTGGAGGGGCGTATTTCGGTGAATGCAGAGCCGGCGCACATCGGCCAGCGTATCCATCTCGGTGATAGCGTCAAAGTCAATGGCAAACCGGTGCGTCTGCGTATTGACCCACTGCCACCTCGCGTGATTGCGTATCACAAGCCAGCTGGCGAGGTTGTGACGCACGACGACCCTCAAAATCGTCCCACCGTCTTTCGGCGCTTGCCCAAACTTTTTCAGGGAAAGTGGCAGTCTGTCGGGCGACTCGACCTCAATACCGAGGGCTTACTGCTTCTGACAAGCTCCGGGGAGTTGGCCAACAGGCTGATGCACCCACGTTTTGGCCTTGAGCGTGAATATGCTGTCCGGGTGCTGGGTGCCTTGAGCAATGATGAGAAAAAGCGTTTGCTCGATGGCGTGGTGCTGGACGATGGCAGGGCCCAATTCACTTCCCTGGAAGCGGGCGGTGGTGAAGGTGCGAACTGCTGGTACAAGGTGACGCTTTCTGAAGGACGGAACCGTGAAGTCAGGCGCATGTTTGAAGCCGTAGGTCACGCCGTGAGCCGTCTTATCCGTATACGTTATGGGGCCATGGTTTTGCCCAGAGGCCTCAAGCGAGGTGCGTTTGTAGAGCTGGATGAGCGTGATATCTGGGCGCTGACAAGTGCCGTCAATCGTTCTGAGTCACAGGGTGATCCGCGTAGTGGCTCGAGCAATCAGAATTTCTCAGCAAATCCGGGCGATGCAGAGCAGCTGCGCGAGGGGCGCGGCCCGCGTCAGGGAGACCGATCTCGGGGCGGTAGAGGCCGATCACGTTCTGTCAGCGCTGCGGCTGAGGGATTTAGCCGACAAGAAGCGGCGTATGGAGAGGGCGAAGATATGGAGCAGGATCCACATGAGCTGCAGCCGCCTGACAACGGCAACGGGGCACCACACAACAGCAATATTGCTGGAAACCGGCGGCGTGGCGGCAATAGATATTCCCAGCCGTCAGGTTTTGGCCCCAATCCCGCTGCAAATCAACGTGGCAATACGGGCGGGCAAGGGCAAAATCGCCGCGCTGACCGTGGCGAGAGAAATGACAAAAACGGCGGCGCTGCGCAGCCGGATCCCATGAAAACATCCTTTGGCTATATTGGGGCCGACACATTTACCCGTCAGCGTCAGGGGCAGGGCCAAGGACAAGGACAAGGACAGCAGCGTCGCGGTGGTTTCGGCTCCGGTGGTTCCGGCTCTGGTGGTTCCGGAAATGGTCAGCGCCGTGGCACTGGTGATCGTGGTGGTAGCGGTGGCGGCGGTCGTAATGGAAACCGGGGTGGCAATCGGTAAATGTGACAGCCCTCGCAGGTTAAAATCAGAAGCTGTATTCATTTTGAATATTCCGGGAAACTCCCAAGCTTTAGGAAAAAAATGGCAATCGAACGCACTCTCTCAATCATCAAGCCCGACGCAGTGGCGAAAAATGTCATCGGCCAGATCTACACCCGCTTCGAGACTGCTGGTCTGAAGGTTGTTGCCGCCAAATTGGCGCACCTTTCGCGTGGCGAGGCTGAGGCTTTTTATGGCGTTCATAAAGAGCGTCCCTTTTTCAAGGATCTGGTTTCGTTCATGATTTCCGGCCCTGTCATGATTCAGGCACTTGAAGGCGAGAACGCCGTTCTCAAAAACCGCGAATTGATGGGTGCAACAGATCCCAAAAAAGCCGATGCGGGAACCATTCGAGCAGACTTTGCGGAGAGCATTGATGCAAATGCAGTGCATGGTTCTGATGCGGCTGAAACTGCCAAGGTAGAAATCAGCTTCTTCTTCCCTGGCATGAACATCTATTCGCGCTAGATCGCGAATTCCCGATGCGATGACAACCAATTTGCTTGACTACGACCTGGAGGGTCTGGCGGCCTTTTGCGAGGGGCTGGGCGAGAAGCGCTTTCGGGCCACACAACTGTTTCGCTGGATTCACCAGAAGGGCGCGTCGAGCTTTGACCAGATGACCGATCTGGCTAAGTCCCTGCGTGAAAAGCTGTCGGCATCCGCCTCCATTGACGGGCTCAAGGTCGTTTCACGGCATGACTCTGCCGACGGTACCGTCAAATGGCTTTTTGATGTTGGTGCCGGGGACGTGATTGAAACCGTGTTCATTCCCGAATCTGATCGCGGTACTTTGTGTATTTCGTCGCAAGCGGGTTGTGCTGTGGGTTGCCGGTTTTGCTCAACCGGTCATCAAGGGTTCAGCCGCAACCTGACTACTGCAGAAATCGTGGCGCAGTTATGGTTTGCAGAACACTCACTGCGCAAGCAATTCAAGCAGCAAAAAAATAGTCAAGAACGTGTCATTTCAAACGTCGTGATGATGGGCATGGGCGAGCCTTTGCAAAATTATTCGCAACTGTTGCCTGCGCTTCGTGTCATGCTTGACGATCATGGCTATGGGCTATCGCGCCGTCGTGTGACAGTGTCTACCTCGGGTGTAGTGCCCATGATGGATCGTCTGGCACAGGATTGCCCGGTTGCCCTTGCAGTGTCGCTGCACGCACCGGAAGACGCTTTGCGCAGTCATCTCGTTCCGCTGAATAAAAAATACCCAATAGCTGAACTTCTTGAAGCCTGCACCCGTTACCAGCAACACGCGCCCCGCGATTTCATCACTTTTGAATATTGCATGCTCGAAAATGTCAATGACCAGCCCGAGCAGGCGCTGCAACTGGTTGCCCTGATGCAAAAACATGCCGAACAAGGCTTGACCTGCAAATTCAATCTGATTCCTTTCAACCCTTTTCCGGCTTCCGGTCTGAAGCGTTCAAGTATGGAGCAGGTCACCGCTTTTGCAAAAATCCTGATGGATGCCGGGATTGTCACAACGGTGCGTAAAACCCGCGGCGGTGACATCGATGCAGCGTGCGGGCAATTGGCTGGCGATGTACAGGACCGCACGGGTGTACGCGAGCGCATGGCATCTCAGCGGCTCGGTATGCTCGGGAAAATCAAGGTCGTTGTGATCAAGGAGATCAGCATATGAAGTTTCTCCGTCATGCTGCATGGATCCCGCTGTGTTGGGCAGTCGTGCTCCTAACTGCCTGTGCTGGTCGCCAGGGTGCGTCCGGTGAGGTGGGAGGGAAAACAGACATCATGACTGAGTCAGATGAGCCCGAAGCCCGCAGACGCGCTCGTCTTCGACTTGAGCTTGCAAGCGGCTATTTTGAACACGGGCAGACCAACGTTGCGCTTGACGAGGTGAAGCAGGCGTTGGTCATTGATCCTGGTTTTGCCGATGCCTATAACCTGCGTGGTCTGGTTTACATGCGTTTGAATGACGCGCCGCTGGCTGAGGACAGCTTTCGCAGGGCTCTTGCACTTAACCCGCGAGATGCCGATGTAGCGCACAACTACGGCTGGTTTTTGTGTCAACAGTCGAGGTTTCCAGAGTCATTCAAGCTATTTGCGCAGGCTGTGAACAACCCGACTTACGCTGGTCAGGCCAAGAGCCTGATGGCCCAGGGCGTTTGCCAGGTTCGCTCTGGGCAACGGACAGAGGCCGAAGACAGTCTGATGCGCTCCTATCAGATTGATGCCGGCAACCCTCACACAGGCTATAACCTCGCCAGTCTGCTGTATGACCGCGGAGAGCTTACTCGGGCGCAGTTTTATATTCGGCGCTTAAATAACAGCCATCTCGCCAACGCAGAAACCCTGTGGTTGGGCATCAAGATTGAGCAGCGCCTGAACAATCGCGAAGGCATGTCCCAACTCGGCGACCAGTTGAAAAAACGCTATGCTCAGTCGCGCGAAGCCAGTGCTTATGAAAAGGGAGCCTTCAATGAGTGACCTCGCTACGCTGTCATTAAATGCTCATCCGACAGGGGATGGCTATCATTCCTCATCCAGTGACGCTGACACGGTGATGCTGCAGATCAGTGCCGGAGGATTGCTCAAACAGGCCCGCGAAGCTACAGGGCTGCACATTGCTGCCCTGGCTGCTGCGCTCAAAGTCTCGGTTAAAAAACTTGAGGCTCTGGAGTCAAATCGATTTGACTTGCTGCCAGATGCCATGTTCGTGCGCGCCCTGGCAGCCAGCGTATGCCGTACTCTCAAGATTGATGCCGCACCAGTGCTTCAGCGCCTGCCTCAAACCAGCAGTCCCAAACTCTCATATCATGATTCGGGCATCAACGCACCATTTAAGGCTCCCGGGGACGGGCCAAGCCCTTCAATCTGGACCCAGATTTCCCGCCCAGCCGTACTAGCAGGGCTGATTTTGTTGATGGGTGCTTTGGTGCTGATTTTCCTTCCTGCATTAAAAACCGGAGTTAACGAAGCCAAATTTGAGCTGCTGTCGGGAACGCCGGATGGTGAGCCGGTCAAAGTGGCTGCCGTCCCACCTGTTCTTCCGGCTCTGCCCGATATGGCCAGTCTTGCCCAACCAATCGCTGCACCGGGCAATCCCGCAAGCGCCGCCCTGATTTCGACGGGCATCGTGGTGTTTAGCGCTAAAAGTGAGTCATGGGTCGAGGTGACGGACTCCAAGGGTCAGGTGGTGTTGCGCCGAATACTGAATGCTGGTGAAGTAGTCGGTGCAACGGGCGCATTGCCGCTTGCCGCGATAGTTGGCCGCGCCGATGCTACTGCGGTACAGGTGCGTGGCAAGGTTTTTGATTTAAGCGCTGTCGCCAAGGACAATGTTGCACGCTTTGAGGTGAAATAGATGTCTTCCTGTTTTCCAATTGAGTCGGCTGCTCCCAAGGCACGTGCTTCGTTACAGGCGCGCGTGGTCTGGGGTTCGCGCGTGGTGACAGTGGGTGGCGATGCCCCGGTGCGCGTGCAGTCGATGACCAATACCGACACGGTGGACGCGATCGGCACCGCCATCCAGGTCAAGGAACTGGCCATCGCCGGCTCCGAAATGGTCCGCATCACGGTCAACACGCCCGAGGCTGCGGCGCAGGTGCCTTTCATCCGCGAGCAACTCGACCGCATGGGCATCGATGTGCCGCTGGTTGGCGATTTTCATTACAACGGCCACCGCCTTTTGACCGACTACCCGGCCTGCGCCGAGGCCTTGTCCAAGTACCGCATCAACCCCGGCAACGTAGGCAAGGGCAACAAGCACGACCGGCAGTTTGGCCAGATGATCGAGGCGGCCATGCGCTGGAATAAGCCGGTGCGTATCGGCGTCAACTGGGGCAGCCTGGACCAGGAACTGCTCGCCAGCCTGATGGACGAGAACGGCCGCCGTGACCAGCCTTGGGACGCCAAGCAGGTGATGTACGAGGCGCTGATTACCTCGGCCATTGATTCTGCTGTGCTGGCCGAACAAATGGGCATGGACAGAAACCAGATCATTCTGTCCTGCAAGGTCAGCGGTGTCCAGGATCTGATCTCGGTCTACCGCGAGCTTTCAAAACGGTCCCGCTACGCGTTGCACCTTGGTCTGACCGAGGCCGGCATGGGCACAAAGGGCACGGTGGCATCTGCGGCTGCATTGTCGGTCTTGCTGCAAGAAGGGATTGGCGACACTATTCGAGTTTCGCTGACGCCGCAACCCGGTGAATCGCGAACCCAGGAAGTGCTGATTGCATGCGAAATTTTGCAGGCATTGGGCTTGCGCAGTTTTGCGCCCAGCGTCATCGCCTGCCCGGGCTGCGGCCGCACCACCAGCAGCACCTTTCAGGTACTCACCAAGGAAATCGATGATTTCCTGCGCGCCCAGATGCCGGTCTGGCGGGAACAATACCCGGGTGTTGAAGAACTCAAGGTCGCCGTGATGGGCTGCATCGTCAAC
>JBCKNF010000023.1:0-19816 GCA_038902815.1 Polaromonas sp. | reverse complement strand
CATCGTTCGCTACTGAGGGCGCCGGAGACGCTCCGGCCCACGAGCTTTAATTCGAGCCTGACCCCTTAACGTTTAACGGCGGTCCGCCCTCGGAGGTGGTGGCCAGTTCCCAGTCGTCGGGGACGGACATTTCTAGCGTGATGGTGACTTTGAGCTGCTTCATGGTGCTACCTTGGTGGCTGACTTGGGAGGTTAACCGAAGCGCTGCCATCATTCGTCCGACGACTAGCCTGGATTGATGGCGCTACCATAGGCCTGTCCAACACCAACTATAGGGAAACGAGCAATGAAAATACGTGCCGACCGTGCGCAGGCGCCGGTTGAACAGACCTGGAACCTTGATGACCTGTTTACCTCCCATGCCGATTGGGAGGCCGCCTTTGAAGCCTTGGATGCGGCACGGTCGGATCTGATTCCATTCCAGGGGCACCTGGGCGAGAGTGCCGCAACTCTGTTGAATTGCCTCAACACGCTGGAATCGTTGCAGCAACGCGCGGCGCTGGTCTTTACCTACGCCTATCTGCGCAACGCCGAGGACGGGACCAACCCGCAGCACCAGGCGAGCGCGGCGCGTGTGGCGGCGCTGGGTGCCCGACTGAGTGCGAGCATCGCGTTTGTGGACTCCGAGGTTCTGCAGTTGCCGGATGGTCGGCTCGAGCACTATCTTGCGACTGAACCCGGGCTGGCGGCTTATAGCATCTTCTTAAGTGACCTGCTGGAAGTCAGACCGCACCGTTTGAGCGCCGACGCCGAGCATGTGCTGGCATCGGTCAGTGCAGTTCTGGGCTCACCTGGAATGGTCTACAACCGATCCAAAACCAGCGACATGCAGTTTGCGTCGTTTACCGACACTGCGGGGGTCGAGCATTCCAACTCCTTCAATTTGTATGAATCGACCTACGAGGGGCATGAGGACGCCAGCGTCAGGCGCGGCGCTTGGAAATCGTTCGGCGACGGTTTGAAGGCCTACAACAACACGTACGCGGCCACGTTCGCGACCGAAATCAACAAAAACGTGGTGCTGGCGCGTCTGCGCAAGTACGGCACGACGGAGGAATTCTTACTTCAACCGCATAAGATTCCGCTGGCGTTGTATTCCAATATCCTGCAGATCATCCTGCGCGAAGTGGCACCCCACATGCGGCGCTATGCCAGGCTTCGACGCCGCGTGCTCGGCTTGGACAAGCTGCTCTACTGCGACATCAAGGCGCCCTTGGACCCCGCGTTTAACCCAAGCATCGGCTATGACGAAGCCGGCGCGCTGATCCTCGACGCCTTGGCGGTCATGGGTCCTGGGTATTGCCAATTCGTACGCACCGCCTTGAACGAGCGCTGGGTAGACCGGGTGGACAACGTGGGCAAGTCCTCCGGTGCATTCTGTGCATCACCCTACGGCGCTCACCCCTATATTTTGATCACCTGGACCGATACCATGCGCAACGTGTTCACCCTGGCCCACGAATTGGGCCATGGCGGACACTTCAGTCTGGCCATGCAGCACCAACGCCTGGTCAACACGCGACCGGCCATGCCGTTTGTGGAAGCGCCTTCCATCATGAACGAAATGCTGCTGGCACAGCACATTCTGGCCAAGAACGACGACCCCCGCATGCGGCGCTCGGTGATCATGCAAGTGCTGGGCACCTACCACCACAATTTCGTCACCCATCTTCTGGAGGCCGAGTTGCAGCGTCAGGTTTATGCACTGGCGGAGGCGGGAAAGTCGATTACCGCGTCCGTTCTGAACCAGTGCAAAGGAGAGATTTTGGCTACGTTTTGGGGCGACACCGTCGAGTTGGATGAGGCGGCCCGCATGACATGGATGCGCCAACCCCATTACTACATGGGGCTCTATCCCTATACCTACTCGGTCGGCCTGGTGGCTTCAACCGCGATGGCCCGCCAGGTACAGGAACAAGGTGAGCCTGCGGTTCAGCGCTGGCTGGAGGTTCTGAAAGCCGGCGGCAGCTTGCGGCCCCTGGAACTAATGCAGGCAGCCGGCATCGATATGCGAACCCCCGAGCCGATTTACGACGCTGTCGCCTATGTGGGCACGCTAATCGATGAGCTTGAGCGCACTTTTGCCGATTGAGATGCGGCAAGGGCTGCGGTGCCCGTCCATCATGCGGCAGGAACGCAAGGTGGCAGGTCTTGACATCCTTGTTTTTAGCTTTAATTCGAGCCTGACCCCTTTCCCATTCCAATTTTGTAATATGGCACGATTTGCAACCTGATTGACTGCACGGGTAGGACGGATTTTCCTTAAGCTTGCGGTTTGGCAGCGGTTTGACGTTATGGTGTGGCCTGCACCCTTGGCCATTGATTGACGAATGACGTGCCACTTTGAAATGAGGAAACCGATGCCCGCTCTGGAGACAAAACTCAACGCCCGTTCCGCCGACTTCCAGGCCAACGCCGCTGCCATGCGTGCGCTGGTGGATGACCTGGCCGAGAAGGTTGCCAAATCAGCCGCAGGCGGTGGCGATACAGCGCGTGCCAAGCACGTCAAGCGCGGCAAGCTGCTGCCACGTGACCGGGTGCAAATGCTGCTAGACCCTGGCACACCTTTCCTTGAGCTTTCGCCGCTGGCCGGCTACGCGATGTACCCCGACCGTGACGGCACTGACAGCGCGCCGTGCGCGGGCATCATCACCGGCATTGGCCGCGTCAACGGCATCGACTGCATGGTGGTGTGCAACGACGCGACGGTGAAGGGCGGCACCTATTACCCGATGACGGTCAAAAAGCACCTGCGCGCACAAGAGATCGCGCAGCAGAACAACCTGCCGTGTGTGTACCTGGTCGATTCGGGCGGTGCCAATCTGCCGAATCAGGACGAGGTGTTCCCCGACCGCGACCATTTCGGCCGCATCTTCTACAACCAGGCCAACATGAGTGCGCTTGGCATTGCGCAGATTGCGGTCGTGATGGGCAGTTGCACGGCTGGTGGCGCCTACGTGCCGGCCATGAGCGACGAGACCATCATCGTCAAGAACCAGGGCACGATTTTTCTCGGCGGCCCGCCGCTGGTCAAAGCTGCGATTGGCGAGATTGTTTCAGCCGAAGACCTGGGTGGTGGCGATGTGCATACGCGGCTGTCAGGCGTGGCCGACCACCTGGCGCAAAACGACGCACACGCACTGGCGCTGGCCCGCCAGGCCGTTGGCAGCCTGAACCGTAAAAAGAACGTGCAGCAGGTGCTGCGCACGCCTGAGCCGCCGCTGCACAGCCCGCAAGAGCTGTACGGCGTGATCCCGGTTGACACACGCAAGCCCTATGACGTGCATGAGGTCATCACCCGCATCGTCGATGGCAGCGAGTTTCACGAGTTCAAGGCGCGCTACGGCACTACGCTGGTCTGTGGTTTTGCGCACATCGAGGGCATGCCGGTCGGCATCATCGCCAACAGCGGGATTTTGTTTTCAGAAAGCGCACAAAAGGGCGCGCACTTCATCGAGCTGTGCTGCCAGCGCAAGGTATCACTGATCTTTTTACAGAACATCACCGGCTTCATGGTCGGCCGCAAGTACGAAAGCGAAGGCATTGCACGCCACGGTGCCAAGCTGGTCACGGCAGTGGCCACGGCCAGTGTTCCGAAGTTCACTGTCATCATTGGTGGCAGCTACGGCGCGGGCAACTACGGCATGTGCGGCCGGGCGTATTCGCCACGCTTCTTATGGATGTGGCCAAACGCGCGCATCTGCGTGATGGGCGGCGAGCAGGCATCAAGGGTGCTGGCCAGCGTCAAGCGCGACGGCATCGAGGCACGCGGCGGCAGTTGGAGCTTTGAGGAAGAGGCCGCCTTCAAGCAGCCGATACTGGACCAGTTTGCCCACCAGTCGCACCCCTACTATTCCAGCGCCCGCATCTGGGACGACGGTGTGATTGACCCGGCTGATACGCGGCGCGTGCTGGCGCTGGGTTTGTCGGCCACGCTGAACCAGCCGATTGGCGAGACGAGGTTCGGCGTGTTCCGCATGTAAGCGCCACACAGTAACTACAAACAGACAGACGGATAGATATATATGGACAACATCTTCATCACCCCCGAACACGAACTGCTGCGCGAGCAGATTGCACGCTTTATCGCCCGTGAGGTCGAGCCCTTTGCCGCCCAGTGGGAAGAAGACGGCTGCGTGCCACGCGACGTGCTGCGCCGCATGGGCGAGGCTGGTTTTTTTGGCCTGATGTATGGCAGCGAGCACGGCGGCAGTGAGGCCGATGCACTGACCAACCTGGTGTTTGCCGAGGCGCTGTCGCAATCCACCTTTGGCGGTTTCATTGTCACGGTGCTGGTGCACACCGACATGGCCAGCCCACATCTCTTTCACGCTGGCAACGCAGCGCAAAAAGCGCGCTATATGCCTGGAGTCATTTCTGGCGAGACCATTACCGCCATCGGTATCAGTGAGGCTGGTGCCGGGTCAGACGTGGCAGGCATACGCACCACAGCCAAACGTGATGGCGAGGAATGGGTCATCAATGGCAGCAAGATGTTCATCACCAACGGCGTACATGCCAACCTCTACTTTGTGGCGGCCAAGACCGGACCGGGCAAACGCGACATGTCGATGTTCATCGTCGAAAAAGGCACGCCAGGCTTCAGCGTTGGCCGCGCGCTGAAAAAATCCGGCTGGCTGTCGTCCGACACGGCCGAGCTGATTTTTGACAACGTGCGCATACCGGCAGGCAATCTGTTGGGAGAAGAAAACAAGGGCTTTTATTCGGTCATGAAAAACTTCCAGACCGAGCGCATTGCACTGGCTGCGATGGCGGTAGGCCACTGCACCCGCGCACTGGAAATGACGATCGACTACGTGCGCCAGCGCCAGGCCTTTGGCGCAACCTTGTGGGACAAGCAGACCATTCGCCACCGCATCACCATGCTGGATGCCAAGACCAGAGCCGCGCGCCAGTTCATGTACCACTGCGCCTGGGCCGTCACGCAAAACCGCGACATCGTGCAAGAGGTGTCCATGCTCAAGGCGCTGACGGGCGAGTTGGTCAATGAGGTGCTGCTGACCTGCCAGCAGTTCCACGGCGGTATGGGCTTTATGCGCGAGACAGCGATTGAACGCTTGTGGCGCGATGCGCGCGTGCTGGCTATAGGCGGCGGCGCTACAGAGGTGATGTTGGAAGAAGCGGCGAAACGGTATTGAGGAAGAAAAAATGAAACACATGAAACTGGCTTGTGGCGGCGGCGTGGCCACCGTCACCCTCAATCGACCTGAGGTGCGCAACGCTTTCAATGACGAAGTCATCGCCGAGCTGACCGCGTGTTTTCTGGACCTGGGCGCGCGCGATGACGTGCGCTGCATTGTGCTGGCCGCCAACGGCACGGCCTTTTGCGCAGGCGCAGACCTGAACTGGATGCGCAGCATGGCCGACTACACGCGAGAGCAGAACCTGGAAGACGCTGGCCGCCTGGCCGAAATGATGCGCACGGTTTATGAATGTCCCAAGCCAACGATTGCCCGCATACAGGGTGATGTGTATGCGGGCGGTACCGGGCTGGTGGCGGCCTGCGACATCGCTGTTTCGGTTGACACCGCGCACTATTGCCTGAGCGAGGTCAAGCTGGGTTTGCTGCCCTCAACCATCAGCCCGTATGTGATCCGCGCCATGGGTGCGCGTGCGGCGCAGCGTTATTTTTTGACGGCGGAGCGCTTCAGTGCGGCAGAGGCCTTGCGTATTGGTTTTGTGCATGAGGTGGTCACTGCCGATGCGCTTGATGCCAAGGTAGCAGAGCTTGCACAGGCACTAGTCAAAGCTGGCCCGGCTGCGATGAAAGCCTGCAAGAAGCTGCTGCAGGACGTGGCGGGCCATGACATCACGCCGGAGCTGGTGGCGATGACGGTCGGTAGCATTGCCGATGTGCGGGTGAGCCCCGAGGGGCGCGAGGGCCTGCAGTCATTCCTCGACAAGCGCAAACCAAACTGGTCGATCTGATGCCGGCACTGGATGAACGACCCCCGATGTTTAAAAAAATTCTTATCGCTAATCGTGGCGAGATAGCTTGCCGGGTGGCGGCGACTGCACGCCGCATGGCCATCAAGACCGTGGCCGTGTATTCGGATGCCGATGCCAGCGCCAAACACGTGAGTTATTGCGACGAGGCCGTCCACATTGGCGGTAGCGCACCGAAAGACAGCTACTTGCGTTGGGAGCGCATCATTGAAGCGGCCAAAGCCACAGGTGCAGAGGCGATTCACCCCGGCTATGGTTTTCTGAGTGAAAACGAGGAGTTTGCACGGGCCTGTGCCGATGCGGGTCTGGTGTTCATCGGCCCGCCACCATCCGCTATCAAGACCATGGGCCTGAAAGCCGAGTCCAAGCAGCTGATGGGAAAAGCCGGTGTGCCGCTAGTGCCCGGTTATCACGGCAGCGACCAGAACCCCGCCTTGCTCCAGAGCGAAGCTGATCGCATTGGCTACCCCGTGCTCATCAAGGCCAGCGCGGGCGGCGGCGGCAAGGGCATGCGCGCGGTTGAAAAGTCCGAAGACTTTGCGGCCGCGCTACAGGCCTGCAAACGCGAAGCTAGCAGTAGCTTTGGCAACGATGTCATGCTGGTTGAAAAATATGCCCAGCGTCCGCGCCATATCGAGATACAGGTGTTTGGCGACACGCACGGCAATTACGTTTATCTGTTCGAGCGTGACTGCTCGGTGCAGCGCCGTCACCAGAAAGTGCTGGAAGAAGCACCTGCACCCGGCATGAGCGACGCGATGCGCAAGGAAATGGGCGAGGCTGCGGTGGCTGCTGCACGCGCCGTGAAGTACGTGGGCGCAGGTACGGTGGAATTCATCGTTGAGCAGCGGGCTGACGGCTCCATGAAGTTTTACTTTATGGAGATGAATACAAGATTGCAGGTTGAGCATCCGGTGACGGAGGCGATTACCGGTCTTGACCTGGTCGAATGGCAATTGCTGGTAGCCGCTGGTGGCAAGCTGCCGCTGGCGCAAGACGAACTCCGGATCAACGGTCATGCGATTGAGGCGCGCATTTGTGCTGAAACGCCAGACAAAAACTTCTTGCCCGCAACCGGAACGCTACACGTTTACGACAAACCCGCCTGCACCAGTTTTGAGAGTGGCGATGTGCGTGTCGATGATGGCGTGCGGCAGGGCGATGCTATTTCGCCGTTTTACGATTCCATGGTGGCGAAGCTCATCGTGCACGGCAAAACGCGTGAAGAAGCGCTGGCCCGGTTGGACGAAGCGTTGGCGCAAACCCGCATCGTCGGCCTGAGTACCAATGTGCAGTTCTTGCGTTACGTGGTGCGCAGCCCGTCGTTTGCCAATGCCAACCTGGACACGGCCCTGATCCCGCGCGAAAGTGCCGTGCTGTTCAACCAGGAGCCGGTGGGCCTGGCGATGGCGGCAGCTGCAGCGGTGGCGCAAACCCTGCTGAGTGAGAAAGCGCTGGAAGGCAATGACCCCTTTAGCCGCCGCGATGGCTGGCGTTCGCATGGTGTGAACGTCCGCCGCTTTGAGTTGGAATTTCACGGCGAGCCCGCCAAGGCCGAGCTGACCTATCTGCATGACGGCGCGCTGCATTTGAGCGTGGGCGATGCGTCGGGCCTGCTGGTGTTCGTCAAAACCGCGCAGGGCACGGATGTGCAGTTTGCCGGCCAGCGCATCAACGCAATGGTGTACCGCCAGGGCGAAGTGGCGCATGTGTTTGCGGCAGCCGGTGCCACGCAGATCACGGTGATTGACATGCTGGCACATGCCGGCCAGGGGCCAACGGAAGGTGGCCGCCTGACAGCACCCATGCCGGGCAAGGTGGTGTCGTTTGGCGTGAAGGCCGGCGACAAGGTTGTCAAGGGCCAGCCGCTGGCAGTGATGGAAGCCATGAAGATGGAGCACACGATTGCGGCACCTGCCGATGGTGTGGTCGAAGAGTTGCTGTACGCGCCCGGCGACCAGGTGGCCGAGGGTGCGGAGCTGCTAAAGCTAGCGGTGGCAGCTGCATGAAGTGCCCTGAAGCGTGTGGTCGGGCTGGTCTACTATTCAGACCTACCTCCTTTGAGGTGGCTCTACAGAAAGCATCATGAACTACCCCTCCAAAGTCAAACTAGTCGATGTCGGCCCACGTGATGGCCTGCAAAACGAAAAAGCGCCGGTACCGGCGGCAGTAAAAATCGAGCTGGTGCATCGTCTACAGGACGCAGGCCTGAAAGAAATTGAAGTCACCAGTTTTGTGTCGCCCAAATGGGTGCCGCAAATGGCCGATGCACTGGAGGTGATGGCGGGCATCAGGCGCAAACCGGGTGTTCGCTATTCGGTGTTGACACCGAACATGAAGGGCTTTGAAGCGGCGGTAGCGTCGCGGCCAGACGAGATTGTGGTGTTCGCTGCTGCCAGCGAAGCCTTTAGCCAGCGCAATATCAATTGCTCGATTGAAGAAAGTATCGAGCGTTTTAGGCCAGTGGTCGAGGCGGCTAAGGCAAAAAATATTTATGTGCGCGGGGCTATTTCGTGCGCGGTTGGCTGCCCTTTTGAGGGCGAGATCGCGCCAGAGCGGGTAGAAATGGTGGCGCGGTTGATGAAAGGTATTGGCGTGCAGCACATGGGTGTTGCTGACACGATTGGTGTGGGCACGCCCCTTAAAGTGCAGCGTGCGTTAGAGGCAACGCTTAAGCACTACGACATCAACGATATATCAGGCCATTTTCACGACACCTATGGCCAGGCGCTGGGTAACACGCTGATCTGCCTGCAGATGGGTATCTGGCAGTACGACACCTCCTCTGCCGGCCTGGGCGGCTGCCCGTTTGCCAAGGGCGCAACCGGCAATGTGGCGACGGAAGACGTGGTCTACATGCTGCACGGCATGGGCATTGACACCGGGATTGATCTCGATAAGCTGATCGATGCGGGCAAGTTCATCAGCGACTTTCTGGAGCGCAAGCCGAACTCGCGTGCTGCAACGGCTTTGTTGAACAAGAGGATGAACTGATGCGAGGTTTGGCCCTGCTTGCCTCATCTGAAGGTGTTCTGCGCGTTGGCGAAGAAAAATTCACCCTTCAGCGTGCCATTGCGCTGGTGAAAATGCGCGCTCCAGGAGTTACCGAGCAGGCTGAGGTTCAGTCCCCATGCAATTCAGTTTGCAGCATGAACGACAACTCGGGTTTGTGTATGGGCTGCTTCCGTACGGGAGATGAAATTGCCGGCTGGAGCAGTGCAGGTGATGACGACAAGCGCGGTATCTGGAAGCTGATTGAGCAGCGCATGGCCGCAGTGCCCTTCAGTCCATGAAACACATCACCTTTTACCTCGACTTCATCTCGCCCTATGCCTACTTGGCGTTTGAGCACCTGCCCGAGGCCTTGCAGGGTTTGAGCTACAGCGTCAGCTACAGACCCGTACTGCTTGCCGGCCTGCTCAAGCACCATGGGCAACTTGGCCCTGCCGAGATCGCGCCCAAGCCAGCCGCCCATCCATTTAATCCGCTGGCCTTGCTGCGCCTGGCCACAGCGTGTTCAACGTCGCTTGAGCCTGGCACAGCCAACCGCTATGTTTGCGAAACCATTTTTCGCCACGTCTGGCAAGGTGGGGCAGATGCGGCTGACGCACAGCGGTTTGAAACACTTGCGCAGCAGCTGGCCCCGCAAAATCATGTGCCAACTGATGAAGCGAAAGCCCTGCTTAAGAACAACACCGATGAAGCGATTTCAAAAGGTGTTTTTGGTGTTCCAGCGTTTGAAGTTGACGGCAAAATTTTCTGGGGCCTTGATGCCTTGCCCATGCTGCGTGACTACCTCGCTGGCGATGCATGGTTTGCTGGCGAAGACTGGGAAAGCGTCAGCAAAGTTTCTATCGGCATTGCCCGTAAGACTTAAGGGCACCTCTATAAATTCACCAAACCCCGTTCGGGCTGAGCCTGTCGAAGCCTTTAGCGGCGTGGTTCAAAAAGTAACGTTTTTGCTTTTTGTGAAAACAAGGATGTCAAGACCTGACCCCTTGCATTTTGTTGATGCAAGGTGGATACCGGTGTGCTCATGAACCCAGGTTGGCCTCGAGAAGTTTCTGGATCTTAAAAACGCCCTGTATTACTGACCGTTTCTGACGGCTGCCAGCGAAGGCCCCAAAAACGCTTGCCTTTCGGATAGTGCCTAGAATCTTTGGGCATCACCAGAAAGACACCGCGTATGAGCCAGAGTGAAGAACAGCGTCAGGGAACCATCCGCATTCGCGGCGCACGCCAGCACAACCTTAAAAACCTTGACCTCGACATTCGCACCAACGAAATGACGGTGGTGACCGGCCCCAGCGGTTCGGGCAAGTCATCACTGGTGTTCGATACCCTGTTTGCCGAAGGCCAGCGCCGTTACGTTGAGACTTTTAGTGCCTATGCGCGGCAGTTTCTGGACCGCATGGACAAGCCTGCGGTAGACAAAGTTGAAGGCGTGCCGCCCGCGATTGCGATTGCCCAGACCAACCCGGTGCGCTCCTCGCGCTCCACCGTTGGCACCATGACCGAGCTGAATGACCACCTGAAACTGCTCTACGCCCGCTCGGCACAACTGTTTGACAAACAAACCGCGCAAGCCGTTCGGCATGACACGCCAGAGTCAATTTACGCAGAGCTGATGGCGCGCACGGCTGGTGGAGAGCAACGCGTGGTTATGACCTTCCCGGTTGAGCTACCCGGCAATACCAGCGACGAGCAATTGGAGCAATGGCTGTCTGCCAGTGGATTCACCAAAGTTCATGCCCAGCGAGAGGTGTCAACACCCGCAGGCCCACACCAGCTGCTTGATGTAGTGGCAGACCGATTTCGTATCCAGAACATCGAAAAAGCACGCGCCATTGAAGCGATTGAAACAGCGCTCAAACGCGGCGGCAAGTTAAATGTCTACGTCACGAGTTCGATGGGCTCTGACCCCATCTCCCCAGAAGAGATGTGGCGTTTTTCAAGCGGCCTGCACTGCCCCGAAAGCGACACCCGCTACACCGAGCCAACCCCCTCGCTCTTTTCATTCAACTCTGCCATGGGTGCCTGCACCACCTGCAAGGGCTTTGGCCGCGTGATTGGGGTGGACTACGGTTTGGTGATCCCCAACGACAAGCTCACGCTGCGCGCTGGTGCCATCAAGGTCATGCAAACCCCGGCCTGGAAAGAGGCGCAAGACGATTTGATGCGTCATGCCGAGGCCTGCGGCATTCCGCGCGACACGCCCTGGTACAGGCTCACGCCCGAGCAGCAGCACTGGGTGATTAACGGCTCACCCAACTGGAACGGCAAATGGAAGCAGCACTGGTTTGGCATCAAGCGCTTTTTTAAATATCTTGAAAGTAAGGCCTACAAGATGCACATTCGCGTGCTGCTGTCCAAGTACCGCAGTTATACGCGGTGCGAAACCTGCGGCGGCGCGCGCTTGAAGCTCGAGTCATTGCAGTGGCGACTTGGCACCAAAGAAGCGGCTGATGCGGTGTTGCCGCCGTCAGAACGTTTCATGCCCGTCGGTGTGCAATGGACACGCGCACAGTTAGAGGCCATGCCCGGCTTGTGCCTGCATGATTTGATGCGCCTGCCGATCGAGCGCTTGCAAAAATTCTCCAGCAGCCTTTCGTTCGCAGCACTGGGCGCCGATGCTGAACAAAAAGCCTTGAAGTCGCTGTTCGAAGAAATCCAGACCCGCCTTAAATACCTGTGTGATGTTGGCATCGGCTACCTCACGCTTGATCGGCAAAGCCGCACGCTCTCAGGCGGTGAGGTGCAGCGCATCAACCTCACCACGGCACTCGGCACGTCACTCGTCAACACACTGTTTGTGCTGGACGAACCCTCCATCGGCCTGCACCCGCGTGACATGAACCGCATCACCCAGGCCATGCACCGCCTGGTTGACGCCGGCAATACGCTGGTGGTGGTCGAGCATGACCCGGCTGTCATGCTGGCCGCCGACCGTGTGATTGACATGGGCCCCGGCCCCGGTGAGCGTGGTGGGCAAATTGTGTTTGACGGCACGCCGGAAGACTTGAAGCACGCTAATACGCTGACGGGTGATTATTTGGGCTCACGCAAGCAAGTCGGCATGGGCTACAAGCGCCCGGTGACTGACGCTACACCGCGCTTGATTCTGGAAGGCGCACGCGATCACAACTTAAAAAACATCACGGTTGATTTCCCGTTGCAGCGCCTAGTGTGTGTGACTGGCGTGAGCGGCTCGGGCAAGTCCACTTTGATGCAAGACATTTTGGCGCCTGCACTGCTGCGCCAGTTCGGCAAAGTCACTGAAACGCCCGGCTTGCATGACCGCCTGATGGGGGCCGATCATCTGACCGATGTGGTGTTTGTAGACCAGTCCCCCATCGGCAAAACCGCACGTTCCAACCCGGCCAGCTACGTCGGTGCATGGGACGCCGTACGCGAGCTGTTTGCCCAGGCACCACTGGCGCGGCAACGCAGCTATAGCGCGTCCAAATTCAGCTTCAACAACGGCGACGGGCGTTGCCCGACCTGCGGCGGCTCGGGTTTTGAGCATGTTGAGATGCAGTTTTTAAGCGACGTGTATTTGCGCTGCCCCGATTGCGATGGCAAGCGTTACAGACCTGAGATTTTAGAAGTGACGATTGAGCGAGACGGCCACTCGCTCAACGTCTCCAACGTTCTAAACCTAACCGTCAGCGAAGCCATCAAGCTCTTCGCGCAAGACCGCGACGTAGTCCGCGCCCTGCAACCCATCGTTGACGTAGGCCTTGAATACATCAAACTCGGCCAGCCCGTACCCACACTGTCGGGCGGCGAGGCACAGCGCCTCAAGCTCGCAGGTTTTCTGGCTGAAGCCGCAAGCAGGCGCAGCACTGCGTCACGCCAGCCCCTGGCTACAAAAACTCAGAAGGGCACGCTGTTTTTATTCGACGAGCCCACAACCGGCCTGCACTTTGATGACATTGCCAAGCTCATGCGCGCGCTGCGCAAGCTGATTGATGCAGGCCATTCACTGATCGTGATTGAACACAACCTGGACGTGATCCGCTCGTCCGACTGGCTGATTGATCTGGGGCCAGAAGGTGGTGAAGGCGGTGGCCTGCTGGTGGCTGAGGGCACGCCCGAGCAGGTGCGCGAACATCCCACCAGCCACACCGCCAAAGCCCTGCGTGACTACGAGTTGGCGATGGGCGCAGTTCACAAGGTGCAAGAGGCAAGCGCCAAGGCGTGGAAGCCCAGGCCGGTGTTTTCAAACCTGATCCAGATCGTCAACGCCAAAGAAAACAATCTAAAAAGCTTGTCGGTGAACATTCCACGCGGTAAGTTCAATGTGGTCACTGGCGTATCAGGCTCGGGCAAATCAACCCTGGCATTTGATATTTTGTTTAACGAAGGCCAGCGGCGTTATTTAGAGTCGCTCAACGCCTATGCACGCAGCATCGTGCAGCCTGCAGGTCGGCCCGAGGTCGATGCGGTTTACGGCATTCCGCCAACGGTGGCGATCGAGCAGCGCCGGTCGCGCGGTGGGCGCAAATCAACGGTCGGCACAACGACCGAGGTGTGGCATTTTCTGCGCCTGCTCTACGTCAAGCTCGGTGTGCAGCACTGCACCAAAGACGGTGTAGCCGTCATGCCGCAAAGCCCTGACAGCATTGCCGCGCAACTGCTTAAACATTACCGGGGTAAACACATCGGCCTGCTGGCTCCGCTGGTGATTGCGCGCAAGGGTGTCTACACCGAGCTGGCCGACTGGGCACGGCCACGCGGCTACACGCATCTGCGCATCGACGGCGAGTTTTTACCGACCAGCAACTTTCCGCGTATTGACCGTTTTAAAGAGCATACGGTGGAGTTGCCAGTGGCCGCCATTCATGTCACGCCTGAAAACGAAGCGGGCCTGCGCGCCGCGCTTGCCGTGGCATTGCAACACGGCAAAGGTGTGGTGCATGTGCTGGCCCCGCTCGATGGCCTGAAGGGTGCCATGCTGGCGGGCACATCGACTAAAGCGATTGGCAAGCTGGAGGTCGCGTCTACCAAGCGTGCCTGCCCGGTGTGTTCAACCTCATACCCCGAGCTGGACCCGCGCCTGTTCAGCTACAACAGCAAGCACGGCTGGTGCCTTGAGTGCGTCGGCACGGGCGTGAAGCTCACCAAAGAGCAGCGCAAGGTGTTTGACGACTCGGTACGCGATAAAGACAACAAAGGCAGAGAGAAAAGCTTTGAAGAGCCTGATGTTGAAGACGTTGAAGGCACGCTGTGCCCCGGCTGTGACGGCACGCGCCTGAACAAGCAGGCACGGGCCGTGCAGTTCAACGGTGTCGGCATTGCAAACATTGCGCGCCTGTCAGTCACTGACGTGCGGGCCTGGGTTGAAAAGCTGGCGCTGGTTGGCCGTGAGGCCGGCATCGCCCGCGATCTGGTTCCCGAGATCAAAAGCCGGCTGGAGTTTTTGGAAGACGTAGGCCTTGGCTACCTCACGCTGGATCGTGGCGCGCCCACGCTCTCAGGCGGCGAGGCGCAGCGCATTCGTCTGGCCGCGCAACTCGGCTCCAATTTGCAAGGCGTTTGCTATGTGCTCGATGAGCCGACGATCGGCCTGCACCCGCGCGACAACCAGATACTGCTGCGCGCCCTCGGCAAACTCAGCGAGCGCGGCAACACGCTGGTGGTGGTTGAGCACGACGAAGACACGATTCGTCGCGCCGACAACATCATCGACATAGGCCCCGGTGCAGGCAAGCGCGGCGGGCGGCTGGTGGCTCAAGGTACGGCAGCAGAGTTGGCGCTAGTGCCGGAGTCGCTGACCGGACGCTATCTGGCGAATCCGCTGGTGCATCCCTTGCAAGCGCGGCGTGAGACGAATCCAGCCGCTAAATCGGGGTCAGAACCCAATTTCGACACGGCTGTTGATTCGGTCGAGGCATCACCTTTGAAATTGGGGTCTGACCCCAATTTAGCTACATCGTCGCCCATTTCAGCGGACCAAGAAAAAGCCGTCGGCAAAAAAACCAAAGCGCTCTTAAAAGCCGCCGCCCTGAAAGCTGCAGCAGCCACAGCCAGCGCCCTGCACAACGCAGCGCCACAAGCAGCAAGCGCCAACACCTCCTGGCTCAGAGTCGTCAACGCCAATCTACACAACCTGAAAAACGTCACGGTGCAAGTACCACTCTTCAGGCTGGTCGCCGTCACTGGCGTATCAGGCTCAGGCAAGTCAACACTGGCCAGAGATGTGCTACTCACCAACGTCCACGCCGCCGTCATGCAGCGCTCCACCAAAGCGGGCCGCGACCTCGACGATGCCGGCAAACACCCAAGCTGGACAGGCTGCGAAAGCATAGAAGGCTACCGCGTCGTTGATCGCGTGCTCGAAGTAGACCAAACCCCCATCGGCAAAACACCACGCTCATGCCCCGCCACTTACATCGGCTTTTGGGACACGATTCGCAAGCTGTTTGCCGACACACTGGAAGCACGCGCGCGCGGCTACGCAGCAGGGCGCTTTAGCTTTAACACCGGCGAAGGCCGTTGCCCGACCTGCGAAGGCGCGGGCGTGCGCACCATAGGCATGAGCTTTTTGCCCGACGTAAAAGTGCTGTGTGAAACCTGCCACGGCGTACGCTTTAACCCCGAGACCCTGGCCGTTACCTGGCGCGGTAAAAGCATTGGCGATGTGCTCAAAATGGAGGTCGATGAGGCGGTAGAGTTTTTTAAATCCATGCCCGCTATCGGCCACCCGCTGCAACTGCTGAAAGACGTTGGCCTCGGCTACCTCACGCTCGGCCAGCCCTCACCCACGCTGTCAGGCGGCGAGGCGCAGCGCATCAAGCTGGTGACCGAGCTGTCTAAAGTCAGAGACGACATCACCAGGCGCGGCCAGAAAGCGCCACACACGCTTTACGTGCTGGATGAGCCGACTGTAGGTCTGCACATGGCCGACGTTGAAAAGCTCATCCACGTACTGCACCGCCTAGTCAACGGCGGCCACAGCGTGATCGTCATCGAACACGACCTCGACGTGATCGCCGAAGCCGACTGGGTGATTGACCTGGGTCCGGACGGCGGCAATGCCGGTGGGCAGGTGGTGGCAGCGGCGCCGCCTGAGCAGGTGGTGAAGCTGGGTACCGCCACCGGGGTAGCGCTGGGGTCGGTGCTGGCGCGGGCCTGTCGAAGCCTTTATCTAATAAAAACAACTACTTAACGAGCAGACCCTTCGACAAGCTCAGGGCGAACGGTACTTTATAGAGGCGCCCTTCATCGTACAGCCTCCCTAGATTAGTCAAAAACAACACATATCACAACAAATTTGTATTAATACGGTTTTGTTGTGATATGCTTTCGTAATTATCAATCAGATTGGAGGGCTTCATGAGACTTGGAAGCATCGCTACTGGAACCGACTTCTATGGCCGCGAGACCGAATGCGAAGATTTGTGGCGCTACTTAGAAAACGAACATGTCGTCGCCAGCGGGCCCAGACGACTCGGAAAATCATCCATCGTGAATCGCCTTCGGGAACAAGCTATCGCAAAAGGGTTGCTCGCACAGCACGTTGATGTTCAAGGTGTTGAAGGCGCACAAGCGTTTGTCGACCAGCTCTCAGCTCACTTCCCTGACGAGAGTGTGACGGGTTACCTCAAGGGATTGGGCCAAACAGCAAAGCAGTGGCTCTCAAAAGTGAAAAAAGTGGGGCTGACAGTGCCGGGCGGTTTTGGTGCCGACATAGAGCTACAAGCCGCAGCGAGTCAGCCCTGGTACAAATCAGCAACAGTATTGCAAGCCCGACTAACTGGAGTTCCCGCACTGATATTCATAGACGAGTTCTCGGTCTTTCTCGAAAAGCTGTTGCTACGCGATCAAAAAGAGGCCGAGGCGCTGCTCGCGTGGTTGCGTGCGTGGCGGGTTAAGCCAGATGTGGCATGCCGCTTTCTGTTTACCGGTTCGATTGGATTGAATGCCCTATTGGCCAAATACAGTCTGAGCGCACAGTTCAACGACTGCCACGAATATCCGATCGGTCCATTCAAGCCAACGGCAGCACGAAACATGGTGCAAGCATTTGCACAAGAAGGGAACTACTCAATCAGTGCCGACACAGCAACCCATCTTTGTCAGCGCGTGGGCTGGTTATCACCCTACTACCTTTGCTTGCTGCTTGATCAAGCGAAACAGGCAGCGCGTGACCGGATTGAAGAAAGTCAATCCCCAACGCTACCGACAACATCAAACGAGTCCATCAAGATAACCGAGATAAGCGCTACCGATGTTGACAACGCCTACGAACGCCTCCTCTCAGGTCGATCACGATTTATTCACTGGGAAGAGAGAATAAGGCGCGATCTCGTGGGCCTGGACCTCGGGTTTGCAAACCTTGTTTTGACAGCCTTGGCAAAGAAACAAGACGGCCTGACGCAGCACCAACTGCACGCCCGACTCGCCAAGTTGGAGTCCGATCCCGACACACGCGCTACGCGGTTGCAATCGATCTTGGGCAAACTGCAAGAAGAGGGCTATATCAGCCCACCCGATGACACCGGGCGAGTCAAGTTCCTCTCTTTCTTGCTACGGGACTATTGGGGGCGCAACCATGTCTGAGGCAGCCGCATCTGCATCAACCCAATCAAACTGGGGCAACCGAAGCGGAATTGCTGCTGCCGCCAAGTACAACCCTCATTTGTGGAGTCCTGAGGAGCTACGCGCTATTTTTGTAGTCCGGCAGCGCGAGTTAGAGACCATTCTTCAGGCTCTGCGAACAACTGATGTATCAACTGCTCCACAGCATATGTTGATCACCGGGCAGCGCGGCATGGGTAAATCCACCTTGCTGCAACGCGTAGCACTTGCCGTGGAAGATGACTCCGAACTTAATTTGACGTGGGTTCCGCTGCGCTTCCCCGAAGAGCAGTACACCGTCAGCACACCCGCCGAGTTATGGACCAATGTTATGGGTGCGCTTGCCGATGCGTTGGAGCGTCAAGGCATGCCCACGCTGGAAATCGATGCCGAAATAGCACAACTCACGCAACTGCCAACAGGACAACGTGAAGACGCAAGCCTAAGCTGGTTGACCCAATGGTGCGCCACCCACCATCGACGCTTGCTGCTGCTTATCGACAGTACCGATCTATTGCTGGCAAATCTTGCGAGTGGCGACGCGAACAAACGGGGTGCCAAACAAGATGGTGGCGCATCGGCACTATGGCGCGTGCGCAAAGCACTGCTGCACGCACCCCACTTCATGTGGCTGGGCGGTAGCTATCAACCGCTTGAAGCCCATGGCCTGTATAGCGATGCGTTCCTGGATTTTTTCCATCTCATTGAACTGCGCCCACTCACCTTGGCAGAAATGGAATCTGCAATTCTTACCATGGCAAGAGTCTTTGGTGCTGGCCGTGGAATGCAAGGTGATGCTGCTGAGGCGGAAGTCAAACGCATGCTTCAAGCACGGCCGGAGCGCTTGCGCGCTATGCGCCAACTCACTGGCGGAAACCCCCGCACCACCATCATGCTGTACGAGTTGTTTGCGGCCGGTGGACGCGACAATGTCCGAGCGGATTTAGAGCGACTGCTGGATGCCATGACACCGCTGTACAAAGCCAGGTTAGAGGTGCTGGCGGAGCAGCCGCGCAAGGTGCTTGCGCACGTGATGGAGCATTGGGCGCCCATTACCGCCAAAGCCTTGGCCAGAGCTGCGGCATTGCCAGTCAGTACCGTCAGTGCACAACTCACACGGCTTGAGCAAGAAGGACTTGTCGAGAAGACAAAATTAAGCGGCACCAAACGGTTCGGTTTTCAGGCCAGTGAGCGTTTTTTCAATATCTGGTACCTGATGCGCAATGCACCTCGCGGCGCGCGGGCGCGCGTGGGCTGGCTGGTTGAATTCATGCGACTGTGGTACAGCTCAAACGAACTTCAGGGCCTTGCGCGCGCGCGGCGGGATGAGCATAGAAACGGCCGATACTGCGACGGACCTGAATTGGAATACTCGCGCGCAATTGCTCGCGCCATGCCAGACGCAGAAGATCGCCGCCAGCTTGAGTGGACGGTGTTTCAGCAAGCCAGAAAAGGGCCTGCGTTTCAGGAGCTATTTGAACTACAAGGTGATGATGCAGGTTACTCAACGCCCAACAACTATTTGGAGCGACTGGAAGCGCTACCAGCCGCTTTGCAATTGCCCCATTTGACGGGCGAAGACCAGATACGTTTAGCGCATGAGGTCATAGGCGCGGTTCATCTGACTCTGTCGGAAAAAGAGGCTTTGAGTAAGGAATTTGCAACCATGTCCGCGGCAAAGCTAGCCGACATTCGCTCTGCTTTGGCCAAGAAAAAGGAGCGGCTGATTGCAACCCATGATTTGGAAAGCGTCGAACGGGTAGAAAAAGCTGCATTCGAAGGCGACTTCTTCCCAGACTGCCCCGACTCCACGCTGGCGCTGACACAAATGGAAGCTTCCTTCGCATCGAATCCAGGCGCGTTTGCGGTCGCGTTGGACCGCCTCGTTAACAGACACAACGACGAGCATGTGGAAGTAGCATGTAAAAGAGCGATTGAACTTGCCCCGACGAGCGCACGCCCAATGAACAGCCTGGGCAAACTACTGTCGAAGAACAAAGAACGGCTAAACGAGGCTGAAACTGCCTACCGCAAAGCCATCGAACTCGATCCGAAATCGGCAACGCCTTGGGATGACCTAGGTGACCTGCTGCGCCAGACCAACCGCAACGACGAGGCCGAAGCTGCCTACCGCAAAGCCATCGAACTCGATCCGAAATGGGTAGCACCATGGGGCGCTTTGGGCGACTTGCTGAGCCAGCTCAATCGCAAGGAGGAGGCAGAAGCCGCCACCCGCAAAGCCATCGAACTCGACCCGAAATTGGCA
>JBCKNF010000022.1:0-20209 GCA_038902815.1 Polaromonas sp. | reverse complement strand
GGCTGGTGCCGCGCCGTGGTTTGTGGCCAGCGACGCAAAACGCAACTTCGCGCTGGACTGGTCCAGCGTACCACCTGACGTTTGGGCCAAGACGCAACTGGTGTTTGTCTGCTCGCCCGGCAATCCGGCGGGCGCGGTGATGGATTTGGCCGAGTGGAAGAGGCTGTTTGACTTGAGTGACCGGCATGGTTTTGTGATTGCCTCGGACGAGTGCTACAGCGAGATTTACTTTCATGCAGAAGCACCGCTAGGCGCTCTGGAAGCTGCCGCCAAGCTCGGTCGCCATGATTTTAAAAATCTGATTGCCATGACCAGCCTGTCCAAGCGCAGCAATGTGCCCGGCCTGCGCAGCGGTTTTGTAGCCGGTGATGCCGCGCTTATCAAACCGTTTTTGCTCTACCGCACCTACCACGGCAGCGCCATGAGCCCCATCGTGCAGGCGGCCAGCGTGGCGGCCTGGGCTGATGAGGCGCACGTTGTGGCCAACCGCGCGCTGTACCGCGAAAAATTTGCCGCCGTCACGCCCATGCTGTCCGCTGTGATGGACGTGGCCTTGCCCGATGCAGGCTTTTATTTGTGGGCGGCTATCCCGGCTGCGTTCAAAGGTCTCGATGCCGACTTCTCGCGCGAACTCTTCGCTGCCTACAATGTGGTGGTTTTGCCGGGTAGCTACCTGGCCAGAGATGCCCGGGGCAGCAACCCCGGTGCGGGGCGAATCCGCATGGCGCTGGTGGCAGAAACCGCCGAATGCGTAGAGGCCGCAGCGCGTATCGTTCAATTCATCCAGAAAATCTGAATTTCTAGAAGCGCCCAAATTTTTACTCTTTCAATTTCAATACCAATCTCATGACACAAGACAACGCAAATCTTCAAGCCACCATAGATGCCGCCTGGGAAGACCGGGCCAAGCTCTCACCCGCCGCTGCACCCAAAGACATTCTGGATGCCGTTGAGCAGACCATCAGCCAGCTCAACAACGGCACGCTGCGTGTTGCCACGCGCGAAAGCGTTGGTGTGTGGACGACCCACCAGTGGATCAAAAAGGCCGTGTTGCTGAGTTTTCGCCTGTATGACAACGAATTGATGCGGGCTGGTGACCTCAGCTTTTTCGACAAGGTTAAAACCAAATTTTCACATCTGAGTGAGGCCGAGATGCGCGCAACCGGCATCCGCGTGGTGCCGCCCGCCGTTGCGCGTCGTGGTAGCTTTATCGCCAAGGGTGCCATCCTGATGCCCAGCTACGTCAACATCGGTGCCTGGATCGGCGAAGGCAGCATGGTTGACACCTGGGCTTGCGTGGGCAGTTGCGCACAGGTCGGGGCCAACGTGCATTTGTCAGGCGGCGTGGGCCTTGGTGGTGTGCTGGAGCCGCTGCAGGCCATGCCGACCATCATTGAAGACAACTGCTTTATCGGCGCGCGCTCTGAAGTGGTTGAGGGCGTGATTGTTGAAGAAAACTCGGTGCTTTCGATGGGCGTTTACATCGGCCAGAGCACACCGATTTATGACCGCGAGCTGGACACCGTGACGTATGGCCGCATTCCTGCAGGCTCAGTCGTTGTGTCGGGCAACCTGCCAAAAGCTGGCGGCAAGTACAGCATGTATTGCGCCGTCATCGTGAAAAAAGTTGACGCAAAAACCCGTGCGACAACGAGCCTGAACGACCTGCTCAGAGACTGAACAAAACCTCCCAATCGAAACCTGAACGGACAGCGACTATGAGCAGCACCATGGACACGATGGGCACGATGGAAAGAATTTTGCGTTTGATGGCCGACAAAAAAGCCTCGGACGTTTACCTGTCGGCCCACTCCCCGGTCCTGATAAAAATCAACGGACAGGCGCTGCCCATCAACAGCCAGCTGCTGCCCCCCGAAGCACCGCTTAATTTGCTGGCCGAAGTGTTGCCGCCAGAGCGCGTTGAAGAGCTGAAGAAATTTGGCGAACTGAACATGGCGCTGCCGATCTCGGGAGTTGGCAACTTTCGTATCAGCGGCTTCAGGCAGCGCGGCAGCTATGCCGCCGTCATACGCTTTGTGCCCAGCGAAATCCCCTCGCTTGAAAGCCTGAATGTGCCGCCCATCCTGGCGAGTCTGATCATGGAAAAGCGTGGCCTGCTGTTGATGGTGGGCGCAACGGGCGCTGGTAAAAGCACGACCCTCGCCGCCATGATGGACCACCGCAATGCAACCACGCTGGGCCACATACTGACGATTGAAGACCCGATCGAGTTCATCTTCACGAACAAAAAATCAGTCGTCAACCAGCGCGAAGTGGGCACCGATACCGAGACGCTTGCAGTGGCGCTTAAAAACGCCCTGCATCAGGCTCCTGACGTGATACTGATTGGCGAAATCCGCGACCGCGACACCATGTCAGCCGCCATTGCCTATGCCCAGTCGGGCCATTTGTGCCTGGCCACCATGCACGCCAACAATAGCTACCAGGCGCTGAACCGCATTCTGAGTTTTTACCCGGTCGAAGTCCGCAGCACCCTGCTGGGCGATCTGGGTGCGGCGCTGAAAGCCATCGTTTCGCAGCGCCTTCTGCGCACACAGGCCGGTGGCCGCACGCCAGCGGTCGAGGTCATGCTCAACACCAAGCTGATTGCCGATCTGATTGAAAAAGGTGACTTTTCAGGCGTCAAGGAAGCGATGGAAAAATCCATGGCCGAGGGCTCGCAGACTTTTGAGCAGGACATCGCCAAACTGATTGCTAACGGCAGCGTCACGCGCAAGGAAGGCATGCTGCACGCCGACTCGCCCACCAATTTGATGTGGCGGCTTGAAAACGACTTCAATGTTGCTGCCAAAGCAGCCGAGCCAGAAGAAGACCCCGACGACGAACCTTCGTTTACCGAAATCACGCTGGATGTCAAGCATTGAGTCCTGCTCCGCTGCCGGGCACCTCGCTGTCAGTCATTGAACTGATCGAGCAAACCGCCCGTGCGCTTGAGCAGGCCGGCTTGAGCCTTGCAGACGGTTTTGGTCACGGCACACTCAACGCTTTTGACGAAGCGGTATGGCTGGTGCTGTGGAGCCTTCAATTACCGTTAGATGACCTTGATTCAGTAGCAAAAAGGCCTGTAGCACCCGAAGAACAGTCGCGAGCAGCTACGCTTTTAGGAGCACGCATCAATACCCGCAAGCCGCTGGCCTACCTGACGAACGAGGCCTGGCTGCAAGGCGTAGCGTTTTATGTCGACGAGCGCAGCATCATTCCGCGCTCGTTCATTGCTGAATTGATAAGCGATGAAAGCATTGACCCATGGCTGAGCGAAGACACCCGCCATGTGCTCGATTTGTGTACCGGCAACGGCAGCCTAGCCGTACTGGCGGCGATGGCCTGGCCCGATGTCATTGTCGACGCGGCGGACATCAGCCTGGACGCGCTGGAGGTGGCGCGCATCAACGTAGATAAACATGCCCTTGACGGCCGCATCACGCTGCTACAGGCCGATGGCCTGGCGGCCTGTACCGGATCTTATGACCTGATACTCTGCAACCCGCCCTATGTGAATGCCCAAACCATGGCCGCCCTGCCGGCAGAATTTCTGGCCGAACCGACACTCGCGCTGGCCAGCGGCGCGGACGGCATGGACTTTATCCGAAGCCTTTTTCTGACGGCTGCAAGCCACATGAGCGAAAATGCCGTATTGGTGCTGGAAATAGGCAATGAGCGCGCAAATTTTGAGCGCGCCTTCCCGAGCCTTAAACCCCTGTGGTTTGAGACCAGCGCCGGCCCTGACCAGGTTTTGCTTCTCACGCGCCAACAGCTCGTCTGCATTAAATGATTACCCTTAAAAATGTGGTGCTGCGTCGCGCTGCCAAAGTGATTCTCGATAGCGCGTCTGTCACCATCAATCCCGGCGAAAACATTGGCTTGGTCGGGCGCAACGGCGCGGGCAAGTCTTCGCTGTTTGCCATGCTCAACGGCACGCTGCATGAAGACGCTGGCGAATTCTCCATCCCCACGCAATGGCGCATAGCCCAAGTCGTCCAGGACATGCCCGAGACCGAGCAAAGCGCGACCGACTATGTGATCGAAGGCGACGTGGTGCTGCTGGCGGCACAAACCGAGGTTGAAGCATCCGAGGCCAGCGGCGACGGCGACCGCATGGCGCACGCCTATATGGATCTGTACGACTGCGGCGCGCACGATGCGCAGGCACGCGCACAGGCGCTGATTTTGGGCCTCGGTTTCAAGGTCAGCGAGCTTGCCAGTCCGGTCAACAGTTTTTCAGGCGGCTGGCGTATGCGGCTGCAACTGGCGCGCGCGCTGCTGTGCCCGTCGGATTTGCTGCTGCTGGATGAACCTACCAATCACCTGGACTTGGACGCACTGGTCTGGCTGGAGGCCTGGCTCAAACGCTATCAGGGCACGATGCTGGTCATCAGCCATGACCGGGAGTTTCTGGATGCCGTGACCGATGTGACCGTGCATATCGAAAGCGCCAAGCTCACGCGCTACGCTGGCAACTACAGCAAGTTCGAAGACCTGCGCGCCGAGCAGATGGCACTGCAGCAAGGCGCTTACTCGAAGCAGCAGGACAAGATTGCCCACCTGCAAAAATTCATCGCCCGCTTCAAGGCCAAAGCCAGTAAGGCCAAGCAGGCACAAAGCCGCATCAAAGCGCTGGATCGCATGGAAAAGATTGCGCCATTGCTGGCCGAAGCCGACTTCACCTTCGAGTTCAAGGAACCCGCCAACCTGCCGAACCCGATGCTGTCGATGCAGAACGCCTACTTCGGCTACCCCCCGCTCGAAGGCTCGCCCGCTGGAACACCGCCCACGGTGATTGTACAAAACGTCAGCAAGTCGGTGCTGGCGGGCCAGCGCATCGGCATACTCGGTGCCAACGGCCAGGGCAAATCAACGCTGGTCAAAACCATTGCGCGCGCCCTGCTACCGATTAGCGGGGAGATGATTGAAGGCAAGGGTCTGAACATCGGCTACTTCGCCCAGCAGGAGCTGGACGTACTGCGCCCGGCGGACAACCCGCTGGAGCACATGATCCGGCTGGTGAAAGAAGTCACCGCTGCCGGCAAGATCGGCAACCAGCCGACGCGCGAGCAGGACTTGCGCAGCTTTCTGGGCAACTTCAATTTCAGCGGTGACATGGTCAAGCAGTCCGTCGGCAGCATGAGCGGCGGCGAGAAGGCGAGATTGGTGCTGTGCATGATCGTCTGGCAGCGCCCCAACCTGCTGCTGCTTGACGAGCCGACCAACCACCTAGACCTGGCCACGCGTGAGGCACTGTCGATGGCGCTCAATGAGTTTGAAGGCACCGTCATGCTGGTCAGCCATGACCGTGCCCTGCTGCGCGCCGTGTGTGACGAGTTCTGGATGGTCTCGCAAGGTGGCGTTGCGCCATTTGACGGCGACCTTGATGACTATCAAAAATATTTGCTGGATCATGCCAAGCGCCAGCGCGAAGAAGCCAAGAAATCTGGCCAGACGATGCTGACACCAGTCGTTGAAGCAAAGTCTGATGCTATTAAACAACGCCGCCAGCAGCAATCGGAGGCCGGCAAGCCTTTACGCAAGGAACTGGAAAAAATCGACCAGAAAATGCAGGCGCTCGGTAACGAAAAAAGCGACCTGGAAACCCTGCTGACCACCACAAAATCACCCAACGAAATCGCCCAGGCCGGGAAGCGCCTTAAAGCCATCGAAAACGAAATAGGCACACTGGAAGAACGCTGGCTGGAATTGACCGAGCAGCTTGAAACCACGGCGGTGTAGAGTGGGGACAAAGGTTCTTGACCGCCACCGAAAGAGAGAACACCAATGAAGTCTTACTGGATGCAAATGAGCCATGAGCACGCCACGCTGGAATTGCGCGACGTGCCCGCGCCCGAGCCGGGTCCGCAGCAAGTGCTGGTGCGCTTGCACGCCGCCGGCCTCAATCGCGGCGAGTTCATCGTCGGCCACGGACTGCATGGCCAGCCGGGCACGGTCAAGGCCATTGGCATGGAGGGCGTGGGCGAGGTTGTCAAACTGGGGTCGGACGTGACCCGCCTGCAGCCGGGCGATCGGGTCATGGGCCGCTGCCCCGGGGCTTTTTCCGAATATGCCCTGATGGATGTGCGCGAGGCCATGCTCATGCCGGCGAACCTGTCCTGGCAAGAGGCGGCCAGCGTGCCGCTGACCTTTCTGGTGGTCTATGACATGCTGGTGCTACAGGGACACCTGGCGGCCGACGAATGGGTGCTGATCAACGGCGTGTCGTCCGGTGTGGGAGTGGCGGCATTGCAAACTGCCAAGACCTTGGGCGCGAAAGTGATTGGCACCTCCGGCTCGGCCGACAAGCTCGCGCGCCTCCAGCCGCTGGGCCTCGATCTCGGCTTGTGCACGCGCGCCGCCAATTTCCACGAGACCGTGCTGCAGGCCACCGGCGGCAAAGGCGTGAACCTGGTCATCAACACCGTGGGGGGCTCGGTGTTTACGGAGAACGTTCGCTGCATGGCCTTCCAGGGGCGTCTGGCCACGGTCGGTTACGTCGACGGCGTGCTCAAGGCCGAGCTGGACCTTGAGGCGCTGCACGCCAAGCGCCTCACGCTGTTCGGCGTGTCCAACAAGCTGCGCACGCCAGAGCAGCGCGCCCAGGCTGTGCCGGGCTTCGTGGCCGATCTGATGCCTGCGATTGCAGCGGGTCGCATCAAGCCGCTGGTGGACCGGGTCTTTGCGTTTGAGCAACTCGCAGCCGCCAAGGCCCACATGGAAGCCAACCAGCATCTGGGTAAGATCGTGCTGACGGTGGCGAGCGAACACTGAGTCACAGCCGATACATTTAACTGAGAGACAACAGCATGAAAAAATCAAGCATCTTTTTAGCGCTGACCCTCAGTGGTCTGAGCCTGGGCGCAGCCGCCCAGGCGCCGGGCTACCCAGTCAAGCCGATCCGGCTGGTGGTCGGTTTTGCACCCGGCGGTGCGGCCGACTACGTTGCCCGCGCCATGAGCGATGCGCTGGGCAAGGCCATGGGTCAGCCCATGGTGATTGAAAACCGCGCCGGCGCCGGCTCAAGCATTGCCGCCGAGATGGTGGCCAAGTCCGCAGCGGACGGCTACACCGTGTTGATTGCGAGCCCGAGCAGCATCTCGGTCAATCCGGCACTCAATGCCAAGCTGGGCTACTCTGCGCGCGATCTGGCGCCCATTACCAAAGTGACCAGCTCACCGCTGGTGATTGCAGTCAACCCGGCCACCGGCATCAACTCGGTGCAAGACCTGATTGCCAGGGCCAGGAAAGAACCCGGCGTGCTCAACTTCGCCACTTCGGGCAACGGCTCGGCGCCGCACCTGGGCGCGGCCTTGTTCACCCAGCTCACCGGCGTGCAGATGACGCACATTCCATTTCGCGGTGGCGGCCCGGCGATCCAATCCGTGATCGCGGGCGACACGCACCTGACCTTCGGCACACCACCGTCCGTGCTGCCCATGGTGCAGGCGGGTCGCCTGCGGGCGCTGGCGGTGAGCACGCGCGAGCGCACTGCACTGGTCCCCGGCATGCCGGGGATGGCGGAGGCGGGTTTGCCTGACTACAACATTGAATTCTGGTACGGTCTTTTTGTTCCGACTGGTACGCCACCAGCCATCATAAAAAAGATATTTGACGCCGCCACCCTGGCGATGCAACAGCCGTCGGTGAAGGCCGCACTGGCGCGTGAAGGCACCGACGTGACGCTATCGCAGTCGCCCGAGCAGTTCGCGGCGTTTTTGAACGAGGACGCCAAATTCTGGGTCAAACTGGTCAAGGACGCGGGTGTCAAGCTGGAGTGATAAAATCCATGAGCTAAAAAAGAAAAAGCCCGCTATCTAATTGATAGCGGGCTTTTTTGCTGCCTTGAAAGGCTTTATCTGGTGGGGCCTGCGGGGGTCGAACCCACGACAAACGGATTAAAAGTCCGCTGCTCTACCAGCTGAGCTAAGGCCCCGAGGCACTAACTCTCGGTAGTTCCCGGTCTGCGCATTACTTGGTTTACTTAAGGTAGCAGCACAGCCTCAAATTATAGCGTTATTTTCAGAGGCTTCTTAAAAACTCAAGTGGCAATTTCGCCGAGCAGCCAGCCCGCAGCACAACTACCGAAGGTAGCTGTGACGCTGACGACCGAGCCGTAGCCATGGCAGTTAAGGCTGCCATCGCCTTGAGCGCCATCCGGTGCTGGCTGCATCACGGCTTCGCGGCTGAAAACGCAGGTGATGCCGATTTTCCCCTTGCGTGCAGCGCCCTGCTCCTTGCGCAGCCGATAGCGCAGTTGGGCCAGCAGCGGGTCGTGCGTGACCAGCGCCAGGTCTTCAACCTCAACCTTGTGCGCGTGGCGCTTGCCACCGGCTGCACCAACGCTGAGAAAATTGATTTTTGTCAAGCCGCTGCCTTTGGCGTTTTGCTGTAGCGCCCAGGTGGCCATCGCTGTTTTTGCCCTGACCTGATCGCAGGCATCAATGATGGAGACCGATTCATCAGCGTGCCCATCCAGACCGGCAATAGAAGGCCAGTTGTCGGCATCCACAAACTCTTCAACGCAGCGTACATCGCAGTCGGGGTTGATGTGGGCAATGCGTTCACGCATGGCCTCGACCTTCGCCTGGCCCAGCGTGGTGTCAAGCGCATGAACCTGCCGGTTGATGTTGGACTCGGCAATGTGATCAAGGTCAATCAGCGTCAAGCGGGCAACACCGCTACGCGCCATGGCCTCGGCAGCCCATGAGCCGACACCACCAAGGCCGACCACCATCACATGCGCAGCCCGGATTTTTTTTGCGCCGTCATTACCGTAAAGCCGAGCGAGGCCGCCAAAGCGACGATCAAGGTCTGCGGACAAGATGCTGGACGTTTCCGTAACGACCATCAGCCGCTTTTTCCCAGCCGCCAGATCTGATATTTAAGAGCAGCTACACAGCCCGCAACGATGGCCGCTAGCGCCACAATGCTGGTTGCACTAAGAGTCGAAATACCCGACAGCCCTTGCCCCACGGTACAGCCCATGGCCGCCACGCCGCCCACGCCCATCAGCACCGCGCCGACCAGGTGGTTGGCCGTGTCTTCTGCATCGCGAAAACCTTCCCAACGAAAATTTCGGGTAACGAGTGAGTCGATTGCAGAGCCCACAACAACGCCAAACACCGACACGATGCCAATCGTCAGCAGCTTGCTTTTGTCACTGAAAAACATGAGCCAGTCGATGGTATAGGCCAAGGGGGACACAAAGCTCAAGGCCTCGGCCCTGCCGGAGTTGGTGGCCAAAAAGACCTGCTGCAAGGTTTCAGGGTGTTCTGCTACGTGACCAAGATGGCCGCTCACCCACCACATCGCCACAATCACTGCACCTAGGCCACAACCTGCCAGTAGATTATCAAAGCGCACGAAGTCGCGTCCCAGCAGCGCCCAGATGATGAGCGCCAGCCCCAACACCAATGCCAGGACGAGTCCGGCACCAGCCACACTCAGGCCGGCAGCCGCAGACAGCCAGTTAGGTAAGGCTGCGTTAGCTGCAAAATCAATGGCTACGCGGTCTACTGTAGCCACCCGGACAACCGCAGTGATGCCTTTGAGCGTAGCAAACGCAGCCACACCCATGACGACAAACACCACCACAGATTTGAGGTTGCCACCACCGATGCGCACCAGCGATTTGCTGCCGCAGCCTGATGCCAACACCATGCCAAAACCAAACAGCAAACCGCCAACCAGGGCCGACAGCCAGATAAAGCGGCTGGAGGCATACAGCGTTTTGGCCGGGTCGATCAGCCCGGCAGCGGCCAGGGTATAAAACCCGATCATCGCAACACCCATCGCCATGCCCCACATGCGCATACGGGTCCAGTCGCCCATGTTGACGATGTCGCTCACTGCGCCCATGGTGCAAAAGTGTGTGCGCTGTGCAATGGCACCAAACACCACGGCAAGAATGAAGGCAGCCCAGAGGACCTGGGTGGTCAATGCGTTGAGTTGAGTGATGTCCATTGCCCGATTTTAGGGGTGAACGTTAAACGGCGCTGGCCGCTACCGACCGGATCTATTTGAGCTTGGTCAGACGGTCTTTGGCAACCGCTGCTGCTTCTGATTGCGGATAAACCTTGATGAGGTCTTCCAGCGTTTTACGGGCTGCCCGGGTGTCCTTCAACTCATTCTGGCAATTGGCAATCGACAGCGAAGCCTCGGGCGCACGCAAATGCTCTGGCGCAAGCGTTATCAAAGCCTTGAAGTTGATGATGGCTTCGCGGTAACTGCGCAAGGCATACTGCGCATTGCCGAGCCAGAACAGCATGGAAGCTTTGTAGCCGCTGTTCGGATAGTGCTTGTAGAAATCAAGAAATGCAGTCTGGGCAGTTGCAAAATCACCCTTGCGCATGGTGGCCAGGGCTGCATCAAACTCGCGGATTTCAGCAGGCTGTGCGACAAACTCCAGACCATCAACCGTGACCTTTGCGGGTTCAAACTTCCTGAGTCGGTCATCAACCCCCTGGCTCAGATCTTTTTGCCGACGCTGCATCTCTGCAACATCACGCGCAAGTTGCTCGTCCTGGCCGCGCAGTTTGGCAAGGTCACTGCGCAAGGCTTCGATCTGATTCGACAAGTCCAGCAGACTGCGGCGCAGTTGCAGGTTGTCGTCGCTGGTTTTACGCAGTTCAATCTGCGAGGCTTCCAACTTTTGCCGCAGTTCAATCTGCGAGGCTTCAAACTTTTGCCGCAGATCAAGTATGGCGCGCCTGGCCTCATCATCATCGAACAAGCCTGCCTGTGCGTTGAATGCCAGCAGGCAAGCCACTGAAAACCCCAGTAGCGTCCGAAAAATCCCAACTTGTTGAATGCTCATAGTGCCTGCCTTGACTTGTCTGCACGCCCCGGTTGAGGCTTACGGATTTTCACCCGTTTCAACGGTAGTTCATTTCAGCACGACGGTTTTTGGCGAAGGCTACCTCGTCGGAGCCTGTGTTTGCAGGCTTTTCCTTGCCAAAGCTCACGGCCTCTACCTGCGCATCGGTAACGCCCAGCAGGCCCAACGCACGGCGTACAGCCTCGGCCCGCTTTTGCCCCAAGGCCAGGTTGTACTCGCGGCCACCACGTTCGTCGGTGTGGCCTTCGACAGCCAGCTTACGGGCCCTGTTTGCCGCAAGATAGCGGGCATGCGCTTCAACGGCTCCCTGAAATTCGGGCTTGATGGCAAAGCTGTCGTAGTCAAAGTAAATGACCTTTGTCACACCAGTAGGGCCGGTAGCCAGAGAGTTGAGTCCGGCAATTTCTACGGGCGTAACGCCCCTTGCAGAAACATCACCCGTACTACCCTGGTTACCTTGGTTACCCACGGCGGTGGCGGTGCGGTTTTCAACCGGTACATCGTCAAGCTTGACGTTGGAGCCGCAGGAAATAACGGCCAGTGACAGCGCCATGGTCGAGACAATGGACAGAAAAATGGGTTTCATGGATAAGCCCTGCTAAAACAAAAATGAATAAATAAGAGTGTTACTCCAACTAGCGTGAGAAAGGTCCCCAATCAGGCTCACGAATGTCTCCGGTCGCCCCTGCCAGCCTGGCCTTGATCTTACCGTCCAGCGTGGTTGTCATCAGGGCCTCACGGTCTTGCTGACGGGTTGCATAAACAATCAAGCGGCTATTGGGTGCAAAACTCGGGCTCTCGTCTGCCGTAGTATCGGTGATTTGAGCAACGCTGCCCCCGGCAAGCTCCATCACCTGCAGCTTGAAAGCGCCACCCACCCGCGCCACATAGGCCAGCCAGCGGCCATCAGGACTGAGGGCTGGCGATATGTTGTACGAACCGGTGAAGGTCACGCGCTCGATATTGCTGCCCGTCGGACTCATGCGGTATATCTGCGGCGCACCACCCCGGTCGCTGACGAAATAGATGTATTTGCCATCAGGGGAAAAAGCTGGTTCTGTATCAATGCTTGACGACTGCGTGAGGCGGCGTGGCTCACCGCCATTGGCATCCAGTACGTACAGCTGTGAGCCGCCATCACGACTGAGCGTGGCCACAATCTGGCGGCCATCGGGTGACCATGCAGGCGCGCTGTTGGAGCCCCGGAAATTTGCCAGCAGCCGACGCTTGCCGGTTGCCACATCGTGGGCGTAAATCACCGGCTTGCGGGACTCAAACGACACGTAAGCCAGTTGCGCGCCATTCGGCGACCAGGCGGGGGAAATAATAGGCTCGGGACTGGTCAGCGCCGACTGTGCATTTTCACCGTCAGAGTCAGCCACCCAGAGCGTGAAGCGCGTTGCAGCCTTGGTCACATAAGCGATGCGGGTCGAGAAAATACCTTTTTCGCCAGTCAGTTTTTCATACACAAAATCTGAAATACGGTGCGCCGAAAGCCGCAAGTCGGCCAATGTCACCGCATAGCTTTGCCCCCCCAGATCCTGCCCGCGCACCACATCCCACAAGCGGCAACGCACATCGTAGCGGCCGTCGGCCAGCCGCGTCACGCTGCCGGTCAGCAGCGAATCGGCACCCTTTTGCCGCCATGTACCAAGGTCTGGCCGGGTACTTTCGTCAGCGACCAGCCCTGCGGTATCGATAGCACGAAAGACACCGCTGCGTTCCAGGTTAGCGGTGACTATGGCAGCAATTTTTTGCGGGGCCTGCGCCTCGCCACGAAATGCGGCAATTGCAATCGGCATTTGTGTCAGGCCCACACCTGAAACCTCGACACGAAACTGGGCTAAAGCCGGAACAATCGGTAGAGCACCTGCGGCGAACACCAAGCGGCGCCGAAACAAAAACTGCTGGATAATTGATTTATTTTTCATCTTGCTGATTTAGCCAATACAGTTCAAAGTATTTTCCAAAGGCTGCTTGGGCTTGAAGCACACACACAACAAATCCCATAGCGCCGTCTAAAAACCCGAGTCGAAAGAAATAGCTACGCACAAACGCCGCAGCCCCGGACAAAGCAGCTCTGAGTATGCTGGTCTTCCTGCCCTTAGCCTGTTGATCAATAGCCCAGTCATGGCTGTAGCGTTGAAGTTTTTCCCAGTAACTAGCCGGCGTACGGTAGCTGAAGTGCAGTAGTGAATGCTGGAGACGAACAATTTTCGTATCGCTTTGACTCATAATTACTTTCTCGTGCACCAGATCGTTGCTAAAGCGAGCCTCGCCGCGCTTAAATAGCCTGACTACGTAATCGGGAGTCCAGCCGCAGTGCTTGATCCAAACGCCGCAAAACTGAGTCAGCCGGGGTATTGCAAAAACAACTCTTTGATTGAGCATGCGCGATTGCTCGATAAGCTCTGTAATTTCTCGCGCCAAGCTTGGGCTCACGCGCTCATCGGCATCAATGCTTAGTACCCACTCGTGTCGAGCGGCATCTAATGCCCGATTTTTCTGAATACCAAACCCCATCCAATCCGCGCATACTATCACCTCGGCCCCCGAAGATCGCGCAATTCCAGTGGTTTCATCTGTACTGCCTGAATCAAGTACGACGAGTTGATCAGCAAACAAAACAGACTGCAGGCAGGCCTCAATATTGTGAGACTCATTTTTTGTAATCACGATGACGGACAAACTTGTCAACGGTTTCCTTCCATGCATTTCAGGTAGTGCAATTCAATGTTCAATGGCTGTTTTTTGCTCCCAAAGCGTAGGCATTCTGACGACACCATACTCGCAAGAAGCATAGCAGAGCGCCTCCTACCGTTGAAACGCGACTGGCCCCATTGAATCACTGATAATCACCACTCCACTTCAAGCCTGTCTACAGATATTTTGCAAAAAAAGCCTATCAATTATCGACTGCTGCTGGTGTGCATGGCGGCTGCATCTGTGGGGTTGCCGATGGCTCTTGTGAGCATCGCAAAATTATTTTTGTTCGTTGGCGGTGCGGCCATCCTGCTGTCTCAAAAGCCGGTTACTGACCCGGAACATGCACACCGTAACGTGCAATGGACAGCCTTTGCAGTACTTCTTGTTCTGGCAGCTTTCACCATCAGCCTGGGCTGGACTACTGCTTCCGAATCTTCGGCTTTTGGTTCACTGGCCAAGTATGGCAAGCTGTTGACGATTCCGCTGATAGCGCTGCTGATCCAGAGTCGCCGGGAAGCCACCATTGCTCTGGCTGCGTTTGCCGCTGCTCAGGTTTTGATGCTCTTGAGTACGTGGATGCTGGTCGCCCATCTGCCAGTCCCATGGGCAACGTCAGCAACAGCCATGGTGTCCAAAACGCCTTTTTCCAGCTACCTTGACCAGTCCATCATGTGTGGTGTCTTTGCGGCTATCTGTTGGCACCTGCGGAGCTTGGTGCCTGGCAAATATGGGAAACAGGCAGCAGTTACCGCGACCTCTGTTTCACTGGTCACCGTTTTCTTCATTTTTGGTGGCCGGACCGGGTACTTGGTTGCCGTCGCGGTGGTTTCACTGGCCGTGATGTGGGAACTCCCCAAGCGTGCGCGTATCGGTGTTTTACTGCTGCCATTTGTGCTGCTTGTTGCTGCGGCTCTCATCTCGCCAAACGCTAAAACTCGACTACTACAGGTTAAACAGGAGGTTCTGATCTTTAACTCCGATAAGGGCGAAGACGTTGTAAGGTCCGGCAGCTCTTCGGGTATCAGGCTGCACCTTTGGAACAGGGCGGTTCAATCCATTTCTGAAAATCCGTTAAAGGGTTCCGGCGTTGGCAGCTGGAGCAATGAATTCAACCGCATTGAGAGCGGGCAACCAGCTGGTAATGAAAAGATCGCCGAGCTTGGCAACCCGCACCAGGAATATCTGCTGTGGGGCGTGCAGCTCGGTCTGCCGGGTGTGCTTCTTTTCATGGCACTTTTAAGCGCCATATTCAGGGATACCTGGCGACTGGATAAAGCGGTGGCCCGCAGCGCCCAATCGGTGCTGGCTGCGCTGGCGCTGTCCTGCCTGTTCAACTCCACGCTCTACGATGCATTGATTGGCGATTTTTTCTGCGTGGTGCTGGGGCTGCTGCTTGCCTTGGGTTCCTACAAAGCCCCCCCCCCAACAGGCCGCAGCAAGCACGAACGATGATGACAGTGCGTCCCTGCAAAATCCAAAACTCTCTACCTGGCAGCGATTCGCCAGGGTATGGCCTTATTTCAGCACCTCACGCGGGGCCTGGGCGCTGGCAATTGGTGCCACCCTGGTTGCATCGGCAACTGAACCTTTTTTGCCTGCCTTGCTGAAACCGCTGCTTGACCGAGGCTTTCAAAAAGACGGACTGCAACTCTGGATGGTTCCGGCATCGCTGATGCTGCTGTTCGTCGTTCGGGGACTTGCCGGCTTTGTAGCGCAATATGCGCTGGCCGAGGTCACCAATAACGGCCTGCAGGCGCTGCGCAAGGCGATGTTCGACAAACTGCTCAGTGCGCGTCTTTCACTGTTTACAGACCAGACCTCCAGCGCCATATCCAACACCGTGGTGTACGAGGTCTACAACGGCTCCGTGATCCTGAACAACGCCATCATGAAGCTCGCGCGCGACGTGCTGACCTTGCTGGCACTGGTGGGCTACATGATCTTCCTGAACTGGAAGCTGATGCTGGTGGTGGCGCTGCTTTTTCCGGCGGTGGCGCTGGTCATCCAATTGCTCACCAAGCGGCTTTACCGTTTGACAAAAGAGAGCCAGACGGCAACCGACAACCTGGCCTATGTGGTCGAAGAAAACGTGCTGGCGCATCGTGATGTCCGCCTGCATGGGGCGCAGACCAGCCAGGCCAACAGGTTCAATGCCCTGAGCCATTCGCTGCGGCGACTGTCCATGAAATCGACGGTCGCCTATGCCAGCATGAGTGCGATCACGCAGGTGCTGGCGGCGATTGCCCTGTCCGCCGTTATTTCGATTGCCTTGCTGCAAGGCTCCGAAAATACCACCACAGTAGGCGGCTTCGTCGCTTTCGTGACGGCCATGCTGCTGTTGATTGCGCCTATCAAAGGCCTGTCCGATGGTGCTACGCCCATCACGCGTGGACTGGCCGCTCTGGAGCGCGGGCTGGACCTGATGGATCTTACGGAAGACGAGTCAGGCGGCACTTTCGTGAAGGCTCGTGCCTTGGGTGATATTGAATTTGCGGATGTCAGCGTGTTGTACAAAACTGGCGCTGCACTGGCCGTTGACCGCCTCAGCCTGTCCATCAAGGCAGGTGAGACCGTTGCACTCGTAGGTGCGTCCGGATCCGGCAAAACCACACTGGTCAATCTGCTGCCCAGATTTACAGAAACCAGTTCCGGCAGCATTTACCTGGATGGACAGGAGTTGAAGCAATGGAGCCTCGCATCACTGCGCTCCCAGTTTGCGCTGGTCAGCCAGCATGTGGTGCTGCTCAACAACAGCATCGCCTTTAACGTGACCCTGGGCCAGTCGTTTGACCGCGACAAGGTCATGCAATCCCTGAATGCAGCAAATCTGGGTGCCATGGTTGCCGCCTTGCCAGAGGGCATGGACACGGTACTGGGCCACAACGCGATGCAATTGTCGGGAGGCCAGCGGCAACGCCTAGCCATTGCCCGGGCGTTGTACAAAGATGCGCCCATCCTTATCTTTGATGAAGCGACATCTGCCCTCGACACCGAGTCCGAGCAGGCCGTTCAGGAAGCCATCAAACGGCTGACCTCCAACCGAACCTCGCTGATCATCGCGCACCGATTGTCAACCGTTCAACATGCTGACCGTATCATCATGATGAATGCTGGGCGAATGATTGAATCGGGCTCACACGCACAGTTGCTGGCGAAAAATGGTGCTTATGCGCATCTGCATAAGCTGGGTCTTCAGGCCATTTAAGCAGCGTACTGCGCGCAGCCTGAGCGCTAAATTTTGTGCCTTGATGCGCTAACGGACAGGTACAGCCGGTCTTGCTGGGCAGCGATTCCGGCCCACTCGAATTTCTGTGCAAAAGCCCGCGCTTGTTGGCCTAGGCTCGCCGCAAGTGGCGCATCGTCAAGCAAACGGCGCAATGCACTAGCAAGGGCGACTGCATCACGAGGGTCATCCAGAATCAACCCATCGGTTTCGTTTTGAAGCAGGCCTGAGATGCCGCAATACGCCACATCGCTGACGACCACTGGTAAACCGTGTGCCATGGCTTCCAGCACCACCATGGCGAAGGTGTCTTCCAAGGTCGGATGTGCCAAGCAATTGGCTGCACGGTAGGCTAGGTTGACATCGGCCAAAGCGCCCAAAAAAAACACCCGCGATGCAATGCCGGCACGCTCAGCCTGCTGACGAAAAAATGCAAACTGGGTTGAACTTCCGACCACCGCCAAAACCACATCTTCAGGCAGCAAAGCCATCGCTTTAAGTAGCGCCTCAAGGCCTTTTTTCCGCAAATCATTGCCCACAAACAAAATGCAAGCCCCCTCTGGCGGCAGGCCCAGTTGCCGTCTTGCTTCCTCGCGCAGGCTGCTGGAAACCGGAAACGCCGGCAAATCAATGCCGGGAGTAATCAAGCTCGTGATGGCAGCCGCTTTCGGATAAATTTTGACAAAAATTTCTTGCAGGCTGGGCGAAATCGCCACCACTGCCCTGCCCTTGCGCGCTGCATAGCGCATGCGCTCCAGCCAGAGATAAGTCAGCAATCGGGGACTCGTCGCTACCTTGAGCCAGCGAAGCGCGAGTTTTAAACACGCGCGGCCAACAAACAAGGTGTGCTTGAGCGGCAGCACATGCACCGTCTGAACATCGCCATGCCAGGTGTTTTCATGCGAATGCACCACGTCAAAACCTTTGCGCGTTGCCCACCAGGTCGCTGTGGCAAACCAGAGTTGATTAATCCAGCGCGGCTTGCGCAGCGGCATGCTGATGCGGTGATAAGTGACACCGGGCCAGTGGTGCTCAGTAACCTGGGCAAACACATGCATTTCATGCCTTGCCGCGAGTTGCTCGACCAGCGCGATGGAGTAGCGTTCCGCGCCACCTCCTGTCGGTGAAAAAACCCGATTCAACACCGCAATCCGCAGTCTGCTGGCAGGCGAGCTCATTTCCTGCGTCTGTCCTCATAAGCAGTCGCAATCTTGAGCCAGAACAGCGGCAGGCTTGTGGAACGTAAAACCGGCACGCGCGGTATTTGCAGCATGTCTGCGCCTGTGTGGCAACGGCTTCGCTGCGTCGTCGTGGCGGTCTCAAAGCCCGCAGCGCGCGCCATGCCGACATGCCCGGCCTCATAGTGCCCGTAGGGGTAGCAAAAATGATTTACCCGGTCGGCCAGCAGCCGCTCCAGCTCGGCTTTTCCCTCTGTAATTTCGATGCGGCAATCCTCGTCGCTGCTTGCCATCAAGTCGGCGTGCGTTCGCGTGTGCGATCCTATCTCCTGGCCTGCCGCAACCCATTGCCGCATCTGGGCTTCGTTCATCAAGGGGGTTTGTGTAATACCTATGCCGTTGTCCCAAAGGTTGGTCGTGCCCGCCAGAGCGCTGACTGCATAGCAGGTAGAAGAAAACTGGTGCCGCACCAACACTGGCAGCGCATGCGTCAGGTTGTTGACATAGCCATCATCAAAGGTGATGCCGACCACTTTGCCTGAGCGCTGCCCCAGCAGATAAGGTTGCAGATCGCTCATGGACAGCCCCTTGTAACCCAGCCAGTGCAGCAAGCGCATTTGCCTTGCAAATGCGGCGGGTGTGACGTAGAGACTGCGAAACGGCTGGTTCTTGGGCGGTGGGTGGTCAATCTGGTGATAAACCAGAACCGGAATGGGCCTTTGGTTGGCGCTGCGTTCGGTGCTCATAGCAAAACAATATCGTATTGTTCCTGCGCCATCGCGGCTTCCGCCTGTAGCGAGATCGGCTTGCCGATGAAGTCGCTAAGTCCCGCCAGGTGCTGGCTTTCTTCATCGAGAAAAAGCTCAATGACTTTGGGCGAGGCCACGACACGAAACTCGCGCGGATTGAACTGGCGTGCTTCGCGCAAAATTTCGCGCAGGATGTCATAGGTCACGCTACGGGCCGTCTTGACCACGCCTTTGCCCATGCATTCGGCACAGGGTTCACACAGCTGGTGCGCCAGCGACTCCCGTGTGCGCTTGCGTGTCATCTCGAGCAGGCCGAGTGCTGAAAAACCGTTGACATTGGTCTTGATGCGGTCACGCGCAAGCTGCTTCTGAAACTCGGCCAGCACAGCATCGCGATGGTTTTCCTTCATCATGTCAATGAAATCGACAATCACAATGCCGCCCAGGTTACGCAGGCGGAGTTGCCGGGCAATCGCCTGCGAAGCCTCCAGGTTGGTCTTGAAAATGGTGTCATCAAAATTGCGGGCACCGACAAAGCCCCCGGTGTTCACATCGACTGTCGTCAAGGCTTCGGTCTGGTCAATGATGAGATAGCCGCCAGATTTAAGATCCACCCGACGGCCCAGCGCCCGGGCAATGTCCTCGTCGATATTGAACAAGTCAAAAATGGGGCACTCGCCTGCATAAAGCTGCAACTTTTGCAGCGTTGCGGGCATAAATTCGGTTGCAAATGTTTTAAGGCTTTCAAACTGCTCGCGTGAATCGATGCGAATGGTCTGCGTGCTTTCAACCACCATGTCGCGCAGCACACGTTGCAGCAGGTTTAGGTCCTGATGCAGCACAGATGCAAGCGCAAGCCGCACCGATGCGTCCTTGATACGGGCCCAGGTTTTGCGCAGGTAGGCAATGTCTTCCGATAACTCGGCATCCAGTGCATCCTCGGCGTTGGTGCGCAGGATAAAACCACCACCCAGGTCGCCAGCAAGCGCCTGCATTCGCTGGCGCAGGTCTTCACGTTGCTCGACCGGGATTTTCTGCGACACGCCGATGTGCTTGTCCTGCGGCAAAAAGACCAGCAAGCGCCCGGCAATACTGATTTGCGCCGTAAGCCGCGCACCCTTGGTACCAATCGGATCCTTGAGCACCTGCACCATCACGGCCTGGCCTACAAACAACTGCTTTTCAATCGGTTGCGGCGCGACTGCCGCTACGGGCGCTTCGGCATCGGCATGACGGCTGTTGATGCTGCTCATCAAATCGGCCACATGCAAAAAAGCGGCCCTCTCCAGGCCAATGTCTATAAAGGCCGACTGCATGCCGGGCAATACACGCGCAACTTTGCCCAGATAGACATTGCCCACCAAACCACGCTCCAGAGTGCGCTCAACCTGCAGTTCCTGCACGGCACCGTGCTCCACGACTGCTACCCGGGTTTCCTGCGGCGACCAGTTGATGAGGATGTCTTGTTGCATTTTTTGTCTTGGGAAAACTATAGTTTCAGACCTGCTAC
>JBCKNF010000021.1:0-21213 GCA_038902815.1 Polaromonas sp. | reverse complement strand
AGACTTTAAAGCAATTACACCATTCGTCCGGATCGGCAAAATAGTTTCGATAAGAATATCCGCGATGCGCTTCAAAATCGAAAGGCGTTGTTAGAACGATAAATCGCTCATCCCAGGTAAAGCCCTCAAATGAAATATTGCACTGCTTGCGCACAATGCTGCTGGCTCCGTCAGCGCCGATGAGATACGCGCCGGAATGACGTTTAAGTGTGGTTGCCTCTTTCACTGTGACAGTGACATCGCTACCGGACTGTTCTACGCCCACGACAGCGTGCCCAAACAGAATTTCCACGTGCGGGAGCTTTCGCAGCCGCTGCAGAATTAACCTTGCAGTTTTGAACTGCTCGCACTGGATGACAGTCGGAAAGCGCGTTTCTCCGGTCAGCGCTGCATGATCGAACTCGGCTACAAGTCGGTTGGCCGGCCTGTCCCAGAACTGGAAGATTGGGGCTACCAAACCTTCACGTGCCATATCTTGCACCAAACCGTCCACATCCAGAACTTCCAGGGTGGCCGGATGCGTGGTGGCCGCGCGCGGATCGAGCTGCAGCTCTTCATGCAGATCGAATAAGCGGACGGGAATGCCCTGACGGCCCAGCAACAAAGCGCAGAACAGCCCTACCGGTCCACCGCCGGCAATCAAGATTGGTGAATTCAATTTGGCTGAGTTCGGCATGTCAGCCCGCTATAGCCAGGCTGGTCACGGCATACCCGGCCATGAGCTTGCGCCCTAGAATAGGGTCTTCCAATTCGAACTCGAAGTGCGGCGCGGCGCGAATCCCTCCTTTTGCGGGCAGCGTGCCGCAGAACATCAGGGTGCCTTCTTCCAGAACACCACCATTCCAAAGGGCCAAAAGAGATTCAGGAGACAACATGGCCGTAACGGATCCTTCCTGATAAAGAACGCGCTTGCCTTGCTCTACGATATGCGAACGAAGCACCAGACTGTCCCAATGGCCCGCCACATCCTCGTAAGCCCAGAATTCATCGGCAACGGGTTTGTCGCACATCTGCTTGGAGACGGTTACACCGTAAGTTTCGACGCGACGATCGGTATGATCAGAGCCAACGCCAATCCAAAGGCGACCGTCGGACTTTAGAATTGTGAACTCGACCTCGCCGCTTGATGCGTCTCCGCTTACCTCGATGCGATTGGATGTGGTGACGCGGGCTGCTGCGACGCGATAAAACATTGGCGTTGACGCGGGCCGTTTGACACCGAGATGTTCCAGTTCAACGATGTGCTTTTCCAGCGTCGCTTTGTCACGACCGGTCCAGCCGGCGATCACCAGATGGTTGACGGGGAACGGCTTCCGCATTCCGCTATCGCCTTGGCGGAAGTTGGCGTTCAAGTCGGAAAGATCAGGCATGGGTGATTCTCGTTGCATGGAACATCATCGCTGCAAACCTTCGCAGATGAGGGCACGATGGTGTTGCCGTCAAGATTGTGGCTGCGCCGCACCTGCGCATCCTCCGGGTTGCGGCTGTTCTTCCATCCCCAGCTGCCGCGGTTCCACTGGTCCGGACGTGAAGTGCCGGTGGTATAGATTACCGGGATGCCTTTTGCACGCGCACCCGAAATCAGCGTTTTGATGCTGCCGATGGATGTCCAGGCATCCATCCCGCAGGAATTCCGCCAACGCTTGATGGATTCGAGTATCGGCTCAGGACGATCACCGCAAAAGAAATAATTGACATCAATCACCAGCAGCGCCGGCCGCTTGCCAAAGCCCTGCATTGCCCCAAATCCCGATGCCGCAAATACCTGCTTGTCGCGTTCGGTGAGGAATGGGTCCCAAATGCGTTGCGTCATGCTTCGATCTCCCTGAGGTGCGTATTACCGTGTGGTTGCAAATTGAGCTTCCCTCTGTTTTTCGTCTTCCAAGGGTGGGGGTGTCGGGAATTTTGTGTAAACGGGTTTTTGTTTAACGCGACGACCTAATCCGGTTTAATCCCCGCCGCATTTACGGCGGCGCGCCCAATGGGCGCGTCGCGGCGCAAGAGCTCGGCGAACTCCGAAGGCGTGTTCCCCAGCGGATCTACGCCCATATTGGTCAAGCGCTCCGCGGTCGCCGGCTCTCGGACGATTTTCGCAATCTCGTGCGCGAGTTGCTCAATGATTGGCTTCGGGGTCGCAGCAGGGGCAAGATATCCATTCCACGTGCCGGTTCGAAAGCCGGAATAGGACTCCGCAATCGTCGGCAAATCGGGAAGTTGCGGCGCGCGTTTTTCACTTGACACCGCAAGCAATCTGATCTTGCCGCCTTTTGAATGCTGAATGAGTTCCGAGGCGTTGCCGAAGTACATCTGCACCTGCCCGCCAACGAGGTCGGCAACCGCCGGGGCTCCGCCCTTATACGGGATATGTGTCATGTGGATTCCGGCCCGTACGAGAAACAGCGCTCCGCTCAGATGACCAATAGTTCCGATACCACCTGAGGCGTAGTTCATCTGCCCGGGTCGTGCCTTGACGTAATCAACGAATTCCTTGATCGTGGTCGCCGGGACGGAAATATGCACGCCGAGTACGAAAGGATTAGTGCCGACGATCGAGATCGGCGCAAAGTCCTTGAACGGATCGAAGTTGACTTTTTGCATCAGCGGCAGGAGAAACTGTGACGATGCCGCAAAAAACAGCGTGTAACCGTCTGCGGGCGCTTTAGCGACAAATTCGGCCGCGATCGCGCCGCCCGCGCCAACTCGATTTTCAACGAGGAACGGCTGGCCAAGTACAGCGGACAATCGTTCCGACACGATGCGCGCCTGGTTGTCGGTGTTGCCACCCGCGGCGAACGGCACAATTACTTTGACGGGTCGCTGCGGCCATGTCTGGCCTATGGCTAGTGAAGACCCCAGTGCGACAGCCAGCGTACCCATCGCCGTCCACATTGCGCCCCATTTTTTCATCGGGTTCTCCTAAAATAGCTTGTCGAAGGCCCTGCTGTGGAGCTACCTCCGTAACCAAATGAATTGCCAAGGGATAGGAAATTCAACCGCATGTGCCCAACTATCTCACCGTATCGCCTTCCTTGTCAACTGCTAGCCTTGTCTGGCAGCGCAAAGTCGTAATGTCCCCTTTTGTGTTTAAGGGGTGTGAATATGGCGGAGGCGGTACAAATGAGATTGAAGGAAGCGGATCGGTACGCAGTGATCGTGCAGGTGATTGAACGTACTATGGGTCAATCTGACGCGGCGCGGTGGCTCAATATTTCGGTTAGGCAGGTCAAGCGACGGGTGCGCGCCATCCGTCAAGACAGCGCACTGAGATAAATCCTGCCTGTATGTGCCTTTGTTACAGGTGCTGACACTCGCAGTCAAGATTGGCGATAATCACTTTTTACGATAACACTCAAACCCCCTTTATGCGACTCCTACACACCATGCTGCGCGTTGGCGATCTCCAGCGCTCGATTGATTTCTACACCAAGGTACTCGGCATGACGCTGCTGCGCACATCTGAAAACGCTGAATACAAATACACCCTGGCGTTCGTCGGCTACGGCAAAAATCCAGACCATGCAGAACTGGAGCTGACCTACAACCACGGCACCAGCAGCTATGACATCGGCACCGCTTACGGCCACATCGCGCTCGGTGTGCTAGATGCCTATGCAGCGTGTGAAAAAATCAAAGCCGCCGGAGGCAACGTGACGCGTGAAGCCGGGCCTGTCAAAGGCGGCTCGACGGTGATTGCGTTTGTGACCGACCCGGATGGCTACAAGATTGAGCTGATCCAGCGCGACTAAGGTGCTGCGGGTGCTGGCCTGCGGTAGTTTTATGCGGGGTGTCGCAGCAACTGGCAAGCCTGAAACGCCAGCGCCGTCACATGCGACCAGTTACCGCGTGCAATCGTCTCAGCCGGGGTCAGCCAGGAGCCACCCACACACACCACCGTGGGGCGGCAAGCTGGGCGATAATCGCCCGTTCGTCATTGCTGAATTCCCTATTTTCCATTTGAGGACACGCTTGTGAAACGAATCAACTCAGTACTGATGCGCGCGGTCTTGCTCACCTTGGTTGCGGGTGCCGCACCCGCCCTGCTTGCCCACGATGTCGCGCACCATGTTGCGCCCACTGCGCAGCGGGTGCCAGCGGTGGCGCTGATCTCCGGCATCGAACTCAAAAACATGGACCGCACGGTGCGCCCGCAAGACGACATCTACGCCTACACCAACGGCGGCTGGCTGAAAACCGTCGAGCTGCCGGCCAACAAATCCAGCCGAGGTTCGTTCGACGATTTACGTGAAGCCGCGTTGGTTAATCTGCACATCATCATCGAACAGCAATTAAAAGATGCCAGCAGAGTCGCCGATTCCGAGGCGCAGAAAATGGCCGATCTGTATGCCAGCTTCCTCGATCAAGCGCGGCGCGACAAGTTGGGTATCAGGCCGCTGACAGGCGATCTGGCGCGCATCGATGCCTTGCAAGAGAAATCGGCGCTCGCCGAGATGGTTGCCTCGATGAACCGCATGCGCGTAACAGTACCGGTGGGCATGGGCGTGGTGCAAGACGCCAAGGACGCGACGCAATACGTGGTGTCGCTGTCGCAAAGCGGTCTGGGCCTGCCGGATCGCGATTACTACTTGAACGAAACCGATGCAAAGATGGCGCAGACGCGCGTCAAGTATCAGACACTGATCGAGAAAATGCTGACCGCCGCCGGTGACACGGACGCCGCCGCCAACGCCAAGGCCGTGCTGGCGCTTGAAACGGCTATCGCACGCGGTCAATGGACGCGCGTGGAAAACCGCAATCCGGTCAAGACCTACAACAAGATTGAACTCGCCAAACTGGCCGAGCTGGCACCCGGCTACGACTGGAACTTGCACCTTCGTACAGCGGGCGTGGAGGGTAAGGTCACGTCCGTGATCGTCGCCCAGCCAAGTTACCTCACCGCCTTCGCCAAGCTTGCCGATGCCACCCCGCTGTCGACATGGAAGGCGTATTTCAAGTGGCACCTCGTCAATCGCTATGCGCCGTTCTTGTCCCAATCATTGGTCGATGACAGCTTTGCCTTCAACGGCACCTTCCTGCGCGGTGTGCCGGCCAACGAAGAAGCGTGGAAGCGCGGTGTGCGGTTGGTTGATAGCGCGCTCGGCGATGCCTTGGGCAAGCTCTACACGGCCAAACATTTCCCGCCAGAGCACAAGGCACGCATGGAAAAGCTGGTCGCTAATCTGGTGACCGCGTTCGGCCAGAGTATTGATGTGCTCGACTGGATGAGTGAGGCGACCAAAAAAGAAGCGCGCACCAAACTCGCCGCGATGAACCCGAAAATCGGCTACACCAGCAAATGGCGCGAATACGCGACCATCACCATCGTCAAGGACGATCTCATCGCCAATCTGAAAAGCGTCAGCGCGGCCGAATACCAGCGCAACATCGGGCGGCTGGGCAAGCCGGTTGACCGCGCCGAATGGAGCATGACGCCGCAGACCGTGAACGCGTCCTACAACTCAAGACGCAATGAGATTACCTTCCCAGCTGGCATTTTGCAGCCGCCTTTTTTCAACGCAGCGGCCGATGATGCGGTGAACTACGGTGGTATCGGCGCGGTGATCGGCCACGAAATCGGCCACGGGTTCGACGACTCCGGGAGCCAGTCTGACGCGGTCGGCAACTTGCGTAACTGGTGGACGGCCGAAGACCGCGAAAAATTTGCCGCCAAGACCCGCGGCCTCATCGCGCAGTACTCGGCGTATTCGCCGATTGCCGGATACCATGTCAACGGCGCGTTATCGCTTGGCGAAAACATCGGCGACAATTCCGGTTTGGCGATTGCCTACAAGGCCTACAAGCTCTCGCTCGGCGGCAAGGATGGCCCCGTGATCGATGGCCTGACCGGCGATCAACGCTTGTTCATAGGCTGGGCACAAATCTGGCGCAACAAGTCGCGGCCCGAGGCCATGATCCTGCAAATGAAAACCGGACCGCATTCGCCCGCACCGGTGCGCGGCTTTGCCACATTGCGCAACCAGCCGGGCTTCTATAACGCGTTTCGGGTGAAAGAAGGCGACAAGATGTATCTGCCACCGGAGCAGCGCGTCACCATCTGGTAGGTTTGATACGCTAATCGCTATATCGAAACACAAGCATTGGCGCGCGTTTCCAAGCATAAATGCCTGGAAACGCGCGCCAAGCAACGGGAAGCCAAACGTCCGCAATCCGGCGCACATGCTGGAAGCGGTAAGCCGTGAATGGGGTGGCAAGAAAGACCTTTGGATTTTTGGCTATGCGTCCCTCATCTGGCGGCCTGAGTTTGAGTTTGCCGAAGAACGCTTTGCCACCATTTACGGCTATCACCGTGCGTTAAAAATGTGGAGCCGTCTGAACCGTGGCACGCCCGAACGCCCTGGCCTGGTATTTGGGCTGCTGCACGGTGGCAGTTGCAAGGGGGTGGCGTTTCGCATACCACGCGCCCAGGTGATTGCAGCCCTGCCCGGCCTGTGGGAACGCGAAATGCCCAACGGCGTATATGACCCGAAATGGCTGCGTTGCCACACCGAACAAGGCGAGGTGCGGGCGCTGGCTTTCACGCTCTCAAAACGCAGCCCGAATCACACGGGTGTGCTGAGTGTTGACACCTATCGGCAGATTTTTTCTGACTCATGCGGGCGCTACGGCACCACACGCGAGTACGCACAGCTAACCTACGACAAACTGCGCGCGCTGGGCATTGATGACCACGCACTGGGCAAGCTGCTGACGTTGGTGGCTACACTTTAACGATGTCACGCACTACACACTCCAACCAAGCCATTGCCGATCTGCGTAAAAGCTACGCGCGCGCCGAGCTCAATGAAGACGCATCCCATGCCGACCCGCTCAAACAATTTGAGCAGTGGTTAAACGAAGCGATCGCAGGCGAGGTACCCGAGCCCAACGCCATGACGCTGGCCACCGTAGCCAACAACCTGCGCCCTTCAACGCGCGTGGTGCTGGTCAAAGGTTATGACGAACGCGGCATCGTCTGGTACACCAATTACGACAGCCGCAAAGGCATGGAGCTGGCAGGCAACCCGTATGCGGCGTTGCAGTTTCACTGGGTTGAGCTAGAGCGCAGCGTGCGCCTTGAAGGCGTGGTTGAAAAAGTCTCAGCTGAGGAAAGCGATGCCTACTTCAACAGCCGCCCACTCGACTCACGCATAGGCGCATGGGCCAGCCCGCAAAGCGAGGTGATTACCGGACGCGGCGTGCTGGTGGCCAATGCCGCCAAGTACGCTGCCAAATTTCTACTGCAACCACCGCGCCCCCCGCACTGGGGTGGCTACCGTTTAAAGCCCGACAACTGGCAGTTCTGGCAAGGCCGCAGGAGCCGCTTGCATGATCGCTTGCGGTACACGCGGCAAGACGATGGGGGCTGGTTGCGGGAGCGACTGGCACCTTGAGTTTGTTTGTGCTGAAGATGTCACGCTACTAATTTAATAGCTGCTCACGCCAATATTTAGTGGGATACAGCCATTTTTAGGATTATCAGAATGCTTCGCGCCACAGGTCAAGCACTTGCTGCACCGGACGGTCGGAATAGCTGAACAGCACCGCTTCCTCGTCGGCTTCCAGGCTGTACTGCATCCACGACGGGCATACAAACACATCCTTCGGCCCGAATTCCATCGTCTGACCATTGATGATGCAGCGCCCTTTTCCTTCCACCACCGCATACACCGTCGAATCGGTCGACTGGTATGGAATGCCCTTGAATCCCTTCGGCAGCAATTGCATGAACGTGCCGATCGTCGGCATCGCCCAGTCCCCCGTCACCGGATTGGTGTACTGCAGCTTGTGGCCCCATACCGGATGCAGTTCGTCGCCGGTTTTCATCGTCTCCAGCGCTTCACGCGTGCGCTCGTACGGATACCAGAATAGCGGCGACGTGCGCGAGCGCGCCTTGTATTCCACCGGCTTCATCGTATTGCCAAAGCGCGCCAGGTTCGCCTTTGCATTGCGCTCTATCCGCTGCTCGTTGGTCGCGCCCTTTTCCATGAACTGCGCATCGAGCAATTCCACGATCGGCAGATCCAGCCCATCGAGCCATACCATCGGTTCATCGGTCAGGTTGCCATGATCATGGAAAGTCCACGACGGCGTGATGACAAAGTCGCCCACGCTCATCGCCACCTTCTCCCCATCGACCGTCGTGTACGCGCCCTTGCCCTGCAAAATGAAACGCAGCGCCGATTGCGAATGGCGGTGCGCCGGTGCCACTTCTCCCGGCAGGATCAGTTGCAACCCCGCATACAAGCTATGCGTGATCCGCGTGCGACCACGCAGGCCGGGGTTTTCCAGTACCAGTACGCGCCGCTCGGCTTCCTTGGCCGTGATCAGTTGGCCGGCTTCCAGGATCCAGGGATAGACCTGATCCCACTTCCACAGGTACGGCAGGCACGGCGTATTGGGCGTGGCCGTGACCAGGCCATGCAGCACTTCCCACAGCGGCGTGCAGTTGGCGTTGCTGATCTTGTTGTAAAACGCTTCGCGCGCATGGTTGCTATCTGGTTGAGCCGACATAATGGATCTCCGGTTCAGTTGGATGATTGCAACGCTTGCCTGGATGCGCGCACCTGCGCCAGGTTGGCGATCAGCGGATCAACGGTCGGCAGCGGATACACATGCGACGGCAATATTTCCAGCGCAGCGGTCACATCACGTACCACATCGCCTTCCACCACACCAAGTCGGTTATCGTCAAAACGGCAGATCTTCATAAGTTAGATTCCTGATTCAGTTCGGTTAAATCGTTAGCCAGCTGCGCCCGAGACAGCGGCTCGGAGTCAGCGACCATGATGACCATAGGATTCATGGAGTGACCCTGCTGGGCGGCTTGCGGATGAGAACGAGGTCCGGGCCACCACGTTCGATCGAGTTCATAAGTGCGCCAAGTGTGATTTCAAGTTCGTCTTGATTGCACCAGTAGTCTTCGATTCGGCCGTGCTTCAGATAGCGTGATCGATTGAAACCGTCCTCGATGTCGTTGTACCAAATCACTGTCTGACCGATCACAGCCACGACCCAGAAACCATTGCCGTTCCTGCCGAATGGCAGCTGCTCCCACTTCTCGGGAGGCACGTTGATTGCCTGCCAGAGGTTCAGTTGACCGGGCGTCATCCTCGCCACACCCTGGGCGACGCGGTCGCGGAGAGTTCTCCCCGGTATCGGCTGCCACGTGTTCATGTCTCTGAGGCCTAACGAGGCTGTAAAAAAATGTCGAGGTGGTTCAAACTGACCATTTCCGGGGGTGCCAGACCCCTTCCGACGTTCGCGATCGTGCGATGTAGGCCGTTCTATGAGGTTGATTTTTCATGTCGCCTTGGTCCAATCTGGATGGGTAGGTTTTTTTACAACCTCAACGTCGGAACTCAGCGGCGACCGCTTGCGGCCGTCCATTGCAGTGAAAGGTTAGAACGCAGCGCACCAACATTCTTGAGGTCCTCGTCGTCTTCGGCTACTCATCTCGTTTTACGCCGCTCGGTGCGTTCTCCGCGTGCTGCTTCGTTTGCGTCTCGTCTGGTTTCTTGTAATCACCGATGACACCTTTCATGGGGCAGACTGTGAATGCCGGACATTTTTTGCAGCCGGCTACTAATGCGATTGGGCATAGTGTCATTCTGAATTCCTCTTTATTCGGCGTTTGGCGCGGGGACTCATTCGATGCGTTCTAACGTAATGTACACCGCAGAACTTGCGGTTTAATCTGACGGCTGCGATTTAATCTGGCCATACAATTCTCCTGAAAGTGGCTTGCACATTGGCTTTGCGGTCGACACGCCTGCTGGATCAACTTCGTGAGCTTAATAGCATCTCACGCCCGTAATGATTGCGCTACAGACTTGAAAGCATCTCAATCCGCTGACTTACAACGGCTTTTAACTGCAAATCGCTCACCAAACCAGGCCCAATTTCAGCCAGCGGCAGCAGCACAAAAGCGCGTTGCCACATGCGCGGATGTGGCACTACCAAGTGTGCTGAATCAATGCTGGCGCTGCCGTACAGCAGCAAGTCCAAGTCAAGCGTGCGTGGTGCATTCGGATACGGCCTCTCGCGGCCTGCGGCTTGCTCTAGTTGTTGCAAGTTTTGAAATAATGTGGGGGCACTTAACCCGGTGTGAACTTCCACCACCGCGTTGAGGTAGTCGCTGCCAAGGTCAACAGCTGAAAGCTCGTCGCCCCTTGACATAAGCGGCGCAGTTTTGTAGATGCTCGATATCTTGACTACGCGGGTCTGCGGCAACTGGGCAATCGCTTGAGCAGCTTGGCGCAGGGCTGATGCCGCGTCGCCTAGATTGGCTCCGAGTGCGATGTAGGCTGTGACCATCACCACACTATTCACGCTCAAGAGTTGGATGCGTCTGGTGCAAGCTGACCCGAGCCGCCTTCTCTACCACCTTCACCGCCTTCACCGCCCGTACCGGAGCGATTGGCAGGCTTGCGTCTGCGGCGGCGCTTTTTAGCAGGAGCGTCGCCATCGGTGTGATCGGCAGAAAACTCGACTTGCACATCAGCATCAACACGCTTCACACGCACCCTCGGCTGCTGCGGCTTTTGCAATTGCTCTTGCCGCGCTGCTTCAATCATTTCATGGCGCTCGTCGTCGTAAGCGGTGCTGAATTTTTCCCACCACTCGGCTAAGTCCGCATCAATCTCGCCGGTTTGCGCGCGCAGGCGTAAAAAGTCAAAAGCGGCGCGAAAGCGTGGTTGCTCTAGCAGCGAATAGGGCGATGCGCCAGTGCGCTTCTCGAACCGAGGCTGCATGGCCCATATCTCGCGCATGTCAGTACCCAATTTGCCGCGGCCTGATACGTCGCCAATTTTGGCGTTGAAGGCATCGTCAATCGCCTCTTGCAGCGCGGGCATGGTGTGCTCGCCGCGCTTTAAGCGCCGCTCCCAGCCGTCACGCACATCAACCCACAACACACACGACAGCAAAAAGCTGGGCGCTACCGGTTTGCCTTCGCCAACGCGGCGATCGGTGTCTTTAAGTGCTAAGTTTAAAAACGGCTCGTGCGCGGTTTCAACCACCACATCCAGCAGCGGATAAATACCGGTGCCAAGGCCTAAGCTTTTGAGTTGCTCAATGCTGGCCAGCGCATGGCCGGTTTGCAGGAGCTTGAGCATTTCGTCAAACAGCCGCGACTGCGGCACGTCTGCTAGCAGGCTGGACATTTCACGCAGCGGTGCAGACGTTTTACTTTCAAATTTAAAGCCCAGCGCACTGAGCTTGGCACCAAAGCGCACGGCACGAATGATGCGCACCGGGTCTTCACGATAGCGCACCACCGGGTTGCCTATCATGCGAATGATTTTTTTCTTCGCGTCCGCAAAACCGCTGTGGTAGTCCACCACAATTTGCGTTTCGGGGTCGTAGTACATCGCGTTGATGGTGAAGTCACGCCGGGCAGCGTCTTCTTCCATCGGGCCCCAGACGTTGTCGCGCAGCACGCGGCCAGAGGCATCAACAGCGTGTTTCATGCCGGCGAGTTCGCTTTTGCTGGTGCGCTCGTTGCCGCCAACCTGTTCGGCCTGGCTGCTGTCTAGGTGGGCGCGGAAGGTCGATACCTCAATGACTTCATGCTCACGGCCACGGCCATAAATGACATGCACGATACGGAAGCGCCTGCCAATGATGAAGGCACGGCGAAAAAGTTGTTTGACCTGCTCTGGCGTTGCGTTGGTCGCCACATCGAAATCTTTGGGGCGCAGGCCAACCAGCAGGTCACGCACCGCGCCGCCGACGATATAGGCCTCAAACCCGCCCTGCTTGAGCGTGTGTACCACATCCATGGCACGCTCGTCCACCAGCTTGGGGTTGATGCCGTGCTCTTTGGCGGGAATATCGTGGCGAGTGCCGAACGGAGATTTTTTGACTCGCTTGGCTGATGCTGCAGAGGCCTCAGAAGGGGCTGCTTTACCAAAGAATTTGGCGATGAATTTTTTGATCATTAGGTACTAAGACTGAAACAGGTCAAGTATGCGCCATCCGCGCTCTGTCGCGAGGGCACGCAGCCGATCGTCGGGGTTGGTGGCTACCGGGTGCGTAGCCTTTTCAAGCAAGGCCAAGTCATTCATGGAGTCGGAGTAAAAGGTGGTTTCTACGTCGCCCCATGTCAGGCGCCGGGCAGCCAGCCAGCTTTCGACCCGCGTCACCTTGCCTTCACGAAATGATGGGGTGCCTTTGATCTCGCCGGTGAACCAACCCGTCACGTCACGCTCCAGCTCAATGGCGATCAGCTCTTTGACGCCAAATGCGTCTGCAATCGGTCGGGTCACAAATTCATTGGTGGCGGTGACGATGACCACCTCGCTACCCATCTTTTGATGGCCCTGAACCAGCTCCAAAGCCTGTTTTTTAATGGCTTTTTGCACCACAGCGCCCATAAAACGGGCGTGAGCAGCTATTGATTTAGTAGCGCCCTGTTCACGAATAGCCTGCGTGGCGAAGCGCACGTATTCATGGATGTCGAGCGTTGCAGCCTTGTACTGCTCAAAAAACTCGGCATTGCGGCGCTGAAACTCATCGCCCTCGCGCCAGCCCAAAGCAATGGTGAATTCGCACCATTCGTAATCCGAGTCAATCGGAATCAAGGTGTAATCGAGATCGAATAGCGCGATCTTTTTTAACTGCCTCATTCGTTATCCAGCATGGCTTTAATCAAAGGAATGGTGATGGCGCGCTGGGTTTGCAGCGCATAGTCGTCGAGCTGATCGAGCAACTGCATCAGGCTGCTCAGGTCACGCGAGAAGCGATTCAGCATGAAGTCCATCGCCTCGTCGCTTAAAAACACGCCGCGTGCATCGGCCTCAACCCGCAGCACAGCGCGTCGCTCGGTCTCGCTTAAAGAGCGCAGCTCAAACACATGGCCCCACCCCAAGCGCGTACGCAGGTCTTCCCGCAACACCAGATCAGCTGGCGGCAAACCGCCCGCCGCCAATACCCAGCGCGGTTGGCCATCAGCGGAACTGAGTGCATTGACAAACCAGTTGAAGGCACCTTGCTGCTGAACGGCGGTGTACAAATGGCAGTCGTCCAGAATCACGCCAGCCCACGACTCACTGAACTCGGGGGGCTCCAGCACGGACGCATCGAGCCAGCCCACACGCGCACCCTGCTCGCGCAATGTCTCGCTGACCGCATTGAGCAAATGGGTTTTGCCGCTGCCTGGCTCGCCCCACAAATAGGTTGGCACGGGTGAGCGCAAGGAATTACCGGCCCATAGTTCAAGATGCCGGAGCGCAGCCTCGTTAGGGCCAGCGAAGAAATTGGAGAACGAGGGTGCTGAGGCAAGCCCGATATCGAGTGCGATCTGCTTCATGCCCGCCATAAGTCGTATTCCATTTTCAGATCGATAGGAGATTAGGCGAGAAGCCCCAGACAGTGCTGTAGCACGGCAAGGCGAAGCAACAACATATCGTATTGATCTGGAAATGGAATTATGCGCCTTTGTATAGTTTGCTGGCCAGGTAGCGGACTTTCAGTCGGCGTATGCCCACCAGCAGCACAGCGCTGGCCGGCAACGCTATCAGTACACCGACAAAACCAAACACCTGGCCAAAGACGAGCAGGGCAAAAATGACGGCCAGCGGATGCAGGCCAATGCGCTCGCCGACCAGCCGCGGTGTCAGCACCAGACTCTCAACCACCTGGCCTATGCCATAAACCACAGCCACCATGACCAGTGCCTTGACAGATACGAATTGCAACAACCCGGCCAGCACAGCCAGTATCAAACCGATACCGAAGCCGAGGTAGGGAATAAACATCGCCAGTCCGGTAAAAATGCCAATCGGCAAGGCCAAGTCCAGGCCGAACAGTGACAGACCAACGCTGTAAAACGCCGCCATGATGACCATCACCAGCAGTTGCCCCCGCAAATACTGGCCCAGCACGCCGTCGGCCTCATCGGTAAAACTGTCGAACGCAGCGCGCATCGGTGTGGGTACCAGTTCCAGTAGGCGGGCGACAAATCGGTCCCAGTCCATCAACAAATAAAACAAGGCTACGGGGATCAGCACGGCATTGCCAATCACGGCCAGCGCAACGCTGCCGCCCAGCTTGATGGACGACAGCACCGAGCCGAACATCTCTGCGTAGTTGGCATTGAGGTACTTCAGCGCCACCGCCTTGATGCTGGCAACGTCGAGCGAGACCTTGAACCCAAACTGCGCCAGCCAGGGTGCCAGGTCGGTATTCAGGCGATCGACCAGCAGGGGAACCTGTTCACGCATCAGCGGCAACTCTTTGGCCATGATGGGAATGATGAGCAAAACCAGACTGAGCAGCATCAGGATGAAAAGCAGCTCCACCAGAATCACCGCCACGACCCTTGGCATTCGCCCTCTGCCCCACGCATCGATTCTGTTGACCAGCGGTGTCAGCGCGTATGCGAGCACAGCGGCCACCACAAAAGGTGTCAGAACCGGGCCCAGCAGCCACAGCGCCAGAACGATCACTGCCGTGATCAGGCACCAGGCCGACGCGCGTTTTTGAGTGTTGGTAAATTGCATAAAGCCTTGTATGGAAGATGCTTGCGAAGCTCTGCGGAAATCTCCGCTGAAGGGCCTTTAGAATCGAGCATTCAATTCTATCTGCCTGCATCCATCCCCGACATGACGAATTCCCCCCTCTCCTACAAAGATGCCGGCGTTGACATTGATGCGGGCGATGCCCTGGTTGAACGCATCAAGCCACTGGCCAAAAAAACCATGCGCGAGGGCGTGCTGGCCGGCATTGGCGGCTTCGGCGCACTGTTTGAAGTGCCCAAGCGCTACAAGGAACCCGTGCTGGTCAGCGGCACCGACGGCGTAGGCACCAAGCTGCGCCTTGCGTTTGAGTGGAATATGCACGACACCGTGGGCATTGACCTGGTCGCCATGAGCGTCAACGACGTGCTGGTGCAGGGTGCCGAGCCGCTGTTTTTCCTCGACTACTTCGCCTGCGGCAAGCTCGACGTAGACACCGCTACAGCCGTCATTGGGGGCATCGCCAAAGGCTGCGAGTTAAGCGGCTGCGCGCTGATTGGCGGCGAAACCGCTGAAATGCCCGGCATGTATCCCGAAGGCGAATACGACCTGGCCGGTTTTGCCGTCGGCGCGGTGGAAAAATCCAAAATCCTGACCGGCAAAAACGTGGCGCCCGGCGACGTGGTGCTGGGCCTGGCCAGCAGCGGTGTGCATTCCAACGGTTTTAGCCTGGTGCGAAAGTGTTTGGAGCGCGCCTGCGGCACGGGCATAGAGCGCGACGAAAGTAAATTGCCCGCCACGCTGGATGGCAAGCCTTTTAAACAGGCGCTGATGGAGCCGACCCGCCTGTATGTCAAAAACGTATTGGCAGCCTTGGCAGCCCACCCGATCAAGGCGCTGGCCCACATCACTGGCGGCGGCCTGCTGGAGAACATTCCGCGCGTGTTGCCCGAAGGCACTGCTGCTCACCTCGTCAAAGGCAGCTGGCCGCAAACCGAGCTGTTTGCCTGGCTGCAAAAAACCGCTGGTATTGACGATTTAGAGATGAACCGCACCTTCAACAACGGCATCGGCATGGTCGTTGTTGTTGCTGCCGCGAATGCTGAAGCGACGGCAAAAACCTTGCGTGATGCTGGCGAGCAGGTTTATACAATTGGCGTGATTGCGCCGATTGCTAGCGGTGCGGCAGTGGTTATTGCCTGAGAGTTTTTGCGGATTTGAGGCCTTTTTGCTACAGAAATACTAGCTGTCCATGCCCGTACTACCTAGGTCTTCTGGACATTCGATAAAATTTGTATCAAACTACGCTGTTGTAATTTGTACGTTTGTAATTTCATTGAATCGCTCACGGAACATGAATGCCAGTCATCGCAGTCGTCAATCGCAAGGGAGGTAGTGGCAAAAGCACGCTGGCCGCGCATATTGCGGCCTGGGTTGCCCGCCGTGGCAGCGCGGTCATGCTGGGTGACGTGGATCGCCAGCAATCTGCACGGGCCTGGCTTAAACGTCGCGATGCGTCGCTGCCGGCCATCGCACCCTGGGCCGTGGATCAGAAAAACATGCTGCGCGTGCCTACCGGCATCACGCACGTCGTGCTTGACACGCCTGGAGGCCTGCACGGCTTTGAGTTGGCCAGGGTGGTGATGTTTGCCGATGCCATCATCATGCCGGTCTGCAACTCGATTTTTGACCGCGAGTCGACCACCACCTGCCATGCCGAACTGATGGCGCTGCCGCGCGTAGCCAGTGGCCGCTGCCGTCTGGTAATCATGGGGATGCGGATTGACGGGCGCACCAGCGCGGCCAAAACCCTGCGCGAATGGTCTGAAGGCCTGGGGGTGCCGTTTCTGGGTACGCTGCGCGAAACCCAGCTTTATGTGCGCAGCCTGGAACGTGGCATGACTATTTTTGATTTGCCACCAGCCATGGTTGCCACTGATTTGCAGCAATGGGGGCCGCTGCTCGAATGGCTTGAGCCCTTGCTGTACCCGCCGCAAGCAGCGAACGACGCTTTGCAATCGGTGAAACTCGCCACCAGACCTGTGGCTACCGCGCTGCTCAAGCCCCTTGAATCAAAGCCCATGCCAACCGCTCTCGCAACAGCCCGAACCCTGCCATCGGCGCAACGGCTCGGTAGCTCACTACCCAGCAGCCTGAAGCCAGCACAAGAGTCCATGCTGTATGGCAGCCGTTTATCCATCAATGGCACGGGAAGGTTGAGCAGCACGCCGGTTGTGTCAAACGGCAAACCGGTGCTGACGCGAAACGTCAACTCGCCCGACGGGCTACAGATTCCGCAGTTTTTGAAACGGGAGTTATTGGGGTCAGACACCAATTTCGCTGCGGTGCATCGCACCGCGCCCTCCGGGCGAGCCGTAGACTAGTCGAATTTGGGCTCTGACCCCAAAAACTCACTGACTGCGCAGTTGTGAAAGCCGTTCGGCAACTGCATCCAGATCGTTCGCGCTCTCTACCCGCTCCAGGTATTTTTCAAGATCAGGCACGGCGCGATCTGCATGCCCCTGCACCGCCCAGGCCAGGCCACGGTCGCGGTATTCAGACCATGCGTCGGGCTGTAGCACGATCAGTCTGTCTTCCACCGCAATCAGGCGCTGCCAGTCTTCCTGCGTCTTGTGGATTTCTTTCAGATTACGCAGCATGCGGTTGATGATGTCGCGCGGTGGGGCCGACTGCAGATAAAGCCCGATGGGCGTGTCGAATTCGTCATCCAGGCTGTTTTTTTGCCTGAATGGCTCCAGCCGCTCGGACAGCTCTTCGCGGCTCACTGACTGGCCGGTAAACGGGTCTATCACCACCTGCCCTTTCGGCAAATTGACCTTGAGCATAAAGTGTCCGGGAAAAGCCACGCCCCGCGCATTCAGGCCCAGCCCGCCAGCCAGTTCAAGCCACAAAACTGCCAGCGTGATGGGTATGCCGCGCCGGGTCTTGAGCAGCGTATTCAGGTAGCTGTTATCGGGGTCATAGTAGTCATTGATATTGCCACCAAAGTTCAGGTCGTGAAAAAAGAACTGGTTCAATGAACGCAGCTTTTGCAGGGCGGGCGCATCGGCTGGCAGGCGGCGCTTGACGCGCACCAGCAACTGGTCAACGTCGCCCAGCACCTGCTGTATGTCGAGGTCAGGGTATTCGTCCTGCGCTAGGCTGATGGCAGCTTCCAGCAGGGGAAAATGCTTGTCGCTTTGCACCAAGCTGGAGAAATACTGCAGCGGGGACGGTACGGCCAGATTTAATTCCATGGCCCTACTTTCTCACAAATCAGAGAGTTATTGGGGTCAGACGCCAATAACTCTCGGTAATTCAACGCCTAATCAGTTGCCGCAGTTTCAGCCCCGACACCTTGAGCGCTACAAAATAAATAGCTGCCGATGCAATAAGAACAAGCGCCAGAAGGCCTATGCGCTGCAAATAAGCGGTCTTCAGGCCGATCCAGTTGACACTGCCAGCAGCCCAGATCAAAAACACCCCCAGCAGCGCGCTCGCCAGCGCTACCCGCAATGCAAACACAGCCCAGCCCGGCGCGGGCTTGTAACTGCCGCGCCGCCGCAGACCCAGCAAAAGCCACAGCGCGTTAATCAAGGCACCAATACCAATGGCCAATGCCAGCCCGGCGTGCTGCAGCAGCGGCACAAACGCCAGGTTCAGCAGTTGCGTAATGACCAGCACAACTACGGCAATACGCACAGGGGTTTTGATGTCCTGACTCGCGTAAAAGCCCGATGCCAGCACCTTGATGGCCACCAGCCCCAGCAAGCCAACGCCATAGCCCATGAGCGCCGTAGTCGTCTGCAACACGTCCCTATCGGTAAAGGCACCGTAGTGGTAAAGCGTGGCTACCAGCGGCTGGGCAAACGTCAGCAAGGCCACTGCGCAGGGCACGGCCAGCAGCACCACAATGCGCAGGCCCCAGTCGAGCATGGCCGAGTATTCATCAGCGTCGTTCGCCGCCTTGGCAGCCGCCAGTTGCGGCATCAAGACCACGCCAATCGCTACGCCCAGCATGGCCGTCGGGAATTCCATCAGGCGGTCGGCATAGGTCAGCCAGCTCACGCTGCCGGGTGTGAGGTGCGAGGCGATTTGCGTGTTAATCAGTAAAGAGATTTGTGCAACGCTGACACCCAGCAAGGCCGGCAGCATCAGTTTTGCTATGTTTTTGGTAGCTGAATCTGACCATGCTGCCTTCACTGCAGCCCAATTGAGTCTTATTTTTGGCAATAAACCCAGGCTTAAGAGCGCTGGAATCTGCACGGCCAGTTGCAAAATACCGCCCAGCATCACCCCGCCGCCCAGCGCATAAACCGGTTCAATGCCGTGCGCTTTAAACCATGGCGCACCAGCCCAGGCAGCAGCAATCATGGCCAGATTGAGCAGCACAGGCGTAGCCGCAGGCACAGCAAATCGCCGCCAAGTATTGAGCACCCCCGAAGACAGCGCCACCAGCGACATGAAACCAATGTAGGGGAACATCCAGCGCGTCATAAATACCGCAGCCTCAAAACCGCGCGGATCCTGCTTAAGGCCACTGGCCATCAGCCAGACCAGCACTGGCGCACCCGCCACACCCAGTACGCAGGTCAACAGCAAGGCCCAGGTCAACAGCGTAGCAACCCGGTCAATCAGCAGTTTTGTCTCGGCCTCGCCGTTTTGCTCCTTGCTGGCTGCCAGAACGGGTACAAAAGCCTGGCTAAACGCACCTTCCGCAAACAGGCGGCGAAACAGGTTTGGAATGCGAAACGCCACGTTAAAAGCATCGGTCATCGCGCTCGCGCCAAAGGTCGAGGCAATCAAGATCTCACGCACCAGGCCAGTGATGCGCGAGACAAACGTAAAAAGGGAAACCGTGGAGGCGGCTTTGAATAGTGACACGAGGGGAGTTTACAGCGGGCTATAATCGAAGGCTTCGCTTGCAACATCCGCATACTCCTCCCCGGATCAAAGGAATTTATATATATGGCAACCGCCAAACCCAAGAAAAAGAACCCGCGCCTGGCATCAGGCCGCAAACGCGTCCGCCAGGACGTCAAACTCAACGCTGCGAACACCTCGCTGCGCTCCAAATACCGCACCGCCGTGAAGAACGTCGAAAAAGCCGTTCTCGCTGGTGACAAAGACAAGGCCAAAGACTTGTTTGCCAAAGCTCAAAGCATTGTGGACACGATTGCCGACAAAGGCATCTTCCACAAAAACAAGGCAGCTCGCGACAAGAGCCGCCTGTCCGCCAAGGTGAAAGCCCTGGCCTTATCGGCCTTATCGGCATCAGCCGCATCAGCGGCATCAGCCCCCGCAAAGGCCGCCTAAGCAATTAGGCAAACCGCCCGGACTCCTGAACAGGAATCCGCCGTTTTGTAGGGTGCGCTGCAAGTGAAGCAAAAAAGCCGTCGAAAGACGGCTTTTTTGTTTTTGGCTCGGCCAAAAACCCTCCTAAAATCAGTTCAAAGTCGCTCAAAGCCCTGTGTTGGGCGAGATTTTGTTTTTAGTCCGGAGTTTCCCCATGACCGCTGCCTTGCCCAACTTTATCGAAGCCGCCTCGCCTCATGTGATGAACACCTATGGCCGCCTGCCCATAGCGCTGTCGCACGGCCAGGGCTGCCGCGTCTGGGACATCAACGGCAAGGCCTATATTGACGCTCTGGGTGGCATTGCCGTCAACACGCTGGGCCACAACCATCCCAAACTGGTGTCCGCGCTACAGGACCAGATCGGCAAGATCATCCACAGCTCAAACTACTACCATGTGCCGCTGCAAGAAACCTTGGCCGCCAAGCTGGTTGAACTGTCGGGTTTGGAGAACGTCTTTTTCTGCTCGAGCGGGCTTGAGGCGAATGAAGCCGCGCTAAAACTGGCCCGCAAGTTCGGTCACGACAAGGGCATTGAAAGACCGGAAATCGTGGTCTATGAAAAAGCCTTTCATGGTCGCAGCATTGCCACCCTCAGCGCCACCGGTAATCCCAAGGTGCAAGCCGGTTTTGGCCCGTTGCTGGAAGGCTTTATCCGCGTGCCGCTCAACGACATGGCCGCGCTCAAGGCTGCCACCGCCAACAACCCGAACGTGGTTGCCGTTTTCTTTGAAGCCATCCAGGGCGAAGGCGGCATCCACAGCATGACCAACGACTATCTGCAAGGCGCGCGCGCGCTGTGTGATGAGCGCGACTGGCTCTTGATGATTGACGAAGTGCAGTGCGGCATGGGGCGCACCGGCAAATGGTTTGCGCACCAGTGGGCTGGCATCAAACCCGACGTGATGCCGCTGGCCAAAGGCCTGGGCTCTGGCGTGCCGATTGGGGCCGTGGTGGCAGGGCCTAAGGCCGCACATATTTTTCAGACCGGCAACCACGGCTCGACTTTCGGTGGTAACCCGCTGGCCATGCGTGCCGGGGTTGAAACCATTCGCATCATGGAAGAAGAAGGCCTGCTGGCCAATGCCGTCAAGATCGGCGACCACCTACGCACAACGCTGGCGCGCGAGCTTGCAGGCGAGGCTGGCGTGAAGGAGATTCGCGGTCGTGGCCTGATGCTGGGCATAGAGCTGACAGTACCCTGCGATCAGCTGCTCAAGCGCGCGGCAGACAACGGCCTGCTGTTAAGCGTGACGGCTGACAGCGTGATCCGCCTGCTGCCATCGCTCACCATGACGATTGCCGAGGCTGACGAAGTGGTCGGCATACTGGCGCCGCTCATCAAGCAAATCCTGAAAGAAAAAGCATGAGTACGACCGCCACACCGGCAAAAGTGATCAAACATT
>JBCKNF010000020.1:0-26478 GCA_038902815.1 Polaromonas sp. | reverse complement strand
AGCGTCCGACGCGCTGGCTGAAGATATCAGCCAGCTCATCAAAAACGGCCCCAAGGAAGCGCTGGCCCTGACCACCAACACCCAGCCGGTGATGCTGGTGGCGGGAGATAACTGCCAGTGCCAGTAATGCGTGAATATCGGGCCATTGATTGAAAATTGTATGTCAGGTGTTTCAGTGAGTCGATATCAGAGGGCTGCTGGCTCAATCCGCGTTGCGGAAGTGCTTTCTGCGTCAGCGAGCTTTGCTGTAGCCAGCAATGGTGCTGCGCGGGCAATCCGCTCCCGAATCTTCTCAAGCAGTTGGTTTCGAGCCGCATCATAAGCCCGATTCAGGGCACGCTCAAAGGCAAAAGCATCTGCAGAGCCATGGCTCTTGAATACCAAGCCCTGCAAGCCCAACAATGCGGCACCGTTATAACGTCGGTGATCCATACGATTTTTAAATGCAGCCAGCACCGGAGAGGACACAAAGGCAGCAAATTTCGTAAAGATGTTACGCGAAAACTCCGCCTTGATGAAACTCGCTATCATGCTGGCAAATAGCACCAGCCACGGGTCTATGAGGTAGTCCCATAAATTGCCCGACTCCATGATGCCCGCTACCCAGCCCAGCAAGGCCAGCGCGACCAGCAGCGGCAGCAAACGCAAACCTTGATACCAAAAAGCCAACACCAATGCAAGCAGACCCAGCAACATGCCATAGCTGCCCCAACCCAGCCTGTAGGCATCCCAGTCACCCCAACCCAAAGCCGTGGGATAAAGAAAAACTCCGGCAGCCACGACCACCGCAAACAGCGGTGTTTTGTCGAGGTCGCCAACCAGCACCCGGCCAGAGAGGCCTTGCCACAGTCCGAGGCCGGCCAGCGCCACCAAGGTAAGACTCAGATCAGAACTCACACCGCGCACATAAGCCACGAGGGGTAAATGCGCTGCCCCTACCGGCAGCCAGAGCAGCACAAAGCAGCCAGCGGTCATCCACTTGACCCACGGTTTGGCACCACTTGCCGTACGGAGCAAACGAAAGAGCATGGCGCACAGCACCAGGTTGATGCCCAGCAGGGCAACCAGATCAGTTAGCCGGGGAAGCATTTTTCGGGGCCACTACAGTAGCAGTAGCAGTAGCAGTAGCAGTAGCAGTAGCAGTCAACAAAGTTTGCATGGGATCAAGCCGCACATGCTTGATACGGGTGCGGTGCCAGGTGTACACCAGATGGATATAACCATCCCGGCTTTGCAGCAGAGAGGGGTAGGAAAACTCCCGCGCGCAGCTTGCTTGCCCGCAGAGCTGACGCCTAGCACTGGCAACATAGGCTTGAACCTGAGCGCCGCTCGCACCCTGCGCCTTGAGTTCATCGCCGAGCTGACGCTCGTAATCGGCGATGGAAGGCCCGCCTTGGACTGTCGTGGATGACTCCACCACAAGGGCAGAAGCGCCATCAAAGTGGCCTTCGCTACCGGCTTTCAGCAACGCCAGCGTTTCGCGGCCAGCGGGCGTGGGGTTCAGCGCCAGCCATTGCTCGCCCGCACCCGTGACCACCCCGGCAAGGGCTGAGCCAGGGTTGGGCAAATTGCTAGCTTGCGCCGATGACCATGTTTGACCTGCGTCATCGGTGCGGGAAGTTTTGACTGTCGGCAAGCCTGCGGATCGCATGTAGATTTGTGCGCGCTCAGGCCCGGTCACAAGCATGACCAGCTGCAGGCTGGCCTGGCTGCCGGGGATGCGAGTTTTATCAACCACCTGTCCATTCCGATCAATGCGCAGTATCTCGCCAAACTTGGCCACAAACTCGTGATAAACCGGCAGCGCCATCTGGCCATCAGCCAGGGCCACCGGCGTGCTTTTTACCAACGTGCTGATATTGAGAAAAGGCGAGGTCACCAGGCGCCTGGGCACACTCCAGTTGACACCTTCGTCGACGGAACGCGACCAGGTGATGGCGCTGCCAGCCCAGCCACCCAGCGAAACCGTCACCATCCAGAGCATCAGCGAGCCATCGGGCGCGCGGGCGATCACCGGGTTGCCGAGTTTTTTGACGTAGCGCCAAAGCCCGCGCTCAATCAGCTGCCTGTCAAACAGCGTTCTCTCCGCGCCCCAGCGTTGCGTGGACTGATCCATCACGGCGGTTTGAATCGTCACATTACCCGCACCTTCGCGCGAGCCGGAAAACCATACTGCCTGCAAACGCCCATCATTCAGTTCAACCAGCGACGCAGCGTGAACCGCCTGACCAGGAGCGCCTGAGACAAACTGCGCGTTGAAGCTGAATCGGCCGTCCTGCGAAAGCTGTTCCGGCTGGCCTGCGGCAGACAAAGTACTTGCAGCTTTCCCGGGAGCGCCTAAAGAAGAAAGAGTTGAAGAAGGCGTTTGCTGCGGCTGCGTGGCCTGAAAATTTGCGGCGGGCAAGCGGGTGAAGATTTTCCATCCCGCCAAGGTAAAAGCCAGCAGCAGTCCTAGCGCAAGAACATAGTCGCGTGGCCTGAGACGCTTGACATTCACGCTGTCATCTGTGTTCTGTTGACCATCAGGCATAAGCCATTTCAGTACTTGAGAAGCACCGCGCCCCACGTGAAGCCACCGCCCACGCCTTCCAGCATCAGGGTGTCTCCCTTTTTAATCTTGCCACTGCGCACTGAAACATCAAGCGCCAGCGGAATGGATGCAGCAGACGTGTTGCCATGCTGGTCGAGGGTGACGATCAGCTTTTCAAGTGGCAGCTTCAGCTTTTTGGCAGTGCTCTGCATGATGCGAAGGTTGGCCTGGTGTGGAATCAGCCAGTCGATGTCGGCATCCGTCAGATTGGCCTTTGCCAGCGTTGCGCGCGCTGCGCTCTCTAAAACGCCAACGGCCAGTTTGAACACTGCCTGACCGTCCATCTTGAGCAGCGGATCGCCCAGAATTTTGCCACCAGACACGGTACCAGGTACACACAATATGCCGACATGCTTGCCGTCGGCATGAAGGTCGCTGGCGAGAATGCCAGGTGTGTCTGATGCCTCCAGCACCACAGCACCGGCACCGTCGCCAAACAACACACAGGTTGTGCGGTCTGAGAAATCAAGAATGCGCGAGAACACCTCAGCACCTATCACCAGCGCTTTGCTGGCCGAACCAGTGCGGATCATGGCATCGGCAACCGTCAGGGCATACACAAAACCGCTGCAAACCGCCTGCACGTCAAATGCGGCGCAGCCAGCAATGCCGAGCTTGTTTTGCAGTATGCAGGCCGCAGACGGAAACACCATGTCGGGTGTGGATGTCGCAACAATGATGAGATCAATATCGCCAGGGAGCAAGCCTGCCGCTTCAAGCGCCTTTTTGGCCGCTTCCACCCCGAGGTCGCTGCTGCATACATCTGGCGCAGCAAAGTGGCGGACGTGGATGCCGGTGCGCTCCACAATCCAGTCGTCCGAAGTTTCAACACCTTTGGTAGCCAGTTCTAAGGCCAGATCGGCATTGGTCAAACGGCGTGGCGGGAGATAACTGCCAGTGCCAGTAATGCGTGAATATCGGGCCATTGATTGAAAATTGTATGTCAGGTGTTTCAGTGAGTCGATATCAGAGGGCTGCTGGCTCAATCCGCGTTGCGGAAGTGCTTTCTGCGTCAGCGAGCTTTGCTGTAGCCAGCAATGGTGCTGCGCGGGCAATCCGCTCCCGAATCTTCTCAAGCAGTTGGTTTCGAGCCGCATCATAAGCCCGATTCAGGGCACGCTCAAAGGCAAAAGCATCTGCAGAGCCATGGCTCTTGAATACCAAGCCCTGCAAGCCCAACAATGCGGCACCGTTATAACGTCGGTGATCCATACGATTTTTAAATGCAGCCAGCACCGGAGAGGACACAAAGGCAGCAAATTTCGTAAAGATGTTACGCGAAAACTCCGCCTTGATGAAACTCGCTATCATGCTGGCAAGGCCTTCACTGGTTTTGAGCGCCACATTGCCAACAAACCCGTCACAAACCACGATATCTGTTGTTCCCTTGAAAATATCGTCCCCCTCAACATTGCCATAAAAATTAAGATCGCCCGAATTAGCAGCAGATCGCAGCAATTCAGCAGCTTTTTTAATGATTTCGCTACCTTTTATGGCTTCTTGACCAATATTAAGCAGGCCAACACTGGGCGCGGGGTTGCCCGTGATCGCGGCTACCAAGGCAGAACCCATGACAGCAAACTGCAACAGATGCTCTTCGGTGCAGTCCACATTGGCCCCCAGATCGAGCACGGTTGTGGCACCGCCGATGACATTGGGCAGTTGGGTGGCGATGGCAGGCCTGTCGATGCCGTCCATGGTTTTGAGCACATAACGGGCAATCGCCATCAGCGCCCCGGTATTGCCGGCAGACACTGCAACCTGGGCTGCGCCATCCTTGACCTGATTGATGGCAAGGCGCATGGAAGAGTTTTTCTTGCGGCGCAGTGCAATTTCAATCGGGTCGTCCATGGTGACCACCTCGCTGGCCTCCACCATCTGGCAACGGGCATGTGCCTTCAGTTGGGCGTACTGCGGATGGGTAGCAAGCACCAGCGGCTGGCCGACAACGATCAGTTCGGCATCCGGATGGCCATCCAGAAATGCCAGGCTGGCCGGGATCGTGACGGCAGGGCCAATGTCGCCACCCATGGCATCAACAGCGATTCGGATCATGCGGGCAACCGGAAAGCGGCCACGGCCAGAGCAGTCAACTGAACAAAGGGCGGATTTAAAGCCAAAACAGGTAGCAAAAGAAAAGCCCGCAGGATAAGTGCGGGCCCGTATTTTGAACGCAAATTTACGCTTCTGATTTGGTTTTCAGCACCTTGCGACCACGGTAAAAACCGGTAGGGCTGATGTGGTGACGCAAATGGGTTTCGCCAGTGGTGGATTCCACTGCGATGCCCGGCACGTTGAGTGCATAGTGCGAGCGGTGCATGCCGCGCTTGGAAGGTGATTTTTTGTTCTGCTGGACGGCCATAATCCGCTCCTGAGGGGGTAAGGGTTGGTAATTGCGCACCAACTTCTGAAATTTGGAAAGCCAAGGATCGCATGAAATCTCGGGGCTAGCTACATTGCCAGACAGTACGCGAAGCCTTTGATTATAGCCCGACAAGCATCATTTCTTCTTGAGCTGGGCTAAAACTGCAAAAGGATTTGGCTTTTCAGCAGGCTCATCTTCATCTTTTGTCGTGACGGACTGGCTGGCCTGTGAGAGGCTCTCAGGGCACTGCTCATGCATGGGCACCAGCGGCAGCGCCATCAGCAACTCGTCCTCCAGCAAAGCCAGCAAGTCAAACTGCGGCTCCATGACCAGCAAATCCTCTTCTGAGGCATCATCTTCCGCCATGGCGATGTCTTCCGTGGCCACAAAGCGGTACCACTGATCGACCTCAAGCGGCATCAAGACCGGCTGCATACAGCGCTGACAGGTCAGGGCAATACTTGTGTCGGCCTCTAGACGCAGCCAGACATCTGCCTCGGCACCTGTACACTCGCGCAACTCGCCCAGCGCTCGCCATTTGACAACCGACTCAGGCTGCACCTCATGCGTCTTATGCGCCTCCTGCATCAGGCGATGCAGATCGTGCAGCGGCGTGGTTCCTGCAAGGGCCTCACCCTGCTGTGCAAATGCCTGCATATTCAGGCGGCTGGCTTGAAGCTGTCTGGTCATGCGTGCAGTGTAAGAGAATCACGGCATGACTTACCCCCATCCACCACCAAACCGCCGCCTGATATTGGGCTCGACATCCCGATACCGCCGCGAGCTGTTGCAGCGTTTGCAAATCCCGTTTGAGGTGCTGGCCCCCGATGTAGACGAAAACCCTTTGCCAGGCGAAAAGCCCTCCGTTCTGGCTGCACGTCTGGCCTTGGCGAAGGCACGCGCAGTGGCTAACGCAGCGCCTGATGCCGTGGTCATAGGCGCGGACCAGGTGGCAGACCTGCATGGCCAGCCGCTTGGCAAGCCCGGCACGCATGAGCGCGCCGTCGCACAACTGCGCCAGATGCGTGGCCAAACAGTGATTTTTCAGACAGCGGTAGCGGTGGTCTGCAAAGAGAGTGGTTTCGAGCAAAGCAGCCTGGCCGCCGTTAAAGTGACTTTTCGCGACCTGACAGATGACGAGATTGAAAACTACCTGCGCGCCGAACAACCCTACGACTGCGCGGGCAGCGCCAAAAGCGAAGGACTCGGCATTGCGCTGTTGGCAGCGATTGAAAGCGACGACCCCACCGCACTGGTCGGCCTGCCCCTGATACGCACCTGCAACATGATTCGCGCTGCGGGCATTGATCTGCTCCCGCCTTCGAAGGCCACCCCATGAGTAACCAGACAAATACCCAATCAAATATCCAACTTAAGGGCAAGCTCTACCTCGTGCCCGCACCGCTGGATTTCGGTTGTGACATCCAGGCTCCGCTACAGGACGTGATGCCGTTGGCCAGCATACAGATAGCGGCGCGCCTGCAATACTGGATTTGCGAGAACGCCAAGAGCACACGCGCCTACCTCAAACGCATCAACGACATCGAGCCCTTGAGCCAGCCCGTGCAGTCGCTACAGATTCAGGAATTGCCACGCGAGGTACACAAAAAAGGCGACCACAGCGGCAACTTTGACGCACGCCCGCTGCTGATCGCCGCCATGCAAGGGCATGACATGGGGCTGGTCAGTGAAGCCGGTATGCCCGCCATTGCAGACCCCGGCTCGTCAGTGGTGCGGGCTGCGCATGACCTCGGTATGCAGGTCGTGCCGCTGACAGGGCCGATGTCGCTGATGTTGGCGCTAGCTGCCAGCGGACTGAACGGCCAAAACTTTGCGTTTGTCGGTTACCTGCCGCTGGGCGGCGGCGAACGCGCACAGCGCATCAGGGAGCTTGAATCACTGGCACTGAAAACCGGCCAGACACAGATTTTTATCGAGACGCCTTATCGCAACGCCGTCCTGCTACAGGCGCTGCTGCAAGCGCTGCAAGACAACACCCGGTTGGCACTGAGCTGCGGCCTGACCATGGATACAGGCTGGTCAAAAAGTATGCAGGTCAGTCAGTGGAAGCGAGACAAGTCCAGTGCCGCGCTGGGACTGCCGACCGTTTTTTGCATTGGACGATAGAAATTTTGCTATATTTTTAGTGGGGTTATCGCAGCGCTGGTATCGCCTTAAAAGCTTTCATCGCACCCTCACCCATCGCCGCGCCAAACTTTTTGGCCAGGCGCTCGGCAACGTTGTCGCGGCGGGTGTAGTCGATGATTTTTTCGGTCTTGACGACCTCCCTGGCCACGTATTCAAGTGTGCCAAGCTGGTCGGCCAGACCGAGTTCAATGGCTTGCTCGCCAGTCCAGAACAGGCCGCTGAACATCTCTGGCGTTTCTTTCAGGCGCGGGCCACGGCCAGCCTTGACGACGCTGATGAACTGCTGGTGAATCTGGTTCAGCATGGTCTGCGCGAAGGCGCGCTGCTTTTCACTTTGCGCGCTGAAGGGGTCCATAAAGCCCTTGTTCTCGCCCGTAGTCAGCAGGCGGCGCTCGATGCCAATCTTGTCCATCAAGCCAGTAAAACCGAAACCATCCATCAGCACGCCAATGCTGCCGACGATGCTGGCCTTGTCGACAAAAATTTTGTCTGCCGACACGGCAATGTAGTAAGCCGCAGAGGCGCAGGTTTCTTCAATCACGGCGTAAACCGGCTTCTTGTGCTTGGCCTTCAGGCGGCGGATTTCGTCGTTCATCATGCCGGCCTGTACCGGGCTGCCGCCGGGCGAATTGATCAGCAGCACCACGGCTTTGGCAGCGTCGTCTTCAAACGCGGCCTTTAGCGCAGCGTTGATAAATTCTGCGCTGGCATCAGCGCCGGCTGAAATCTCGCCCTTTATTTCAACCACCGCGGTATGCGCAACGGTGGTGCTGCCGGCCGGCGTGCCGCGATGCAGGGCGATCCAGACCAGCACAATAAAAAAGACCAGCCAGGACAGGCGCACAAATGTTTTCCAGCGGCGCGTGGCTTTTTGCTCGTTGAGCGAAGCGAAGGCCAGCTTTTCAAGCGTGACGCGCTCCCAGCCGGGTGCAAGATCAGTCTGGTGTGGGTCGGTAGGGTTTGAATCGTTCATGGGGTCTAGTTTAAAGGGCTATGAGAACTCTGGTGGTTTGAGGTTGTAAGCACAATGCCAGTAAACCACGCCATCTTTTTCCGACAGCGTTATTTTGACCAGCCCGCCGTTACACGGCCCGCCAGCACACTGGCCGGTGTCTGGCTGGTAGGCCGCACCGTGGTTGGCGCACAGCAGCCACTGGCCACTGTTGTCGAAAACACGATTCGGTTGCCAGTCCAGCTCCATCGCCACATGGGTGCAGCGATTGAGATAGGCGTGCGGCTGGCCCTTGAAGCGGACGGCAAAGGCACGGCAGGTCTGGCCTGCATACACCACGTCGAAAGGCACGGCCTGCCCCGCATCCACCAGATCGCGGCTATTGCAGAGGGCTAGCTGTGCGTTCATAACAGGCAAGAAAAGAGGCGCAGCTTGGGTTAGCCGTTGGCGAGCAGCCAGGCGCCCAAGTCTCGGGCGGAATGCGCTACATGCAAGGGCTTCAGGGCGGCAAAAGCCTGCGACTCATGCGCGCCGTAACTCACACCAACGCTGTGGCAGCCTGCATTGACGGCCATCTGCAAATCGTGGGTGGTGTCGCCAACCATCAGGGTGCGGCTGGCCACCACACCCAACTCGCGCATCAACTCAATCAGCATCAAGGGATTGGGTTTACCGGCTGTTTCGTCCGCTGTGCGCGAGCCATCAAACACACCTTTGAGCTCGACGCGCCTGAGCGCGTCATCCAGCCCGCGCCGTGACTTGCCAGTGGCCACCGCCAGCAAATAGCCGCGCGCCTTCAGGCTGGCCAGCATCGGCAGCACGCCATCGAACAGACTGAGATCATCGGCATGCGCCGCGTAGTGGTGCTGGTAGCGCTCACTTAGCAGCGGGTATTTTTCAACCGGCACATCTGGCGCGGCGTGGGCCAGTGCCTGCCGCAGGCCCAGGCCAATCACATAGCCTGCAGCCTCAGCAGTCGGTACCGTGCCGCCCACATCGCACACCGCTTCCTGGATGCAGCGAATGATAATTTTGGTCGAATCAAACAGCGTGCCGTCCCAGTCGAAGGCAATCAGGTCAAAGTGTCGGGTTTGCATAGCGATGAGGTAAAAACTGCTGCAATTCATCGGGCAGCGCCGCCTGCAAATGAATCACTTTACGCAGCTTGGGATGGTTGAACTTCAGACTCCAGGCGTGCAAAAACATGCGTTTTAAGGAAGCCTGGCCAGCCAGCGTTTTTTGCAGTGCCTTGTTCAGCTCAAAGTCACCATATTTGTCGTCCCCGGCAATCGGATGGCCCTCGCCCGCCAGATGAACACGAATCTGATGCGTGCGGCCGGTTTTGATGGTCACTTCTAGCAGCGTGAACGGCGTATTGGGTAACACGGCATTCGCCGGAATTTGCGCCTTGACCTTGACCAGCGTGACCGAGCGCATAGCGTCAGGGTGCTGGTTCGGCACGATCCTGACGCGGCGCTCGCCTAAACCGGAGGTGCCTGCCTTTCCCTCGATCAAATACTTATGCAGCGCCTTGTCGATCACGCGCTTGTTCGGGGCCCAGTCGCCTTTGACCAGGGCCAAGTACACCTTGTCGGTCTCGCGCTCTCTGAACTGCTCTTGCAACAGCTTGAGCGCCATGCGCCGCTTGGCGATCAGCAGTATGCCGCTGGTCTCGCGGTCCAGTCTATGCACCAGCTCTAAAAACTCCGCCTCGGGCCGCGCCATGCGCAGCTGCTCGATCACGCCAAAGCTCACACCACTGCCGCCATGCACGGCCACGCCTGCGGGTTTGTCTATGGCCAACACAAAATCGTCTTCAAAGAGTATCGGAAACTCCGCCGCAGGGGCGTAGCCACCCAGCGTTGAAGTCGCACCGTGGCGCGCAACCACTTGGGCCATGGCTTCGGCCTTCTGCTCCGCGCGCTCCGACGTGCGCACGGGCGGCAATCGCACCACATCGCCGCTTCCAAGCCGTGTATCGGCCTGCGCCCGGCCCTTGTTCACGCGCACCTCGCCGCTGCGGATGATGCGGTAAACATGGGTTTTAGGTACGCCTTTAAGCTCGCGCATCAAGAAGTTGTCGAGCCGCTGGCCAGCGTAGTCTTCAGTCACGGTAAGCAGCGTGACCCGAGCCGCTGATGGGGCTGCAACTTCACGCACCGGAGGGCTTATAATGTTCTTCACTAGCGATGCGCTGTAAGTGGTTGATTTGTCTGGAGTTTAGTCTACACAAGTCCCGGGGTAATGAAAAACCCCATCCGCAAACCACAAGCAGCCTTGGCTGGTAGGTCGATGCCCACGCGGGTAATCGCCCGTAAACGATGAGTGCCCGGCACCTCGTTTGCCTGGCAGATTGCACACGAGAACAAGTCGATGTTTTGCGAATACAACTACGGAATACCCAAGCTTGCAGCCCGAGCCCATGCAACCGGCTGCATACGGATCCAGTGAGAACAAGTCCTTTAACAGTTAGCCCCCTGATGACAACGCTGCTTTATCTGATTAACCTGTGCCGGCGCTGCCTTTTGGCCCCGTTTTTTGGCATAAATCAGCCTGCGGCCCTTGTAATACGGGCGCGACCAGCTACTCTTTTTGTAGCGCATAGCTGTTTGACTCCGGCTCGCTCCATCCACGCGCCTACGCTTACGACCCACCTGCCTGGCTGATTTTTCAGTCGGCGCACATGCGTCAAAAGCTCTCCGGCAATTCCCCACGTTCGCATCACGTCTTCTTTGGCATCGTTGGCCCATTTTTTGGGCTTGAGACATGACAACGATAAGGAAGAGCCATCATGAAACGGATGCTGATTAACGCCACGCAGGCTGAAGAACGCCGCCTGGCGATTGTTGACGGACAAAAACTCCTCGACTACGAAATTGAAATTGAAGGGCGCGAACAGCGCAAGGGCAACATCTACAAGGCCGTCGTCACCCGCGTCGAGCCATCACTCGAAGCCTGCTTTGTCGATTACGGCGAAGACCGCCACGGCTTTTTGCCGTTTAAAGAAATCTCACGCAACTACTTTGCGGCGGGCGTGCCGGTCAGCCAGGCGCGCATACAAGACGTGATTCGCGAAGGCCAAGAACTGATGGTTCAGGTCGAGAAAGAAGAGCGCGGCAACAAAGGCGCTGCGCTGACCACGTTTGTATCGCTGGCAGGCCGCTACGTGGTGCTGATGCCCAACAACCCGCGCGGCGGTGGTGTCAGCCGCCGCATCGAAGGCGAAGACCGGGTCGAGCTTAAAGAAAACCTGGACCAACTGGAATACCCGCAAGGCTCCAGCATCATTGCCCGCACCGCCGGCATTGGCCGCAGCGCGCCTGAGTTGCAGTGGGACCTGAACTACCTCATCAAGCTCTGGACAGCGATTGAAGGCGCCGGCAAAGGCGGCAAAGGCGCTTTCCTGATTTACCAGGAATCAAGCCTCGTGATTCGCGCCATCCGCGACTACTTCAACAGCGACATCGGCGATATTTTGCTTGACACCGACGACGTGTACGAACAGGCCAAACAGTTCATGGCTCACGTCATGCCCGAGCACGAGCACCGCGTCAAGCGCTACCGCGACGACGCACCGCTGTTCAGCCGCTTCCAGATCGAGCACCAGATCGAATCGGCCTATGCACGCACCGTGCAGTTGCCATCGGGCGGCGCGATTGTGATTGACCACACCGAAGCACTGGTGTCGGTTGACGTCAACTCAGCTAGAGCCATCAAAGGCGGCGACATCGAAGAAACCGCTACCCGCACCAACCTTGAAGCCGCAGACGAAGTGGCGCGCCAGATGCGTTTGCGCGATCTGGGCGGCCTGATCGTCATCGACTTTATCGACATGGAAGAGTCGCGCAACCGCCGCGATGTTGAAAACCGTTTGCGCGACGCTCTGCGGCAAGACCGCGCCCGCGTGCAGTTCGGCAGCATCAGCAAGTTCGGCCTGATGGAAATGAGCCGCCAGCGGCTGCGCCCGGCACTCAACGAAGGCGCCTCGATCCCCTGCCCGCGTTGCGGCGGCTCCGGCCACATCCGCGATACCGAAAGCTCGGCGTTGCAGATTTTGCGCATCATCCAGGAAGAGTCACTCAAAGACAGCACGGCATCGGTTCTTTGTCAGGTGCCGGTTGATGTGGCGTCCTTCCTGCTGAATGAAAAGCGCTCGGAGATCGCCAAGATCGAACTCAAGCAACGCATCAATGTGCTGCTGATTCCCAACAAGACGCTTGAGACACCCAACTACCGGCTAGAGCGCCTGAAGCACGACGACCCGCGCCTGGACAACATCGAAGCCAGCTACAAGATGGCCGAAGAAATCGAAGACCCGACGCTGGTCACACGTCGCAGCCAGGAAAAGCAAAACAAGCAGGAACCCATCATCAAAGGCGTTTTGCCCGATGCACCTGCCCCTGTGGCCGTACCCAAACCTGCAGCCGTTGCGCCAAAACCCGTGTCACGGCCTGCCATGGCAGCGGCAGCCCCGGCAGAAAAAGGATTTTTCGGCTGGATAAAAGGCCTGTTCGGCAACGCAGAAGCACCCGTTACAGCACCTGCTGCCAGCGCACAGAAAACCACAACTGGAACTGGCGAAGCCCGTAGCAAAGGTCGTGCTGGCCGCCCTGAAGGACGCAGCGGTGAGCGCTCGGAACGCGGTGGCCGTGATGGCAGGCGTGGTGGCCGTGGCCGTAGCGAAGGGCGTGGCGAAGGGCGCGCAGATGGACGAAATGAAGGACGCGAACCACGCCCAGATGGCCGTGCAGAAGGCCGCCCTGAAGGCGTACGCCAAGAGCGTCCAGCCGGTGACGCAACACAGCGCCCCGAAGGTGGTCGCGAGGCCCGCGAGCCTCGTGAGCAACGTGAACCACGCGAGCCCCGTGAAGGTGGCCGCCATCGCCGTGAACGTGGTGGTGAACGCGCAGAGCGTGGCGGCGAGCGCATTGACCGCGACCCGGTAGAGCAAGACCTGGCACTCGCCAACCAGGCGGCTATGGCCGCAGCCATGGGTGGCGAGCCGCAGCAGCGTTCAGACGCACCACAAGGTAAGCGCCGTGAGCGTGGCGAGCGCAATGGCCGCCGTGGAGAGCGCCGTAATGACCGCGCTGACAACAGCAATGGCGGTGCTGAAAAACCAGCCGCTGGCGAAACCGTCTTTGAGAGCCACGCGGAAGCCGTCAATTCAGAGTCCAATCTGGCTGTAGCCCAACAAACACGCTCACAACCAGCTACTGAATCAATAGCGCCAGTGATGTTTGTAGCGCCCGCTGCAATGGCTCCGATAGCTGCGTCAGCCGTTGCAGCAGCCGTCGCTGCGAGCACTGCGCTCCCGAAAGTGCAGTCCTACGATTTGCCGATGCAAGACCTGGTACAGGTTGCTCAAGGCTCGGGTTTGCAGTGGGTCAACTCTGATGCCGACAAAATTGCAGAGGCCAAAGCCGCCATCGCCGCCGAAGTCAAGCCCGTGCATGTGCCGCGTGAGCGCCCAGCGGTTGTCGTTTCAACCGAAGCACCACTGGTGCTGGTAGAGACCAAACGCGACCTGCGCGATACGCACTTGCCGTTTGAAAAACCAGCTGCTTAAACCCTAAAGCTGCGCCACCTGCTTGTAAGCATGTGCCGCCGCCTCGGCGTCTTCGCGCTGCTCGGCCAGCACGGCGAGGGCACGCCACGCCTTGCGGTGCAGACCAGTATCTTGCAGGCCGAGCGCGGCCTGACTCAGCAATTGCCGCGACTTGCCCCATAGCTGGCGGCTCATGCAGGCCATGCCGGCCAAGTATTGCAGGTTGGCATCACGCGGGCGGCCCATCTGCGCCGCTTCAATACGCGCCAGCCAGGCTGCATCAACGCTATCAAGGCCAGCTGCCAGCACCGTGATCAATTTGATGCGCAATGCGTCGCTCATATCTGATCGCGGCTGCATGGCTTGGTCCCACACCTGCAGCAGCCAGAGCCTGGCGAGTTCAACATCACCATGCAGGGCCGTCAAACGCGATGCCGCATGTACCACCAGCTCGGGCATGGCGCGCTCGCTGTCGTCCAGCAAGCCCCAGGCCTGCTGCAATTGCGTCGGGTCATGCGCCTCGTTCAGCAGCTCCAACGCCAGGCCACGCACAATGCTTTGCGCCGCCGCTATAGAGAAAGCCCGGTGCTTGACCAGCAGGCGGGCGGTTTCCAGCGCCTGTGCCGTCTGGTGCAACTGCCGCGTTGCCCGCAGCTTCATGCGCAGCGCCAGCGTGCGGCGTGCAGCGCCCTGCGGCAACAGCGCCAGCCATTCAAGTGCGGCACCGGCATCGCGGTCATCCAGCGCCCAGCGTGCCGCGCGAAACTGCACGCCCTCGCGCACCTCCTGCGCATGACGCGGCGCAGAGCTTTGCAGGGCCGATTGCATGTGCTGGTCGCGCAGCGCCTTGTTTTGCAACGACTGCGCGCTTTCAGCCACCAGTAAATGCGCCAGCGACTGCAACTGGCTGGAACGACTGGCGCTGTGCCGCGTGACCTGGCCACCATGCTCGGCCAGCAGAGTCAGGCTTTTTTCCTGTACCAATGCCGTTTGTGCCGACTTGGTGGCGCGTATGTAGCGCCCGGCCAGTTGGTGCGCCAGCGCGTCCATCAGCGCGCCGTACATGGCACGCTCTTTTTGCTGGGCACGCCAGCGGCGCGCGTCAAGCGGCAGCGAGAAAACTGCCGACAAGGCACGCGAGGCCACATACAGCAGCATGAACAGGCCAACCAGCAGCAGCACCATCAAATTGAACGACACATCAATCCTATGTGGTGGCCAGAAGATGGTGACCACGGCCTGGTTGTTGCCCGCAAACAAGGCGGCAGTTACCGCTATGGCAAACAGGGCCAAAAACCAGAAGGCGGCGCGCATGGCTTTGCTGTTCCCTGCCGTTTATCGGCCTGCAGCGGCAGTGGCCAGCGCTACCATGGTCTCGTCCAGCCGCGGCAGCTCGCTGGTTTTCAACTGGCCCTGCACTTGCTGCAGTAATTGCACCGCAGCCTGGGTCTTGCGCGAGGTCGGGTCAAAGTACTTGCCCAGCCAGGTACCGGCGTTGACCAGATCGGTACGTGCGGTGTCGGTCTGGCGCGACAGCAAGCCAAGGCGCGCGTTGAGCAACCTAAGCTTGAGGTTTTCACGCAGGAAAAACGCCTGCTCCGGTGCCAGCAGGGCGGCCTCGGGCTGGTCAATACGGCTGACGCGCAGCAGTTTGCGGGCCTCATCACGCACGCTGTCCAGCAGGCGTTGCGACCAGGTCTGGAGCACTGCTTTGTCAAACATCATGGGCAGGGCTTTTTCATCTTTTGCTGCGGAGGCTTTGACCGGAGCCACTGGCGCAGCCGGGGCCGCATTTTTGGTCGGCGTATTGACGACAAAGGCATTGGCTATCGGCAAATCATCGACCATGCGGGTCAATTCATCGAGCTTGATCAGCAGCAGCGGCACGTCGGTCAGACTGGCGGACTTGATGCGGTCGGTATCTTTGGCAATGGCGCGCTGCAAGGGGTTAAGGCGTGGCTGGGCGGCACGCATCAGGCGCTGCTCGCTTGACTTGAGGGCGGCAATCAGCGGCTCGGCGCTACCGGCCAGTTGCGCCTGTTGCTGGGCCAGCCGCAATGCGGACTCAATGTCCACCACCAGATTTTCGTCGCGCGAACGCGACAGGCTTTGCATCAGCTCTTCAAGCTGCGTGCGCTGCAAGCTGACTTCGCTGATGCGGTTTTCCTGCAAGGCCAGCCGTGCGGCCAGCTCGCGCGTGCTGTCTTGTGCAGCGCGTGCCAGCGTACGCGCTTCGATGGCCTGCGCGCCTGAATCGGTGCTGCGGCGTGCCAGTTCTTCCTGAATGCTGCCCAACTTTTGCCACAGCAAACCACTCACCACCAAAGCAGCGCCGCCCACTACACCTATAGCCAGCACCCATTTGCGCGGAATTTGTACTGCATCAGAGGGCGCGGGTGAAGCAGCCGAAACAGGCGGCACAACAGCGTCAGCTAAGGGCTGCACTGGCGGGTTTGGTTGCGAAGATGGGCTATCACTCATGGATGCCCTGATTCTATCGAGCGTAAACACATCACAATGTCGTCCAGCGCAGGGCGTGACTCAACCACAACACCCCAGCCAGCGGCGCGCGCGGCCTGAGCAATGCGCGGGTGCGTGGCAACGGCGCGGGATTGATGCCAGTCCATGCCCTTGATGCCCGGCTGCAAGCCCAGGTTGGCCACCGCCTCCGAGCTGCTGAAAAGCCATACCGAGCCATCCGCAACGGCGTTTTGGGCCCGACTGATTTGCGCCGGACTCCATTGCGGCGTGCGGCGTTCATAAACGCTTAAAAAATCAACTGTTGCACCAGCTGCGATCCACTGGCGGGCCAGCCAATCCCTGCCAGGTGAGTCGCTGCGGGCTGCTCCAGCACCCTGCCCTCTGACAATCAGCACCCGGCGACCCGTCCAGTCGCGTCCCTGCCCGCCTATCACCTGCCACAAGGCATCGGAGTCAAACTGCGCAGCATCAAGCGGTGGCGCATCAATCTGCCCTTGCGGCACACCCGCTGCCCGCAAAGCCGCAGCAGTGCCCGGGCCAGGAGCCAAAAATCGTACCGTATTTGCTATATCTTTAATAGCTTGTCGCGCCCGTATTGATTGGGCTGCAGCCTCTTTTTCTCCGAAAAAATGGCTCACAGCATTGCTGCTGACGAACATCAGGGCCGAATAGCTGTCAATCGTGCGCCACACCTGCTCCAGTGCCTCTGCATCAGCTGCTCTAGTCAAAGGCGCAATCTCAATCAGCGGCAAAGCCTCTGCCAAAAAGCCATTTTGCTGCAAGGACTGCACCCAGTGCTGCGCATCAAGCGCCGGGCGCGTCACCAGCACGCGGGGCGCTTTGGTGTCTTCGCCTTCAAACATCAAAAGAGCCTGTGATAACCGGATAACCAGCCCACACAGCACCGCCCGCCCGCAGCTGGCTTGCTACCGCTTCACCCAAAGCCTCAGCCTCGGCAAAGGTGCTGACACGGGCTGTTTGCATCGCATACACCAGCGGTTTTATAGACGCGGTATCAGGGTCACCCCAGACTGCTTTCAGTTGCATACCGCCAGCCTCACTTCCAATATTTGGGCCAGTCGTGAAGGCCGCCAGCGGCATCGAGCAACTGCCGCCCATGGCGCGCGACACCGTGCGCTCGGCCGTCACGGCCAGCCAGGTTGGTTGGTGTGCGAGTGTTTTCAAAGCATCCAGCAAATCAGTACGATATTCGCACACCTCAATGCCCAGCGCGCCCTGCCCGGCTGCGGGCAGCATATCGGTGGCTGCAAAGGTGTGGCGAATACGCGATTCGAGCCCCAAGCGTTTAAGGCCTGCCGCAGCCAGCACGATGGCCTGGTACTGGCCCTGATCAAGCTTGCGCAAACGCGTGTCCAGGTTGCCGCGCAGAGGTTCGATTCTCAAGTCAGGTCGCAAGGCTTTCAGCAGCACCAGCCGCCGCAGGCTTGAGGTACCGACCACAGCACCCTGCGGCAAATCAGCCAACGCTGCAAAGTCGTTGGACACAAACGCATCGTGCGGGTCTTCGCGCTCCAGCACGCAGGCCAGCGCAAAGCCGTCCGGCAAATCCATCGGCACGTCTTTGAGCGAATGCACCGCTAGGTCGGCGCGACCTTCGCTCAACGCGACTTCCAACTCTTTGACAAACAGGCCCTTGCCACCGACTTTGCTCAGTGAGCGGTCAAGAATCTGGTCGCCCATCGTTGTCATACCCAGCAGCTCGACCTGCCAGCCAAAGGATGCCTGTAGCAGCGCCTTGACATGCTCGGCCTGCCACAAGGCCAAGCGGCTTTCGCGCGTGGCAATCACTACTTTTTTGCTTGTTTTTTCAATCACTTTGCTGACTCCTCACTCGTAATCATCAGGGGGAAGGTAATGCTAGCATGTGAGATCAAAAACATGAGGGTAGCGATGGTCACTTCAGCGCGTATAAAAAAGAGCCACGATCGGAGCAGCGAACGCCCGCTGGTCGAAGACATCCGCCTGCTCGGGCGCATCCTCGGCGACGTGATTCGCGAGCAGGAAGGCGTTGCCGCGTATGAGCTGGTCGAGAAAATCCGCAAGCTGTCAGTCGCTTTCCGGCGTGATGCAGACCACGAGGCCGACAGGGCACTGAAGAAATTGCTCAAGGGCCTGTCGGGCGACCAGACCGTCAGCGTGATCCGCGCCTTCACCTATTTCAGCCACCTCGCCAACCTGGCTGAAGACCGCCACCACATCCGCCGCCGTGCCATCCATGAACGTGCCGGCGACACCCAGGAAGGCAGCATTGAAGTCGCCCTGGCACGCCTGCGCTGGGCCGGCATAACGCCAAAAACCATAGCCCACACGCTGGCACGCAGCTTTGTCTCGCCGGTACTCACCGCGCACCCGACCGAAGTGCAGCGCAAAAGTATTCTGGATGCCGAGCGCAACATTGCACAGCTGCTCACGTCGCGTGACGAGATCAAGGCACTGGCCCTGGCGATGACGGCCGTCAGCCCGGCACGCGCCGCCAAAGACGCACTCACGCCGCGCGAGCTGGCCGCCAATGAAGCGCAGTTGCGTGCCCGCGTGATGCAACTCTGGCAAACCCGCCTGCTGCGTTTTACCAAACTGACGGTGGCTGACGAAATTGAAAACGCACTGAGCTATTACGAAGCGACTTTTCTGCGCGAGATACCCAAGCTCTATGCCAACCTGGAGCGTGAGCTGGGCAACCATGCCGTGCACAGCTTTCTGCGCATGGGCCAATGGATAGGCGGCGACCGCGATGGCAACCCTGACGTCAGCGCCGACACGCTCAACTATGCCCTGGCCCGGCAAGCCGAAGTCGCCTTGCGCCACTACCTGACCGAGGTGCATTTTCTGGGTGGCGAGCTCTCGCTGTCCGCCATGCTGGTAGATATCAGCCCCGAGATGCGAGCGCTGGCCGAAAGCTCGCCAGACACCAACGAGCACCGCCAGGACGAACCCTACCGCCGCGCACTGACGGGCGTGTACGCGCGCCTGGCCGCCACACTCAAAAGCCTGAGCGGTAGCGATGCCGCACGCCACGCGGTTGCACCGCAAAATCCTTATGCCAGATCAGAAGAATTTCTGGCCGACCTGCGCACCATCGAAGCGTCACTGCGCACCAACCACGGCGAGGCATTGATCGCCCAGCGCCTGCACCCGCTGATTCGTGCGGTTGATGTGTTTGGCTTTCACCTCGCCACCGTCGATTTGCGCCAAAGTTCCGACAAGCACGAAGAAGTCATGGCCGAACTGCTGGCCGTAGCCCGTGTAGAAGCCGCTTACGCAAGCCTTGACGAATTCGCCAAGCGTGCGCTGCTGATGCGTTTGCTCAATGATGCACGGCCACTGCGCGTGGTGGGCAGCCACTATTGCGCCCATACACAGGGCGAACTGGCGATTTTTGAAGCCGCACTCACGGCACGCGCCCGCTTTGGCAAAGAGGCGATTCGCCACTACATCATCAGCCACACCGAAACCGTCAGTGATTTGCTTGAAGTGCTGCTGCTGCAAAAAGAAGTCGGCTTGTTCAAAGGTATTTTGGAAGATAACGCTACCTACGACCTCATCGTGGTGCCGCTGTTTGAAACCATTGGAGACCTGCGCAACGCCGCACCCATCATGCGCGAGTTTTATGCGTTGCCCGGCATTGCGCAACTCGTCAAACGCAGCGGCGCAGAGCAGGACATCATGCTCGGCTACTCAGACAGCAACAAGGACGGCGGCATTTTCACCAGCAACTGGGAGCTGTACCGCGCCGAGATTGCACTGGTGGAATTGTTTGACGAGCTAGAGAACTCTCATAATATTCAGTTGCGCATGTTCCACGGCCGTGGCGGCACGGTAGGTCGTGGCGGTGGCCCCAGCTACCAGGCCATTCTGGCGCAACCGCCAGGCACGGTGCGCGGGCAAATTCGTTTGACTGAACAGGGCGAAGTGATTAGCTCCAAATACGCCAACCCTGAAATCGGCAGACGTAATTTAGAAACACTGGTAGCCGCCACACTGGAGGCCACGCTGCTGCAACCCACCAAGCCAGCCACCAAAGCTTTTCTGCAAGCCGCAGCAGAAATCTCTACTGCCAGCATGGCCGCCTACCGGGCGCTGGTGTACGAGACACCGGGTTTTACTGAATATTTTTTCAGCTCCACGCCGATCCGCGAGATTGCCGAGTTGAATATTGGCTCACGCTCCGCTTCCCGCAAGGCCACGCAAAAAATCGAAGACCTGCGTGCCATACCCTGGGGCTTTAGCTGGGGCCAGTGCCGCCTGACGCTACCCGGCTGGTACGGCTTTGGCTCGGCCATTGCGCAGTATCTGGCTGTAGGAAAAACACCAGCAGAAAGAAAAGAGCTGCTGGCTGTGCTGCAAAAAATGTACCAGCAGTGGCCCTTCTTCAGCACCCTGTTAAGCAACATGGACATGGTGCTGGCCAAGAGCGACTTGGCACTGGCATCACGCTATTCAGAGCTGGTGATTGACACAAAATTGCGCAAGAAAATCTTCACCGCGATTGAGCTGGAGTGGCACCGTACGGTAGAAGCACTGGCGCAGATCACCGGCGAAAAACACCTGCTGGCTGGCAACGCAGCGCTAAAGCGCTCCATACGCCACCGCTTCCCCTACATAGACCCGCTCAACCACTTACAAGTAGAACTGATACGCCGCTACCGCGAAGGCCAAACCGACGCTAGAGTGCAGATTGGCATTCATATCTCGATCAACGGGATTGCGGCTGGGCTGCGGAATACCGGGTGAGAATTAGAACGCTATCGAATTAATAGCTGGTCACCTGCGTATCACCCGATTAACCTAGCCCACAATCGCTTCGCGCACCGCACTGAGTTGCCTGCGTGACACGGCCAGCAACTCGTCAATGCCATTGAGCCGTACCGCCCAGCCTTCGCCTTCTTCGGGGTCAAAGTGCTTTTCAAGCGCGCGTACTGCGCGCCTAGCTACCAGTGCATTACGGTGAATACGTATGAACTGCGCGGCGTATTTTTCTTCAAGTTCGCTGATAGCCCCATCCAGGATGTAGCTGCGGTTGGCGGTGCGTACGGTGATGTATTTAAGCTCTGCCTTCAGGTACAACACTTCGGTCAGCGGCACGCGTTCGGTCCGGCCACGGTCTTGAATAATCAGATTCTCTTCAAGAGCGCCCGGCTGCAATGCCCGATTGGCCAGCACAATGTGCTCTACTTTTTGTAGCGCCTGCTGCAAACGCTCAAGCCGCACGGGCTTGGTCAGGTAGTCAACCGCTGCCACTTCAAAGGCCTGTACGGCGTGTTCGGCATGGGCTGTGACAAACACGACGGCGGGCGGCACAGCCATGCTGGCCATGCTGCGCGCCAGGGTGATGCCATCAATGCCGGGCATATGAATGTCGAGCAGCACCAGGTCAAACACATCACGCTGCAATGCGGTCATGGCCTGCACGGCGTTGGCGGCTTCTGCCAGTACCTCTGCCCGTGGCGCAGTGCAGTCGCCCAGCAAGGTGCGCAGCCGCGCGCGGGCCAGCGCTTCGTCATCGACCAATAAGACTTTAAGCGTCATACGGGTATCTCCAGCCGTACCTGATAGACACCATCCTTGGACACAGTTTGAAAGCGTGCCTGCACATCGTGCAGCAACAGCAGCCGTTCACGCACATTGGCCAGCGCCAGGCCATTGCCGGGCTCGCCGCTACCGCTGGGCATCGTGTTGCTCACCTTCACCACCACCACGCTGCCGCGCCTGAGTGTTGAAATTTTGACTTGCGCACCCGTGGCGCTCGGCTCTACCCCGTGGCGGATGGCGTTTTCAACCAGCGGCTGCAGCAGCAAGGGTGGCAGTCTGGCCTGGCCTGCATGGGGATCCAGGCTCCACTCGACCCGCAGGCGCTCGCCAAATCGTACCTCTTCAATCGCCAGGTAGCGCTGCGCCAACGCAATCTCTTGCGCCAGCGTGACGGACTCGGCCGGGTCAGCCAGCGCATGGCGAAACAGCTCGCTTAAATCTTCCAACATGGCCTCAGCCTTGAGCGGCTGGTCGCGTACCAGCGCGATGGCGCTGTTCAGGGTGTTGAACAAAAAGTGTGGCCGTATGCGTGACTGCAACTCCTGTAGCCGCGCAGCCGTAGCGGCCGGGGTACGCGCCTTGGCACGCCAGAAAAGGCCAGCCAGCAACATGGCGGACAACAGCGCACCGGCAAAGGCACTGGCCCACCATGGCGCGCCCTGCTGACCTGTCAGCCCCATCAATGCCAGCAGGCCGCAGCCATACAAACCGGCCACCGCACCGAGGGCAATGCCAGCCGCCCACTGGTAGCGCGGCAACAGCTTCATCAGCCGGGTTTTAAGGATGCAGGCGGCAATCAGCCAGCCCAGCGTGGCGGGCAGCACAGCGCCCGTCAGCAATGCAAACCGCATCAGCCAGTCGATCGGCTGGTCAGCGCTGAACATCGCCACTACCCCGGCCACCACCTCGACAAACAGCACAGCACGTAATACCACGCCGACGTGACAGGCATCGAACATGCTTGTTCGCATCGACGGCGCAGCAACATCTTCATCAGCGCCCAAAATGGCACCTTGCAGCGTGGATTCTGCAAAAGAATGGCTATCGGTTGAGGGTTTCATGGGGCAGATAAAATCAAGGCTTATGCATTGCAACCAAGGGTACTTCTAGAAATTCAGATTTTCGGGATGAAGTGCAAGGCGCACGGCGCGCAGCAACCGGAACGAGGGTTATTGGGGTCAGACGCCAATTTCATTACGATGCAAAGCATCGCACCCGAAGGGCGTGCCAAGGGCACGATGAATTTGGACTCTGACCCCAAAAACCCTCCGCGCAACGCAGCAATTCGCCCGAAAAATGAATTTATAGAAGTATCCCCAAGTATTGCATTGAACGCCGCCATCAAGAAAGCCTAACGTGAACCAATTCGATAAAAAGTCCCAAGCCTGGTCTGCCCTGTTTTCAGAGCCCATGAGCGACCTCGTCAAGCGCTACACGGCCAGCGTATTTTTTGACAAGCGCCTCTGGCAAGCCGACATCACCGGTTCACTGGCGCACGCTGACATGCTGGCTGCGCAAGGCATCATCAACGCCGCTGACCACACCTCCATCACGCAAGGCTTGGGTCAAATCACCCGTGAGATCGAGTCCGACTCGTTTGAATGGAAGCTGGACCTTGAAGACGTACACCTCAACATCGAAGCGCGCCTGACGCAGATTGTTGGCGATGCCGGCAAGCGGCTGCACACCGGCCGCAGTCGCAACGACCAGGTAGCCACCGATGTGCGCCTGTGGCTGCGCGGCGAGATTGATTTGATAGCAGGCCTGCTGACAGCCCTACAAAAGGCGCTGGTCGATATTGCAGATAAAAATGTTGAAGTCATACTGCCCGGCTTTACGCACTTGCAGGTTGCACAACCGGTGAGCTTTGGCCACCACATGCTGGCCTATGTTGAGATGTTTGCACGTGATGCAGCGCGTATGGCGGATGTGCGCAAGCGCGTCAACTTTCTGCCGCTGGGTGCTGCCGCGCTGGCAGGCACCAGCTACCCGCTGGACCGGGAGCGGGTCGCCAGAACACTGGGCATGGTTGACGAACAAGGCCAGAGTTGCGTTTGCCAGAACAGCCTGGACGCAGTGAGTGACCGCGACTTCGCCATCGAATTCACGGCTGCCGCGTCACTGGTGATGGTGCACATCAGCCGGATGAGCGAGGAGCTGATTTTGTGGATGAGCCAGAACTTCAGCTTTATCCAGATTGCTGACCGCTTTACCACCGGCTCGTCGATCATGCCGCAGAAGAAAAACCCTGACGTACCCGAACTGGCACGCGGTAAAACAGGCCGCGTGGTCGGCCATCTGATGGGTCTGATTACGCTAATGAAGGGCCAGCCACTGGCCTACAACAAGGACAACCAGGAAGACAAGGAACCGCTGTTTGACACGGTTGACACACTGAAAGACACGCTGCGCATTTTTGCCGAGATGGTGGGCGGCATCAGCGTCAAGCCCGAGGCCATGGAGCGCGCCGCACTGCGCGGCTATGCCACAGCCACCGACCTGGCCGACTACATGGTCAAAAAAGGCCTGCCTTTCCGTGATGCGCATGAAGCCGTGGCGCAGGCCGTCAAAGCCGCCATGTCGCATGGCGTTGATTTGTCTGAATTGCCGCTGGAAGTGTTGAAAACATTCAACCCGAAAATAGAAAAAGATGTCTATGACGTGCTGAGTCTGCGGGGTTCGCTGAATGCCCGCAACACGTTGGGTGGTACGGCCCCAAGTCAGGTGCGCGCGCAGATTGCGCGGCATAGAACGCGACTGGCTTGAACTCCGCTTGGATGCGTTTTTCAGCTTGAGCGGGATGATTAAATTTCAAACCGCCTGTTGATTGTCAAAATATTTTCAAACTTGCCTGCGCGCAATTTGGTTAGTATGACAGCTACAGGAGACAAGCCATGACCGTCATCACCAACATCGAAGATCTGCGCATACTCGCCAAAAAGCGCGTACCGCGCATGTTTTACGACTACGCCGATTCAGGCTCGTGGACTGAAAGTACCTACCACGCCAACGCGGCAGATTTTCAATCCATCAAGCTGCGCCAGCGGGTTGCCGTGAATATGGAAAACCGCAGCACCGCCACCAAAATGGTCGGGGTGGACGTGAAGATGCCGGTGTGTATTGCGCCCGTGGGCCTGACAGGTATGCAAAGCGCGGATGGCGAGATCAAGGCGGCCAGGGCGGCAGAGAAGTTTGGCATTCCGTTCACGCTGTCGACCATGAGCATCTGCTCTATTGAAGACGTTGCCGCGCACACCACCGCGCCTTTCTGGTTTCAGCTCTACATGATGCGTGACCGCGCGGCCATGGCCGCGATGATAGAGCGCAGCCGGGCCGCAGGCTGTAGCGCGCTGATGCTCACGCTGGACTTACAGGTGATGGGTCAGCGCCACAAAGACCTGAAGAACCACCTGCGGGCCTCAGTCGTTCCCACATTGGGCAATCTCTTTAACATGGCCAGCAAGCCGCGCTGGTGCCTGGGCATGCTGGGTACCCGGCGCCACACGTTGCGCAATCTCGTAGGCCACGTCAAGGGGGTCAGCGACATGAAGTCACTCGCCTCCTGGACCAACGAGCAGTTTGACCTCAGCCTGTCATGGGCTGACGTGGCGTGGGTCAAGGCCCAATGGGGCGGCAAGCTGATCCTGAAAGGGATTCAGGATGTGGAAGATGCACGCCTCGCCGTGGCCAGCGGTGCGGATGCCATTGTGGTGAGCAACCATGGCGGCCGACAGCTCGATGGGGCGCAGAGCAGCATCAAGGCCTTGCCGGATATTGTTGCCGCCGTTGGCTCGCAAATTGAGGTCTGGATGGATGGCGGCATCCGTTCCGGACAAGACGTACTCAAGGCCTGGGCGCTGGGTGCTCGCGGCACCATGATTGGCCGCGCCATGGTCTATGGCCTGGGTGCCATGGGCGAAAAAGGCGTGTCCAAGGCGCTCGAGATCATCCACAAGGAACTCGACATCAGCATGGCGTTTTGCGGCCATACGGATATCAAGACCGTCGATAAAACTATTTTGTTGCCAGGCACTTTCTAGCAACTCACCACTGGTAATTCTGCACCGCGGACTGCAACTCAGTCATGGCCGCCTCCAGCTCGGCGACGGCGACACCCACCTCGACAGGCGTCAAGTCCCCCAGCGCTGCCAGCTTCTCCAGCCGGGCCGCCGCCTGCACGGTGCGCTCAGCACAGAAGATGCCCACCATTCCCTTGATCATGTGGGCACCGTGACGCACCACTTCGCCCTCGCCCCGGGCCAGCGCCTCCCAAATTTGCTGCATCTGCACTGGCGCATCGCGCTGGAACAGCTTCACAATTTTCTCGCACAACTCTCGGTCGTCGAGCATGGTCTGGCGTGCCGCCGCAAAATCGGCAACTTTTGCGGGGTGCGGCACAGGTGTGGCTGGTGCGGGTTCGGGTGCGGGTGCGGGTTCGACGACGCTGACTGGCATCAGCCCATCAAGCTCGCGCCAGAGTGCTTCGGTGTCGATCGGTTTAGCCAGGTACGCATCCATGCCGTGGCTTAAACATTTCTCGCGTGCGCCCCGCATGGCGTGGGCCGTCATCGCCACGATCGGGATATGAACCGGGACGAGCCCGCCGCTGGCTTGCTCCAGCTCGCGGATGCGCTGTGTGGCCTCGTAGCCGTTCATGACCGGCATGTCGACATCCATCAGGATGGCATCAAATCCGCCCGCCTGCCAGTGCTGCACGGCCTCCAGGCCGTTGTTGGCCACGGTCACGCTGTGTCCGAGTTTTTGCAGCAGGCGTACGGCCAGGGTTTGGTTGACGGCGTTGTCTTCGGCGACCAGCAGCTTGAGTTTGCGCCGGGTCTCACGCA
>JBCKNF010000019.1:0-32393 GCA_038902815.1 Polaromonas sp. | reverse complement strand
CGCAGTACCTCGCTTACCTGCTCGAGCAGGCGCTTGGACTGGGGAAGATAGGCGACAGAGTTCATAGAACTAAAACCACGTATAAAAACACAGTATTGCCGACTGGATGCGAGATGTCAAGCGGGGTAGCGGACTGTTGTTCGGCGCCCAGCCGACCTGTTTCCCAGCTTATCCGACCGGATAAACTGGCCCGTCAGAATATCCGACGGTCTACATTACGTTAGACGGCGACAAACACCCCCTCGCGGTACACTGGAGATTTCCCGCTCAGTCGGAGCCCTGCCATGAAGAAGCAACTGATCACCGTTGACCCCGAGATCCACAGCGGAACACCTGTCTTCGTTGGTTCAAGAGTGCCTGTCAAGACGCTCTTCGACCACCTGGAAGCAGGAGATTCTCTGGAAGTTTTCCTGGATGACTTTCCGTCCGTCAGCCGCGAGCTGGCAATTGCAGTGCTTGAAGAGGCACACGCCGCCCTTGTCCCAGATGCGCATCCTGCTTGACGAAGACCTTCCTCGCCGACTGGGGGCCCTGCTGGTTGGACATGAAGCGTCCACCGTTCCGCGCAGCGGATGGGCAGGCATAAAGAACGGGAAGCTTCTGGCACTGGCTGCGACGCAGTTCGAGGTTTTTCTAACCATGGACCAGAACCTGGAGTTCCAGCAGAACCTTGCGAACCTACCCATTGCTGTGCTGGTGGTCGAAGCGGTGAGTAACCGGATGGAGCATCTCGTTTCGCTTGTCCCAGCGATTCTGAGGGAACTCAACCATATACCGCCCAAGTCGCTGCGGAGAGTCGTCGTCTAACATGTCGCTCGATACGGACACACAACAGCAGGAGGCCGCTTTGCGGCAGGTGTTGCGTGCCGGTCAGCTTCGACGTTAGGACTTAAACATGGCTGACTCAGCATTGTTCCCTGTTCTGGCCGCATTGGGTGGCGTCGCGCTTGCCCAAGGCGTAGCCATGTTCCAATCTTGGCTAGACAGGAGGCACAAACGAGAAATACTTCTCCGCACAAAGTACGAGGAGCTGGGGCAGCAGGTATTGGCTTCGCTGGAAATGCCGGGGCGCTTGATGAGATGCAAAACTCACGCAGAAATTCAAGACGTGCTTCATCAGACGGCAGCGAATCAAGCAACACTTCTAGCACTGATTTACTTCCCTCCGCTCCGCGAACCAATACGGCGTTACGTTGCTTCATATCAAAACCTCTGCCTTGCGGCCACGACTGTCTACTACCAAAAGCCCGATGGTGTGGCTGTTGGCGAAAGGGTGAGCAATCATCCAAGCTACCAAACTGCCAGCGCCGCACATATTGCCGCGAGAGAAAGTCTCGCTACCGAAATCGAAAATCATGCGCCATCCTACACAAAGTCCTAACCCAACGGTCAAGTGGGACTGGCCGTCTGCGCCCTTTTGTGGTTCATCGTTGCTCATAGTTCGTCTCCTTTTTTATGTCCGGTGTCGGCCAGCCCCTTACCTTGACGTTAGGCGTACGACACGATGAGCCTCCAAACTCTTGCCATTGTCCTTGGCGTAATGTCAGCGCTTGCCGCGCTGGCCGCCGCCGTACTTTGGTTCTTAAGCGCGAAGGTAAAAACGCCAGAAAGCTTCTCCATACACGTCGTGCGTGCGAACGGTATTTTTGGTGAACCTCTCGGCGGAAACCCGCTCGGTGGTACTTATGTTGGCCATGCGTATAGTGAAGACCTAGTAAACCTAGCCAATGCGCTGCGGCGCCAGAGCACACTTAGTGGGCAGGCGGCCGCTTTCGCCGGAATCTCAGTTCTGTTACAAGCTGGTGCATTAGTGTCACAGATATGCTCAACCGGCGGGTAACGCCTAACCCTGCATTCGAGCGGGACTCGCCCAAAAGCGGGCGAGCCCCTCAATTTTACGTTAGCCTTCATGTTCATTGAACAGATATGCCCTGCGGTCGTGGCTGAGAAAAGCACATTGCACGAACGCCTTTTCGCGGAAGCAAAGGCTCGTGGCCTGTCGAACGAGGACATGAAAGAAATCATATCTATCGTTCCCAAAGCACTTATCGACGCTGGCGCTTTCCTCGACAAGATGACCGACTTGTGGCGGTACGAATTTGGGGTTCCATACGATATCGGAAAAGACTTTGTCTGGGGCACTCACATGTGGGTGCCAGTACACTGCTTATTTAACGCGCTCTCGTGCGCACACTCGCGGCTTCCGAAAGTTGCGTGCGTCGATTACCTGAAGCGCATGGCCGATCCCAGCAAGCACCAAGCTACTCTTGTAGAAATGATTCCGGGATACAAGGTTGATTCGGCGGTGGCGGTCCAGTTTGAGGTTCCTGGGCAAGGAGTTGGAAATCAAACTATCGATTGGGTCATCGGACCGCACAGCGGTCGCACCGTGCTATTGGACGTGAAGAGGCGGACAGCTGATTTCATTAAACAGACAGAAAGAATTGGCGGCGATTCAGTTGCACCAGAACCGGACCATGATCCAGCGCTTCTGTTCCGAAGTGTCGAGAAAAAATTCAAGTCAGCAGATCCCAATCTACGGCTTCAAGGGGTTTGGGTTATCACCGACATAAAACAGAATGAGAAACGACTATCTGCCGCGTTTGCTGCGCTAAGCTCAAGCAAGGTACATTTCGCCATACTTGGCGATTGGAAGCCCGATGCTTACGTTCTAGTTAGACGGGCCGGGGACGCGCAATACTTGCGCGATCTCTTTCATGTAGAAAAATCTGCGCGATTTACGTTCACGCAAGATGAAGGCTAACATGGCGTTCGAGAGGGACGCGCCAAAAGCGGCGCGCCCCTCAACTTTACGTTAGGGCGCTAGATCGAGCGTTGTTGTTATGAACCATCTACGAGCAGCAAACCGAAAGGCCTGAAATGCCATTATTTCCAATACCAGACGACAGCGGCTATTCCCCCGATCCAATCAAACCACATCGAGACCACCTAAGCCCCTCGGAAACAGGCATTAACGATTCATGTAAGCCTCAAGATGCAGGCGGCCTTCGCATGCTGGACGAAAATGGTTCACCTGACGATGAAGTTGTCCGGTTGATTAATTCATATCTTGAGAAAGCGTTCTCAGAAGTAGGTGAGCTTAGCGTGGGTGATCGGCTCGGCAAAGCCTTCCTTCTTGCATCTAATGATCGCGAGACAAAATCCACAACGGATGAGGAGCTCCGCAATGCCGAGCGTTATCTTTACGGATTGGCCGTCGGCGCACACAAGGACGTGGCAAATACTGTAGCCATTGTAGGTTCGCCACTTTACGAAGGCTTGAAGTTTCTTGCGCATGGCTTAAAAGATGCAGGCATGCCTTCAATGGAAAACGCCATGAGAGCTACTGATAGACCAACTTCCCAGCCAAGTATCGCCGCGCTTCGATGGGCGGATAAGGGTCTCAAGGCCGGTTTACCGCTCGACGGCGAACGGTTATTCGAAGTGTCTAGAAAAAGTAATCGGGACATGGCTACATCACGGTGTAGAGATACTCTCGATATGCAACTTCGATTGCCGTAATCAAAAGATGACAAATCAACAAGCGTAGAACGGTCAAGATAAGCGAGTCATTGTTACATCATCTATGGTACGGGTAACTTCGTATTAATTATCAATATAGATTGCTGAGAGGAAAATATCATGAGTGACGAGAAAGTATCCCCATCCCCGAGTGAAATCGCGAGAAAATCTGCCCAGCTTCTGGATACATCAACATCTGACAAACTTCAAGTCGAACCGGAATTCGCAGAAGCAAGCAGACCAAGCGATGACTTGCTAAAACAGCTAACTGCACAAACTGAGATCGATTCTGATGTTTTGATTCAGGTTTCCAATTGGCTAAAGCGCGGAATGATTGGAAGTTCTGTGCTTAAAGGGGTTGGCGAATTCAGCTACAACAAAATACAAGAGTTTGGTTTAGATCCAATACCTGATGGAAATTTTCGCTATTGGCATACAGAAGATTTACTGGATCAAGTGGCTGGCCTTCTTGATCGAGCAATTGCTCATCGCTCGGAGTGGTGGGAAAAACTCTCCAAAGCATTCTATGTTGAAAGCGAAATCCTACAATACCTTGAAACTGACAAGATATATTTGGATGAAGTGCGCGATGGACTCTACGAAGTGCCTTATCTGATTGCTTCCTATGAAGCTTCGGCAGAAAAGTCTTCGCTTGACGCACTAACAGACGCAGCAGTCAGACAGTCAAACATATGGACTAAGCTTTACAGTAGCGCGAATATGCAGAATCAAGTAACCCATGAAGCAGACGCGGCGTGGGCCTCCTCTTTGTCGACTTATGTGGCAGGCCATAACCTCCCCTTTCTAGTGATTAAAGATGGTTATGTTAAGGTGGATAAGCCAGATTTAATATATGACGCTACCGCGAACAGTACTAAGTTTCATTTGGCTATCGAGGACGCAGCAGTCGGAGTTGAGCTTGTATTGAGAAGGGGGGAGAGCGCTGCTGCTACTCAACGACTTCTTTCAGCCAATAGAAATCGTGATTGGGAAGAAAAGAACCGCCTCCACAAGAAGCAACGCGCCGATGCCGCTCGCAAAACTGCCGAATATAAAATTGCCGCTTTTACTGCCCCCGATGGGGCATTGAATTACCCCGATCAAATGCGTCTAATTCAAAAACGCATAGCCAGAGACTGCAATGACGCCTTGTCACGTATGGGTTCGGCAGCACTCGGTCTAAAACAAATCTACGGCTACGAACTGGCGTTGCCGCCGACAATACCGAACGCCATCAATTCCAGGGTAGCAAATCATCGTGTTCTAGATGATGCATTAATTTGGGTACGTAACGCGATTGCCTGGTTAACGCGATTTAAGCAACTTGATCAAAATTATGTTCTGCCTATTTCCTTGCGGTCATTGATTGGCGAGGCCGCTTGGGAGGCCGTAAAGTTGGATGGGAAATTGCAAATAGTTTTGCCGCAAGTACTGTTCGAAGGTCAATCACATGTGAGATTACGAGGAGTTAGGGGGTATGTCTATGGTTGTGGACCAGAGGCGGGATTTTGGCGCGTGGAACTCACCCCACCTAAGCAAGCAACCACCCAACACCTAAACGCTGCTGTTCCTGTAAACCTCGATCAGTCCTTGCTTCCAAGCATCGTATTGTCACGAGTTGGTAGCCGTCTTAATGCTCAAGAAGTTGAATTTGTTGGTACGACCGCTCTGTACAACGCGAGTCCCATAGGGCAATGGCAAATCAAGATTACAGGACAATCCACCCAGCGGGTGTCATTAAATACTATTAGTGATGTTGAGTTGGAGTTTGCGATTGCACTGAGATCTTCTCAATAGGAGAGCACGCAGAGAGGATCAATGGTCAGAGCGAACAGGTCCCGAGTTGCTATGCACCCTAACCCTGCATTCGAGCGGGACTGCCGCAAAAGCGCGGCAGCCCCTCAATTTTACGTTAAATTTCAGCGTTAAATTTCACCTTGCGTTCTGGTATTTTATAGATACAATTAAGTATGCTCACATGGGACGAACCAAAGCGCAAGCTGAACATCAAGAATCACAGGCTTGACTTCGTTGGATGCGATGCAATCTGGGACCACTTCACCGTGACTCGTGAAGACAAACGACAAGACTACGGCGAAGAGCGCTTGGTTTGCTTCGGTCTTCTTGAGGCAGATGTGATTGTGATGGTTTACACGGAGCGCCCGAAAGGGCCCCACGTAATTTCGCTGCGAAAGGCAGAAAAACATGAAGCTCGCTACTACCGCCAAGTTGCCAAAGAAAACCTCAGTTAAGGTCAACGATCCAGACAATCCAGCGTGGACCGAGGACATGCTGGGCGCGCCAATGCTTAAGCGCGGACGTGGACCGCAGGCTACTCCCACGAAGGTGTTGACATCTGTTCGTTTGGATGCGGATATTTTGGAGTTTTTCAAGTCGAAAGGGGCTGGCTACCAGTCACGGATCAATGCTGCGCTTCGCATGGAAGTGGAGCGAAATTTAACTGGTCGTCCAAGAGCGACAACGCGCAGGCGCGTCGCGGCTTGACTTCAACGTTATACAATTGAGCACATACGGCACACGGCGGTATAATGCTGCCTAGATGCAAAAAAAGCCGATCCGCTGGAACCCTGAGAAGAATATCGAACTCATGCAAGAGCGAGGCGTTTCGTTTGAGGAGATCCTCTCCAGCATTGAGCAGGGCGGTCTACTGACTGTTTTAGACCATCCCAATCAGCGAAAGTATCCGAACCAGAGAATTTGGGTGGTGAAGGTCCGAGCCTACGCCCACCTGGTCCCGTTGGTCGAGTCAGAAGATGAAATATTCCTGAAGACAATCATGCCTAGTCGCAAAGCGACGAAGCGATTTCTAAGCGAGGTTAGCGATGAAGAGTGATAAAGAGTACGAAGCCGAAGTCCTGCGCTCGTTTGAAAAAGGCGAATGGGAACCTATAAAGAATCTGAAAAAGGAAATGGATCGCTATCGCGAAGCGGCGGCCGAAACATTGCTTAAGAATAGGCGTGTGAACATCCGCATTTCGGCAATTGATCTTGAGGGGCTACAGGCCAAAGCGGCAGCAGAGGGGCTGCCATACCAAACATTGATGGCCAGTGTGCTTCACAAATATGTTTCGGGTCGCCTTGTGGACGGGCCGGCACGTATAACAGCGCGCTCAAGCCGAACACCGCGCAAGCGCGTCGCCGCGTAGCTCCAACGCTGATAATTTCACAAGCAAATTTTTATTCAGATTTTCAAATATCAACAGAGCGACTATGCAGCAGCCGACTGCAATCAACCCCACACCACAGACCGCATCGAAATCGACCCCATCTGAAAGCTGGTGTTGAAAAACCGCATCCGTTCGCCGCTATCAACCACAGCGGCGGTGTACAGCAGCGGCAGGTAGTGCTCGTGCGTGGGTTGGGCCATCTTGGCGACCTGGCCGAGCTTTAAAAAGTTCTGCAAGGCATCCAGGTTGCCTTGCTGGATGTAGCCGCCAATCGTCTGGTCAAACTCCAGCGCCCAGTCAAAGGCCTGGTTGCCGGTAGCGCCGCGCTGCATCTGGCGCAGGTTGTGGACGATGTTGCCGCTGCCCACAATCAGCACGCCACGATCGCGCAGGTTTTTAAGTTGTTTTGCCAGTGCGTAGTGGTCTTCAGGCGGGCGGCTGTAGTCCATGCTGAGTTGCATGACCGGGATGTCCGCTTTGGGGAACATGGGCTTGAGCACCGACCATGCGCCGTGGTCCAGACCCCATTCAGTCGTGTCTAGCCCGAGTGGCTGTGAGCCGCGCTGCCGCACCACTTGGCTGATGACCTGCGCCGCTGCCGCATCGCCGGGTGCCGGGTATTGCTCATCAAACAGCTCCTGCGGGAAGTCGCCAAAGTCGTGGATGGTTTTCGGCTTGTCCATGCCCGTGAGCCACCAGCCTTCGGTCAGCCAGTGCGCCGAGATGCACAGTATCAGTTGCGGCAGCGGCATTTTGGAGCCAAACTCAGCGCCCAAGGCCTGCCAGCTACGGCGATACTCATTGTCGCCAATTGCATTCATGGGGCTGCCATGGCCGAGGAACAGCACTGGCAGTCTTTCAGATTTTTTAAGCGCGGCAATGCTCTCGATGGAGCGACAAGCATTGATATCAAGCATGGACTGATTTTCCTTGGGTGGACTGAGGGCTAGGAGCCTGTTATATTGCACTGCACCATTTGATTTTATATTGTCATCGCCAACCGCCAATCGGCCAGCCAAAGGTTTTTACCCATGCTTTATCAATTCTATGAAACCCAGCGCAGGCTGGTGGAGCCGTTTGTTGATTTTGCACAGGCGGCTTCAAAAATTTATAGCAACCCACTATCGCCCATGGGCCAAAACCCGTTTGCCCAGCGCATGGCAGCCGGTTACAGCTTGCTTTACCGCCTCGGCAAGGACTACGAAAAACCAGCCTTTGGCATCCAGACGATTGATGTTGACGGCACCAGCATCGCCATCCATGAGCGGGTTGAAATCGACAAGCCGTTTTGCGAGCTGCGCCGCTTCAAACGCTTCTCCGACGATACCAACACCCTGGCCAAGCTCAAGGACCAGCCTGCGGTGCTGATCGTCGCGCCGCTCTCGGGCCACTACGCCACGCTGCTGCGCGACACCGTTAAAACGATGCTGAAAGAGCATAAGGTCTACATCACCGACTGGAAAAACGCACGTACCGTGCCGTTGTCTGATGGCGCATTTCACCTCGACGACTATGTCAACTATGTGCAGGAGTTCATCCGCCACCTGCAAGCCAAGTACGGCAACTGCCACGTCATCAGCGTCTGCCAGCCGACGGTGCCGGTGCTGGCCGCCATTTCGCTGATGGCCTCACGCGGCGAGACCACGCCGCTGTCCATGGTCATGATGGGCGGCCCGATTGATGCACGCAAGTCGCCCACCGCCGTCAACAACCTGGCCACTACCAAGCCCTATGAATGGTTTGAAAACAATGTAATCTTCCCCGTACCGAGCAACTTTGCAGGCGCAGGCCGCCGCGTGTACCCCGGCTTTTTGCAGCACACCGGCTTTGTGGCCATGAACCCGGACCGCCACGCCAGCAGCCACTTTGACTACTTCAAAGACCTCATCAAAGGCGACGATGCCAGCGTCGAAGCGCACCGCAAGTTTTACGACGAGTACAACGCCGTGCTCGACATGGATGCCAACTACTACCTGGAAACCATCAAGACGGTGTTCCAGGAGTTCAAGCTCGTCAATGGCACCTGGGACGTGAAGTCGGTGGACGGCCAGCTTGAACGCGTGCGGCCCCAGGACATCACGACCACGGCTCACTTCACGATCGAAGGCGAACTGGACGACATCTCCGGCTCCGGCCAGACCGAAGCCGCCCACGGCCTTTGCTACAACGTACCCAAGGCGCGCCAGAAGCATCTGGAAGTCAAAGGCGCAGGCCATTACGGCATCTTCAGCGGCAGGCGCTGGCGCGACATGGTCTACCCGGCGGTCAAGGCCTTTATTCTTGACCACAACAAGGCTGCAGCAAGGCCGACGACCAGGCGCGCAATGGCCAAAGCAACGCGCAGAAAATAATGTGATGTCTGCCTATCCACTGGCCAACACCCCGCTGGCCAGCCGCATACTCGCCGCATTGCCGCAAACGCAATGCACACGTTGCGGCTACCCGGACTGCGCAGCTTATGCAGATGCCATTGCTACAGGTGCAGCTAGCATCAACCAGTGCCCGCCCGGCGGCGCAGAAGGCATTGAGCGCCTGGCAGCCATCACAGGCGCCTTGCCAAGCGCCCTGAACCCGGCCAACGGTACAGAAGGCCCACGCTCGGTCGCCATCATTGACGAGGAATGGTGCATAGGCTGCACGCTGTGCCTCCCGGCCTGCCCGACGGATGCTATCTTGGGCAGCAACAAGATGATGCACACCGTCATCGAGACCTATTGCACCGGTTGCGAGTTGTGCATTAGCGCTTGCCCGGTGGACTGCATCAGCTTAGAGAACGTCACCGACGAGCGCACCGGCTGGGCTGCGTGGCCACAATCAGACGCCGATATGGCTAGAGACCGCTATGAATTTCATAGCTTATCACGCCTGATAACAGGCTCTAGCAGTCCTGAAATACCTTTAAATACGGTCAAAAAAGAAACCGCAGCCGCAGACAAACGGGCAGTGATTGAAGACGCCCTGGCCCGCGCCAGAGCGACACGTCAAGCACTTACGCAGCCGCCATCGCCGAAAAAGCCCTGATGACTTCAGGCGGTGCCTGCACCATCTCAATCAGCACGCCCTCACCGGCAATCGGAAACTCATCATTCGCCTTCGGGTGCATGAAGCAGATGTCAAAACCCGCTGCGCCCTTGCGAATGCCACCTGGCGCAAAACGCACGCCCTGCGCCGTCAACCATTCCACGGCTTTGGGCAAATCGTCAATCCACAAGCCGACATGATTGAGCGGCGTGGTGTGAACGGCGGGCTTCTTTTCAATGTCCAGCGGCTGCATCAAGTCCACCTCGACCTTGAACGGCCCGCTGCCGATAGCACAGATGTCTTCATCGACGTTCTCGCGTTCGCTGACAAAGTTGCCGGTGACCTCCAGCCCCAGCATGTCCACCCAAAGGATGCGCAGGCGGTCTTTGCTGATGCCCCCGATGGCGATTTGCTGTATGCCCAACACCTTAAACGGACGGTGGATCATGCGAATTCCACAATCGGCTGGTCCACACTGAGCGACTCGCCCTTGGTCGCCAGCACCTTGCCGACGACACCGTCGGCGCTGGCAAACAGCACGTTTTCCATCTTCATCGCTTCAATCACCGCCACACGCTCACCGGCCTGGACTTTTTGCCCCACTTGCACCGCCACTTCAACCAACAGGCCAGGCATGGGCGACAGCACAAAACGGCTCATGTCGGGCGGTGCTTTAAACGGCATCAGCGCGTGCAGCGCGGCTGCGCGCGGCGACAACACCAGCGCATCAAGCCGGGTGCCGTTGTGGGCGATACGGATGGCCAGCGGATTCTTCACGAAACCATGGCCAACACCGCGCTCGACCTGCGCTGTAAACGGTTTGCCGTTCACTGTGCCGCGTATGCGCGCACCACCCAAGTGCCAGTTGCTACAAATTTCGTAGCTGTTCACGCCCGTATCTATTGCGCTAGAGCCCGTTTTTGCCTCGTAATCACGCACTGTGACAGGATGCCGGGTGTTATGCCCGCCTGCGCCCAGACCCACCACTACAAACTGCTCACCCACCGTCACCCCATGGCCCGGCAGTTGCCCGCTGATGCCCGCCGCACGGCCCAACTGGCGGCGGTTGACGTAAGCCGCCAGCGCCACCAGAAAGTCCGGGTCATCGTGCGCAACGTTTTCTGCGCAAAAGCCCTGGCTATAGTTCTCGGCAATAAAGCCGGTGTTGAAGTCACCTGCCACAAACTTCGGGTGCGCCAGCAAGGCCGACTGGAACGGGATGTTGCTGGAGATGCCGCGAATCACGAAACCATTAAGCGCCTCGCGCATTTTCGCAATCGCGTCCAGTCTGTCTTTGCCATGCACGATGAGCTTGGCAATCATCGAGTCGTAAAACATCGGTATCTCGCCGCCGTCCTGCACGCCGGTATCGACACGCACGCCATAAAGGTGTGCGGTGTCGGATGCAAACATCGTCTCCTTTGGCGGCTGAAAGCGCACCAGCCTGCCCATTGACGGCAGGAAGTTGCGAAACGGATCTTCAGCATTGATGCGGCACTCGATAGCCCAGCCATCGCGCTTCACGTCGGCTTGCGTGAGCGGCAGCTTTTCGCCAGCGGCCACGCGAATCATCAGCTCAACCAGGTCCAGCCCGGTGATGCATTCCGTCACCGGGTGCTCGACCTGCAGGCGCGTGTTCATTTCCAGAAAGTAAAAGCTCTGGTCTTTGCCGACCACAAACTCGACCGTGCCGGCGCTCTGGTAGTTGACGGCCTTGGCCAGCAGCACCGCCTGCTCACCCATGGCCTTGCGCGTGGCCTCGCTGATGAAGGGCGACGGCGCTTCTTCAATCACCTTCTGATGCCGGCGCTGGATCGAGCATTCGCGTTCGTTGAGATAAATCACATTGCCAAAGCTGTCGCCGATCAGCTGGATCTCGATGTGGCGCGGCTCTTGAATAAATTTTTCAATGAAGACGCGGTCGTCGCCAAAGCTGCTCTGCGCTTCGTTGCGGCAGGACGTGAAACCTTCAAGCGCCTCTTTGTCATTGAAGGCCACGCGCAAACCCTTGCCACCACCGCCAGCGCTGGCTTTAATCATCACCGGATAGCCAATGCCTTTTGCAATTTCAACGGCACGCTCAGGCGTTTCAATCGCATCGTTAACACCGGGAATGCAGTTGACTCCGGCAGCACCCGCCAGTTTTTTCGATTCAATCTTGTCGCCCATGGCGGCAATTGAATAATGCTTGGGGCCAATGAAAATAATGCCCTCTTCTTCAACCCGCTTGGCAAAACTCGCGTTCTCGCTGAGGAAACCATAACCCGGATGAATCGCCTCGGCCCCGGTCTGCTTACAGGCCGCGATGATCCTGTCGGCCTGTAAATAGCTGTCACGGCTAGGCGCAGGGCCGATGTTGATGGCCTCATCGGCCAGCTCGACATGGCGCGCATCCTTGTCGGCTTCTGAGTAGACGGCGACGGTCTTGATGCCCATCTTACGGGCCGTTTTAATCACACGGCAAGCGATCTCGCCGCGATTCGCGATGAGGATTTTTGTAAACATGGTTTGTTTCTTCGCTTTAGAGAGGAATATTCCCGTGCTTGCGCCACGGGTTCTCAAGTTTCTTGTCCTTGAGCATGACCAGCGAACGGCAGATGCGTTTGCGCGTTTCGTGCGGCAGGATCACGTCATCGATATAACCGCGTGCGCTGGCCACGAACGGATTGGCAAATCGCGCCTTGTACTCGGCTTCTTTCGCAGCCAGCTTGACCGGGTCGCCCTTGTCTTCGCGGAAGATGATTTCGACCGCGCCCTTGGCGCCCATCACGGCGATCTCGGCGGTGGGCCAGGCAAAGTTGACATCGCCGCGCAAATGTTTGGATGACATCACATCATAGGCACCACCATAGGCCTTGCGCGTGATGACGGTAATTTTTGGTACCGTGCATTCGGCATAGGCGTATAGCAACTTCGCACCATGTTTGATGATGCCGCCGTACTCTTGCGCAGTGCCGGGCATGAAGCCGGGCACATCGACAAAGGTGATGACAGGGATATTGAAGGCATCGCAAAAGCGCACAAAGCGCGCCGCCTTGATGGCGCTTTTGATGTCAAGGCAACCGGCCAGCACCAGCGGCTGGTTGGCGACGATGCCCACGCTCTGGCCTTCCATGCGCGCAAAACCGATGATGATGTTCTTCGCGTACTCGGGCTGGATTTCAAAAAAATCACCGTCATCAACCGTCTTGACGATGAGCTCCTTCATGTCGTAGGGCTTGTTGGCGTTCCCTGGTACCAGCGTGTCCAGGCTCAAGTCCATGCGGTTGGCCGGGTCAGCACTCGGGCGCACAGGCGCTTTTTCGCGGTTATTGAGCGGCAGGTAGTTATAAAGGCGGCGCAGCATCAAGAGCGCTTCAACATCGTTCTCGAAAGCCAAGTCTGCCACGCCGCTTTTGGTGGTGTGCGTGATGGCACCGCCCAGCTCCTCGGCAGTCACTTCTTCATGCGTCACGGTTTTAACAACTTCAGGGCCGGTCACAAACATATAGCTTGAGTCTTTGACCATGAAGATGAAGTCAGTCATGGCCGGTGAATACACCGCACCACCGGCGCACGGCCCCATGATCATGCTGATCTGCGGAATCACGCCGCTGGCCATCACATTGCGCTGGAACACATCGGCATAACCGCCAAGCGAGGCCACGCCTTCCTGGATGCGCGCGCCGCCGGAATCGTTCAGGCCAATCACTGGCGCACCGACCTTCATGGCCTGGTCCATCACCTTGCAAATTTTCTCGGCATGGGCTTGGCTCAATGCACCACCGAATACGGTGAAGTCCTGGCTGAAGACAAACACCAATCGGCCGTTGATCATGCCGTAGCCGGTGACTACGCCGTCGCCGGGGATTTTTTGTGTCTCCATGCCGAAGTCAGTGCAGCGGTGTTCAACGAACATGTCCCACTCTTCAAACGTGCCTTCGTCCAGCAGCACCTCCAGCCGCTCACGCGCGGTGAGCTTGCCCTTGCCGTGCTGCGCATCAATACGTTTTTGCCCACCGCCCAAACGCGCTGCGCTGCGCTTTTTTTCCAACTGTTCAAGAATGTCTTGCATGGTTTTCTTCTCTGTTTTCTTTCAAGAGGGTTTCGATTGGGCTGCAAGCAGATTTCGTGCTGCTGTCGAGGCCGGGATCTGGCCGCTGACGACTTCCATCATCATTTTTGATAACAGGCCAGCTACGGCTGGGTCTTGTCTGAAAGCCTGTTTCAATCCAGCGTCAATACGCTCCCACATCCAACTAAGTGCCTGCTGCTTGCGGCGCTCTGCGAGCTTGCCGTTGGCTGTTTGCCGCGCCTTGAAGTCCTGCACCTCGACCCAGAAGGCCTCAACGCCATCTCCCTGCAACGCGCTGAGCACAATCGCTTTGGGGTGCCAGTTGGTTTCAGCATAGCCGCTGAACATACCCAGCAACTGCATAGCCGAGGTAATTTGCAGTTGCGCGCGCTGGGCGGCAATCGCATCAATGTCCGCCTTGTTGATGACCACCAGATCGGCCAGCTCTATCACGCCTTTTTTAATCGCCTGCAAATCGTCGCCCGCATTGGGTAACTGCATCAGCACAAACATGTCAGTCATGTTGGCAACTGCTGTCTCAGACTGGCCGACACCTACCGTTTCAACAATCACCACGTCGTAACCTGCGGCTTCGCAGACCAGCATGGCCTCACGTGTTTTTTCAGCAACACCACCCAGCGTGCCGCTCGACGGACTGGGGCGGATGTAGGCTTGGCTTTGTACCGAGAGCATTTCCATGCGCGTCTTGTCGCCAAGGATGGAGCCACCTGACAGCGTGGAAGACGGGTCTATCGTCAGCACCGCGACGCGATGTCCCTGCTTGATGAGATACAGGCCCAGCACTTCAATGAAGGTTGATTTGCCAACGCCTGGAACGCCGCTGATGCCGAGTCGAAAGGATTTGCCGGTGTGCGGCAATAAGGCCGTCAGCAACTCGTCGGCCTGCGCCCTGTGATCGGCACGAGTGGATTCCAGAAGCGTGATGGCTTTGGCGATGGCGCGGCGCTGGGCTGTCGCCTCTCCCCTTAAAACCTCATCGACCAGACCGGTTGAAATCACTTCAATGCAGCCCGAATCTGCTCAAGCACATCCTTGGCACTGGCTGGAATCGGCGTACCAGGTCCATAAATGCCCTTCACACCGGCCTCATAAAGCATCTCGTAGTCCTGCCGCGGGATCACGCCGCCTACAAACACGATGATGTCGTCAGCGCCCTGCTTTTTAAGCTCGGCAATGATGGCTGGCACCAGCGTTTTGTGGCCTGCTGCCAGCGTTGAAACGCCAACCGCATGTACGTCGTTTTCAATCGCCTGACGGGCGCACTCTTCGGGTGTCTGGAACAGCGGGCCGATGTCCACGTCAAAGCCCAAATCAGCAAACGCGGTGGCGACGACTTTTGCGCCACGGTCGTGGCCGTCCTGGCCGAGTTTTGAAATCATCACGCGGGGTCGGCGGCCCTGTTCTTCTGCGAACTGGTTAATTTCGGTCTTGAGGGTTTCCCAGCCTTCGGCTGAATCGTAAGCAGCAGCGTACACACCGGTCACCTTTTGTGTATTGGCGCGATGGCGCCCGTAAATTTTTTCTAACGCATCACTCACCTCGCCTACTGTAGCGCGCAGGCGCACGGCCTTGATGCTCAGGTCGAGCAGGTTGCCGTTGTTATTTTCAGCAGCGTCGGTCAACGCGTCAAGTGCTGTTTGTACCGCCGCGCTGTCGCGCTTGGCCTTGATGTCTTTAAGCCTTGCAATCTGGCCATCGCGCACCGCCACGTTATCGATGTCGCGCGTCTCAATCGTGTCTTCGGTTTTCAGCTTGTATTTGTTCACGCCGACAATCACGTCGCGGCCAGAGTCGATGCGGGCCTGTTTGTCGGCGGCTGCGGCTTCAATTTTCAGCTTGGCCCAGCCGCTGTCAACGGCCTTGGTCATGCCGCCCATCTGCTCGACTTCTTCAATGATTTTCCAGGCGGCATCGGCCATGTCTTGCGTGAGCTTTTCCATCATGTAGCTGCCCGCCCAAGGGTCGATCACACTGGTGATGTGGGTTTCTTCTTGAATGATGAGCTGCGTGTTGCGGGCGATACGGCTTGAGAATTCAGACGGTAGCGCAATCGCTTCGTCAAAGCTGTTGGTGTGCAGGCTTTGTGTGCCGCCAAACACTGCCGCCATGGCTTCGATGGTGGTGCGCACCACGTTGTTGTAGGGGTCCTGCTCGGTCAAGCTCCAGCCGCTGGTCTGGCAGTGGGTGCGCAGCATCAGGCTCTTCGGGCTCTTCGCGTTGAAGCCCTTCATGATGCGGCACCACAGCAAACGGGCCGCGCGCAGCTTGGCGATTTCGAGGTAGAAGTTCATGCCGATGGCCCAGAAAAAACTCAGACGGCCGGCAAAAGCATCCACATCTAGGCCCTTGGCCGTGGCGGTTTTGACGTACTCCTTGCCGTCGGCCAACGTGAAGGCCAGCTCCAGCACCTGATTCGCCCCAGCCTCTTGCATGTGGTAGCCCGAAATCGAAATTGAATTGAACTTCGGCATGTGTTTGGCCGTGTATTCAATGATGTCGCCAACGATGCGAATGCTGGGCACAGGCGGGTAGATATAGGTGTTGCGCACCATGAACTCTTTGAGGATGTCGTTCTGGATCGTGCCACTCAATTTGTCCTGCGCCACGCCTTGCTCTTCACCCGCTACGATGTAGCCCGCCAGCACGGGTAGCACCGCACCGTTCATGGTCATCGACACGCTCACGCTATCGAGCGGGATCTGGTCGAAGAGGATTTTCATGTCTTCGACCGAATCAATCGCTACACCAGCCTTACCGACATCGCCCGTCACGCGCGGGTGGTCACTGTCATAGCCACGGTGCGTGGCCAAGTCAAACGCCACGCTGACACCCTGCCCGCCTGCGGCCAAGGCCTTGCGGTAAAACGCATTCGATTCTTCGGCCGTCGAGAAACCTGCGTACTGGCGAATCGTCCAGGGCCGCACCACATACATGCTGGCCTGCGGGCCGCGAATGAAGGGCTCAAAGCCCGGCAGCGTGTTGGTGTGGGCTAAGCCTTTGATGTCTTCAGCCGTGTACAGCGGCTTCACAGTAATGCCCTCTGGCGTTTGCCAATTTAATGCATCTAGGTTGCCGCCGGGGGCAGATTTAACGGCGGCTTTCTCCCAATCGGCGAGGCTTGACGGTTTGAATGTGTTGCTCATAGGTTCTAGTTTACTTAAATCATGTTTTCTTATTTCCGAGTCGCAGTACTAGCCACCAGAAACACGCCGGGCAGAATCAGAAGTGCCCCCATCGCATGGTGCCAGCCCAGCCTCTCGCCCAGCACCGCCCATGACACCAGCGCGGTGTAGAGCGGCCCCAGATAAAGTGCAACCGCCACCCGGCTGGCACCGAGGACTTTTTGCGCCCAGCCATAGCCCAAGTACGCACCCAGACCGGGTATCAACCCCGCCGCAACGATGAGCAAGCCGGCCTGCCAACCCCACTGCGTTAATCCCGGCTGCCCTGCCTCCCAGATTGCAAACGGCAGCAACACCAGCACGCCGCCCGTGCAAATGGCGGCCAGCCTGGCTGTTGCGCTCAAGGGGCTTGACCATCTTTTCAGCAGCAAGGCGTAGGCAGCCCAGGCAATCGTGGCCCCTACTATCCACCAGTCACCCGGCACAAACTGAACCGCATCCAGGGTCATCCACTGGCCCTTGACGACAACGTGAACCACGCCTGCCAGCGCCAGCAACACGCCCGCTATCTGCCGCCAGCGGAAGTATTCACCGAACCACACGGCAGCGCCCAGCGCTATCAACACGGGCGAGGCGGAATAAATCAACGCAATATTGATGGCCTCGGTTGAACGAGCGCCCTGGTAAACCCACGCACCGCACATCAGCATGCCCAGGGTGCCAAGAATGACGTATTGCCACCAGAGGCGTGCTATTTCTACACGCCGCAGCCACAGCTCTGGCCCGCAAAAACACACCAGCACGACAGCCGCCACCAGCCAGCGGCCCAAAGCCAGTGTGTAGGGGCCAATCACGCCAGGGGCTGTGCGAGCCACAACATAGTTGACCGTCCAGAGCGCGGGCACGAGCCAGACCATGGTCATCGCCAGGCGCACTTGATTCGCGTGAAGCGCAGCGTCGTCACGCATGACTATGGTCGATAGGCTGGTCGTTATGCTGTCCGCTGCCAGCGTCGATAGGGGTTTGCGACTGGATTGACACATGCGCCAGCGCCATCACGTCACGCGGGTGCAGCGTTTTGAGGCGGTGGTCGCTCCATACCTGACGCCAGCGGCGGCTGCCTGCCATGCCGTGGCGCAGGCCCAGCATGTACCGGGCAATGGCGCTCCACGGCGTGCCATGTGCTGCAAACTGCACCGCCATGTAGTCGCACATTTGCGCTTCAATGCTTTCACGGGTTGTAGCGCTGGCGGTAGCGCCAAAAAACGCTTGATCCCAATCGGCCATGAGCCACGGGTTGTGATACGCCTCACGCCCGACCATCACACCATCGACGTACTGCAGTTCGTCCGCAATCTGGCTGGCTGTGGTGATGCCGCCATTGATGACAATGGTTAGTTCGGGAAAGTCGCGCTTGAGTTGATGCACCATCTGATAACGCAAGGGTGGTACTTCGCGGTTTTCTTTCGGACTCAGACCTTTGAGCCAGGCATTGCGCGCGTGGACGATGAAGGTGTTGCAACCGGCTTGGCTTACCATACCGACAAAATCACGCACGAATGCATAGCTCTCGCTTTTGTCAATGCCGATGCGGTGCTTGACAGTGACGGGCACAGTCACCACATCTGCCATCGCCTTGACACAGTCGGCCACCAGTTGCGGCTCGGCCATCAGGCAGGCGCCAAACGATCCGCGCTGCACGCGCTCGCTAGGGCAGCCGCAGTTGAGGTTGATCTCGTTGTAGCCCCACTGCTCGCCGAGTTTGGCGCAGTGCGCCAGGTCGTTAGGCTCGCTGCCGCCAAGTTGCAGCGCTACCGGGTGCTCTTCTGCGTTAAAGCGCAGGTGGCGCTCCACGTCGCCATGCACCAGCGCGCCAGTCGTCACCATCTCGGTGTAGAGCAGCGCGTGGCGACTGAGCAGCCGGTGAAAGTAGCGGCAATTCCTGTCGGTCCAGTCCATCATCGGGGCCACGGACAAGCGCCATGGGCTTGGAGGGTTTTTGGGGTGAGCCGTCACATCAAGCGCGCTTTGGCCTCGTTGTATTCACGCCTGAGCTGCTCCACAAACGCTGCGGCGCTTTGCACCTTGGTCACTGCGCCAATGCCCTGACCGCAACCCCAGATGTCTTTCCAGGCTTTGGTTTTGTCAGCGCCAAAGTTCATGGCGCTGGCGTCGCTGGTGGGCAGGTTGTCGGGGTCCAGGCCCGCTGAACGAATCGACGGCGCGAGGTAGTTGCCGTGTACGCCTGTAAATAAGTTGCTGTAGACAATGTCGTCGGAATTGCAGTCAACAATAGCCTGCTTGTAGTCGTTTGCAGCGCGTGCTTCATCAGTGGCGATAAAGGCCGAGCCAATATAGGCAAAGTCCGCGCCCATGGCTTGTGCGGCCAGTACCGCAGCGCCGGTTGAGATGGCACCCGACAGCGCAATCGGGCCGTCAAACCACTGGCGGATTTCCTGGATCAATGCGAACGGGCTTTTCACACCCGCGTGGCCACCTGCCCCAGCCGCCACGGCGATCAAGCCATCAGCGCCTTTTTCAATCGCCTTGCGGGCGTGTTTGTTGTTGATGATGTCGTGCAGCACCACGCCGTCATAGCTGTGCGCTGCAGCGTTGATGTCTTCACGCGCGCCCAGGCTGGTGATGATGATGGGCACCTTGTACTTGACGCACAGGGCCATGTCGTGCTCCAGCCTGTCGTTGGACTTGTGGACGATCTGGTTGATGGCAAAGGGGGCGGCGGGCTTGTCGGGGTTGGCTTTGTTGTAGGCAGCCAGCGTTTCGGTGATCTCGATCAGCCACTCTTCAAGCTGCGTGGCAGGCCGGGCATTGAGAGCTGGCATGCCACCCACCACACCTGCGATGCACTGTGCAATGACCAGCTTGGGGTTGCTGATGATGAAGAGCGGCGCGCCAATGATGGGCAGTGGCAAGTTGTGGAGTGACGGGGGTAGCTTGGACATAGTTGCTTGCATCAAAATCCCGCGTCGTTTAAAACGCCTCCAGTGCCAGCGCTGTCACGCAGTCAGCACCTTCGACAATGCTGTCGCGTATGCCCGGCGCTTTGGTCAGCAGGTGGTCAGCGTAGAAGCGGGCGGTGATAATTTTTGCTTGCATGAAAGCGCCATCAACACCCTGCGCCAACTGCTCTTGCGCAACCAGTAGCGAGCGGCCCATCTGCCAGCCTGCAAGCACATTGCCAGCCAGCATCAGGTAGGGCACGCTGCCCGCGAACACGGCGTTCGGGCTGGCTTTGGCGGACCCGTCAGGGGCCTTGCCAAGCCCGCCGACCACAAAGTCAACCACATCGACAAACGCCTCACGCGCGGCCTTCAGGCGTCTGGCCATCGCCACCGCATCAGGGCTGCCCTGCCTGGTCAATTCGTTTTCAGTTGCCTCGATCTGCTTTGCAATCGCCTTGGCCGTCTGGCCACCATCGCGCGAAGTTTTGCGACCTACCAAATCATTCGCCTGGATGGCAGTGGTGCCTTCGTAAATCGTCAGAATTTTCGCGTCGCGGTAGTACTGCGCTGCACCGGTTTCTTCGATAAAACCCATGCCGCCATGCACCTGCACGCCGAGCGATGTGACTTCAAGACTCATCTCGGTGCTGTAGCCCTTGACCAGCGGCACCATGAATTCGTAAAACGCCAGATTCTGTTTGCGCACGTCCGCATCCGGGTGATGCTGCGACGCATCGTAGGCCGCAGCAGCAACCGAGGCCATGGCGCGGCAGCCTTCGATGTAGGCGCGCATGGTCATCAACATGCGCTTGACATCGGGGTGATGAATGATGGGCGCACTGGCCTTGATGGAGCCATCAACCGGGCGGCTCTGCACGCGGTCTTTGGCGAACGATACGGCCTTTTGGTAGGCGCGCTCGGCAACCGCCACACCCTGCACTCCAACCGCGTAGCGGGCTGCATTCATCATGATGAACATGTACTCGAGGCCACGGTTTTCTTCGCCGACGATGTAACCCACAGCACCGCCGTTGTCGCCGTATTGCAGCACGGCTGTTGGCGATGCCTTGATGCCCAGCTTGTGCTCGATGCTTGAGCAATGCACGTCGTTGCGGGCGCCCAGCGAGCCATCTTTGCCGATCATGAACTTCGGCACCACAAACAGGCTGATGCCCTTCACGCCTTCGGGCGCACCGCCCACGCGCGCCAGCACCATATGCACGATGTTTTCGGCCATGTCGTGCTCACCGTAGGTGATAAAAATCTTGGTGCCGAAAACCTTGTAGCTACCGTCGGGTTGCGGCTCGGCCCTAGAGCGGACTGCCGCCAGGTCAGAGCCTGCCTGTGGCTCGGTCAGATTCATGGTGCCTGTCCACTGGCCACTGACCAACTTCTCCAAATAGACCGCCTTGAGCTCGTCCGAGCCGGCGGTCAGTAGTGCTTCAATCGCGCTATCACTGAGCAACGGGCACAGCGCAAAACTCAGGTTGGCCGAATTGAGCATTTCGCCGCACGCCGCACCAATGGTTTTGGGCAGGCCCTGACCGCCATAGTCAAGCGGATGTTGCAGACCCTGCCAGCCACCTTCAGCGTATTGCCTGAAGGCCTCCTTGAAGCCGGGCGTGGTGCTGACCACACCGTCCTTAAAGCTTGAAGGGTTCTTGTCGCCTTCCCAATTTAACGCTGACAGCACGCCCTCACTGAACTTGGCGCACTCTTCCAGCACCGCCTGGGCGGTTTCAAAACCGGCATCTTCAAAGCCCGGGATTTTTGCGATCTGCTCGATGTTGGCCAGGTACTTGATGTCAAACAGCATGTCCTTTAAAGGAGCTTTGTAAGTCATGTCTTGTCTCCGGATGTCACCGTCAAAGATACCATTTTCACATGCACGCCAATTACAGCGCAGCAACCAGTTCAGGCACAGCAACAAACAAATCTGCCACCAGGCCGTAATCAGCCACCGAGAAAATCGGGGCTTCTTCATCCTTGTTGATAGCCACAATAACCTTGCTGTCCTTCATGCCGGCCAGGTGCTGGATGGCACCCGAAATACCGACAGCGATATAGAGCTGAGGCGCGACGATCTTGCCGGTCTGGCCGACTTGCCAGTCGTTGGGCGCATAGCCCGCATCAACTGCAGCGCGTGACGCACCCAGTGCCGCACCGAGCTTGTCGGCCAGTGGCATCAGCACGTCGTTGAACTTTTCGGCAGAACCGAATGCGCGGCCACCCGATACGATGATCTTGGCGGCCGTCAGTTCGGGTCTGTCGTTCTTGGCAATTTCTGAACTCACAAAAGTTGATTTGCCGCTGTCAGCAACGCCTGAAGGTGTCTCAATCACAGCCGAGCCACCGCTAGCCGCCGCCGCATCAAAACCGGTCGTGCGAACCGTGATGACTTTGGTGGCATCGAGGCTTTGCACCGTCGAGATGGCACTGCCGGCATAGATGGGACGCTCAAAGGTGTCAGCAGAATCGACCTTGGTCACGTCAGAAATCTGGCCCACATCCAGCAGCGCAGCAACGCGCGGGGCGATGTTCTTGCCTGACGCGGTGGCAGGAAACAGGATGTGCGAATAGCCAGACGCAATGGCCAGCACCTGGGCGGCCATGTTCTCGGCCAGGCCGTGGGCGAAATGATCGCCTTCGACGTGGATGACTTTGGCAACGCCGGCAATTTGCGCGGCGGCTTTGGCTGCGCCTTCTGCGCCTTTGCCTGCTACCAGCACATGAACATCACCACCACACTGGATGGCTGCGGTGACGGTGTTCAGTGTTGCGGGCTTGATGCTGGCGTTGTCGTGTTCTGCAATGACGAGTGAAGTCATGAATTTCCTTGATTAAATTACCTTTGCTTCATTCTTGAGCTTGTCAACCAACTCGGCAACGTTGGCGACCTTGATACCGGCGCTGCGCTTGGGCGGCTCGCTGACCTTGAGCGTCTTGATGCGCGGCTTGACATCAACACCTAGGTCTTCAGGCTTGAAGTTGTCCATCTGCTTTTTCTTGGCCTTCATGATGTTGGGCAAGGTGACGTAGCGCGGCTCATTAAGGCGCAGGTCGGTCGTGATGATGGCTGGCAGGCTGAGCGACAAGATCTCAAGACCGCCATCAACCTCGCGGGTGACCTTGACTTTGTCACCTTCCACTTCGACTTTCGAAGCAAACGTAGCCTGTGGCCAGCCCAGCAGTGCGGCCAGCATTTGGCCGGTCTGGTTGCAGTCATCATCAATCGCCTGCTTGCCGAGGATGACGAGCTGGGGCTGCTCTTTTTCGACCAGTGCCTTGAGCAGCTTGGCAACGGCCAGGGGTTGCAGCTCTTCGGTGGTTTCAACCAGGATGGCGCGGTCGGCACCAATGGCCATGGCGGTGCGCAGGGTTTCCTGGCACTGCAGCACGCCGCAACTGACAGCGATGACTTCGACCGCAACGCCCTTTTCTTTCAGGCGCATGGCTTCTTCAATCGCGATCTCGTCAAACGGGTTCATGCTCATTTTGACGTTAGCGATATCGACACCGGTGCCATCGGATTTGACGCGGACTTTGACGTTGAAGTCGACTACACGTTTGACGGGGACGAGAACCTTCATTGCGCAGCTCCAGAGTTTATTGATTGGGCTTCAAGGTCAGCACCGCCCCCTTGCGCAGGTGCAGGCACATGCACCACCCGCTGCGGAAACGGAATCTCCACCCGATTCGCACGCAGTGCTTTCAAGATGTCGAGATTGACGCGCGAGCGCAGGTTTTGTTGGCCGTTTTCAGGGTCTGTCATCCAGTAATTGAGGGTGAATTCAAGCCCGTCAGCGCCGAAATTGGTCAGATGGGCACTCGGCACCGGCTCGCGCAGCACACGGTCTTGCGCCAGGGCAGCATCCGTCAACAAGCGCATCACCAGCTCAACATCGCTGTCGTAGCCCACCGAGACCACCGTGGTCTGCAGCACTTGCGAATCGGACAGCGATAGGTTTTCAATCCGGTTGCTGATGAACATCTCGTTGGGCACGATGGACTCGCGCCCAGACAGCGCGCGCACCACGGTGTAGCGCGCATTGATGTCGGTGATGCGGCCTTCAAAGTTGTCGATGCGGATGTTGTCGCCAATGCGCACGCTGCGCTCGGCCAGCATGACAAAGCCGCTGACATAACTGGCAGCGAGTTTTTGCAGGCCAAAGCCGACACCCACACCAATCGCACCGCCCAGTACCGACAGCGCCGTCATGTCAATGCCCACCGACGACAACGCCAGCAGTAGGCCGACAAACAGCAGCACCGCACGCACCGCATTGCTCACCGCCTTGCGCAGCGACAACTCGCCGCCGGTGGCCGAACGCAGCAGCCGCGACTCGATGGATGATGAAATCCACAGCGTGATCAAAAGCACCACACCAGCCGTCAGCGCGCCTTCCAGCATGGTGCGCAGCGACAAGGTCGAATGCCCGACTTTCCACTTGATGCCATCCAGCTCCTCCAGCAGGACGGGCAGCAAACCGCTGACCCAGAGCACCATGGCCAGCCAGGCAAGCCATGAGAACGTTCGCTCCAGCGCCCGCACCCACGGTGCATTTTTAAATGCTGTCTGTAGCACCTTGACGCTGAGGCGAATCACCGCCAGAGCCAGCAGCGCCGGCAGCGCCACCTTGTAAATGGCCAGTGGCAGCACTTGTGCCAACAAGCCTTTGCTCAAATAGGCCAACAGCAGCAACAGCAGCGGAAACAACACGCCATCAACGATGCGCTTGCCAAACAGGATGGACGAGTCGCCCGCTTCGTGACCCTGCCCCTCATGCCCGTTCCTCTCACGCCCCTGCATCACGCGCTGGAACAGGCGGGTCAGCACCCAGGCCAGCAGCCCGCAGCCAATCAATGCTGCCAGCTCGGTTAACGACGCTGGCTGAAGCAGCGCGGCAAGCCATTCGTCCAGGGTATCAACCCTGGACGGCACACGCGAGCTGGAGCCGAACGGGAAGCTTAATATATGGGTGAAATAACCAGTCGCGTTCATGTCGTGAAACTTTTCGGGTAACGTGGGGTTATTGGGGTCAGAGTCCAAATTCATCGTGCCTTTGGCACGCCCTCCGGGTGCGATGCTCTGCATCGCAATGAAATTGGCGTCTGACCCCAATAACCCCCGAAAAAAATTCAAATGCAGGTCAAAGAAAAACTCCAGGCACTTTTAAATCAGCTTAACACGGTCATTGTGGGCAAACCCGCACAGGTGCAGGACTGCGTGGCTTGCCTTCTGGCCGGGGGACATTTGCTAATTGAAGATATGCCGGGTGTCGGTAAAACCACACTGGCCCACGCGCTGTCGCGTTCTTTTGGCCTGCACTTCTCACGTGTGCAGTTCACGGCTGACCTGATGCCCAGTGATTTGTCTGGCGTGTCGATTTACGAGCGGCAAAAAGAAAGTTTTGTTTTTCACCCCGGCCCGATATTTGCCCAGGTGCTGCTGGCCGACGAGATCAACCGCGCCAGCCCCAAGACCCAAAGCGCGTTGCTGGAGGCGATGGAAGAAAAGCAGGTCACCGTTGAAGGTGCAACCCGCCCGTTGCCAGTGCCGTTTTTTGTCATCGCCACGCAAAACCCGCACGACCAGTTGGGCACCTACGCCTTGCCCGAATCACAGATGGATCGCTTTCACATGCGCATCTCACTCGGCTACCCCGACCGCGCCGCAGAGCGCGAGCTGCTCAAGGGCAGTGACCGCCGGGACATGGTTGAAAACCTCAAGGCCGTGCTGTCTGCGCAGGAACTGCTGGAGCTGCAACAACAGGTCAGCCATGTACATGCCGCCGAACCACTGCTGAACTACCTGCAAGACCTGATGGCCGCCACCCGCTCGGGGCGCTGGTTTTTACAGGGCCTGAGCCCTAGGGCAGGCATTGCCGTCATGCGCGCGGCCCGGGCGCAGGCTTTTATGAACGGCCGCGACTACGTAGCACCCGATGACATTGCAGCCGTGCTGCCGCAGACCGCCGCGCATCGCCTGATACCCGTCAGCGACGCAGGCCGGGGTGCGCGCGAACAGGTGCGGGCCATGCTGGATGCTGTGCCGCTGCCATGAAACCGCCTTTTTTGAGGAAGCAGTTTCAAACATGGTTTGAAAACCGTCTGCCTCTTAGCGACCACATTACCCTGACCCAACGCACTGTCTACATCCTGCCCACCCGCCCTGGCCTCATGCTGGGCGTTACCTTGCTGACCCTGCTGGTCGCCTCTATCAACTACCATCTCAACCTGGGCTATCTGCTGACTTTTTTGCTGGCTGGCAGCGCGCTGGTCGGTATGCATGTGTGCCACGGCACGCTGCGCGGACTTAGCTTTAATTTAATAGCACCCCACGCTCATTATGCGGGCGCTACAGCCACTATCGATGTAAAAATCACCAACGACAGGCGCTCTACCCGCTACGCTATCGGCCTGAGTGTTCTCAATTCACAAGACAAACAAACGCATTGGGCCTGGACAGATGTTGCGGCGCAAAGCAGCAGCACCGTGCAAGTGTCCTTTACGCCGCGCCAACGTGGCCTGCACCGCCTGCCTACGCTGACAGCCGAAACGCGCTTTCCGCTGGGTACCTTTCGCGTCTGGACGGTCTGGCGGCCTGCGGCGCAAATGCTGGTCTACCCGCTGCCCGAAGCCATACCGCCGCCTTTGCCGCCCGGCGAGCCGCGCTCGGGCGGCGCTGCGGCCACAGCACAAACCCAAAGCACTGGCGAATTTGACGGCGTGCGGGCGTATCGGCGCGGCGACCCCCTGAAGCTTGTGGTCTGGAAAAAAGCAGCGAAGGCTGGCGAGCAATCAGACACTGAAAGTGGCGGCCTGATCGTGCGCGACACCCAGCAGGCGCAGCGCCATGAGTTGTGGCTTGAGTTCATGCAAGCGGGTACATCAGACGCTGAACACAGGCTGTCACGGCTTTGCGCCTGGGTCTTACAAGCCGACAAACTGGGCCTCGACTACGGACTGCGCTTGAGAGCGCTTGAAATCAAACCCGGCAGTGGCGAAGCACACAAGCGGCGCTGCCTAGAGGCCTTGGCGCTATGCTGAAACCATTGCTGATCACGCTAAAAGGTTTGCCGCGCGATAGCCGCGACACGCTGTTTTTACTGCTAGTGATTACCTGGGTGTTGTTGCCCCAGGTTCCCAATCTGCCGATGTGGTGCAGTGCGCTTGCGGCAAGCGTTCTGCTGTGGCGCGGCGCGCTTGCGTTGCAAGGCAAACCACTGCCGGGCCGCTGGTGGCTGCTGGGGCTTTTGGCTCTGGCGATTGGCGGCACGCTGTTCACGCACAAAGCGCTGCTGGGCCGAGATGCCGGTGTGACCCTGCTGGTGGTGCTGCTCACGCTCAAAACGCTAGAGCTACGCGCAAAGCGCGACGCATTCGTGGTGTTTTTTCTCGGCTTTTTCTGCATGTTGAACAACTTCTTTTATTCGCAGTCGCTCTTGACAGCCTTCAGCATGCTGCTGGGCCTGCTGGGTTTGTTGACGGTGCTGGTCAATGCCCACATGCCCGTGGGCAAACCGCCACTGCTGGAGGCCGCCAAAACCGCAGGCTGGATGGCCCTGTTCGGCGCGCCCATCATGCTGGTATTGTTTTTACTGTTCCCTCGGCTGGCTCCCCTGTGGGGCGTACCCAGTGACGCGATGACGGGCCGCAGTGGCCTGAGTGCCAACATGCAGGTGGGCACCATCGCCAGGCTTGCGCTGGATGACAGTGTGGCCATGCGTATCAAGTTCGAAGGTCAGCCGCCAGCGCAGCAGGATCTGTACTTTCGCGGCCCGGTGCTGTCCGACTTTGATGGACAGCAATGGCGGCCACCAACGGCCCGGTTTTCATCCCGTTACGGATTGCCGTCAAACCTGATGCTTTCGGGTGCTCCGATAGCTTACGAAGTCACGCTCGAGCCGACCAATCGCCCCTGGCTTTTCGTTATGGAGGCCGCACAGCAAAGCCCGGTGCTACCTGGCTACCAGAGCGTGATGCAAACCGATCTGCAATGGCTGGTCAGCCGCCCCATCACAGACCTGGTTCGCTACAAGGCGCAAAGCTACCCAATCTTTCGCCATGGGCCGCTACAGGCCGTGCCGGGGCTACGTGAATTTGTCGAGCTGCCACCCGGCTTTAATCCACGCACGCTGGCATTGGCCGCCCAGATACGCCGCGACCCGCGCTATGCGAAGGCTGGCAGCGCAGAGCTGGCACAGGTGGTGATGGAGCGGCTGCGCACCGGCGGCTATACCTACACGCTGGAGCCAGGTGTGTTTGGTCAGAACACGGCGGACGAGTTCTGGTTTGATCGCAAAGCAGGCTTTTGCGAACACATCGCCTCAAGCTTTGTGATACTGATGCGTGCGCTCGATGTGCCTGCGCGCATCGTCACCGGCTACCAAGGTGGTGAGTTCAACTCGGTAGGCGGCTTTTGGGTGGTGCGGCAAAGCGATGCCCATGCCTGGACAGAAGTTTGGCATGAAGGCCGTGGCTGGGTGCGTATAGACCCCACATCAGCCGTAGCACCTGGGCGTATTGGGGCTTTCCAGCGCCTGGCCGCGCCCCAAGGGGTCCTAGCCCAAACCCTGATTAATCTGAGCCCCGGCTTCACCGCACAAGTACGAGCAACCTGGGAAGCCGTCAACAACGTCTGGAAGCAGCGCGTGCTCAATTACACCCAAGGCAAGCAACTCGACCTGCTCAAGAACATCGGCTTCGAATCTCCCAGTTGGCAAGATCTAAGCTATGTACTCATCGGTATCATCGTACTGGCAAGCCTTATAGGTGCAGCCTGGACGCTCTGGGACAGAACCCAACACGACCCATGGCTGCGTTTATTGGCGCGTGCGCGCAAGCGCTTGACCAAGACAGGCATTGAAAGCACGCCCGCCACATCACCTCGCCAACTGGCTGGGGAAATACAGTTGAAATACCCGGCTGAACCCGGCAACCGGGTAACTGAGATACATGACTGGCTGATGCAACTGGAACTGCAACGCTATGCAACGGATGCAAATGATAGGCAGGCTCAAACGCAGCACCTCCGCAGGCTCAAGCGCCAATTCAGCTCGCTGGCGTGGCCTGCTTAAAATCTATTGCATGCCCCCTCAAACCTCACCAGACGCAATGTCACCATCGTTTTTTCGCAAAGTCAGGTTTGCGCTGGTGTTCATGGTATTCACGCTCATTCTCGCGTCACCCGGCACTGCAAAACCGGTTAAAAAAACTGTAGCTGCAAAGTCCACATCAGCCCAGGGCCCGCTTTACGCCACGCGGGTAGAAGCCATGCAATTTGCAGACGACGTGGCAGCAAGACGCGATCTTGATCCGGCATGGGTGCGCAATGCGATTGGCCAGGCACGTTACAACGCAACCGTTGCACGGCTCATGCAACCAGCAGAAAAATCCTTTGTTAAAAACTGGCGCGTGTACCGCAGCCGCTTCATTGACCCGATCCGCATTGCAGCAGGTGTGAAGTTCTGGCGCGACAACCAAAGCACGCTTGAGCGCGCAGAAAAAGAATACGGCGTACCGCCAGAAATCATCGTCGGCGTCATAGGCGTCGAAACGATTTATGGCCGAGACACCGGCAACTTTCGCGTCATGGATGCCATCACCACGCTCGCCTTTGACTTCCCCTCCAACCACCCGCGCGCCAAAGAGCGCAGCGAGTTTTTCAAGGATGAAATCGAGCAGTTTCTGACCCTGCAAAGCCGCCGGGGCGCTGATCCTTTTACAGCCAAAGGCAGCTACGCCGGTGCCATGGGCATGCCCCAGTTCATGCCATCCAGCCGAGCCAAATACGCGATTGATTTTGATGGCGACGGCAAGGTCGATTTATGGGACAGTCCGGCAGACGTGATCGGCTCCGTCGCCAACTACTTCAAAGCCTTCAACTGGCAAGCCGGTATGCCCACCCATTACCCGGTGAGCTTTGACAACAGCCGCCTGGACATGAACGCCTTGACGGCACCAGACATCTTGCCCACGTTTAGCGTTGCGAGTTTTACCGCGAAGGGCGCAGTGCTTGAAGGCACTGGATTGCAGCACACCGGCCAGCTTGCATTGATCGAATTGTTCAACGGCCCAGACGCGCCGCAGTACGTGGCCGGTACCGACAACTTTTATGCCATTACGCGCTACAACTGGAGCAGCTATTACGCCATGGCCGTGATTGAGTTGGGGCGGGAAGTGGCGGCGCGGGTGAGGTAACTCAAAACGGATCAAACACCCGCACCACGCAAAGCTCAAAGTCTTTCACGTTGCGCGTGACCACCATCAGGTTGTGGCACATGATGCCAATACCGCAAACCCTCGGTGCGCTGGCAAAGCACCTCGCCGGGACTATCACTGCGCCAGGTCGCCGCCCCGCATACTGGCGACTTGACGACACGGATGCCGCGTTCACGGTAACGCTGCATCACCGACTCGACCGGGTGCCCAAAGCGGTTTCGATAGCCTGCCTGGGCCAGCGCAATCTGCGGTTTGACCGCATCCAGAAAAACAGCGCTCGACGATGTTTTGCTGCCGTGATGCGGTACCAGCAAAAAATCGGCCCTGATCTTTTCGGCAAGCTCTGGATTGCTGGCCAGCCGCAGTTCTTGCGGTGCTTCCAGGTCGCCGACCAGCAACGCCGTGCGCTTGCCGTTCGAGATGCGCAGTACGCAGCTCATGGCGTTGGACTTACGTGGTGTGTCGTAGTCGCTGGCCAACGGATGCAGCACCTCAAAATCAACCGCATCCCAGCGCCATTTGCTACCTGCGATACAGCGGGTTGATTTGCGCACGGCTTGCAGCTCATGCCCATCTTCAATCGAACTCACCAGTTGCGCCTGCGGCTGCATGGCCAGCACGGCGGGCGCGCCGCCAATGTGGTCAATGTCACGGTGACTGAGCATCAGCACATCAACCCGCTCGCCCAGCGCGCGCAACAGCGGCACCAGCACACGGTTGCCGGCATCGCTTTCACGCGAAAAGCGCGGGCCAGCGTCATACACCAGGCTATGGTTTGCGGTGCGCACAATCACCGCATTGCCCTGGCCGATGTCGGCACCTATCAGTTCAAACTGGCCTGCTGCGGGCCGCACAGGCTGCCACAGCAACACCGGCAGCAGCAGTGGCAAACCCAGCGCGCGCCAATGCAGGGGCAAACGCAGCGCCAGCAAGCCGCCGCCCGCCACACCAGCAACCGCACACCACAAAGGCGCAGCTGCCACGCTGATGGATGCCAGTGGCCAGCTAGCCAGCCATTGCAAAAAAATCGTCAGCAGTTTGACGGCTATTGCAGCAGCGTCCCACAGCGCAGGCCACAGCACACCCAGCATGGCCAGCGGCGTGACCAGTAGCGTGACCCACGGAATCGCCAGCGCATTGGCCAGCAGACCGACCAGTGAGGCCTGGTTGAACAGCAGCAGCGACAGCGGCGTAAGTGCCAGCGTGACGACCCATTGCTGACGCACGGCGCTGAGAACGTGATTTGATAAAAACCGTCTCCAAACGCTCGTTTTAGCCTCGTTTTCACCGTCTAAAGTAGCCGCAACCCCCTGTTTACGGGCGTTACCAGCTCCTGAATCTGTAGCAAACAAAATACCTACCGCCACAAAAGAAAGCCAAAACCCAGCCTGCATCAATGCCCAAGGATCAAGCAACACCACAACCGCCATCGCCAAAAGCCACACCACCGGCCAGGGCCACTGCTTGCCGTTTTGACGCAACAACACCACGCTTGCCAACATCCAGATGGTGCGCTGTGCGGGCACGCCCCAACCCGAGAACAGCGCATACAGCGCGGCCAGCAGCAGGCCGCCCAAAGCCCCGGCACTGCTGGCGGGCAGCCACAAACACAGCCTGGGCGTATAGCGTGCCGAGCGCCGCCACAGCCAGCCAATGGCCAGCGCTGCAAGCCAGGCAAACATGGTGATGTGCAGCCCTGAAATACTCATCAAGTGCGCCACCCCGGTGGCCCTGAAAACATCCCAATCAGCTCGCTCAATCGCGTTTTGATCGCCGACGACGAGTGCCGCCAGCACACCAGCCAGTTGGCGGTTATCAAGCTGCGCAAAAATCGCCTCGCGTACCGATTGCCGCGCGCGCTCGACCGGGTGCGACCAACTTGTTGAAAGCCTTTTCGGCGGCGCATCTTTTGCACTGGTACGCACATAGCCGGTCGCCTGAATGCCCTGCTCCCACAGCCACAACTCGTAGTCAAACCCGTGCGGATTGCTGTTGCCGTGCGGTGCCTTAAGCTTGATACTCATCTGCCAGCGCTCACCTGCACGCAGGGCTTGCGGCTGGCGCTGCAACTCATTTGAAAACTCGGGTGGTTCTGTGCTGTCGTTGTCCTGCATTTGAAGCGCTACAGCTTTAGCCGGGCGGCCGCCAAAACCAGAGTACCAGCCGAGGTAGATTTTCGGCGGCAAGGTTACGCTTTGACCGTTCAGGCGGGCCGACTCGACATCGAAGCGAAACCGTAGGCCGTCTTCACCAAACTGCGGCATCGCCGCGACCTGGC
>JBCKNF010000018.1:0-40974 GCA_038902815.1 Polaromonas sp. | reverse complement strand
ACCGCTGGCGCCGTTGAGCAGCGTGAAAGGCAAACGCGCGGGTAATTGTTGCGGCTCTTCGAATGAGCCGTCGTAATTCGGTACAAAGTCAACCGTGCCTTCGTCGAGTTCGTCGAGCAACAGGGAGGTGATGCGTGCCAGGCGCGCCTCGGTGTAGCGCATGGCGGCAGCGCCGTCGCCATCGCGCGAGCCGAAGTTGCCCTGGCCATCGACCAACGGGTAGCGCTGTGAAAAATTCTGCGCCATACGCACCATCGCGTCGTAGGCCGCTTGGTCGCCGTGCGGGTGGTATTTGCCGAGCACGTCACCCACCACGCGCGCACTTTTCACAGGTTTTGCGCCACTATTGCCATTGGCCCCGCCAAAGCCCAGGCCCATGCGTGCCATGCTGAACAAAATGCGGCGCTGCACGGGCTTTTGGCCGTCACACGCATCGGGCAGTGCGCGGCCCTTGACCACGCTCAGGGCGTATTCCAGGTAAGCGCGTTGCGCGTAGGCAGCGAGTGAGTCCTGGTCGGCGGCTTCAGGATGGCTGGAGTCGGGAGCGGCGGTAAAGAGATCCATCTTGAATTAAAACTGCTCGCTGGTAAAAATTAGAAATGAGAAACTAAATATCAATTTCGATGGCATCCCCATGCAGTTCCATCAATTCGCGTCTGGCAGCAGCCTCGCCTTTGCCCATTAATTTGGTGAAAAGTTCCTCGGTTTGCAAGAAGCTCTGGTTGCCCAGCTGGACTGGAAGCAAACGACGGGTGTCAGGATTAAGTGTGGTTTCCCATAATTGTTCCGCATTCATTTCACCCAGGCCCTTGAAACGGCTGATGCTCCATGATGCCTCTTTAACGCCTTCTTTTCGCAACTTGTCGAGAATAGCCGTTAGCTCGCCGTCATCAAGCGCGTACGCCTTTGAAGCTGGTTTTTTACCGCGTGCTGGCGCATCCACCCTGAAGAGCGGTGGACGGGCTACATACACATGCCCGGCCTCGATCAGCTTGGGGAAATGCCGGAAAAACAGCGTCAGCAGCAATACCTGAATGTGCGAGCCGTCAACGTCGGCATCAGAAAGGATGCAGACCTTGCCGTAGCGCAGGCCAGACAAGTCGGGCGTGTCATCCGGGCCATGCGGGTCTACACCAATGGCCACTGCAATGTCGTGAATCTCGGTATTGGCAAACAGCCGGTCGCGCTCGACCTCCCAGGTGTTGAGTACCTTGCCACGCAGCGGCAAAATCGCCTGGCTTTCCTTGTCGCGGCCCATTTTGGCGCTGCCACCAGCCGAATCGCCCTCGACCAGAAACACCTCGTTATGCGCCAGATCTTTGCTCTCGCAATCGGTCAGCTTGCCGGGCAACACGGCGACGCCAGAGCCTTTGCGTTTTTCGACTTTCTGGCCAGCCTTCTGACGGCTCTGCGCCGCCCGAATCGCCAGTTCAGCGAGTTTTTTGCCGTAGTCAACGTGCTGGTTCAGCCACAGCTCAAGCGCCGGGCGCACATAGCTTGACACCAGCCGAACCGCATCGCGCGAATTGAGCCGCTCCTTGAGCTGCCCCTGAAACTGCGGGTCCAGTACCTTGGCCGACAGCACGTAGCTGGCGCGCGCAAACACGTCGTCTGGCATCAGCTTGACACCTTTGGGCAGCAATGAATGCAGGTCGACAAAGCTTTTGACTGCGGTAAAAAGGCCATCGCGCAGGCCGCTTTCGTGCGTACCGCCAGCGCGGGTGGGGATCAGATTGACGTAGCTTTCACGCACCGGCTGACCGTCTTCGGTAAACGCCACGACCCAGCTGGCACCCTCGCCTTCGGCAAAGGTTTCATGCGAGGCATCGGCAAAGCCTTCGTTCTCGAACATTGGAATGACCAGGTCTGCGCTCAGGGCTTGCATCAAGTAATCACGCAGGCCACCTTTGAAAACCCAGGTTTGCAGCTCTTTGGTTTTCTCGATCGTCAGGCTTACCGTCACGCCGGGCATCAGCACCGCCTTGCTGCGCAGCAGATGCGTCAGCTCGGCCATTGGCAGGACCGACGACTCAAAATATTTGGCATCCGGCCAGGCCCGTACCGTCGTGCCTTGTTTGCGGTCACCCTCGAGCTGCTTGCGCAAGTGGAGTTTTTCAATCACATCACCACCCGAAAACACCAGTGCGGCCACCGTGCCTTCACGGTAGGTGGTCACTTCAAGCCGCTTTGACAGCGCGTTGGTCACGCTGACACCCACGCCGTGCAGGCCACCGGAAAAGCTGTAAGCCCCGCCCGCGCCTTTGTCAAACTTGCCGCCCGCGTGCAGGCGGGTAAAAACCAGCTCGACCACTGGCGCTTTTTCTTCGGCATGCATGCCAAACGGGATGCCCCGGCCATCGTCTTCAATCGACACCGAGGCATCAAGGTGCAACGTGACCTTGATTTTTTTGCCATGCCCGGCCAGTGCTTCGTCAGCCGAGTTATCCAGCACCTCCTGGATGATGTGCAGGGGGGTATCGGTGCGGGTGTACATGCCCGGCCGCTGCTTGACGGGCTCAAGGCCCTTGAGCACGCGGATCGAGCTTTCGGAGTATTCAGGAGGTAATTTGGCAGCCATGGCAGATCGGGAATTTGGCGCGATTGTAGACGCGGACTCAAAAGAAGCTGGATAAAACCACAGGCTATCCATTCGAAGTGACCCAACCACCATGAAGTTGTAGAAATCCGGTGACGGCTTTCGGTTGTGGTTGTTGGCTGTCGCACCGCGACGGTCAGGTACGCGCCCAAAACGGGTGCTCGTCGCGGTAGTCTCTATGACTCCAATGCTGCGACAGCCGACGTAGCCAAAAGGGGAAAGCAGCCGTTCTATCCGTCGTCACCGCCCACACCTTAACGCGGAGCTAAGGGGCTCACGGAAGCGGGCGAAGCCCGCTGTAGGGAGTCCGAGTTGAGCGCCGGGTTAGGGCTTGTGGCTATAGTTCCTATAGCTGTGGCAGCTTTTACTTGCGTATGGTTATGCACTAGAGCCAGCCGACAAGATAGAGGATCGCCCCAGATAAAACCGCAGCGAAAACCGAAAGCAAAACAATACCGAGGGGTTTTTCAAACCATCGCTTCTTGGTTGGCGGGGAGGGAATAGGATGATTGATAACGTCACCACCACGACCGCCCGTTATATGAACCGCGCCACCGTCGCCATGAATGCCGCCGGGTCCGCCCGTGATTGAAACAGGGCCATTGTCACCGCTTATGTTTACTGGCGCACCATCACCAGGGCTTTGTGTAACCATGCGAACGATCCTTTGTCTGTACGAAATGGGAACCCCTAACGTGATGTAGATCGTCGGATATCCTGGGACTCCAGTTTATCCCGCGCGATAAGCTGGCCCGCAGTATTGAGTGTCCGCCAGCGGCAACCGGTTAATCCGCATGAGCGCTCAATTCTTGTCAACGTTGCGGTGTACTTTTGCATGGCATCCATTCTACAAACCTGTCGGATACCGAAGTCCGGTAAGCGGGCGACCAAAGGCATCAAATTTACGAAGCCATAAACCACGGCAGCAATTTCGAGAGACGAACCAGCAGGCGATACGGCATTGCCGTATAATCTCCGTAAAACTTAGAGACCATTTCTGATGTTGACCATCGTCGAAACGCCAACCTTCCAGCGCTTGTGGCCTGATTATTGGACGGAGGACGAACGCGGTGAGTTTGCCACCTGGCTTGCTCTGACGCCTGACGCCGGTGATGTGGTTCCAGGCTCGGGTGGTGTGCGCAAAGTTAGATGGTCGCGCAAAGGCTCGGGTAAGCGCGGCGGAGTGCGGGTGGTGTATTTCAACCGCCTCGCAAGTGGGGAAATCTGGTTGCTTTTGATGTACGCCAAGAGCGTGCGAGACAACATTCCGGCAGAGGTACTGCGAGAACTTAAACAGGAGATCGAAAATGCCAATGACTGACAAACAACTCGCCCAGCGCGATGCCAAACGCAATCTGAGTGCGGAGTTGCTCCAATCTGTGCGCGAAATGAAAGCGGGCAAAGGCCGGGTGGTGGCGCAAGTCGAAGTGCCGGCCGTGACCCACGCCCGCATAAAGTCAGGCTTGTCTCAAGCCCAGTTTGCCATGCTACTGGGTGTCTCGGTCCGAACCCTGCAAGACTGGGAACAAGGTCGCCGCCAACCCTCTGGCGCAGCCCGCACGCTCATCACGATTGCCGAGCACAAGCCTGAAGTGCTGCAGCAGGTGTTCAAGTGATGACGGCGTAGCGTTGCGCAGCAGAACATGAACAGTCCAAACCCTGAAGCACCACAAATCGATCCAGGCCTTGCGGCTCAGCCACACGCCACCGTGGCGCCATCCGACAAACCGCGCCGATACAACTGCACGCGGTGGCGGAACAGGCGGGGGTCGGTCAGCGCCGCGCGGGCGCAGGCGTTACAGTCAACAGATGCCCACCAACTTCAACACCCCTCAAAAACAACTCTCCATGCTGCAAATGCTGGCCTGCGGAGCCGCGATTGTGACGCTGTCCATGGGCATCCGCCACGGCTTTGGCCTGTGGCTGCAACCGATCACCCAGGCCCAGGACTGGACACGCGAAACCTTTGCCTTTGCCCTCGCCGTGCAAAACCTGTCCTGGGGCGTGTTCGGCATTTTTGCCGGCATGCTGGCCGACCGGTTCGGCGCGTTTCGTGTCATTGCGGGCGGCGCTGTGCTGTATGCGCTGGGCCTGGTGGGCATGGCGCTGTCGCCGACGGGTTTGCTGTTCACCCTGACCACCGGAGTATTGATTGGCGCGGCTCAGGCGGGCACCACCTACGCCGTGATTTACGGTGTGATTGGCCGCAATATTTCAGCCGACAAACGCTCATGGGCGATGGGCGTTACCGCCGCCGCAGGCTCGTTTGGCCAGTTTTTGATGGTGCCGACCGAGGGTTTTTTAATCAGCAGCCTGGGCTGGCAGCAGGCCTTGCTGGTGCTGGCCGGGGCGGTGCTGCTCATCATGCCGCTGGCCATCGGCCTGCGTGAAAGCAGCTTTACCGGCGGGCAGGCCGTCAAGCGTGAGCAAACCATCAGTCAGGCGCTGCGCGAAGCCTTCAAATACCCGAGCTTTCAGCTCCTGATGGCAGGCTATTTTGTCTGCGGTTTTCAGGTCGTGTTTATTGCCGTACACATGCCAAGCTACCTGAATGACAAAGGCCTGTCGCCGCAGGTGGCGGGCTATGCGCTGGCGCTGATCGGTCTGTTTAATATTTTTGGCACTTACATCGCAGGCTCGCTTGGGCAGCGGATCGCCAAAAGGAAAATCCTGGTGACAATTTATTTTTCCCGTGCGGTGGTGATTGCCGTGTTTGTGCTCGCGCCAATCAGCCCCATGAGTGTCTATATTTTTGCCAGCCTGATGGGCTTGCTGTGGCTATCAACGGTGCCGGTTACCAACGCCGCCGTGGCGCAGATTTTCGGCATTCAGCATTTTTCGATGCTCAGTGGCTTTATATTTTTCAGCCACCAGATCGGCTCGTTTTTGGGTGTCTGGCTCGGCGGCGTGCTGTACGACCGCACCGGCAGCTACAACATCATCTGGTACATCACGATTGCACTTGGCATTTTTGCCGGGCTGGTTAATTTGCCGGTGCGCGAAACGCCGATTCATCGCGCTACAGTTGGCGGATTGAAGACCGCTTGATATGATTCCATCTCCAGATCAATACGATATGTTGTTGCTTCGCCTTGCCGTGCTGCAGCACTGTCTGCGGCTTCGCGCCTAATCTCCTATCGATCTGGAAATGGAATGAGATACCAACTTGCCTTGAAAATCAGCGTTTGGGCGGCTGCGCTGTCTGCTTTGCTGGGAGTGTTTGCCCTGTACACACGGCCGGATTTTCTGCTCACACTCGCCAATCAGGTTTGGGCCTGTTTTTAAATGCACGCTGCTGAACAACCTTCTCACTGGGTTCAACGCTGGTCACATCTCGTCAAACCACAAGGCCTGGTGCTGGACGTGGCCTGCGGCCATGGCCGTCACGCGCACTGGTTTTATTCTAAAAATCACTCTGTCGCCCTAGTGGATAGATCGCAGGCAGCTATTGATTCAATCGCACTGCCAACCGAGCGCTGCGAAAAGGTGGTGGCCGACATCGAAAATAGCCCGTGGCCGTTTGCAGGCCGGCAGTTCGATGCAGTCGTCGTCACCAACTACCTGTGGCGGCCTTTGATGCCCACCTTGCTGCTCAGCCTGCTGCCTGCCGGCGTGCTGATTTACGAAACCTTTACCCAGGGCAACGAAACCGTCGGCAAGCCTTCGCGTCCCGATTTTTTACTGCGTACCGGGGAACTGCTGACGGTTTGCAGCAGTCTCACGGTAGTAGCGTTTGAAGAAGGCTTTGAAGCAGGCTTTGGAGATGAGGCCTCCCAGCAAGGCATGAGGTCAGCACGCTTTGTGCAGCGCATTGTGGCGCTTCGCGAACCGGAAGGTCAGGCAGGCAACATCCCGCGTCACCTGCTGGCATAGCCTGCTTCAGGCACGACCCGCAACGTGACGAGCGGCAATCGGGCTCTAGGTAGAATGCGGGATTGCCCCCAGAGTTAAGCCCAAGACATGAAAATCATTACTGGCAGCATCGTTGCACTGGCGACACCCTTGCATGCAGACGGCAAGGTCGATTACCCGACCCTGCGCAAGCTGGTCGACTGGCATGTTGCCGAGGGGACCGACTGCATAGGCGTTGTCGGCACGACTGGAGAGTCACCTACTGTCAACGTTGAAGAGCATTGCGAGATCATCCGCGTCTCGGTCGAGCAAGCCAACAAACGTGTCCCTATCATGGCCGGATGCGGTGCCAATTCGACCGCCGAGGCCATAGAGCTTGCAAAGTTTGCAAAGCAGGTTGGTGCCGACTGCCAATTGCAGGTGGTGCCCTATTACAACAAGCCGACGCAAGAAGGCCAATACTTGCACTTCAAAGCCATTGCCGAGGCCGTTGGCGACCTGCCCTGCGTGCTGTACAACGTGCCGGGGCGTACCGTGGCCGATATGCTTCACGCCACGGTGCTGCGTCTGGCCCAGGTGCCAGGCATTGTCGGCATCAAGGAAGCCACCGGCAACATTGAGCGGGCGCAGTGGCTCATCAGGGAAGTACCAAAAGGCTTCGCGGTTTACTCGGGCGACGACCCGACCGCTGTGGCATTGATGCTGTGCGGTGGCCAGGGCAATATCAGCGTTACCGCGAATGTGGCCCCAAAACTGATGCACGAGATGTGCAAGGCAGCCGTGGCTGGCGATGCCAGAGGCGCCATGGAACTGCAAATGAAATTGCTGCCGCTTCACAAACATCTTTTTGTTGAAGCCAACCCGATTCCAGTGAAATGGGCGATGGCGCGCATGGGCCTGTGCGGCCCAACCTTGCGCCTGCCGATGACACCGCTTGAAGCATCCAATGAAGCAACCGTTGAAGGCGCACTGCGCCAGTGCGGCCTGATCTGATTTTTAAGGAACCCAAAGTGAAGACATTGCAAAAAGCTTGCAGCCTACAGACAGCAAAAACAGTCGGCACAGCATCCATCCTGGCCGCCACCATGCTGCTCACCAGTTGCTCCAGCGTGAGCAACCTGCTTGCGGGCGACAAGATTGACTACAAATCCAGCGGCAAGGCCGGGCCGTCACTGGAGGTGCCACCAGACCTGACGCAACTGTCCCGCGAAACCCGTTACGCGGTGCCGGGTAGCGCCATCACGGCCAGCGCTTACCAGTTGGGCTCGGGTTCCAGCCAGATCGTTCCGGTAGCCGCCACCAGCGTTGGTGATGTGCGCATTGAGCGCGCTGGCAACCAGCGCTGGCTGGTGGTCAATCGCCCGGCTGACCAGCTCTGGAGCCCGGTGCGTGACTTCTGGCTGGAGAGTGGTTTTCTGCTGGCACTCGATCAGGAAAAACTCGGCATCATGGAAACCGATTTTGCCGAGAACCGCGCCAAGATTCCGCAAGACTTTATCCGCTCAACCATAGGCAAGCTTTTTGATGCTCTGTATTCAACCGGTGAGCGCGACAAGTTTCGCACCCGCCTGGAGCGTAACACCATCAGTGGTACCGAGATTTACATCAGCCACCGGGGCATGGTTGAAACCGTTAACACCCGCAGCGGCGCTCAAACGGCAGGTGCAGCAAGTGGTGGCAACACCATCTGGCAACCACGTCCGGCGGATCCGGAACTCGAAGCCGAGTTTTTACGTCGCCTGATGGTCAAGCTCGGGGTCAGCCAGGAACAATCCAAGGTATTGGTTGCAGCGGGTGCAACAGCTCCTACATCCCGCGTTGCCAATGTCAACGGTACGCCAGTGGTTCAGATGGACGAAGACTTTGACCACGCCTGGCGCCGTGTGGGTCTGACGCTGGATCGCACCGGCTTTACGGTAGAAGACCGTGACCGGGCACAGGGCACTTACTTTGTGCGCTACGTGGAGCCGACACAGGACGGCAAGGAGCCGGGCTTTTTGAGCAAGCTGTTTAGCTTTGCGGGATCATCAGCCGTGACACCGCTGAAATACCGTATTGCCGTGAAAAGCCAAGGCAATGCCACGACGGTATCCGTACTCAATGCTCAGGGTGCAGCCGAGGCATCGGCCAACGCCCAGCGCATTATCAAGATCATCGCAGATGATCTGCGTTAAGGCCGCTTAACCCTACCTGCACCAGACAAAAAAAGCCGCCAGACACAAGGTCTGGCGGCTTTTTTTAATCGAGAAAAAGAATTACTTCTTCACTGCATCAGCAGCTGGAGCAGAAGCTGGGGCAACGGCTGGGGCGGCAGTCACGGCAGCAGAAGCAGCATCAGCAGCTGGGGCAACAACAGCGGCCGGAGCAGGAGCAACAACAGCTGGAGCAGCAGCCTTAGGAGCCTCTTCTTTTTTACCGCAAGCAGCCAATGCAGCGGCGGCGGCGATAACAGCTACCAGAACGAGAGATTTATTCATTTTTACTATCCTTAAAGATTTAAAAGAAAACAATTTCCGGAAATCGTCAAAAAACCAGACTGAAAACTCAGATGCTATCTGACCAGGCAAAAGGACTCGAGCTCTCTTGCCCAACTGGGGATTGTAACCCGCTTTATAGGGCATCAAAAGGTCCCCTGAAACCAAAAAAACCTCCCCTGTCCTACCTGCGCCCATAAGTTAAAAATCTCCGGATGGCTGCGCAGCAACCAGCCATCCGGCTTCATGCCAGTCGGCCAGCAACTCCTGCGCCGCAGGGCTGGCTTTTTTCAACTCCCCCGCTGACAGAGCGCGCTGGTCAGCTAGGCGCTGCATCAGCCGCGCATCGGCACCCTTGGCCCGATAGCTTTCACCGTTGATAAAAATATGGTCTGCGTCATACATCATGCGGGTCCGCGCATCCAGGGAAATACCAGTTGTGCCAGTTGCGCCAGTTGGCATCCATGCATCGGTGGTTTCATCAAACCATACCGAAGGTTTGGCTGCCGTCATGTACTCACCAAGAGCGCAAGCCACTGCCAGCGGGTCTTGCAAAGCCTGCATCACAGCTGCCGTTGCAAAGCCCGCAAGGGCTGCGGGCAGCGCCGCAGGTGTTGCGGTTGCCAACTGGTCAGGGTCGCGGTACATCACGGGTTTGCGATTCGTTTGGCGCTTTGTGGGCAAACCATCTTCTTCGACAGATGACTCTGCGGCATCTTCGCTGAATTCGGCCAGGCGATGCAGCAGTTCCGCAGCCAGCTCACGCTGCGCCGGGACCCTGAAACCAATCGAATAGGTCATGCAATCGGCGGCTTTACCGTCAGGCTGATATGCGGCTTCAGCAATACCATCATGGGCATAGCCCGGGGGCAAGTAAAGCATGTCACCAGCTTGTAGCAAAAACTCTTCTTCAGGCTCAAAGTTCTGCAATATCTTCAAGGGCACATCGGCTTGCAGCGTCAGGTCTTTTTGTTTGCTGATTTTCCAGCGACGACTGCCACTGGCCTGCAATAAAAACACGTCGTAGCTGTCAAAGTGCGGGCCTACGCCACCACCCGTCGTGGCAAATGAAATCATCAAATCATCCAGCCGTGCGTCCGGAACAAAACGGAACATTTGCAGCAAACGGTGCGCCTTCCCGTGGTGCCCGTCAACGCCCTGCACCAGCAGCGTCCATGCGCTCTGGCTCAAAGGCGGCAGGCTACGCGGCGTAAAAGGCCCGCGCTTCATGTACCAGGCCAGCTTGCCTTTTTTGCTGTTGTTCACCACAAGCCGGGACTCGACTTCATCACGTGCAGCAAGTTTGAACAGCTCTGAACGGCTCAATACCGGTTTGAAGCCTGGCAGCGCCTGCCGCACCAGCAAAGGCTTTTTCTGCCAGTGGCGACGCATGAACTGGGCCGCTGTCAAACCGGCGAGAAGGGGTAGAGCTTGATTAACATCCATGGGACAATTGTGCGATGAAAATCACCCCTTGCCAGTCGAGCCATAACCGCCCTCGCCGCGTTCGCTGGCAGGGAACTCGCTCACCACATTGAACTCGGCCTGCACCACGGGCACGATGACCAGTTGGGCAATCCGTTCCATAGGCTCAATGGTGAAAGGCACGTCGCTGCGGTTCCATGCGCTCACCATCAACTGGCCCTGGTAGTCGCTGTCAATCAAACCGACAAGGTTGCCCAGCACAATGCCATGCTTGTGGCCAAGACCGGAGCGCGGGAGGATAAGGGCTGCGTAGCTGGTATCGCGCAAAAAAATCGCGATACCAGTCGGCACCTGTTTACAGGCATTGGCCTGCAGCACCAAAGGCTCCATCAGGCAGGCCCGTAAATCCAGCCCCGCACTGCCCGCCGTAGCATAGGCTGGCAGCTTATCAACTAGGCGCGGGTCAATGATCTTGACGTCGATTTTCATGAAAGCTTTTTTTTAAACTTTGCCAATGCGGAGCGCAACTTCGCGTACCAATGCGCGTGCCAGTGACAGCTTGGACGCGCGGGGCAATTCAGTACTCCCCTTTGCATCAACCAGCAGCAAGGCATTGTGATCTTGTCCGAACGTGTCAGGACCAATATTGCCGACCAGCAACGGTACGTTTTTACGCAGGCGCTTGGCCTGTACGTTCTCATGCAGGTCGTGGCTTTCTGCTGCGAAGCCGACGCAGAACAGCCTGCCCGTCTGGGCGCTTTCAGATTTTGCAACGCTGGCAAGAATATCGGCGTTCTCTTCAAACACTAACTGCGGCCCTACTACAGAGCCTTCCTTTTTTAGTTTGCGCTCTGAAGGCGATGCGACACGCCAGTCCGCCACTGCTGCAGTCGCTATAAAAATAGTAGCTTCTTGCGCCCGTGGAATAACGGCTTCAAGCATATTTGAGGCTGATTTCACGTCAATTCGTGTGACACCGCGCGGTGTCGGCAAACTAACAGGGCCGGCAACCAGCGTGACCTCGGCACCGGCCTCGCGGGCAGCGCGCGCAATCGCAAACCCCATCTTGCCGCTGGACAAATTGGTAATGCCGCGCACCGGGTCAATCGCCTCATAGGTCGGCCCTGCCGTCACCAGCACCTTCTGACCAGCCAGTACTTTGGGGGTGAAAAAGGCAATGATGTCTTCCAGCAGTTGCTGTGGCTCGAGCATGCGGCCATCGCCCGTTTCACCGCAAGCTTGAAAACCGTTGCCCACGCCCAGCACGGTTGCGCCATCGGCCTCTAGTTGCACAAAATTGCGCTGGGTTGCAGGGTGTACGTACATCTCGCGGTTCATGGCAGGCGCTACCAGCAACGGCACCTTGCCGATTGGCCGGGCCAGACACATCAGACTCAAGAGGTCATCTGCACGCCCATGCAGAAGTTTGGCCATGAAGTCGGCGCTCATGGGTGCAATCAAAATCGCATCGGCTTCACGCGACAGGTTGATGTGCGCCATGTTGTTCGGCTCACGGCTGTCCCACTGGCTGGTAAACACCGGCCGGTTGCTCAATGCCTGCATGGTCACGGCGGTGATGAACTGCTCGGCAGCTTCGGTCATCACCACCTGCACCGTGGCACCCGCCTTGATGAGGGCGCGGCACAGCTCTGCGGCCTTGTAGCAGGCAATGCCGCCCGTCAGGCCCAGCACAATGTGTTTGCCTGCCATATCCAGTGCCTCGCCAGAAATGTCAGTTGTCGATGAATTCGTCATGCCACGCAATGTATCATTTTGGCGAGTGCTTCATCCTGATCAAATGGGCTCAGGTAATCAGATAATCAGGTAACAGCGCCTATAATCGCAATTTCCCACCCTGCGAGCTTTTCGGCTTGTATCCTGACATGACCAAATTTGTCTTCGTCACCGGCGGTGTGGTGTCTTCCCTGGGCAAGGGAATCGCCTCAGCCTCCCTGGCTGCGATCCTTGAATCGCGCGGCCTCAAAGTCACTTTAATAAAACTGGATCCCTACCTCAACGTCGATCCCGGCACCATGTCGCCATTTCAGCACGGCGAAGTTTTTGTCACCGACGATGGCGCAGAAACCGACCTTGACCTCGGCCATTACGAGCGTTTTATTGAAACGCGCATGAAGAAGACCAACAACTTCACCACTGGTCAGATCTACAAAAGCGTACTTGAAAAAGAACGCCGTGGCGACTACCTCGGCAAGACCGTGCAGGTCATTCCGCACGTCACCAACGAGATTCAGGAATTCGTCAAACGCGGCGCCGGATATGAAACACCTGACGCAGTTGACGTGGCGATTGTCGAAATCGGCGGCACGGTGGGCGACATCGAATCCCTTCCCTTTCTTGAAGCCGTGCGGCAAATGAGCTTGCGCCTGGGCGCTAACAACACGGCATTTGTGCATTTGAGCTATGTGCCCTGGATAGCCGCCGCAGGCGAGCTCAAGACCAAACCGACCCAGCACAGCGCCAAGCAACTGCGTGAAATCGGCATTCAGGCCGATGTGCTGCTGTGCCGTGCCGACCGCCGCATTCCGCAGGAAGAGCGCGACAAGATATCGCTGTTCACGAACGTACCCGAGTGGGGCGTTATCTCGATGTGGGACGTGGACACCATTTACAAAGTACCACGCATGTTGCACGAGCAGGGCCTCGATGGCCTGATTTGCGACAAGCTGCGCCTGAACACACCGCCAGCCAATCTCAAGCGCTGGGATGATCTGGTGTATGAAACCGAACACCCGAAAAACGAAGTCCACATTGCCATGGTTGGCAAGTATGTTGACCTGAGCGACAGCTACAAATCACTGAATGAAGCGCTTCGCCACGCGGGCATGAAAAACCATGCCAAGGTCGTTATTGAATACCTTGACTCTGAAACCATCACGCCTGAAAACGTCTCGCGCCTGGCCAAGTTTGACGGCATTCTGGTGCCTGGTGGTTTTGGTGTGCGTGGTGTTGAAGGCAAGATTTGTGCGGCCCGCTACGCCCGTGAAAACAAGGTTCCCTACCTCGGCATTTGCCTGGGAATGCAGGTCGCCACGATTGAATTTGCGCGCCATGTTGCTGGCCTGAAAGATGCAAACAGCACCGAGTTTGACCTGCAAACGCCACACCCCGTCATTGCGCTGATAACCGAATGGAAAGACGCTGACGGCAGCATCAAGATGCGTGATGCCAAGTCTGACCTCGGCGGCACCATGCGCCTGGGTGCGCAAAGCTCTGACGTTGCCAAAGGCACACTGGCGCACAAGATTTATGGCGATGTGGTTACCGAGCGGCATCGCCACCGCTACGAGGCCAACGTCAATTACCTGGAGCAACTGCGTGCAGCAGGCCTGGTGATTTCCGCGCTCACGCAGCGCGAGCAGCTGACTGAAATCATCGAGCTGCCGCAAACTGTTCACCCCTGGTATGTGGGTGTGCAGTTTCACCCGGAGTTCAAGTCCACCCCGTGGAACGGGCATCCGCTGTTTAACGCTTTCGTTTTAGCAACGCTCGACCATCAGACCCAGGGCAAGCTACTGAAGATTGTGGCCTGAACATGCAACTCTGCGGATTTGATATTGGCCTCGACAAGCCCTTCTTCCTGATAGCTGGCCCCTGCGTGGTTGAGTCCGAGCAGTTGCAAATGGACACCGCCGGCACACTCAAAGAAATCACTGCCGCGCTCGGCATTCCTTTCATCTTCAAGTCCAGCTACGACAAGGCCAATCGCTCCAGCGGCACCAGCTTTCGCGGCCCCGGTATGCAGAAGGGTCTGGAGATTTTGGCCAAGGTCAAACGCGACCTCGGTGTAGCCATACTCACCGATGTGCATTCGGAAAGCCATATTGCCGAGGTTGCAGCCATCGTTGATGTGTTGCAGACCCCCGCATTTTTATGCCGCCAGACCGACTTCATCCACGCAGTCGCGCAGTCGGGCAAGCCGGTGAATATCAAAAAAGGCCAGTTCCTCGCGCCCGGTGAGATGAAAAACGTGATTGATAAAGCGCGTGCCGCAGCGCGTGAAAAAGGCCTCAGCGAAGACCGTTTCATGGCCTGCGAGCGCGGTGCCAGCTTTGGCTACAACAACCTGGTGTCTGACATGCGCAGCCTGGCCATCATGCGCGAGACGCAAGCGCCGGTTGTGTTTGATGCCACCCATTCGGTTCAACTGCCCGGCGGCAACGGCACCAGCAGCGGTGGCCAGCGTGAGATGGTGCCAGTGCTGGCACGCGCAGCGGTTGCCGTCGGTGTCGCAGGGCTTTTCATAGAAACCCATCCTGACCCCGCCAACGCCATGAGTGATGGCCCCAACGCTGTACCGTTAAAACACATGAAAGCCCTGCTGGAAACGCTGCTTGAACTGGATCGCGTGACCAAGAAAAATGGTTACCTTGAAAATAATTTTGGCTTGTAATTTTTGATTTTTTGATTGAAAGACGGGAAAAAATGAGCGCAATAGTTGATATCGTCGGCCGTGAAATTCTGGACAGCCGGGGCAACCCCACAGTCGAATGCGACGTGCTGCTGGAGTCCGGCGTGATGGGCCGCGCCTCGGTACCCTCGGGCGCCTCCACCGGCTCGCGCGAAGCCATCGAGCTGCGCGACGGTGACAAGAGCCGCTACGGCGGCAAGGGCGTGCTCAAGGCGGTGGGGCACATCAACACCGAAATCTCCGAGGCCATTCTGGGCCTAGACGCTTCCGAGCAGGCCTTTCTGGACAAGACCCTGATAGCCCTTGACGGTACCAACAGCAAGTTGCACCTCGGTGCCAACGCCATACTGGCCGTCAGCATGGCCGTGGCACGTGCAGCGGCTGAAGAAGCCGGCCTGCCGCTGTACCGCTACTTTGGCGGCAGCAGTGCGATGCAGATGCCAGTACCCCTGATGAACGTCGTCAACGGCGGCGCACATGCGAATAACAACCTTGACCTGCAAGAGCTGATGATTATTCCGGTCGGCGCGCCCAGCTTTCGCGAAGCCGTGCGTTACGGTGCAGAAGTTTTCCATGCCCTGAAAAAAATCCTGCACGACAAGGGCATGAGCACTACCGTCGGTGACGAAGGCGGCTTTGCACCCAACCTGACCAACCACGAAGCCGCTATCCAGATGATTCTGGAGGCCATCGACAAGGCTGGCTTTGTTGCTGGTGAGCAGATTGCCCTCGGCTTGGATTGCGCAGCATCCGAGTTTTACAAAGACGGTAAATATGTGCTGGGCGCAGAAGGCCTGAGCCTTGACGCGACCGAGTGGACGAATACTCTAGCCACCTGGGTCGACAAATACCCCATCATCAGCATCGAAGACGGCATGGCCGAGGGCGACTGGGACGGCTGGAAAATTTTGACCGAGCGCCTGGGCAAAAAAGTGCAACTCGTCGGTGACGACCTGTTTGTGACCAACACCAAGTTTTTGAAAGAAGGCATCGACAAGCAGATCGCCAATTCCATCCTCATCAAAATCAACCAGATCGGCACCCTGACAGAAACCTTTGCCGCGATTGAAATGGCCAAGCGTGCTGGCTACACCGTCGTTATCTCGCACCGCTCAGGCGAGACTGAAGACACCACCATTGCCGACATCGCCGTGGGTACCAACGCAGGCCAGATCAAGACCGGCTCACTGTCGCGTTCAGACCGCATGGCCAAGTACAACCAGTTGCTGCGCATTGAAGAAGACCTGGGCGAGGTGGCCATCTACCCCGGACGGGCTGCTTTCTACAATCTGCGCTAGTAGGGTCTGCATTGGGAAACCGCTTAGTCCCCGCCCTCTTGATTGCACTGCTGGCAATCTTCCACGCGCAATTGTGGATAGGCCGGGGCAGCATTCCCAGCGTGCGCGAGATGCAGCAGCGACTGAGTGATCAAACAGTCAAAAACGCAAAAGCGCAATTCAGGAATGACCAGCTCTCAGCGGAAGTGCGCGACCTGAAAGAGGGGCTGGAAATGGTCGAAGAAAAAGCGCGCAGCGAACTGGGCATGGTAAAGCCCAATGAGATTTTTGTTCAGATCAACAAATAATTTCTGCCTACTGCAGCGTAACCGTAGGTAGCTGTTGCCGATCAGGCTGGGTAAAAATCTGCGCTGCATCCAGCGGGTCAAAATTGTAGGGCGCACCGCAAAATTCGCACCTCACCCCGACGTGGCCCTGCTCTGCAATCACGCTGTCAATCTCTGCAACACCCAGGCTGCGCAGCATGTTGGCCACGCGCTCGCGTGAGCAGCTACAGCCAAAGCTGGGAGCCAGCACTTCAAAGCGCGTGATGGGTTCCTCCCAGAACAGACGGCGCAGTATGCTGTCGGCATCCAGCGTGAGCAACTCTTCGCGCTTGAGCGTGCTTGCCAGCATGGCGATGCGTTTGTAGTCTTCGTTTTTGCCAATCTGACCCCAATTACCCTGCCCCTTGACTGGCAGGCATTGAATCAGCAGCCCCGCCGCCATATTGCCATTGGCGGCCAGAATCAGTTTGGTGTCCAGTTGCTCGCTTTGCAGCATGTAGTGCTCCAGCACTTCAGCAAGATTTTCAATCTTCTCGTGCGCAGCGCCAAACAGCGACACCACGCCCTGGTAGGCCTGCTGTCCAGGTAATTTGTCTTTCGGGTCCAGCGTGATGGCGCAGCGGCCTTCGTTGTGTAGGTTGACCAACTGACTCAGCGAGCTGCCCGCATCGACCGTGCCGGTCACCGTGGCGGTGGCGCGCAGGGTCAAATCGGGCTGCACTTCAGCCACCGCCAGCTTGACCGGGCCGTCACCAAAAATCTGCAACGCCAGCGCGCCTTTGAACTTGATATTGCCCTGCATCAGCGCGCCAGCCGCCGTCATTTCGCCCAGCAGGTGCATGACCTCGATGGGGTAGCCGCCAGCGGCTTGCCGGCGTTTGAGGATTTCCTGCCAGGAGTCGGTTAGGCGCACCAGCATGCCGCGCACCGGCAGACCATCAAAAATAAATTTATGCAGTTCAGACATCAAGCCAGCTTCTTAAGCCCCGTTTTATAGCGGGCTGCGTTCTCGACATAGTGCTGCGCGATCATTTTAAAACCCTCAATTTGCTCGGCTGACATCTGGCGCACCGCTTTGGCCGGGCTGCCCATGATGAGCGAGCCATCGGGAAACTCCTTGCCCTCGGTCACCAGTGAGCCCGCGCCGACCAAGCAGTTCTTGCCAATTCTGGCGTCATTCAGCACCACTGCGCCTATGCCCACCAGCGAGTTATCACCAATCGTGCATCCATGCAACATCACCTGATGGCCGATGGTGACGTTCTCGCCAAGCACCAGCGGATGGCCACGGTCGATGTGCAAAACGCTGTTTTCCTGAATGTTGGAGCCCTTGCCAACCGAAATAACATCGTTGTCACCGCGCAAAATCACACCAAACCAGACGCTAACGTTTTCCTCAAGCACCACTTGGCCAATGACCTGCGCACTGTCGGCCACCCAAGCGGTGGGGTGAATCGAAGGAATTAAATCGTCTAATTGGTAGATCGCCATGGGTGTCCTGTTGTCCTATCAATGATGGTCTGTGGAACTCCAACCATTGTAAGGAGGCTATCGATAAATAGGGTAATCAGTAGTTTATTGGGGTAACTAAGCGACTAAATACCCCAATATGTGATAACATCACCCTAATTCCGCTAGATGGGATGATCTATGCACTCACTCTCGCCCGACTACCTCGCCAAGCTACGCTTTGACGCTCAGCAGTTGGCGACACTGCGCGCCTTGGGTGAGTACCGTGGCAAGCAACAGCTCTATGTCGCCCAGTCACCCGAGGTGTTGAGTGATCTGCGCCAAGTCGCGGCCGTCGAGTCGACCGAGTCATCCAACCGCCTCGAAGGTGTGGTTGTGGCAGCCCACCGACTTAAGTCGCTGGTGCTCAAAAACGCAACACCCAAAAGTCGCTCCGAGCAGGAGGTGGCTGGCTACCGTGATGCACTCGGGCTGATACACGAAAGTGGCGAACAAATGCCATTTTCGGTGGGCACCGTCCAGCAATTGCACAGCATCTTGTATCGCTACATGCCGCAACCAGGTGGGCACTGGAAGGCAGCCAACAACGATATTATCGAACGTCACCCCGATGGCAGTTCCCGCATCCGTTTCCACCCGGTGGCAGCGCACCTCACGCCGATGGCAATGATGGACATGATCGCCAGCTATCGAACCACGATCGAACAACATCTGGCCGACCCGCTGGTACTCGTACCACTGGTCATACTTGACTTTCTCTGCATTCATCCCTTCCCGGATGGCAATGGTCGAATGGCAAGGTTGTTGACCCTGCAATTGCTCTACCATTTCGACTACGTAGTGGGACGCTTCATCAGCTTGGAACGTATCTTCGAAGAATCAAAGGAGAGTTACTACGAAACGTTAGAGTCCAGTTCGCAGGGTTGGCACGAAGCCGGACACGATATCGCCCCGTGGCTGAACTACTTTTGGGGTGCGCTGTTGCGGGCGTACAAAGAGTTCGAAGAACGTATCGGCATCATCGAGCGTAGGCGGGGTGCTAAAGGCGACCGAGTGCGTGCTGAAATCCTCAAACGTCACCTGCTGTTCTCAATCTCCGATATTGAAGAAGCCTGCCCAGGTGTCAGCCGCGACATGGTGCGATTGGTATTGCGGACCATGAAGTCCGAGGGGCTCATTGCACCCACCGGCAAGGGTCGGAGTGCTAAATGGCAAAAAACTATGCATGCTGAAGGTCAACCGCGCGGATGATGCTCGTGGTGAATTGCCTTCAGGCGCTCACGCGCAACGTGCGTGTAAATCGTCGTCGTTGAAATATCCGCATGTCCCAGCAGCATTTGCACGGTGCGCAAATCAGCACCATGGTTCAGCAGGTGCGTGGCAAAGGCGTGGCGCAGGGTGTGCGGCGACAAGGGTGACGTGATGCCGGCTTGCAGTGCATATTTTTTGACCAGCATCCAGAACATCACGCGACTCATGGCACGGCCACGATGGGTGACAAACAGGTCTTCGGTCTGCTGGCCTTTCAAAATTTCTGGTCTGGCCTGCGCGATGTATTGCACGATGGCTTCGCGCGCGGCCTGACCAAACGGTATCAGCCGCTCCTTGCTGCCTTTGCCCATCACACGCAGCACGCCGTCGTTAAGGCTCAAATCAAACGTCTTCAGCCCCACCAACTCGCTGACACGCAGGCCGCTGGCGTACAGCACCTCCAGCATGGCGCGGTCACGCAGGCCCAGCGCTGTGTCGTCGGGCGCGGCTAGCAAGGCTTCAACCTGTGCCTCGCTCATGGTCTTAGGTACGCGCAAGGCCTGTTTGGCCGATTGCAGCTTGAGCGTCGGGTCGGCATTGACAAAACGCTCGCGCAAGGCCCAGCGAAAGTAGCGTTTGAAGACGCTCAGCCGCCGATTCGCCGAAGTGGCCTTGGTGACGCTGTGACGGGCCGAAAAGTAGCCGTTTAAATCTGCCTCAACTGTTGCATCCAGGCCGCGATTGCCTTGGGCCTTTTCAGCCAGCCAGTCTGCGTACAGAGACAAATCACGCCGATAAGCCGCCAGCGTGTTTTTTGACAACCCATCTTCCAGCCATAGCGCGTCTATGAACGCGTCAATGCTGGACTGGCTTTGAGATTGCATCCACCAACGATAACAAAAACCCTATTCGAGCTTGAGTTTGGCCGTTTCAACCACTTTTCTGTACACCGCCAACTCATCTTTCATTTGCTGGGCAAACTGCTCGGGTGTATTGCCCAGTACAACGGAGCCGGTGTCCTCAATCCGCTTGCGCACAGCTGGGTCTTCAAGCACTTTGCGCACGGCGCTGTTGACTTTGTCGACCACATCACGCGGCAAACCCTTGGGGCCCAAAATACCGTAGTAAGCCATGCGGTTAACGGGCTCAAGTCCCAGCTCTTTAAACGTTGGCACATCCGGCAGCACAGCCAGGCGCTGCGGAGCAGCTACAACCAATGGCACCAGCCGCTTGGAGTTGAAATGGGGCAGCGCTGAAGGCACATTGTCAAAAATGATTTCGACCTGACCACCTACCGTGTCACGCAGCGCCGGGCCAGCACCGCTGTACGGAATGTGCGTGACATAAACACCCGCCAAGCCCTTCCACAACTCGGTTTGTAGATGCCCAATGCCGCCGGTACCCGACGATGCGTACGAATACTTGCCTGGCGATTTTTTGAGTACGGCAACAAAGTCTTTATAGTTCTTAGCCGGGAAGCTGGGGTGAACTGCAATCACGTTGGGCGTGGCTGCAATGTTGATGATGGGGGTGAAATCGGTTTCTGCGTTGTACGGCATTTTGGGGTTGATGGCCGGGTTGGCCGCTGTTGTGGACACCGTCGCCATGCCGAGTGAATAACCATCCGGCACAGCGCGTGCCGTTTCAGCCGCGCCCACCACACCGCCGCCGCCCGCTTTATTGACCACCACCACCGACTGGCCCAGCGCCTTGCCTAGGGGCTCTGCAATGATACGGGCAATGATGTCGGTGGTACCACCGGGTGCAAATGGCACTTGCAACTGAATCACCTTGTTCGGGTAGGCCTGCGCCATCGCAGCGCCAGTAGCGCAGGCAAGCAGCACAGAGGAGAGGGTTGACAGGGCGAAAAAAGAGCGACGTTGCATATTCAAATCCTTCTAATTAAAACAATCTGAATCTTAATGCAAGAAACGTTCCGGCAAGTTGTGGAATACGCATAAGGGCTAACCCGAATCACCATGATTAAAAATGGCCTTTTTACTGTTCCAGAGCCCAAAAAATGTGCTCCTTGAGCAAATCAGAGGCATCAGCCTGCCGCGCCAGCAGCGCCATGCGAATGCCGTCGTCACAGCCCGCCCTTAGCGCATTGCCCATCGCCACTGCGATGTTGCGCAGCCAGCGCTGGTGGCCTATGCGGCGTATGGCGCTACCCTCGGTAAAGTGCAAAAACGCCGGCTCGGTCCAGGCGAACAACGTGACGAGTTGCTGGCCTGTCAGCCCTGCGCGTTCATCAAAGTCCGGCAAGGCACTGCGCTGGGCAAACTTGTTCCACGGGCAGATGAGCTGACAGTCGTCACAGCCGTAGATGCGGTTGCCCATCAAGGCTCTTAACTCCAGCGGAATAGCGCCGTCGTGCTCAATCGTCAGGTAAGAGATGCAGCGCCGTGCGTCGAGCTTGTACGGCGCAATGATGGCCTGCGTCGGACACACGTCGATGCAGGCGCTGCAACTGCCGCAATGCGACGTTACCGGCTCGCTGGGCGGCAAGGCCAGGTCAACATAAATTTCACCCAAAAAGAACATTGACCCGGCCTCGCGGTTCAGTATCAGCGTGTGCTTGCCGCGCCAGCCCTGGCCGGATCGGGCAGCCAGCTCGGCCTCCAGCACTGGTGCCGAGTCGGTAAAGGCGCGATGACCGAGTAGCCCGACATGCGCGGCGATCCGCTCAGCCAGCTTTTGCAGACGGTTGCGCATCACCTTGTGATAGTCACGACCACGAGCGTAGACCGAGACAATCGCCTCCGTCGGCCTGTGCAGGCGACTGAACTCGATGCTCTGCCAGTCACTATTTGGCGTTGCTGTTGAAGCAGGCAGATAGTCCATGCGGGCGGTGATAACGCTGACCGTGCCCGGAACCAGTTCCGCAGGCCGCGCCCTTTTAAGCCCGTGCGCTGCCATGTAATGCATGTGGCCATGAAAGCCAGCGGCCAGCCACGCCGATAATCCGGCTTCTGCTGACGATAAATCCACGCCAGCAAACCCGATTTGCGAGAATCCAAGCTCGCGCGCCCAAACTTGAATCTGCTGGACTAATGCTTGATGGACATGATTGCTCGGTTTCACCCGCTGATTATAAAAAGGATTGCCTGGCCCGACGAGGCGGCGACGCAGGCCTTTGCCTTGGTGCTGGCAAAGCGGCCTGCCATTGGCAAGGCGATGATTGAATTGAATGGTGACCTTGGCGCTGGTAAAACCACGTTTGTGCGGCACCTGCTCAGCGCGCTCGGCGTGCCGGGCCGCATCAAAAGCCCGACCTATGCCGTGCTTGAAACTTATTCGCTGGCCTTGCCATCAGATACCGATTCAATGCTCAATTCCATCAATATCTCGCACTTTGACTTTTACCGTTTCAACGACCCGCGCGAATGGGAAGAGGCCGGCTTCAGGGATATTTTTGCAAACCAAGGCCTCAAGCTGGTCGAATGGCCTGAAAAGGCTGGTGCGTATTTGCCCAAACCGGATTTGCAGATTGCCATTGAAGTGCTGAACGACGAATCTCGCGTTGTGACGTTGAGCGCTTTCACGGCCGTGGGTACGGAGCTAATCGCTTGAAAAATATCGGCAGCCGTTTTAGTCGCCTTAATCGACTTAACCGACTTAATCGTCGTGAGGCCTTGCAACTAGGCAGCGTGGTGCTCATGCTGGGCGTGCAGCACATCGCGCGCGGCGCAACGATTGTGGCGGTGCGTGTCTGGCCATCGAAAGACTACACCCGGCTGACGATCGAGTCTGATGCTGAAATAAAAACGCGGCAGTTTTTTGTTGCCGAGCCGCCGCGCCTGGTCGTCGATATTGAAGGCATTGACCTGATACCGGCGCTGCGCGAGCTGGTGGCCAAGGTCAAGTCTGACGACCCAAATATCCAGGGCATTCGGGTCGGGCAAAACACGCCCGGCGTGGTGCGGCTGGTGATTGATTTAAAGCGGCCCATATTGCCGCAGGTGTTCACCCTGCCACCGGTTGCCGCCTACCAGTACCGGCTGGTGCTGGACCTTTACCCGGCGCAGGCAGCCGACCCACTGGAAGCGCTGATTGCGGAAAAGCTGGCCGATAAATCTTCACCTTCGTCGTCAATATTGTCGCCCGCGCCCGCGCCTTCAACCGCATTGTCGCGTGATCCGCTCGGCGACCTGATTGCACAGCAGGCGGGTCGCCCGATCAGGCCCCCAGTGGAAACGGCAACCACCCTACAGGGCAAAACAGACCGCCTGGTCATCGTCGCACTGGATCCCGGCCACGGCGGTGAAGACCCCGGCGCGATTGGCCCCGGCGGCACGCGCGAAAAAGACGTGGTGCTGCAAATTGCACAGCGCCTGCGTGACCGCATCAACCAGCAGCCGAATATGCGTGCCTACCTGACGCGCGATGCCGACTTTTTTGTGCCGCTGCACATACGCGTACAAAAGGCGCGCAAGGTGCAGGCCGATCTTTTCATCAGCATCCATGCCGATGCTTTTTTTACCGCACGGCCGCAGGGTTCCAGCGTGTTTGCACTGAGCGACAAGGGTGCATCCAGCAGCGCCGCGCGCTGGATGGCAGATAAAGAAAACTCGGCCGACCTGGTGGGCGGCATCAACGTCAAGGCAAAGGACGCGCAGGTGCAAAAAGCTCTGTTAGATATGAGCACCACGGCGCAGATCAATGACAGCCTAAAGCTCGGCAGCGCCATGCTGAGCGAGATTGGCAGCGTCGGCAAGCTGCACAAGGCCACGGTCGAGCAGGCAGGCTTTGCGGTATTGAAGGCGCCCGACATTCCGAGCGTACTGGTTGAAACCGCCTTCATCAGCAACCCTGACGAAGAGGTCAAGCTGCGCAGCGACGACTACCAGATCCAGCTGGCCGATGCACTGATGCGCGGCATCATCCGCTACTTTGCGCGCAACCCGCCGCTGGCGCGTAATCGACAAATTTAAGGGTACTTCTAGAAATTCAGATTTTCGGGATGAAGTGCAAGGCGCGTGTCGCATCGCCCTTTGGGCTCATGCGAGAGTCGCGCAGCAACCGCAATGTACTTCAGGTACATGAGGATTGCGAGCACCGCCAACGCCGCAATTCGCCCGAAAAATGAATTTATAAAAGTGCCCTTTACGCTGCGGGGTTATTGCCCTTGCGCCCCACCTTCCAAGCGCCATACATCACCACGACACCCGGAATCAAAATCAATGCCCAAATCACTTTTTCAAGGTTCGCTTTGACAATGGCAACGTTACCAAAAAAATAACCGATGGTGACGATACCCACTACCCACAAAGCTGCGCCGCCGATGTTGTAGAGCGTGAACTTGCGGCGCGACATGGCCGACACGCCCGCCACAAAAGGCACGAAGGTGCGCAAAAATGGCATGAACCGCGCCGCAACAATCGTCATACCACCATATTTTTCATAAAAAGCATGGGATTGGTTGAATGCTTTTTTATTAAAAAATCGAGACTCTTCCCACTGAAAGACTTTAGGCCCAAAGTAGCGGCCAACCGTGTAGTTGCATTGGTCACCTAACACCGCAGCAACAAACAAAAGACCTACCACCAATGGATAACTCATCAAGCCCACACCACACATGGCCCCGACTACAAACAGCAATGAGTCACCGGGTAAAAACGGCATCACCACCACGCCGGTTTCGACAAAAATAATCGCAAAAAGCAGCGCATAGACCCATGCGCCATAGTTGGCGACAAACGTCTCCAGGTACTTGTCGATGTGGATGATGAAGTCGATAACGAAGGTGATGATTTCCATGGGCCTGATTTTGACAGGTCTTGATTAGAGAACTTCCAGTCCAAGCCCTAAAATCAAAACCAATGTCTGCCCCGCACACCCCAACCCAGCCCCGCCGCCCGATTCGCGAACTGCCCGATGATCTCATCAGCCAGATTGCCGCTGGCGAAGTGGTCGAGCGTCCCGCCTCGGTGGTGCGTGAGCTGCTTGACAACGCACTCGATGCGGGTGGCACACAAGTCAGCGTGCGCCTGCTGGCTGGCGGTGTGCGCCTGATACTGGTGGAAGACGACGGCTGGGGTATTGCGCGCAACGAACTGGCGCTGTCGCTGCGTCGCCACGCGACCAGCAAAATCGCCTCGCTGCAAGACCTTGAATCCGTTGGCACCATGGGCTTTCGGGGTGAGGCGCTGGCTGCCATCAACTCGATTGCTGACATGAGTTTGTTATCCGCAACTGAAGGTGATACCCATGCCTGGCAGCTCGATGGCCGTACTGGCGAGATGAAAGCCGCAGCCCGCGCACGCGGTACCAGCGTTGAAGTACGCGAGCTGTTTTACGCCACCCCGGCGCGGCGCAAATTTTTAAAAACTGATGCGACTGAACTGGCGCACTGCATAGAGGCGGTGCGCCGCCATGCACTGGTTCGGCCCGATGTGGGCTTTGCGATCTGGCATGAAGGCAAGCTGATCGAGCAGTGGCGAGCGTGCATTGGCGAGACCGCGTTTGAACAACGCCTGGCCGACGTGCTGGGCAGCGACTTTGTAGCGCAATCCGTCGCCGTGCATTACGAGAGTACGGCACACTGCGCTGACGGCTCACCAGCCGTGCGCGTGCGTGGCCGTGCCGGCATACCCGATGCCGCCCGCTCGCGCGCCGACCAGCAGTTTGCCTACGTCAATGGCCGCTATGTGCGCGACAAGGTGATCACCCACGCCGCGCGCAGCGCCTATGAAGACGTGCTGCACGGCCACCGCCAGCCGGTGTATGCGCTGTATGTAGAGATCGATCCGGCGCGTGTCGATGTGAACGTACACCCGACCAAAATCGAAGTGCGCTTTCGGGATGGCCGCGAAATTCATCAGGCGGTGCGGCATGGGGTTGAAAACGCGCTTGCCATACCGAGGGCGAGGGCGACCGGCTCTGAACAGTCGCCATTCGAAAATGGAGCAAATGGCGCACCTGCGAGCCCTTCAGAAGTATTTTCAGGTCTTTTTCCAGGCCTAAAAACGGCTGTAACGCCCTATTTGCGGACGCAACCAGCTATTAATTTTTTAGCAAATTCAAATCACAAGGTTTCCGATTTCGAGGCCATGTGGCCTTCTCAATCAACCAATTCTGCCATCACGGTTGCCGCCGACTCACCCCCCAGCGACTGGCCTCTAGGTCGCGCCATCGCGCAGCTACAAGGTATTTATGTGCTGGCAGAAAACACCCAGGGCCTGGTGATTGTGGACATGCACGCGGCCCACGAGCGCATCGTTTACGAACGCTTAAAAACGCAAATGGACACCGCCAGCATTGCCAGCCAGCCACTGCTCATCCCCGCCACCTTCGCAGCTACAGCCCAAGAAGTCGCCACCGCCGAGGCAAATGTCGATGCCCTAGCCACGCTGGGTCTGGAGATCACGCCCTTCTCGCCCAAAACCCTGGCCGTACGCGCCGTGCCCACCAGTCTGGCGCAGGGCGATGCAGTCGAACTGGCACGCAGCGTGTTGGCCGAGTTGGCGCAGCATGATGCCAGCACCGTCATCCAGCGCGCGCAAAACGAGTTGCTGTCCACCATGGCCTGCCACGGCTCAGTGCGCGCCAACCGCAAACTGACCCTAGACGAGATGAACGCCCTGCTGCGTCAAATGGAGGCCACCGAGCGCTCCGACCAGTGCAACCACGGCAGGCCGACCTGGCGACAGGTCAGCATCAAAGAGCTGGATGCGCTGTTTATGCGCGGGCGCTAAAAAGCCCATGCAAAACGATTTGTTGCCGACCTGCATTGCCCTGGCCGGTCCAACCGCCTCTGGCAAAACCGCTGCCGCTTTGGCGATTGCCCGGCGCTGGCCGGTTGAAATCATCAGCGTTGATTCAGCCCTGGTGTACCGCGGCATGAACATTGGTAGCGCCAAACCCACGCCGAGTGAGCTGGCCGCCGTAGCGCACCACCTGATTGATATTCGCGACCCGCTCAATGCCTACAGTGCGGCCGAGTTTGTGCTGGACGCAAAGCGTTTGATGCGGGAGATCAGCGCCAGAGGCCGGCGCCCCCTGCTGGTTGGTGGCACCATGCTGTACTTCAAAGCGCTGATGCAGGGTATCGACGACATGCCCAAGGCCGACCCCGGCGTGCGCGCACTGATTGCGCTGCAAGCACAGACAAAAGGATGGCCCGCCATGCACGCCGAGCTGGCCAAAGTAGACCCTATCACTGCCGCCCGGCTGCAGAGCCAGGACTCGCAGCGCATCTCGCGTGCTTTGGAAGTTTTCAGAATTTCTGGCCAGCCGCTGTCGTTTTTCCAGACCCGCAATACGGCCAAAGCTGTGGCCAAAGATGCAGCCGATATACACGCTAATACTGATGTCAATTTCAGGCTTATTTCACTCGAACCCCTGGAGCGTAGCTGGCTGCATGCCCGCATTGCTGCGCGGTTTGATGCCATGCTAGCCGCAGGCTTTATGGATGAAGTCAAAGCCCTGCGCGCGCGCGGCGACCTGAATCCCGATTTGCCGTCGATGCGCTGCGTCGGTTATCGGCAGGCATGGGAGGCGCTGGATGGCGACTTTGCCATGCATGAGCTGCGTGACAAAGGCATCTTCGCCACCCGCCAACTCGCCAAACGGCAGATCACCTGGCTGCGCTCCATGCCCGAGCGGCATGTGGTCGCCTGCGATGCGCCTGACGCGCTGGAGCAGGTGCTGGCGCTCATCGAACCGGCTGGGTATGACGCTACAAATTGAAAACCTCTGCAAACGCTATGGCGACAGTGTGGTGTTCAGCCACGTCTGCCTGGCTGTTGCGCCTGGCGAGTTTGTTGCCATCGTCGGCGAGTCGGGTGTCGGCAAATCCACTCTGCTCAACTGCATGGCCGGGCTGGACAGCTGGGATCAGGGCACGGTCACGCTGATGGGCACAGACCTTGCCACTTTGACGGGCGACGAGCGCGCTCTCATGCGCCGCCAGCAGGTGGGCTTTGTTTTTCAGGCCTTTCATGTGCTGCCACATCTGGACGTTGCGCAAAACGTGGCGCTGCCTTTGCTGCTGCTCGGCATCCATGACAGCGCGCGGGTTCAGGCGATGCTCGAAGCCGTGGGGCTGTCAAGCTTGGGCACGCGCCTGCCGCAGCAACTCAGCGGCGGGCAGTTGCAGCGTGTTGCGATTGCGCGGGCACTGGTACACCGGCCCAGCCTGCTTCTAGCCGATGAACCAACCGGCAATCTCGACCCGACCACGGCAGCAAAAGTCATGGCTGCATTGATCGCGCAGACACGTGAGCATGGTGCGTCTCTGGTACTGGTGACGCACTCTGAAGCCGCAGCGAGCAGAGCCGATCGGGTGCTTTATCTGACGCCGGACGGAATTCGGTAATTTCGGTAATAGCTGTGTCGCAAACAAGTCTGCTACCCGGATTGCTGCGAAGCTTCTCCTGGCAAGAGCTTCGCCACCACCCATGGCGCAACCTCGCCGCTGCGGTGGCGGTGATGCTGGGTGTGGCGCTGGCGTTTTCGGTACACCTCATCAACGCATCGGCACTAGCCGAATTTTCGCAGGCCGTGCGTTCAGTCAATGGCCAGCCAGACCTTGAGCTGCGCGCCGTGCAGGGGACATTTGACGAAAGCATTTTTGAGCGTGTTGCGAATCACCCGCAGGTAGCCGTCGCCAGCCCGGTGCTGGAGCTGGCAAGCTATGCGCTAGCTGCAAGCGGCACGGCCACTGGCAAGCGGGTCGCCTTGCGCGTGCTGGGCCTGGACGCGCTGGTGGTGGCGCAGCTTGCGCCTGCGCTGATGCCAGTCCTTGACAAGAACGCGGCAAGCGACGATGACCACGATGCAAGGCGCTTTTCACTCTTCACCCCTGGCGTGGTTTTCATCAACTCCACAGCGCGGCAAAGCTTGAGCGGCAACACCTTCAAGATACAAAGCGGCCTGCAGTTAATGGATGTGAAAGTTGCAGGCTCTGTCAGTGCAGGTGGCGCCGCGCTGGCTGTGATGGACATTGCAGCAGCGCAGGATTTATTTGGCAAAACGGGTCAGTTGTCGCGCATTGATGTGCGGCTTAAACCCGGCGTTGACCGCGCAGCTTTTGTGCAGGCTCTGGCATTGCCGCCCGGCATCACCACATCCGAGCCGGGCGACGACGTGCAGCGCGTAAGCAATCTGTCGCGCGCCTACCGCGTCAACCTCACCGTGCTGGCGCTGGTGGCACTGTTCACGGGGGCCTTCCTGGTGTTCTCTGTGCTGTCACTCAGCGTGGCTAAACGCGCGCAGCAGTTTGCGCTGCTGGGTGTGCTGGGCTTAACCGGGCGCGAGCGCTTGCGGCTGGTACTGCTCGAGTCCGCTCTGCTGGGCACACTGGGCAGCGCTGCGGGCATTGCGTTGGGCACGGCACTCGCCGCACTGGCCCTGCGCATGCTGGGTGGCGACCTGGGCGGCGGCTACTTTGCGGGCGTGGCACCCAGCCTGCAATGGAGCGGCCTGGCGGCTGTGAGCTACGGCGCGTTGGGCATAGCCGCAGCGCTGGTCGGTGGCTGGTGGCCCGCACGCGCCGCGCAAAAGCTGCCGCCCGCGCAAACGCTTAAAGGTCTCGGTGCTCCGCCAGTACAAAACAAAAACCATTACCTGAGCCTCATGCTAATCGCTGCGGGTGGATTGCTGGCACTGATGCCACCGGTACACGGTATCCCTCTCGCCGCATACGTCTCGGTCGGGCTACTGCTGGTGGGCGGCATCACCGCCCTGCCTTGGCTGATTGCGCTGTTGTATGACCACCTGATCCTGATCCCCTGGATTGCCCACAGCCTGCTGCCCATGCTGGCCATCGAGCGCGCGCGCCGCGTACGCGCCAGCGCAGCGGTAGCCGTGAGTGGCGTGGTCGCGTCACTCAGCCTGGCGGTGGCGCTGACGGTGATGGTGGCGAGCTTTCGTGATTCAGTCACGCACTGGCTGGATGTGGTGTTGCCAGCCGATCTGTACATGCGGACGGCAACGCCTTCGGCTAGCGGCGCTGGCGACACGGTGTACTTCACACCTGACTTTGTGCGCTCTGTTGCCACAGTCAAAGGCGTGAATCGGGTCAGCAGCCTGCGCACGACTTCGGTCTTGCTGGATGCATCGCAGCCCGCCGTGGCGCTGATAGCCCGCGACATCAGCGACCCGGCCACTACCCTGCCGATGGTTGGCAACCCTTTGCCCGTGCCGCCTGGTCAGATAGCGATTTATGTCAGTGAAGCCATGACTGATTTGTATGGCGCACGCCCCGGGAGCACATTTGAGCCACTTTCAAAGATTTTTTCTGGTGCTTTTAGGCCTGAAGCTCCTGACAACGTACCGAAATTTTTCGTTGCCGGTATCTGGCGCGACTATGCCCGGCAGTTTGGCGCGATTGCCATGGCCAAAAGCGACTACGAACGCCTGACTGGCGACAGCCGCGTCAACGACCTCGCCATCTGGCTGGATGCCAATGCCGTGAGCAGCGACGTAGAGCAGGCCGTGCGGCTTGAGGCCGACCGTTTTACGGGCATGGACTCCAACGCCGGTGCATTGATTGAATTCGCATCAACCCGCCAGATACGCAGCATCTCATTAAAAATATTTGACCGCAGCTTTGCCGTGACCTACTGGCTGCAAGCCGTGGCGATTGCGATTGGCCTGTTTGGCGTGGCGGCAAGCTTTAGCGCGCAGGTGCTGGCGCGGCGCAAGGAGTTTGGCTTGCTCGCACACCTAGGCTTGACCCGGCGGCAGATTCTAGCAGTAGTAGCAGGCGAAGGCGCGGCCTGGACGCTGATGGGCTCCATCGCCGGCCTGGCGCTGGGCCTGCTGGTAGCCGTGGTGCTGGTGCATGTCGTCAACCCGCAAAGCTTTCACTGGACTATGGATTTGATAACGCCGTGGCTACGGCTGCTAGCCCTGTGTACTGCGGTGGTCATGGCTGGCACGCTGACGGCATGGCTGGCCGGAAGTGCGGCGGCGGGCAAGGATGCCGTGCTGGCGGTGAAAGAAGACTGGTAGGCGCGGTTCAGGTCTGGCAGAACCGGGCCTAGTACTGCGACTCAATACGTGATAACCACCAGCACGCTGCAGGGCGCATGTTCGATCAGCGACTTGGACACCGAGCCGCGCCACCAGCGCGCTGCCCAGCCGTCCAGATGTTTGTGGCCAACGACGATCAGGTCGGCGTTGATTTTGCGGGCGTACTTGGTGATTTCATCGACGGTCTCGCCAACCACCACTTCCCCATGCGCCTGTTGGCCAGCCTCGGCCAGGTGGCGCAAACCTTCATCCAGGATGGCACTGTACTTTTCTTTTTCATGCTCGACCATGCTTCTGTCGTACACGCCGCCTTCCACGCCGATCAGGTCCATGTGGAGCTGCGTCACGGCAATCAGGGTCAGCGCGGCCTGGCTCCATTGCGCAATCTCCCGGCAGTCCAGCAGCGCCTTTTGTCCGGCCTTAGAACCGTCATATGCCAACAAAATCTGCTTGTACATGGTGTACCTCCTGCTTAGAGTTCTGGTAATAGTTTCAAGAATGACTGTAGGATAGACCTTACACTGGCGTCACGCAACCGCGCCCTGGGGTACACCCTGAGACGCTTGCTGCGAGAATCCCCGAATGTGCCCTGCTGCCACACTGCCTTGTCTCTCCATCGGGCTATTGCGACGCCGCCTGCTGCTGGCCACGGGCCTGGCGGGTGTGGTCGGCGGCGCCGGCCCGGCCCACGCCCTGCCGGCCAGGGCGATGGAGTTTCCGCGCGACTTTGGCGCGCACCCTGACTTTCGCACCGAGTGGTGGTACATCACCGGGCATGCCACCTCGGGCGCGCGCGAGTTTGGCTTTCAGCTCACCTTTTTTCGCTCGCGGGTCGATGCCACACAGGGCATGCGCTCGAAATTTGCGGCCAAACAACTGATCTTCGCGCATGCCGCCATCACCGACGTGCAGGGCAAAAAACTCTGGTACGACCAGCGCATCGCCCGCGAGGGTTTTGACATCGCCACCGCCAGCCAGAAAGACATGAGCATCAAGCTGCGCGACTGGTCGCTGCAAAGCCGGGGCGGAAAACACAGCGCTCGGTTACCGGCCACAGACTTTGCACTGAACCTGCAATTCACCGAAACCCAGCCCGTGCTGCTGCAGGGCAAGCAGGGCCTGTCACGCAAGGGGCCGGAGGAAAAGCAGGCGAGCTACTACTACAGCCTGCCGCAACTGGCCACCAGCGGCAGCCTGCAAGTCAAGGGCCAGACCTTCGAAGTGACCGGCAAGGCCTGGCTGGACCACGAGTGGGGCGAAGAGCTGCTGCACCCCAGCACCACCGGCTGGGACTGGATAGGCATGAACCTGGATGACGGCAGCGCCCTCACCGCCTTCAGGCTGCGCGACAAGGACGGCAACGCGGTGTGGGATGGCGGATCGTTCCGCCCTGCCAAGGGAGATCTCTACATCTTCAGCCGTGGTGAAGTGATCTTCAAGCCCACCCGCAGCTGGAAAAGCCCGCTCACGCAAACCATCTACCCAGTGGAATGGATAGTCCGCACTCCGGCAGACTTCTACACCGTGCGCGCCGTCATAGACAACCAAGAACTAGACAGCCGCCAGTCAACCGGCGCGATCTACTGGGAAGGCCTGAGTGAGCTTTGGAGTAGCAACGGCAAGCGCATGGGCAGCGGGTATCTGGAGATGACGGGGTATGCGGCACCGCTGAGGATGTGACAACATTAATCAAAAACCTTTGCCCGATTAAACTCGTGCAATGGCTACCTCCTCACCCTCCAACTCGCCCAAAGGCTCGCCGCGCTCACTGTCTGGCCTGCTGCCCTTTCTGCGCCCTTACCGCGGCCGGATTGTTCTGGCCCTGTTTTTCCTGGTGATGGCGGCGGTGACGACGCTGGTGTTTCCGCTGGCCCTGCGCAGCCTGATCGACGGCGGCCTGAACACGGCGGACAAAGGGGAGCAACTGGTGGCGCTGCGCACCCACTTTTTTGAACTGTTTGCCGTCGCTGCGACGCTGGGGCTTCTTTCGGCAGGCCGCTTTTACATGGTCAGTTGGCTCGGCGAGCGGGTGACGGCCGACTTGCGCAATGCGGTGTATGCCCACGTGGTGCGGCAAAGCCCCGAGTTTTTTGAGACCACGCAAACCGGCGAGGTGCTGTCGCGCCTGATCGGCGACACCACGCTGGTGCAGACCGTCGTAGGTTCGTCGCTCAGCATGGGCCTGCGCAATGCGGTGATGGGTGTGGGGGCGCTCGGCATGCTGGTGGTCACCAACCCCTACCTGATGGTGCAGGTGCTGGGCGCTCTGGTGCTGATCGTGGCGCCTTCGGTCTGGTTCGGCCGGCGCGTGCGCAAGCTCTCGCGGGCCAGCCAGGACCGGGTGGCCGACTCCAGCGCGATTGCGGCCGAGGTGCTCAACGCCATCCCCGTGGTGCAGAGCTACACCGCTGAAGCACGCGAGGCGGCACGGTTCGATCAGTCGACTGCCAACGCCTTCAACACCGCCATTCGCCGCACCAAGGCGCGCTCGGTGCTGGTGGCCTTCATCATCATTGCCACGTCGGCGGCGCTGCTGTGGGGCCTGTACCAGGGCACGCAGTCGGTGATGCGCGGCGACATCAGCGCCGGCCACCTGGGCCAGACCGTAATGTATGTGATTATTCTGGCCGGCGCTTCTGCGGTGCTGGGCGAGGTCTATGGCGACCTGCTGCGCGCGGCCGGTGCGACCGAGCGGCTGATGGAGCTGCTGGAAACGCGCTCGACCGTTATTTCACCCTCAAATCCGGTCCCGGCCCCCGTAATACGGGCGGGTAGCGCTATTCAATTCGAAGCCGTCACGTTTCACTATCCGTCGCGCCCAACGCAAGCTGCGCTGACGGATTTTTCTTTAAGCGTTGCGTCCGGCGAAACCGTGGCCATCGTCGGCCCCAGCGGCGCCGGCAAAAGCACGGTGTTTCAATTGCTGCTGCGTTTTTACGACCCAACATCAGGTCGCATAGAACTCGACAGCGTTGCCACGCGCGACATATCACTCAGTGACTTGCGCCAGCGCATCGGCATCGTGCCGCAGGATGCAGTTATTTTTTCGACCAGTGCGCTTGAAAATATTCGCTACGGCAAACCAGATGCGAGCGATGCAGAAGTTAAAGCTGCCGCCAAAGCCGCGTTCGCGGACGACTTCATCAGCGCACTACCCGAAGGCTATGACACTTTTATGGGCGAGCGTGGCGTGCGGCTGTCAGGCGGGCAGCGCCAGCGCATCGCGATTGCACGCGCCATGCTGAAAAACGCGCCGCTGCTGCTGCTGGACGAAGCCACCAGCGCGCTGGATGCCGAGAGCGAACGCATGGTGCAGGCCGCGCTGGAGTCAGCCATGAAGAACCGCACCACGCTGGTCATTGCGCACCGACTGGCAACCGTGCAGCAGGCCGATCGCATACTGGTACTGGACCACGGCAGGCTGGTGGAGCAAGGCACGCACCACGAACTGGTGCAGCGCGGCGGTGTGTATGCGCGGCTGGCGGCACTGCAGTTCACGACCTGATTGGCGTGGTTCAAAAACTTATTTGACTATGAGCCGCCAGAGCGATGTCACTTCTGCCGCACGTGCTGCGTGCAGCGCGTCGCTGGCATCACTTGCTTTGGGATGCTGCGGCTGTGCGTCCATGCGGCTAAGCACTTTCAAGCCGGCACTTTCAATCGCTGCCAAAAGCTCTGTACGCGTGCGCAGGCCGAGATGCTCGGCCAGATCAGACAGAATCAGCCAGCCCTCACCAGCGGGCGAAAGATGCGCCGCCAGACGGTTCAGAAAACCCAGCAGCATGCTGCTGCCTTCGTCGTATATCGCACGCTCTAACGACGAGCCAGGGCGCGCTGGCAGCCATGGCGGGTTGCAGACGATGAGGGGTGCCTGGCCTTCGGGGAACAAGTCAGTCTCGGCCAGTTTGATCTGGCTTGTCAGGCCAAGGCGCAGCAGGTTGTCACGCGCGCAAACCAGTGCCCGTGGGTCTTGGTCGGTTGCCACCACGCTGGCAACGCCGCCGCGCGCCAGCACCGCTGCCAGCACGCCTGTGCCAGTGCCGATGTCGAATGCCAGCGGAATCGCTTTCTTCTGAAGCTTTTGTATCAACGCCTCTTTGACCAGCGCTATGTATTCACCCCGCAGCGGCGAGAACACAGCGTAATGCGGATGAATGCGGTTATGCGTGACAACCGGCAACTCGCCCAGCGCTGCAATCTCAACGCCTTTTTTGCGCCACTCATGCGCGCTAATAAAGCCCAACAGTTCGCGCAGGGAAGCCACTGATGTGCCAGCGGCCATATCAGCCGCGCCCCAGACCTGGGTGCAGGCTTTCTTGGCATCCGGTGCGCGGCGCAGCGGTATGGCGTAGTCGGCATCAAACGGAATCAGCAGCATGCCGAGCACGCGCGCACGCTGCGCTTGCGCCTGACGGTGCAGATGGAAGGCGGCAGCCGTCATGGGCAGTGCGACTTCAGGCTGTAGCGATTGGTCTTTGGTTTTTTTAGCTTTGACTTTTGCGGGCTTGTCAGTACGGCGTGCCAAGGCTTGCACCAGCAAACGGGCGTTTTGAAAATCACCACACCACAGCAAACCCGTGCCTTCGCAAGCCAAGCGATAAGCGCTGTCAGCACTCAGCGTGTCGTCGGCCAGCACCACGCGCTTAGGCGGCGCACTGCCACGCTCGGAGCGCCACAGCGCAGAGCGGGCTTCGCCACCTTCGCTCCAGGAGATAGTAGGCAATAGCACTCTGTGAAATGGATGGCTAATGCAGGTGCCGTGGCTTGCGTCCGCCACCATGACTACCGCCTGACGAGCCACCCAGCCCGCGCGGTGGCCTACCCAGTTGCATGGAGTTCACAAGAGCATCAAAGCGCTGCGCAAAGAGTTTGTCGATGGCTGCGACGACTTCGCCCAGTTCGGAGCCATCAAAGTGCCGCTCCATCAGACCTATCGTGTCCTGCACCAGCAAATCGCGCTGCACCTGCATGATGGCCGCTGGCGTAGGGCCGACAAAGTACATCGCGAAATCGTCCCTGGCATCTTCGCCATCGCGACCTTCTTCTTCGTCGTCGTCATCGTCAAAGTCGGCATCGTAAAACGTCACCTCAATCGGCGCGCCGTCCTGCGCAAGCTCGTTCAGACCCATGCACATCTCGTCAAGCGCCTGGCGAAAATCGTCATCGCCCGGCACCGTCCAGCACATTTGCAGCAAATGTTTTTGTACATCGAAGCGAATGCCAGGCTCTTCCTCATAGGCGCTCTCGGCAGCGGCAGCCAGCGACTTGGCACCGGAATACTTCCACAGCGGCTTCAATGCCTCCTGCAACTGCTCAAAGGTCACTTCTTCGCGCAGGGGGACTTCCCCATGCACATGGATTTCAAAAGGGGTGTGATGGCTCGCCATAAAACTATCTTAACCAGTTGCGGGACGATTTAAATGAGCAGGAAGCTGGTGCTGGAACGGGAATCGAACCCGTACGCCCGCTATGAACGAAGCGGCGGATTTTAAGTCCGAGCGAAAAACAATTTGCCAGTGTTGATTAACACCTATACAATCCATATAAATCAACAACTTAGAGCAAAGATGCCGCTGTTCGTGGTGCAGGGCAAGAACGACCCGCGCGTACCCTACACCGAGGCCGAGCAGATGGTGGCCACCGTGCGCAAGAATGGGGTGCCGGTCTGGTATTTGCTGGCCGACAACGAAGGCCACGGCTTTGCCCGCAAGGTCAATGCAGACTACTACTTCTACGCCACCGTGCAGTTCTTTGAGACCACCTTGCTCAAATGAACTCTGATGACAACCCGCATCCAACACTAGCCATGTCGCGCCTCAGCATCGTTGTTCTGTTCCTGGCTTTGACGCTAACCGCCTGTAGCAAGACCGCTCCCACCGCCACAGCCGCTGCAAACCAGACGCTGCTGATCAACCCGCAAGACCTGGTTGCCGTGCAAAGCGGCGCGCTCGCATTCGGGCCGCCCATCACCGGCTCGATTCAACCCCAGCGGCGCGCCGATTTGCGCGCCGAAACCTCTGCCGTGGTGTTGCAGGTACTCAAGGACAACGGCGACCCTGTGCGCAAGGGCGAGGTGCTGGTGCGGCTGGACGACACCGCGATCCGGGACAGTCTGATCTCCGCCGAGGACGCGGTGCGCGCATCAGCCCAGTCATTTGAGCAGTCCGAGCGCCAGTTGCAACGACTCAAAACCTTGCGCGAGTCCGGCATGGCCACGATCCAGCAGCTCGAAGACACCGAAATTCGCCGCAACAACGCGCAGAGCGACCTGTCCGCGGCCAGAACACGTGCTGCGCAGGCACACCAGCAACTCGAGCGCACGCTGGCACGCGCCCCCTTTGACGGCGTTGTGAGCGAGCGCCGGGTATCCGCCGGAGACACCGCCCAAGTCGGCAAGGAACTGCTCAAGGTGATCGACCCGGCGAGCATGCGCTTTGAAGGGCTGGTGTCGGCCGATGCGATTGGTGACGTCAAGGTCGGCCAGCGGGTGAATTTTCGCGTCAATGGTTACGGGCTGCAAGAGTTCGCGGGTTCGGTCAAACGCATCAATCCGTCGGCCAATGCGAACACGCGTCAGGTCGAAGTGCTGGTCGAATTTGCGAAGGGTCGGCAGCCGCAACTGGCTGGCCTCTACGCCGAAGGCCGGATTGAGGTAGCGGTCAAGTCCGGCTTGAAGGTGCCGGCCATGGCAGTGGTGCGCGAAGGCGACAAGACTTATGCCTGGCGAGTCCAGGGCAGCGCGCTGCAAAAAGTCGCTCTGGATCTGGGTGAACGCGACCGGCGCCAGGGTGACTTTGTGCTGCGCGCCGGATTGAACCAGGGTGACAAGTTGATTCGGAATCCCACTTCTGCGCTTCATGATGGTCAAAAAGTGCAATTTCAACCGGCTGCCGAAGCGGGTAAATAAGCATGTTTCTTTCCGACTTCAGCATCCGCCGCCCCGTCGCCATGACGGTCATCATTATTGCGCTGATGTTTTTGGGCCTGCTGGCGCTGAAGAATTTGCGCGTTAATGAGAGTCCGGATGTTGAGCAACCGGTGCTCGTGATCAATATGCCCTACCCTGGGGCCTCGCCCGAAACGGTGGAGCGTGAGATCATCAATCGCGTCGAGAAATCGTTGCAAAGCATCTCGGGTGTCTACCAAATCCGCTCGACCGCGAGTGAAAGCAACGCGACCATCGTCATTTTGTTCAACTTCAGGAAGAACATGATCGAAGCGTCCGACGAGGTACGCAACGCGATCGCTTCTGTGCGCTACAAGCTACCCGTGGAAATGCGCGAACCAGTGCTGCGCCGGGTAGACCCGTCGGCACAACCCATCATGCAGCTGGCTCTGTCCTCCAACGCGCTCGGCCATGCCGCCATCTCGCGTCTGGCAGAAGACGATCTTGCCAACCGCCTACGTGCCATCGAGGGCGTGGCGGTCGTCAACGTCAGCGGCGCGCTGCGCCGCGAACTCAGCGTTTTATTGCGCTCGGAAAAATTACGCGAGTACAACATTTCCGTGACCGAGGTCGCGGCGGCGCTGCGCAGCCAGAACACCACGGCTCCGGTGGGGCGCGTCATCGGCCCGGTGCAGGAACAAAGCATTCGTCTGATCGGGCGCATCGAGTCACCGGCCGAGTTCGAACAAATCGTGATCCGTCGCCGGGGCAATGAGGTGGTGCGACTCGGCCAGGTCGCCAGTGTTGCCGACGGATTTGCCGAACTGTCCGGCTTCAGCGTGCGCAACGGCCATCCGAACGTCGGAATCAGCGTCTCGCGTTCGCGCGACGCAAGCACTGTGAGCGTCGCCAACAAGGTGCGCGACTTGGTCGCGGAACTGAACAAAACACTGCCTAAGGGCACCACCCTGGCCGTGACACGTGACGGCGGCGAGCAGGCGCAGAGCAACCTCAACAACGTGATCGAATCGCTGATGTTTGGCGCGCTGCTGACGATCTTTGTGGTGTACGCCTTTTTGAACTCCTGGCGCTCCACGGTGATCACAGCGCTGAGCCTGCCGACCTCCGTGATTGCCGCCTTCATTGCGGTCTGGCTGAGCGGTTTTACCCTGAACTTCATGACTTTGCTGGGCCTGTCGCTGGCCATTGGCGTACTCATTGACGATGCCATTGTGGTGCGCGAAAACATCGTGCGGCACATGGCCAACGGCTCCGACCGCATGACCGCGGCCAGTCTGGGCACGCGCGAGATCGGTCTGGCCGTGACCGCCACCACGTTCTCCATCATCGCGGTGTTTATTCCGGTGGCGTTCATGGGTGGCGGCGCGGGTGAGTGGTTCCGGCCGTTCGCGCTGACAGTCGCCAGCTCGGTGCTGGTCAGCCTCTTCATCTCCTTTACGCTGGACCCGATGTTGTCGGCGTATTGGGGCGACCCGGTGGCCCAGCAGCAGCCGCGGCGCGGTCTGGGCTTGTGGCTGGCACGCTTCAACGAGTGGTTCGATCATCAGGCCGACCGCTACGGCCGTGTCATTGCCTGGGCCTTGCAGCACCGCCGCGCCATGGCCGCGATTGCGGTTTTGAGCTTGGTGGCCGCGGTCGCCTTGCATGCCAAGTTTGGCGGATCGAGTTTTCTGCCGACGTCCGACAGGGGCACGCTGGCCATCGAGGTCCGAACCCCCTCCAGTGCCAGCCTGGAATACGCTCGCCTCAAGGTCGAAGAAGCCGCCGCGCGGGCGCGCACGCTGCCAGAAACCGTGGCCACCAACAGCAACGTCTCCGCCAGCGGGGGGCGGATTTATGTGGACATCGGCAAAAGCACGCAGCGCCAGCGCTCGGCGTCTGCCATTGCCGTGGACTTGCGCCGTGAACTGGCGCGACTGGTGGGGGCCGAATACGTGGTGCTGGACGATCTGAACCACGGTGTGCGCAAGCCGGTGCAAATCCAGTTCTCCGGGCCCGAGTCAAGGGTGCTCATGACGATCACCAGCGCCTTCATGGAGCAGTTGCGCCAGGTGCCTGGAGCGGTCGATGTCGGGCTGTCCGAGCAGGACCCGAAAGACGAACTTCAAATTGAATTGAACCGCGGGTTGGCCAATTCCCTGGGCATTTCAGTGGCTGATGTCGCGCAGACGCTGCGGGTGGCCTTTGCCGGCGTCGAGGTCGGTGACTGGGTCGACCCGACGGGTGAGACCCGCGATGTTGCCTTGCGCCTGCACCCGGATGACCGCATCAGCGGCGAGAACATTGAAAACCTGCCGATCACGGTAGCAGGCAGCAACATGATGGTGCCGCTGAGTCAGATTGCGACGATTAGCATGGGCAAGGGCCCGGCACAAATCCAGCATTCAGACGGCAAACGCATGATTGCCGTGTCGGCCAACGCGCAGGGGCGCTCGGCCGGCGAGGTCACGGCGGATGCCATGAAGATCGCCCGCAAAATAGACTTCCCCGCCGGTTACGGCCTTGAACTCGGCGGTGCGGCACGCGACCAGAAGGAGTTGTTCACCGAAATGGGCATTGCCCTGGTCATGGGCATCGGTCTGATGTACCTGATTCTGGTGATGCAGTTCGGCTCGTTTACCGCGCCGCTCGCGGTAATGCTGTCACTGCCGCTGAGCCTGATCGGTGTCGTCATCAGTTTGCTGCTGACCGGCAACACACTCAACCTGATGAGCTTCATTGGCATCATCATGCTGATGGGGCTGGTGGCCAAAAACGCCATCCTGCTGCTCGATTGCGCGCGCAAACGCGAGGACCAAGGGTTCGGGCGCGAAGAGTCGTTGATGGTTGCCGGGCGGCTGCGCCTGCGCCCGATTCTGATGACCACCTTTGCCCTGATTGCGGGCATGTTGCCAGTGGCCATTGGACACGGCGAAGGCGGCGAGTTCTATCGGCCGCTGGCCATTGCCATCATTGGTGGCACCATCACCTCGACACTGCTGACGCTGTTGGTCGTGCCTGCCTTTTACGACAGCATCGAAATCGCAC
>JBCKNF010000017.1:0-42213 GCA_038902815.1 Polaromonas sp. | reverse complement strand
AGTTAATGAAGCGCAGTACACAGGTGTCTGTGCCGTCGTCAATCGTCACGCGCAACTGGCGCCTGGGCCTGAAAGTTATTTCGCTGTTCGTCACCTGCGCTTCGACCTGCACCATGTCGCCGTCGCGTGCGTCCTTGAGCATGACGATGCGGGTTTCGTCCTCATAACGCAGCGGCAGGTGCAGGGCCAGATCAATAGCGCGGCGCAGGCCGAGTTTGCCCAAGGCTTTCTGAGCGGCAGTCTGCGCTGCGGTTTTAGCAGGCGCAGCGTTGCTTGCTGGTGCTGGCTTACTCGGGGCGGCGCGTGGTGTCGGCATGGGACAATTGTGCCCGTATGAAGATGATGATGAAGACGACTTTCAGCCTCAGTGATTTTGATTTCACGCTTCCCCCCGAACTCATCGCCCAGCACCCGGCTGCAGAGCGCAGTGCATCGCGCTTGCTTGATGGCCGGGGCGCGCTAGCCGCAGACCGCCGCTTTACCGACCTGCCCAGCCTCTTGTTGCCCGGTGACCTGCTGGTCTTCAACGACACCAAGGTCGTCAAGGCGCGGCTGTTTGGCCAGAAGGCCAGCGGCGGCAAACTGGAACTGCTGATCGAGCGCGTGCTATCACCCGATGCCGCATCCGGCCATGAAGTTGCTGCGCACCTGCGGGTCAGCAAAAAGCCCTCGCCCGGTGCGGTGATGCAGATGGACGGCGGCTTCACGGCCACGCTACTGGGCCGCTGGCCGAATGACGATGGGCCGTTCTACCGCTTTGCCTTGAGCAGCGACCCGTATGCGCTGATGGCCCAGCACGGCCATGTGCCGCTGCCGCCGTACATAACCCATACCGATTCGCAAGACGACGAGCAGCGCTACCAAACCGTGTTTGCCAAACACCCCGGCGCAGTGGCTGCACCTACTGCAGCGCTGCATTTTGACGAGACCGTGCTGGCGCAGCTTGAAGAGAGCGGCGTGCAGCGCGCCAGCCTCACGCTGCATGTAGGGGCAGGTACCTTCCAGAGCGTCAAGGCAGAAAATATTCTTCAGCATGTCATGCACTTCGAGCGCTTTGAAGTGCCTGATGCAACAAGTCAAGCGATTGCCGACTGCAAGGCTAGAGGCGGGCGCGTGGTGGCAGTGGGCACCACGACGGTCAGGGCGCTGGAGTCACGCGCTAAATTTGGCGACACCTGCAATGACACCAACATCTTCATCACGCCAGGCTTTGACTTCAAGGTGGCGGACCTACTGCTGACCAATTTCCACCTGCCCAAAAGCACGCTGATGATGCTGGTCAGCGCCTTTGCCGGCTACGAGCACATCATGGCGCTGTACAGCCATGCGATAGCGCAGCGGTATCGGTTTTTTAGCTATGGGGATTCGATGCTGCTGCAACGCGCCGCACCGGTGGGCCGCCCCTGAGACAATCGCTGCATGCTCAATTTTGAAGTTCTGAAAACCGACGTGGCCGCCGGTGCCTACCCAGGCTCCTTTGCCCGGCGCGGCACCCTCACCCTGAACCACGGCGTGGTGCAAACGCCCATTTTCATGCCGGTGGGTACCTATGGCACCGTCAAGGGCGTGATGCCGCAGTCGCTGCATGAGATGGGCGCACAAATCATTCTCGGCAATACCTTTCATTTGTGGATGCGTCCGGGGCTGGACGTGATGCAGCAGTTTGGCGGGCTGCACAAGTTTGAAAGCTGGCACAAGCCGATATTGACCGACAGCGGCGGCTTTCAAGTGTGGTCGCTAGGCGGCACTGACGGCAAGGGGCGCAAGATCAGCGAAGAGGGCGTGAAGTTTGCGTCACCGGTCAACGGCGACAAGCTGTTTTTAACGCCTGAAATCTCGATGCAGATTCAAACCATTCTGAATAGCGACATCGTGATGCAGTTTGACGAGTGCACGCCTTACGACACCAAGGGCCACATCACGACCGAGGCGGAGGCACGCACATCGATGGAACTCAGCTTGCGCTGGGCCGGGCGTTGCGCAGTCGAGTTTGAAAAACTCGGCAACCCGAACGCGCTGTTCGGCATTGTGCAGGGCGGCATGTTTGAAAACCTGCGCCAGCAATCACTAGCCGCGCTGGTCGAGATGGACTTGCCCGGCTATGCGGTTGGCGGTGTCAGCGTCGGCGAGTCTAAAGAAGAAATGCAGCGCATCATGGCGCACACGCCGCACCGCCTGCCTGCCAACAAGCCGCGCTACCTGATGGGCGTGGGCACGCCTGAAGATCTGGTCGAAGGCGTGGCGGCGGGCGTGGACATGTTTGACTGCGTGATGCCGACCCGCAACGCACGCAACGGCCACATGTTCACGCGCTTTGGTGATTTGAAAATCCGCAACGCACGCTACAAAACCGAAGACGCGCCAGTCGATATGAGCTGTAGCTGCTACACCTGCAAGGGACGTGTGATGCCCGACGGCACTACGTCGGGGGGGTTTTCCCGCGCCTACATGCACCACCTGGACCGCTGCGGTGAAATGCTCGGCCCCATGTTGGCCAGCATCCACAACCTGCACTATTACCTGTTCCTGATGCAGGAAGTGCGTGATGCGCTGGATGCGGGCACGTTTGGTGCATTCGTGTCGCAGTTTCATGCCGACCGGGCGAGAGGCGTTTAGGCCATGAACATCAATGTCCAACGCTGGATTGACCGCTGGGTTGGCATACCGCTGTGTGCAGCGGTGTCACTGATGGATGCGCTGGCAAAGCCCTTTCGGTCATCTCGCGCGGCGACACAAGCCGATCAAAAGCCACGCGCCATCGTCGTCATTTTGTTGTCTGAAATGGGTAGCCTGGTGCTGGCGCACGATATGTTTGCACGGCTTAAAACGCGCTACCCGGATGCCCAACTCCACGCCTTGTTGTTCGGCAAAAACCGCGAAATCCTCGATTTGATGCAGGTGATTCCGCAGGCCAATGTGCACACGGTTGATGATGGCTCGTTACTTGGCCTGGTTGGCAGTTTGCTAAAAGCGATTCGCGATCTGCGCACTGCCCATGTGGATGTGGCGATTGACTGCGAACTGTTTTCACGCATCAGCAGTCTGCTGTCTTTTGCCAGCGGTGCCTCGGTGCGCGTCGGCTTTCACCGTCACACGCAAGAAGGCCTGTACCGCGGTTCGCACATCAACCGGCGCGTGCCCTACAACCCCTACCACCACATCAGCGCGCAGTTTTTGACGCTGGCCCGGGCCATTGATTCAACCGCTGTGCCAGCATCCAAACAGGCGATTACGCTGTCGGGCAAACCACCGCCGCATGTGCAGCTTGATCCGGCTTTGATCTCTAGCATCACGCAGCGTCTGGCAAATGACTACCCGGCCATCACGGGAAAACCACTGGTACTGGTGTATCCGGGTGGCGGCATCTTGCCGATTCGCGCCTGGCCGCTGGAGTCATACACCGCGCTGTGTGAAGGCCTGGTGGCGGACGGTTGCGCGGTGGCGGTGATTGGACTTAAAGACGACAAGGCTCTGGCGCAGCAACTGGTCGCCAATGTGCAGTCATCTGCACCTGGCAGCGCGGTGATTGATTTGACGGGCTATACAAGGTCTATTGCCGAATTGCTGGCGCTGTTTCACAAGGCCAGCCTGCTGGTCACCAACGACGGTGGGCCAGGCCAGTTCGCCGCCCTCACGCCAATCTGGACGCTGATGCTCTTCGGCCCTGAAACACCTGCTTTGTATGCGCCGCTAACGCCGAAGTGCTATTCGTTTTACAGTCAGTGGCCGTGTTCGCCCTGCCTCACGGCCTACAACCACCGCTCCTCGCCTTGCGACGGCGACAACCAGTGTCTGAAGGTGATCGCACCTAGCACCGTGTTGGCCAAGTCGCGCGAATGTCTGGCAAGCATCTAGATGAGCACCTTTGCAGAAGCTTTAATCAGCCGCCTACCGCCCAAGCTGCAAGCGCTGGCGCGCTGGCGCTTTAGCAAGTTCGGCATGGTGGGGGCCAGCGGTACGGTCATCAACATTGCGGTGCTGTATGTGGGGCAAGAGTTTTTGCTGCTGCAAATTACCGACTTTCACGAGCGGCTGAACTACTCGATTGCGCTCGCCATCAGCTTGGCGACCATCAGTAATTTTTACTGGAACCGTCGCCTGACCTGGCGCGATAGGCAACACGAAGTCAGCAAATCAGCGCTGGTGCTGTTTGCAAAGTATGTGATGGCGGCTGCGCTGTCCATCGCCATTCAGTCGCTGCTCACCAAATGGCTGGCGCTGTATTGGCACTACATCATTGCCAATCTGATCTCGATTGCTTTTGCCAGTGCGTTTAATTATTTGGCCAATGACCGCTTGACATTTAAAAAGCGCAGCAGGCGCTGGCCATGATGTTGAACAAGCGTATTCCCACGCATTACATCTGGCTGTGCATCGCAGTCATGGCCGCGCTTGGCTATCTGTTTCAGCTCGGCGGCGACCATATTCCGCGCAACGGCGACGAGCTGGTTTACGCTCACATCGCACGTCTGACGGCGGGCAGCGGGCACTGGCTGCCGCTGGTCAGCTCTTACGACTTCATGCGCAACACCAAGCCGCCGCTGCTGTTCTGGCAGGCCATGGTGGCGGGCGGCTGGGGTGAACACTGGACGCTGTTCAACCTGCGCTTGCCGAGTGTGATGTATCTCTGGGCCACGGCGCTGATGACGGGCTTGCTGACGTGGAAGGTTGCGCGTATCAAAGATGATGCGAAGAGCTCAAATGCAGTGACCTTGGGTGCCATCGCCGCCATCGTGTTTCTGTCGTTCTTCAGCACCTACCGCTACGGCCGCCCCTACCTGACCAGCGCACCTGAAACCTTCTGGCTCTGCGGCGTGTTCTTTGCGCTGGCCTGGTCGCCCGCTGCACTGCTTGCATCGCGCTGGAAGTTTCCTCTGTTGGCAGGGCTGGCCATTGGCATTGGCTGCCTCTACAAATCATTTGCGATGGTGGTTCCCGTTGGTTTTGGACTCGCGCTTTGCTATCAGACGATTCAAGGGCGACGTTTGCCGTGGCAAATAGTCAGACCCGGCATTGCGCTTGACGCCGTCAAGGTTGCAGCCATCTGCATCATTGCAGTTGCGGTGTTCAGCCTCTGGTTCGTGGTGGACCCTTTGCCCGGTGAAGTCTGGCGTGAATTTGTGGTCGGTGAAAACGCCGGCAAGTTCAAGTCCTCTGATGACTACCTCAAGCTGGCCTTCAGCGGCTCGGGCGGCATCCTCGTCATCCTGACTGGTTACTTCGTCAACGCGGGTCTGTTGTTCCCGCTATCAGTCGGCTGCGCATGGACGGCGTGGCGCTGCTACCGCGCCAGACGCAACACGGGAGAAGGCATCACTGACGCTGAGAAAGTGTTGTGGCTCTGGCTGCTGGCGCTGGCGCTGGTGTTCATGCTGCCCAGCCAGCGCTCGGCGCGTTACCTGATCCCGGCCATGCCTGCGGTGGCCGTGCTGATGGCGCTGTACTGGACGCGCACAGCCCGCATCTGGTTCAGCTTGACCTTGGTGTTTTGCGCACTCGGTGCTTTTGCGATGGGGCTCATTGGCAAAGGCGCGCTGCGGGCTACTGGCGATGCGGCTGCCTATTCGCCATTTTTCTGGGGCTTGCTGGTGCTGATATTTGCGCTGAGTATTTTGGGCATTGCCAAAAACAAATGGACGCGGCCCATCGCCGCCGTCACAGGCTTCGCATTCCTGTTGGCGCTGGCGTGGGTCACCGCGCCATTCAATGGGCCTATGGGCCACTTCAAGCCAGAGACCGTAGCGCTGGTGCAAGGCCAGCAGGTGAGTGTGCCGAATAATTTCAATGGCCAGTTCGAGCGTTATCAGTTTTTACTCACGGGTGCAAAAATTGTGGCCTACGATACGCCTCAACCAGTAGACTATCTAGAGGTTGAAGCACTTTTTAAAATCAGCCGCTACGCTTTAGTACAGCGGCGCAAGGGCCAGTCGCCCTGCACGCAGTGCCGCATCGTTGATGTGCGCTGGGACATTCGCTCACGGCAAGACCCGAAAGAAGGCGCCTGGGCCGCGCTGACATCGCCAGACACCTTCTGGTATTCGCAGGAATACCTGGTCGAACGGACTCAGCCTTAAGGGCGCTTCAATTGATCTTGTAGACAGTGTTGCGTATGCGCCGCGTGATGCGCCACACCGCCCACAGCACCAGCGGAACAACCGTGCCGACCGCTATTTCTGGGTTAATCGGCACACCAGCAGCCTTTAGCGCGTTGCTGCCGTAGAGCAGCAAGCCGATGATGTAATAGGTGACGGCAGCTATCGACAAGCCCTCGACTGTGGTTTGTAGGCGTAGCTGTACCTCTTGGCCACGGGTGAGTTTTTCTAGTAGCTGCTGATTTTGCAGTTCGGTTGCGATGTCTACCCGGGTACGTAGCAAGGCGCTGGTGTGTGAAACGCGCTCTGAAAGTGAGGCTAGGCGCTGCGCAGTAGCTGCAACTGTTGCGATTGCAGGCGACAGTCGGCGCTGCATGAACTCGCCCATCGTTTGCGTGCCAGGAATAGGTTTTTCACGAAGCTCACGGATGCGTTCGGCAACCAGCACGTTGTAGGCACGGGTAGCTGAAAAGCGATATGAACTTTCGGACGTGGCCCGCTCTACCCGTGCTGCAAGTGACACCAAAGTGTCGAGCAACTGTTGATCCGAGTGTTGTTTGTTTTCAAGCTGGGCCGTGATATTGGCAAGGGCGCGTTCAGCGTCGGCAAGCATGCCTGCAAGCTGCTTGGCTACTGGTAGCCCGCGCAACGCCATTAGGCGATAGGTCTCTAGCTCCAGCAAGCGCTGTGCAATACGGCCCATACGGGTTTCTGTGGTGTCCGGTGGCGCAATCACCAATAGGCGCTCAAACCCATCGGTTGCGACCCTAAATTCAGTGATTGCCCATGAATGCCCATTACCCATTTGAGAGGCTACAACACTGCGTCCGCCAAACCAGGTTTGCGCTTGCGTCATCAACGCACGTTCGCCTGATAAATCTGCACTGACCATCACCAGTTGAATCGCGGCGATGGTACTGCCAGGGATACTTTGGAGCCACCATGGTGGCAGCACAAAAGCAGACGAGAGCTCAGGATCAGATGCCCCCAACAAAGCATTAGCAGGTAGCGGCTGAACCACCGAGTAGCGCGTGAACTCTGTGTGTCGCTCCCACTTGACACTAAAACCTTTAAACCGCAGGCGTAAAAAATTACTGTCCAGCGCATCTGATAAGAGTCCGCTTTGTCCAGGCAGTCGGCGTAGATGGTCGCACTCTTGCTCGCGCGTAATGCCCAGGTTGAGTACTGCCACATAAAAAATCAGTGCCGGTAGGCGCACGCGCGCAACCGGGCGGGCATGCACTTCGTTGTGCAAAGACATTCGCAGCGCATCGTCTGGTGGAAGCATGATGGTATTGCTAGAAGTGCCCATTAGTTGGCCACCGCAAACACCGTCAACACCCCGGTGTAGCCATACAAGTTGTGGCGGGCTATCTCGCCACCGGCAAAAAAACCCACCAGCGGCACATCGCCCAAAGCGCGCCGCACAATTTGCAGCTCGGCACTGGGCGCGCCAAAGTGTGGTCCGCCACGGCCGGAGCAACTGACATAAATCGCACCGGCGATGCGCCGCGTGGGGTGCGGTGCAGACTCGGCCGCAGATGCGCTCAGGGCGCTGGCGACTTCCAGCGTCAGTTCTTCAGGCTCCAGCTCTTCGCGGATTTCTGCGCAGACGCGAATCAGGTCAGAACGCGCCGCCTCGCGGTTGCGTTCGCAAAAGGCCAGTGTCATGCCGAGGACTGGTATGTCGGCAATCGCAATCCCTTTGCGCGAGGGGTCAAGGCCAATGATGTGGCGCACCAACACCTCGGCGCCAAACTGGCCCCGGTCTCTGGGCATGGCATCGTTCAAAGCATCTGCGGGGTGGCTCAGACCAACCAGCGTGGTGCGTATTTTGGCCAGTGCCTCCTTGGGTTGATCGAGTGATAGGTTCAGGTCGGCCAGCATCAAATCGAGCGCAGGCATGCCGTCAAGCCCGGTGACCAGATTGCCCTGAACGGCGGTGATTTGATGATTGCCGGATGTCGGCTGGCAGCCTTGTGTGACGCGCGAGATCAGCGCCATGCCGCCTGCAGCGCCGCCGGACGAGTCGCTTGCAAATCTGGAAAAGGCCACACCACTTAGCCCACCGCTGAACACGCCCCTTGCCGCGCCTTGGCCCTTGACATTGCCATGGCCACTTAACGCAAACTGCAGCGTCGAAGAGCGGCTTGATGCCAGGCCACCAAACACATAGCCGCTCTCGCAGCGCTGGGCCATCTCGCTGATGAGCTCGGCCACATCGGGCGTGCTGGCATCGGCATGAACCAGCGCTGTGTGCGCCGTGAAGCGGCCACTGGCGGCAGACGGCAACGGCGACACGCCTGAAAACACGCGGTACTGGTCGTGCGGCAATTCGCACAGCATGACGGCGAGGGCTGGCTCATCAAAGTACTCGACGTTGTTCGATGCAATGCCCACGCCCACGGTACCGCTCCAGTCGGTGACTGCGGGCAGCTCGGCGCTCATGTAGCCGAGGATGTCCTGCGCAGATGCGGCGTAGTGGTCGGTGATGTAGAGCAACGCCAGCGTCGGTGAAGACGCATAAGCGGGCAGGGCCATGTGGGCACGCAGTTGCGCGAGCACCAGGCCTGCCGCCATCTGCCATTGCGGATGGGTGGCGTGGCCGTAGGGGAAAAGCTTCATGACGTAGGGTGGCCTTTGGCGACGTTTTTGGTGCTGCTGTTGATGGCGGCTTTTTTGGCGGCATCTTTCACCGCCTCGGTCGCGATGTTTTGAAACTGCTGGGTCAGCGCACCCCACCACTGCATAGGGTCAACCACGCCCGCCGCAGCCGGGGCTGCAGCCTTTGCGGGTTTGGCTTTGACGGGGGGCTTAGTGGGAGGACTTTCGGCGACCTTGAGCTTGAAGGCGTTGGCAATGTCACCCATGTTGAAGTTCATGCCCTTAAGTGTGGCGAGTGTCATTTTCTGCACCTCAAGCGCCTGGATAGTGGCCTTGAGCGCGATGGCGTTCTGGTCCAGCCAGAACTGCACCGCCTTGAGCTCCTGGATGCGTTTGTCGAGCTCTTCAACATTGAGCGTCGGGGCCACCCAGCTGCCGAGGTTGGGCATCTGCGGAATCTTTTGCGCCGCACTGTCTGCGGCTTGTGTGGCTAGGTTTTGCAAAAAATCAAAACCGGGCACGAACTTGCCGAAGTTTGCGAGGGGGGAGTTGCCTGTGTCGCTCATGGGAGTTTCCTGCGTGTGGTGGTGGTAGCACCTTCATTGTGCAACGTGGCAGATGTAGGTCAATGCCTTATTGATGTTTTGCTTCAAAAGCGGGTTTTGTCACCCTGAATCATGCAGAGCGCTCAAGAATGCTGGCGTAGTTGGCTACGGCCACGCCGCCCATGTTGAACACGCCGGCCAGTTGCGCACCGGGCAACTGCATGTCGCCCGCTTCGCCAACCACCTGCATCGCCGCCAATACATGTTGCGACACACCGGTTGCGCCAATCGGGTGGCCCTTGGCTTTGAGCCCGCCTGAAAGATTGATGGGCAAGCGCCCGCCGCGCTGCGTCTGGCCCTCGCGCACCACGGCTGGCCCCTGGCCCGGTTTAGCCAAGCCCATGGCTTCAACTTCAAGCAGCTCGGCAATCGTGAAGCAGTCGTGTGTTTCAACCAGGCTCAGGTCATCGAGCGAGCAGCCGGCTTCTGCAAACGCTTTTTGCCATGCGAGTTGCGCGCCTTCGAGTTTCAAAATGTCGCGACGCGATACCGGCAGGTAGTCGCTGACGGCCTGCGCAGCGCGAAACTTCACCGCGCGCTTGAAGTTGCCGCGTGCCAATACGCGGTCACTGCACAACACCAGTGCTGCTGCGCCGTCAGAAATCAAGGAGCAATCGGTGCGGCGCAAGGGGCCTGCGACGATCGGGTTTTTGTCGCTCACGGTATTGCAAAACTCAAAGCCCAAGTCGCGCCGCACATGGGCGTAGGGGTTGGCCATGGCGTTGTGGTGGTTCTTGGCCGATATATGCGCCAGCGCATCGCTTGCGTCGCCATAGGTGTCAAAGTACTTTTGCGCAATGCCTGCAAACACACCTGCAAAGCCGGTGCTCGAGGTTTCTTCTTTCACGTAAGCGCATTGCAGCAGCACGTCGCCTACTTCGGATGTCGGCAAACCGTTCATGCGCTCATAGCCCACCACCAGCACCACGTCAGCCGCACCAGAGCGGATGGCTTGCATCCCGGTGTAGATGGCTGCCGAGCCGGTGGCGCAGGCGTTTTCAACCCGCAGCGCGGGCTTGAAACGCAGGCCGGGCTGCGAGTTAATTGCCAGCGATGACGGAAAGTCCTGGCCGACAAAACCGCCATTGAAAGTGCCAACCACAACCGAGTCAACGTCAGCATCGGTTAGCCCTGCATCGAGCAGCGCGCCTGCCACGGCGTCGGCAATCAGTGTTTCCGGCTCCAGCAGGTCGTACTTGCCAAACTTGGAATGTGACCAGCCCACAATGTGGACGGCAGGCGTGTTTTTGGTGGTCAAAAGAATGTCTCCTGAAAGAGGCTTGTAAGTGGTTTGAAAGGGGCTTGATCCCAATAACCCGCGCTTAATCTATCGATCTGAAAATGGAATCAGATGGTCAATGCTGCACAAATTGCATTTGTGTACCTGCCAGCTCAAGCACATCGCCATTTTTGAGCGTCACGGGTTCTGTACCGATGGGGGTTCCGTTCAGTGACGGCCTGTCGACACCCTCTACGTGGGCCACTACAAAACCATGTGATCTTCTGGTAATGGCCGCTACCGCGACACCCGGCTTGCCTATGGTTGTGACCGCCTTGACCAGCGCCACTTCCCGGCCAGCGGCAGCGCCGGACATGACCTTGATAGTCGCATTGAGGCCGACACCCTCGACCTCATTGATGTATTTGATCCTGTACTTGCCTATCTCAACCGTATCGCTGTTTTGCAATAGCTGCTTTTTGACAGCCTTGCCATTGACGTAAGTACCGTTGGTGCTGTTAAGGTCTTCCAGATACACCTCATTGCCCGACATCTGCAAAACGGCATGCTCGCCACTGACTGCCAGGTTGTCGATGACGATGTCGTTAGAAGGACGCCGACCCAGGGAAGTACGATCCTTGGTCAACTGGATCTCCTTAATCACAACACCGTCAATAGAGACGATCATTTTCGGCATGGCCGACTCCTGTCTGTTTTTGATATTTCTATCGTCACCTCATTTTCCCAGTATTCTGGCGAAAAGATTGCGTTTTGACGCTAGAGCAATGCTTTCAACAACTTGGCCATTTCGGACGGGTTGCGCGTGACCGTGAAGCCGCAGGCTTCCATGATGGCGAGTTTGGCATCGGCCGTGTCCGCACCGCCTGAGATCAGCGCCCCAGCATGGCCCATGCGTTTGCCAGCGGGAGCCGTCACACCGGCGATGAAACCGACAATCGGTTTTTTCATGTTCGCCTTGCACCACTGGGCCGCTTCGGCTTCGTCAGGGCCGCCGATTTCGCCAATCATGATGACGGCATCGGTGTCCGGGTCGTCGTTGAACGCCTGCATCACGTCGATGTGTTTCAGGCCATTGATCGGGTCGCCGCCAATGCCGACAGCGCTGGATTGGCCCAGGCCAATTTCCGTCAATTGTGCTACGGCCTCGTAGGTCAGGGTGCCGGAGCGGCTGACCACGCCAATCCGGCCCTTGCGGTGGATGTGGCCGGGCATGATGCCGATCTTGATCTCTTCGGGCGTGATCAAGCCGGGGCAGTTGGGACCGAGCAGCAGGGTGCGCTTGCCACCAGCAGCTTCCTTGGCCTTCATGCGGTTGCGCAGCATGAGCATGTCGCGCACCGGAATACCTTCGGTGATGCAGATGGCTAAATCAAGGTCAGCCTCGACCGCTTCCCAGATGGCGGCGGCGGCGCCTGCTGGCGGCACGTAGATCACGGAAACCGTGGCCTGTGTGGCGGCTGCGGCTTCCTTGACACTGGCATAAATAGGGATGTTGAAGATCGACTCGCCGGCTTTTTTCGGGTTTACGCCAGCGACAAAACAGGCTTTTCCGTTCGCGTATTCCTGGCATTTTTCGGTGTGAAACTGACCTGCTTTACCGGTGATGCCCTGCGTGATAACGCGCGTATTTTTGTTGATGTAAATAGACATAAGCTTCTTTCTTTGTGGGACAGACCGCCATCTGCGAAGCAGTACTAGCTCTGTCCCCAACTGATTAGGTAGAGGCTTTGAGTGCTTTGACAATGGCTTGTGCTGCATCGGCCATGCTGTCGGCGCTGATGATGGGCAGACCCGAGTCGGCCAGCATCTTTTTGCCCAGCTCTTCGTTGGTGCCTTTCATGCGCACCACCAGTGGCACGCTCAAGTTGGTGGCTTTGCAGGCGGCGATGATGCCCGTGGCAATCGTGTCGCACTTCATGATGCCGCCGAAGATATTGACCAGTACGGCCTTGACTGCCGGGTTCTTCAGCATGATTTTGAAGGCTTCGGTAACCTTCTCGGGGGTTGCGCTGCCGCCCACATCCAGAAAGTTGGCAGGCTCTGCGCCAAACAGCTTGATGGTGTCCATAGTGGCCATGGCCAGGCCTGCGCCATTGACCAGGCAGCCGATGTTGCCGTCCAGGCTGATGTAGGCCAGGTCGAACTTGCTGGCTTCGACTTCAGCTGCATCTTCTTCGTCCAGGTCGCGGTAAGCCACGATCTCTGGGTGCCGGAACAGCGCGTTCGGGTCAAAGTTAAATTTGGCATCCAACGCCATGATCTCGCCCTTGCTGCTGCGACTCAGTGGGTTGATTTCGACCAGCGACGCATCGGTTTCCATGTAGCACTTGTAGAGCTTTTGCAATACATCTACGGTCTGCGCTACCGAGTCAGCAGGCATGCCGATACCAGCCGCCAGCTCTTTGCCCTGTGCGTCGGTCAAACCGACCAGCGGATCAACAAACAGTTTAATGATTTTTTCGGGGTGGCTGTGCGCCACTTCCTCGATGTCCATGCCGCCTTCGCTGGAGGCGATGAACGCGACCTTTTGCGTGGCGCGGTCGGTGACGACCGAGACGTAATATTCTTTTTGAATGTCGGCGCCATCTTCAATGTAGAGGCGACGCACTTTTTGACCTTCAGGCCCGGTCTGATGGGTTTTGAGCTGCAACCCTAAGATTTCACCGGCGATGCGCTTCACGTCTGCTATGCTTTTGGCAACCTTCACGCCGCCGCCTTTGCCGCGACCACCGGCGTGAATTTGCGCCTTGACCAGCCACACCGGGCCGGCCAGTTTTTGTGCCGCTTCAACCGCTTCCTGCACCGTGAATGCCGGAATGCCACGCGGCACCGGCACACCAAACTGGCGCAAGATTTCCTTGCCTTGGTACTCGTGAATTTTCATGAAAGACCCTCAGTATTCGGTAAAAATAAAAGGCCGTTGTTTCCGGCCATTTGCCCCGCGCAAGCAACCCGGAACTGTATCATGTTGCAATGCAGCAACTTAGGCTGTACCCGACCCGACCAAATTGGAGTTTTTCATGGCACTCGCGAGCTACAAAATTTTTATTGACGGAGAAGCCGGCACCACCGGCCTGCAAATTCGCGAGCGCCTGGCCAGCATGGCGCAAATTAAGCTGATCAGCATCGCACCCGAGCTGCGCAAAGATGCTGATGCCAAGCGCAAACTCATGGCCCAGGCCGATTTGGTGATTCTTTGCCTGCACGACGACGCAGCGCGCGAATCGGTCGCCATGATTGACTCGCTGCCCGGCAAGAAACCAAAAATCATTGATGCATCCACCGCCCACCGCACAGCGCCAGGCTGGGTTTATGGTTTTCCTGAACTCACACAAGCGCAAGTCGCACTGGTCGCCAAAGCAGATCGCGTCGGCAACCCGGGTTGCTACGCCACCGGCGCGATTGCGCTGATTCGCCCCTTGGTAGACGCAGGCTTCATACCGCCCGATTTGGCCTTAACCCTGCCTGCCGTGAGCGGTTACTCCGGCGGCGGCCGCCAAATGATGGAGGCCTACCACGCAGGTACAGCGCCCTTGTTTGAGATTTACGGCCTCGGCCTAGAGCACAAACACCTGCCAGAAATCATGCGCTACAGCGGCCTGAAGACGCGGCCAGTCTTCATACCGTCGATCGGCAACTTCGAGCAGGGCATGCTGGTGCAGTTGCCGCTACACCTTGATCTGCTGCACGGCAAACCCACCGCCTCCCAGCTACAACACGCGCTGGCCCGGCACTACGTCGGTAGCGAGTGGGTCACGGTTGATGCCGCGCCAGAATCGGGCAAGTTAGACGCACTGGCTTTGAACAACAGCAACAAGATGGAGCTGCGCGTGTTTAGCAACCAGGCCTATCGCCACGCCGTGCTGATTGCGCGGCTCGACAACTTGGGCAAGGGTGCGTCGGGCGCAGCCGTGCAAAACATGAAGTTGATGCTGGGTTTGTAGCGCTTTTAGTCGTCATCCGCCGCTGACACCACTTTTCGAATCGTATCGCCAGAAAACCCACGGGCTGCCAAAAACCGCATTTGCTTGGCGCGCCCTGCTGCATCTAGCGACTGGCCATCGAACTTACGCTGCCATATCTGACGTGCCCGTTCGACCTCGGTGGCCTTTAGCCCGCTCATGGCCTCGGCCACCAGTTCTGCATCCAGCCCCTTGCCCAGCAACTCGTGCTTCACACGCGCCGCACCAAACTTTGCGGCCCGGCGGTTGATAACGGACTCGAGCACGCGGACTTCGCTGATGAAGTCTTTGACCGTTAACTCATCCAGCACCTGCGCCAGTTGCTCGGCGCTTTCGGCGTGGGGTTTGAGCTTGCGCTCGAGTTCCATGCGCGAATGCTCGCGTCTGGCCAAGTAGCGCAGCGCCCTGCCCTTGAGTGACAAGCCAGGCCCAGCCTTGCTTGAGGTTTTGTCGGAGGCCAATCAGGCCGCTACCTTGGGCAGCTTCTCGGTTTTGTCAATTTTCTCGGCCTTGGCCACTTTCTCAGCCTTGTCGCCACTGCCCGCTGCTGGCTGCATCGGCGCTATGCCAAGCGACTCGCGCACCTTGTTTTCAATCTCAATCGCCAGTTCTGGGTTTTCTTTCAAAAACTCGCGTGAGTTGTCACGGCCCTGACCGATTTTTTCACCGTTGTAGGCATACCAGGCTCCGGCTTTTTCAATAATGTGCCCCGCAACACCGAGGTCCAGCACCTCGCCCAGGCGACTGATGCCTTCGCCGTAAAGAATGTCGAACTCGGCTATCTTGAAAGGCGATGCAACCTTGTTTTTAACCACCTTGACGCGGGTCTCATTGCCGATGACCTCGTCGCCTTTTTTGATCGAGCCGATGCGGCGGATATCGAGCCGCACCGATGCGTAGAACTTCAGAGCATTGCCGCCCGTCGTCGTTTCGGGGCTACCAAACATCACGCCAATCTTCATGCGGATCTGGTTGATGAAAATCACCATGCAGTTGGCTTTTTTGATGTGCGCCGTCAGCTTGCGCAGCGCCTGGCTCATGAGCCTGGCCTGCAGGCCAGGCAGTGAGTCACCCATTTCGCCTTCCAGTTCGGCCTTAGGCGTGAGTGCTGCGACCGAGTCAATCACAATCAAATCAACCGCACCAGAGCGGGTGAGCGCGTCAACAATCTCTAGCGCCTGCTCGCCGGTGTCGGGCTGGCTAATCAGCAGATCTTGCAGGTTCACGCCAAGCTTTTGTGCGTACTGGATGTCGAGCGCGTGCTCGGCATCGATAAAGGCACAAGTACCACCGATTTTTTGCATTTCAGCGATGACCTGTAGCGTCAGCGTGGTTTTGCCCGAGCTTTCAGGGCCGTAGATTTCAACCACCCGGCCACGCGGCAAGCCGCCAACGCCGAGGGCGATGTCCAGCCCCAGCGAGCCGGTAGAGACCACCTGGATGTCTTCAATCACCTCGCCGGCGCCCAGCGTCATGATGGTGCCTTTGCCAAACTGCTTTTCGATTTGGGCCAGCGCCGCTTGCAGGGCTTTGGCTTTTTCAGTGTTCAGGGCGGCAGATTGTGCAGGGTTTTGCGCGGGGTTGAGTTTACTGGTCAGTTCCATGAGAATCTCCTTTTAAATCAATGATGTATAAAACTATGGCTTGCGTGATGCTTGCTTTTCAGCCGCTGCAATTAACAATAGCGCTGGATGCATAACCAGTACTTTATCGACTTATTGAAATAAGTAAAGCATATTTTTAGTCAGTTTACTTGACTAAAGTAAGTTACCCTCATGGTGTGAGAAACTCAAGCACATCAAACGATCACAGTTGGCGCGTGTCACACCTCGGCCGCCTGATGGGCAACGCGCTGCGCCGCTTTGATGAGCGCGTGTTGCAGCTGATAGCCAAAGACGTGTTGGTACCCCTAGCGCTGTCAAACTTGGCGGCGCGCGACCAGGTGGGCGCGGCGCACATCCACATCACGCGGCATCTGGAAGTCGGTGGTTCACGCTTGAGTGAGCTGGCCAGCAGCGCAGACATGAGCAAGCAGGCGATGGGCGATTTGGTCACGCAGTGCGAGGCGTGGGGGCTGGTGACGCGCGAGCCAGACCTGCTCGACAAACGCGCCCGGCAGGTGGTGTTTACGGCTTCGGGCCTGCTGTGGCTAGAGGCTTTCAAGCGTGCCGTAGCGCAGGCTGAGAGCGAATTTAAACAGGCGGTAGGCGCGGATATAGCGACGGTTGTGGCACTCGGGCTGGAGGCCTACGGCAGCGCTTGATGCGGCGCGCTAAGTCGTGCCAGCAAAGCCACTATCCTAAAAGCCTAAAATTTGAGGAGGGTTATTGGGGTCAGACCCCAATAACCCTCCCCAGGAGACAACCATGCGAATTTTGATTGCCGAAGACGACCAGGTACTTGCCGACGGCCTGCTCCGCACGCTGCGGGCATCAGGCGCCGCCGCAGACCACGTGGCCAGCGGTACCGAGGCCGATGCCGCGCTGCTGGCCAACACCGAGTTTGACCTGCTGATACTTGATCTCGGTCTGCCGCGTATGCACGGGCTTGAAGTGCTCAAGCGTTTGCGCGCGCGTGGCTCGACCTTGCCGGTGCTGATACTCACCGCTGCAGACAGTGTTGAAGAACGCGTCAAAGGCCTCGATTACGGTGCCGACGACTACATGGCCAAACCGTTTTCATTGCAGGAGCTTGAAGCGCGCGTACGGGCGCTGATACGCCGCGGCATGGGCGGGGCCAGTAGCACCATCAAGCACGGCCCGCTGGTGTATGACCAGGCTGGCCGCGTGACCACGATTGACGGCCAGATGGTCGAGCTGTCAGCGCGCGAGTTGGGCCTGCTTGAAGTGCTGCTACAGCGCGCAGGCCGCCTCGTCAGCAAAGACCAGTTGGTAGAACGGCTCTGCGAATGGGGCGAAGAAGTCAGCAACAACGCGATTGAGGTTTACATACACCGATTGCGCAAAAAGATTGAGAAAGGCCCGATACGAATTGCGACCGTGCGTGGGCTCGGTTATTGTTTAGAAAAAATACCGGGCTAGAAATCAGGTTCCGAAACTGTGGCTTTACGATTATTTCAGCGCGAACGCCGCAGCCTTTTCGGCGAGATCCTTGACTGGATGCTCACGCCGCTGCTGCTGCTGTGGCCCATCAGTCTGGCGCTGACCTGGCTGGTAGCGCAGAACATTGCTGGCAAGCCTTTTGACCGGGCGCTTGAATACAACGTCCAGGCTCTGGCCAAGCTGGTGGTGGTGAAAAACAACCAGGTGCAGTTCAACCTGACCGGCCCGGCGAGAGAGATTTTGCGAGCTGACGACACCGACCTGGTGTACTACCAGGTGCTCGGGACGCGCGGTGAATACCTCAGCGGCGAGCGCGACCTGCCGCTTCCCTCCAACGAAGACATGGCCTTTGAAGGCGAAGTGCGGCTGCGCGAGGACGTCATGCAGGGGCAAGAGGTGCGTGTCGCCTATACCTGGATCAAGGTCGATGTACCGGGCGCCCGGCCGATGCTGGTGCAGGTGGCCGAAACGCTGGAAAAACGCAAAACGCTGGCCACCGAAATTGTCAAGGGCGTGATGGTGCCGCAGTTCGTCACGCTGCCGCTGGCCGTGCTGCTGGTGTGGCTGGCGCTGGTGCGCGGTATCAAGCCGCTAGCACAGCTTGAAAAACGCATTCGCGCACGCAAACCCGACGACATGAGTCCACTGGACGACACCACCGTGCCCGAAGAAGTCGCGCCACTGGTGTCCTCCATCAATGATTTGCTGAGTCGGCTCAAGGTGTCGCAGACCACGCAAAGACGTTTTCTGGCCGATGCAGCGCACCAGCTCAAAACCCCGCTGGCCGGACTGCGTATGCAGGCTGATCTGGCGCAGCGTGAAACCGATGCAGAAGAACTTAAAAAGTCGCTCAAACACATCGGCCAGGCCAGTATTCGCGCAACCCATACCGTCAACCAGTTACTGGCGCTGGCACGCGCCGAGACAACCGGCCGCAGCCTGGCCAAGCAGACCGTTGACATGGTGCTGATCGCCTCTGAGGTGATGGCCGACTCGGTGCCGCACGCGCTTGAAAAGAAGATCGACCTGGGCTACGAAGGCCCCGCTGTCGGTGAGCAGAACACCACCCTCGAAGGCAACCCGACGCTGCTCAAAGAGATGCTGCGCAACCTGCTCGACAACGCGATTGCCTACACGCCTGAAAATGGCCGGGTCACGCTACGGCTGCTCACCGACCGCTTCAGCGGCGTGCTGGTGTTGCTGATTGAAGACTCTGGACCGGGCATCCCTGAGTCCGAGCGCGAGCTGGTGTTTCAGCCTTTTTACCGCACCTTGGGCACCAACGTCGATGGCTCTGGCCTTGGGCTGGCGATTGTTTTAGAGATTGCCAACCAGCATGATGCCGCTATCAGTATTGAAGATGCCGAAGCACCGAATAGCCCCGGGACAAGAATTACCGTGCGCTTTGCCGGAAAAGACCTCGGCTACCACGGGGCATGAAAGCATGAGCATGGTACAGCCCAACGGATCGCCGCCCTGGCCCCAGCTTGCAGTACTGGCCGCGCTGGTGGTGCTGGTGCACATGCTGTTGTTGCAGGCCGCCCCAGCGCGGCTGGATACCAGATTTGACCGTGATGCCAAGGAAACCCGCAGCTTTGCAACGCGCAACATAGCGGCACCGCCCGCACCGCAAGCCTTGGCCGCAACACCTGCACCAGTCGCCCCCAAGGTTGCCCCTGTAAAGCGCGCAAAAACTCAGGGCAATCCGGCTCCAGCTTTTCCAGATGTTGCACAGCAAGTTGTTGATTCAATAGCCAATAACCCACCTCAACCTGAAGTGGAAACCAGTGCAGCAATCGACACCACAGCCACCAGCGCCCCACTGGCGGCCGCGTCGTCAGCGTTGCCCAGCAGCGCCGCGACTTCTGCTACCGCTACGGCCACAGCACTACCAGCACTACCAGCACTATCGCAAACCACGCCCGTGACAGCCATCAACCTGCCCGGCTCGACGCTGTTGTCCTACAAAATGACGGGCACATCCAAAGGCCTGACCTACCAGGCCAATGCCGAGCTGGGCTGGAACAACAGCGGCAGCCAGTACGAGGCCTACGTGAAAGTCAGTGCGCTGTTTTTGGGTGCGCGCATTATGACCAGCGCCGGGCAGATCACCGCCAGCGGACTGGCCCCCACGCGATTTTCAGACAAGTTCCGCAGCGAGTTGGCGGCACACTTTCAGCCTGAAAAAGGAAAAATAACCTTTAGCGCCAACACCCCCGACGCGCCGTGGATCGAAGGTGCGCAAGACCGCGTGAGCGTGTTTCTGCAACTCGGCGGGATGCTGGCCGCCAAACCCGATGCGTTTCCGGTCGGCAGCGAAATCACCCTGTACACGGTTGGGCCGCGCGATGCGGATACATGGACTTTTACGCTGGAAGCTGAAGAAAAACTTAACCTTCCCAAAGGCGATGTGACAACCATCAAGCTCACACGCAAGCCGCGCCGCGAATTCGACCAGAAGGTTGAAATCTGGTATGCCCCCTCGCTGGGCTACCTGCCGGTGCGCAACCGCATCACGCAATCCAACGGTGACTTCATCGACCAGCAGTTGAGTGGTGTATCGGTGGCAAGCTCTGAATAGCCCCTGAATAGGTCCTGATTTACACTGCAAGCCTTGAACTTCGCATCATCGTTGCTATCTGAGTAAAAAGGACACATCCATGCACATGCTCTACGACTCAGAATCCTTTGTGGTGGTACAGATTCACGCCAACGCGCCTGAAGCGTCGGCACCACCGCCGACCATCCCGCAACTGGCCAGATACGGGTTCGAGATTGTCGACAAACGCTCGGGCAAAGAGGTTTACCTGGACGGCTCTTGGGCTGAAATGTTCCAGCTGCGACTGAGCGCATGGGAACAAAACACCCCCACGCAGCAGGAAATTGAAGATACGCTGGAAGGCTACAGCGGCTTGGCGACCACGCCGATTTCTCTCCATTAAACTCAGTCAGCCGCCCTCTTCAACCCCTCATCCAGCGACAGTGGCGGCGCCCAGCCCAGCAAGCGCCGGGTTTTTTCAATATCCACCTGCAGCGATCCGCACAGTCGCTGAGCCACATCGGGCTTGCCCACCATCGCCGCCGCCAGTTTCAGCCAGTTAACGGGCACAGGAATCAAATGCGCCGGGCGGCCCATGGCCTGGCCCATGCGGCGCAGCAGCTCGGTGGTGGAAACATCTTCGCTATCGGACACCAAAAAAGTTTGATTGGCTGCAGCGGGGTGCGTGATGCACGTCACGATCAAATCGACCAAATTGCCGAGCGCCACCAGACTGCGCTGGTTATGAATGGCGCCCAGCGGCAAGGGCACGCCGCGTTTGAGCCAGCGCACCATGGTGGCAAAGTTTGCCTTGACGCCGGGTCCATAGACCAAGGGCGGGCGAATGATGACGACTTCCATGCCGGTTTGCACGGCCAGATCGCGCAGCCCCTGCTCGGCCTCCATTTTGGACACGCCATAGGCATCCAGTGGCGCAGGCGCATCGTCTGCCGTGAACGGGTGCCCAAGCTGCGTCGCCTCGCCGTTGACCTTGATGGAGCTGACAAATACAAACCTGCGCACGCCGGCTGCAGCCGCCTGCCGGGCCAGATTTAAGGTGCCTTGCACATTGACGCGGCGAAACTCCGTGAGCGGGTCGGCTGCCCGGTCTTTCATGACATGCACCCGAGCGGCAAGGTGAACAACAGCGTCACAGTTCGTTAGCACATCCCGCCAATCGGTGCTGCCGTCAATGCCGTTGACCACGAGATCTTCGACCCCGGCGGGCAAGTCGTAGGGAAAGCGGGTAATGCCGCACACTGCCATGCTGCTCGCCACGGCTTCAGCACACAGAGCGCGGCCGACAAAGCCATTGGCACCTGTTGCTAAGATTCGCATCCTATTGGTGCCGCCTGATGCGACCAACAACAAACTGATTAAGACGACTAATCACCTTATTTACTGCAAACCAAATTCTTGAAAAGAAAACACCGTTCTTCCGCAGTGCATCGAATACTTCCAAGTTTTGCTGAACAATATTTCCCCAGCTCTGATTGGTGGCCCCACCTACGCGCATACGCACCAACACGTGTGGAATATAGACGGCACGAACTTGCCCGCGCTCTAAATAGCGCATCATGAACTCCACATCTGCCGCCAGCTTATATGACTGGTCAAACAAGCCCAGGCGCTCAATCACCGACTTGCGCACATAAAACGTGGGGTGCGCCGGACACCAGCCCTTTGCAAAGTCGCCCTTGGTAAACGGCTTTGACTTCCAGTAGCGCACTACGCGGCTGTTGTCTTGTGGCACATACACCAAGTCTGCATAACAAGCATCCACTGTGGGGTCTTGAAACGCGCTGGCAATTTTCGAAAGCACGGCAGCGTCTGCATAAAAGTCGTCAGAATTCAAAAAGCCAACCACCTCGCCTGAGGCTAGTGCCAAGCCTTTGTTCATCGCGTTGTAAATGCCTTTGTCGGACTCGGAAATCAGACGAATTTGGGGGTTGGCGTGGCTGCGCACTATTTCCAAGGTGCCGTCTTTGGAAGCGCCGTCAATTACCAGATGCTCAATGTCCGTGTGCGCCTGAATCGACACTGATTCCAATGTATCTTTAATAGTTGAGACACTGTTGTAGCAGACGGTAATAACAGTAACTTTCATACTTGAGGTCGGCTCGGTGGGACTGGTGTAGTCATAGGGGTATGGCGGCCAAGTACTAGGCTATATAAGCGGCCAGCGAGGGCCATCAGCAGCGCCAAGCGCCAGCGTAGCATGCGTGACCAGCCTTGATGCCGGAACGGACTCAAGTTGCCGCCATGGCGTCTATATTGCATCAATGGGGCTGATATGTAATGCACCCTGCCAAGAATGCTACCGAGCGCCCCAAGCCACATGTCATGCATCGGCACCCAGCGCGGAATCGGTAGTGCTGCAAGGAGTAGTTCACGTCGCAGCGCCATTGCACAGCCGAGATAGCGATTGCGCACCAAGTTACTCCCTACGCTGCTGCGAAAGCCGCCACGAGTGGCCATGAACGAAGGTGCGGTGACGATACCGCTTGCGTCGATCAACTGGGCATCGGAGACGACGACCAATACTCGTGGGTCACGCTCGAACGCGGCGACAAAGGCTGCACGCTTGCCTGGTAGCCAGACGTCGTCCTGGTCACACAGGAAGACGATGTCTCTGCTCGACAGCAAGAGGCCACACTCAAACGTAGCGAGGACACCGTCGTTATGCAAGTTGCGCACGATTCGCACTGTCGAAGATTCAAACGAGTCGAGCAACTCAAGAGTCCCGTCTTGTGAGCCATCATCAACGATGATCACCTCATCATCCGGCGTTAACTCAGCAAGCACTGAGTCAAGTTGTTGGGCTAAGTATTGTTTGCCGTTGTATGTTGCCATGACAACCGACACGGAGGTGCTACGAATAAGTTTCATTTGGCGCGAAGAATGTTAAAAATCCCATTCACGCATACACGGACTAGCGCATGTCTGCGCGGTGACAATATCAATTTGAGTGTTCTGGCAGCATGCCAGATTAAATGAGCTACCAATGAGTATTGCGAATCACTCCGCAGGTATACGAGCTCAGCAGCCAAGATGGCGCGATATCGGTCCACTCCAATAGTTTGCATCGATTGAACCGACAGTGAATGCTCAACCCGAGCCGCCGACACGACAATACTTTCGCCGCGGCGCTGAAGCTCACGAAACAACCAGTGATCAAGGTAGTCCAGAACGAAAACAGAAGGAATCGGTAATAACGCAATCAGTGAATCAGCTCGCACAAGCGAGGCCGACGCGATTGCTGTCACCGTGGTGTTCTTACGAACTGCGGCCCACGCTTGTTGCTTGGCATAGCCTCGTCCATAGGTCTTTATGCGCGCTGGCGAAATCTGGTTGGCGCCATCAAATACACTGGGAACTACAGCACAAACAGCCGTATTTTCCGGAACAACAGACAACGCTCGGTCCGCAGCCGAGAACAAATCTTGCGGAAGGTCGGTATCGTGATCGAGGAACAATATCCATGGATACCCGTTCGCCTTCGCCATCTGCAGCGCGTACAGATAAGCCGCCCGAGTCCCGCCGTTGGATACATCGTGAAACACGTCTATGCATTCATGGCAATCATCAAGATCGAGCGGCTGTGCCACGGGGCTGTTGTCGTAAATCAGGCAGTGCGCCAAGCTAAAGCCAGTAGAAGTTGCATCAGTTAGGGCAAGCCACGCCCTAAGGCGTTCGGCGGACGGAACCCGCTTGAAGGGCCTGTTGTAGAGGACAACAACAGCCAAGACAGCGCCTGCACCAGCAACGGTTAGGCGTGCAGCATTGCGCATTGTTGCGGAGTTGGTCATATCACGCAGCAGATAATTATCGAGCACGCAGAATGCATAATTAACTATGTTTGTTTGGGAAACTTCTTATTTGCAATAATTAGCAACACAATTAAATCAATTCCTGCTCTGATGCTCCACGCCACTGCTGCGCCTACTAAACCATACGTCTTGAGGGCAAAAAACAATAACGGGAGGTAAACAATCAGTTCGGAAACATGCAGCAGTGCCGTGCTGCGAGCATCACCTGTCGCCTGAATAGTCGCGAACGGTATATGCGCGATGCCGTTCAGTAGCACCCCTGCTGCCATGATGCAAACGATAAGCCAGGAGTGTTCGGCGAAGTCATTGCCAAGCCAGAGTGTCAGTCCCCACTTGGAGCCAACGGCAAGAACCAGACAAATCGGCAGCAGCGCTGCGGTTGTCAGCGCGAGACATTTGTTATACAGTCGCCGGGCTTCGACGACATCGGTGGTCATGACGAAAGCCAGCCGGGGGAACAAGGCCGAGGTCAATGCGCCAGGCAATACCAGCACGCGGATCAACGCTTCAAAAGGCACCGTGTAGTAGGCCACCACACTGGCACCCAGGACGGCCGAGATGATGAATCGGTCTGCGGTAACCATCAACGGGCCGACGACGTTGGTCAGCGTCATCCAGATACCAAATGAAAGCAGACCTTTCGTGTGTTTCTCGGTCACTGGAGCGGAATACCAATAGGCTGGAAGCTTCTTGTGCACCAACCAAACATGTAATAGCAGCACTACCAAACGGGCCGCGATCAGACTTCCCACCATCCAGGCCAGGGAGTCGCCAATGAACATGACGCTAAGGGCCGGCAAGCCGAAGTTCGCGGCGCCAAGCACGGAACGCAGCAGGTTGACGGCCCTAAAATCTTCATACGCTTCCAAAATGCCACGTAGACCGGTCGTCACTGTAGTTAGCGGGATGCCTATAGCCGCAATTAATAAGGCCTGAACAGTGCTGGGTTGCAGCGGGACGCTGACTTGAAGCCAATGAAAGGCAAGTTGTGGAGCCAATGCGGCAAGAATGACTCCGCCCAATACGCCAGTTCCGGCTGTAAACCACAGCCCGGTTTTTACCAAGCTTGGCAATTGCGCATGGGAACCCGCCGAACGCGCTGCGGCAACTTGCTGGGTGAGCGCACGACCCAAGCCAAAGTCGAACAGGCTGAAATAGCCGATCAGCGCCCAAACGAGGGTGAGAATCCCGAATGCTTCGACACCTATCTCCCTGATCAAATACGGGAAGGTGACTACACCGAGCAAGAGGGGCAACCCGGTACCCGCCAGATTCCAAAGCGTGTTGCGCTTCAACGACATTCAAATATCCATTCCTGTCCTTGCACGACGGCGCCGAATCTGATTCATGTGCTCGGAACGGCAGATGCTTCGCAGACGAACTGAATAAAATCATTGCCATCCGCTGTTGCCAGCGGCTGGATGTCAAGTTGGCGTGCCATAGCGATGTCTTGACGACTTATCACCAAGCCCCGCCGCTGAATTCGATAGGATTCCGCTGCCGTTTCAATCCCGCTACCCACAATTGACTGCATCGAAAAACCGGACTCTGTCAAGAGTTGCAATAATCGTGACTCGGACGGGATGGAAAGATGTCGCGGCGCCTCAAGACCACGCCAGTTGGCCCCGAAATGGCGGCGCATGGCACTGAGCGAATTCGGCAAGGAGAGCAATAGCACACCGCCGGGCTTGATCGCTACTTTCAACTGTGCCAACAGATTGCGCGGCTCATGCACATGTTCAAGGACGTGCGAGCACATAATGCAGTCAAATTGCCGCTCGTACTGCGTCAATTGCTCGTAGGTGCCTTGCACGATATTCAAGCCAGTTCGCTGGGCTTCACGAACCGCAGTCGGGTCGATCTCAAGCCCCATCGCGTCCCAGCCCAGTTGCCGCGCGAAAGCCACGGCCAGACCGGCGCCACAACCCACATCCATAAAACGGCCCCTCGGGCGGCTTGCCAACGATGTCCAGCCGAACGGCACTGCGACCCGTTTGCTGATCAAAGCGACGAAGCCATCCAGCAATTTTGGCAAATGCAGCCGCGGTTCGATGTTGACACTCAGCTTTTGACTCAGGCACTCGTTTCTCAGGCGCGCCTTCATCACCTGGACGAAAGGAACTGGCTTGCCGCTGCCGTGGGTAAAGTACTTGGCATAGGCCGCGACTATGGTCGACCGAGTTGGCCGCGGGTCAAGATAAAGCGACTGGCAACTCACACAGTCCCAATAATTCCACTTACCCGGGGCGCAGTTAAAGGACCAGTCCTGCACATCCTCGTACGCCAACGTGCGCTCGTGTGAACCGCAGTAAGGGCATGTGTCGACCCGTTCGATATCTTCCACAGGCCAATCTTGGTCGAGAGGCTTGTTTTCAAAAAGCTTGCTGCTTGACATGGGAAAACGTTTCGTTTTTGATAGCTAGCTACGCAGGACCGGCGAGGGCTTCTGGCTTATTCCACGCTTACATTCACCTGGTACCCATTGGCTTTGAGCAGCGCATGCTGCTTGGCCTGGGCCAGGTCGTGGGCGACCATTTCGGCGCACATCTCCTGCGCGGTGATTTCGGGCACCCAGCCGAGTTTGGTCTTGGCCTTGGTCGGGTCGCCCAGCAGGGTTTCGACTTCGGTGGGACGGAAGTAACGGGGGTCGATGCGGACGATGGGACGAGCAGACTCAAGTTTCAAGTCGCAAGGTTCAAGATAGCCTACTTCGTTTACGCCCTCGCCTTCCCAGCGCAGTTGCATGCCGAGTTCGGCGGCGCTCCACTCAATGAACTGGCGCACGCTGTATTGCTTGCCGGTGGCAATCACGAAGTCTTCCGCCTGGTCTTGCTGCAGCATCATCCATTGCATGCGCACGTAGTCTTTGGCGTGGCCCCAGTCGCGCAAGGCGTCGATGTTGCCCATGTACAGGCAGTCTTCCAGGCCCAGGCTGATGTTGGCTAGGGCCCGGGTGATTTTGCGGGTGACGAAGGTTTCGCCGCGGCGCGGGCTTTCGTGGTTGAACAGGATGCCGTTGCAGGCGTACATGCCGTAGGCCTCGCGGTAGTTCACGGTGATCCAGTAGGCGTAGAGCTTGGCCACGGCGTAGGGGCTGCGCGGGTAGAAGGGCGTGGTCTCGCGCTGCGGGGTTTCCTGCACTAGGCCATAGAGTTCGCTGGTACTGGCCTGATAAAAGCGGGTTTTTTTCTCCAACCCCAGGATGCGGATGGCTTCGAGGATGCGCAGGGTGCCCATGCCGTCGACGTCGGCGGTGTATTCGGGGGACTCGAAGCTGACGGCCACGTGGCTTTGGGCGCCGAGGTTGTAGATTTCGTCGGGCTGGGTTTGCTGGATGATGCGCGTCAGGTTGCTGCTGTCGCTGAGGTCGCCGTAGTGCAGCTTGAAACGGGCGTTTTCAATATGCGGGTCCTGGTAGATGTGGTCTACACGGGCAGTGTTGAAACTCGACGCGCGGCGCTTGATGCCGTGAACGGTGTAGCCTTTTTCCAGCAGAAATTCAGCCAGGTAAGAGCCGTCTTGGCCGGTGATACCGGTGATGAGGGCGACTTTGGGGGTAGTGTTGGTGTTGCTCATGCTTGGTTCTTAAGAAAATCCTGGTAGGCCAGCGCAAGGCCATCTTGCAGGCTCATTTTCGCCTGCCAGCCCAGCGACTTGAGCCTGCTGCTATCCATCAGCTTGCGTGGCGCACCATCGGGTTTGGTTACGTCAAAGTCGATCTCACCCTGGTAGCCTACCACTTGGCCAACGGTACGCGCCAGCTCGGCAATGGTGATGTCGCTCCCAAAACCAACATTGATGTGGCTTTGCATGGGGCTGGTGTGCTGGTCGTAGGTGGCCTTGGGCAGGTTCATCACGTGCACGCTGGCAGCGGCCATGTCGTCCACATACAAAAACTCCCTGCACGGCGTGCCGCTGCCCCAGATGGTGACTTTGGGTGCCTGGCTGGCCTTGGCCTCAGAGAAGCGGCGGATCAGCGCGGGGATGACATGGCTGTTTTGCGGGTGGTAGTTGTCACCCGGGCCATAGAGGTTGGTGGGCATGATTGCCCGGTAGTCCACGCCGTGGCTGGCGCCGTATTGGCGGTTGTAGCTTTCGCAGAGCTTGATGCCGGCAATCTTGGCAATGGCATAGGGCTCGTTGGTGGGCTCCAGCGGGCCGGTGAGCAAGGCACTCTCGGCCATGGGCTGCGGGACAAGGCGGGGATAGATGCAGCTGGAACCTAAAAACAGCAGCTTTTTGACACCATTTTGAAAGGCAGCGTCAATCAGGTTGGCCTGCACCATGAGGTTTTGGTAGATGAATTCGGCCGGGTAGGTGTTGTTGGCGTGTATGCCGCCTACCTTGGCTGCGGCCATGTAAACCTGGTCGGGCTTTTCTGCCGCGAAGAAGGCGCACACCGCGGCCTGGTTGGTCAGCTCCAGCTCGGCATGGGTGCGGGTAACGATGTTTTCAGGAGCGTGGCCAGCGGCCAGCAACTGGTGCACGATGGCCGAACCGACCATGCCGCGGTGCCCTGCTATGTAGATTTTGTTCATGGGAAATTGTCGGATTACGCTGCGCTAATCCGACCTACGAGACGGTTCTGCCGTGCGTCCGTAGCTGTCTTCAAAGCGCACGATGTCGTCTTCGCCCAAGTAACTACCGGTCTGGACCTCGATCATCTCCAGGTCGGTTTTACCGGGGTTTTCCAGGCGGTGGGTTTCGCCAATGGGAATATAGGTTGACTGGTTCTCTGTCAGGATGAACGTTTCGCTGCCCTTGGTCACCAGCGCCGTGCCGGACACGACGATCCAGTGCTCTGCACGGTGGTGGTGTTTTTGCAGGCTGAGCTTGGCGCCGGGGCGCACGGTGATGCGCTTGACCTGAAAGCGCTCGCCGCAATCGATGCTGTCGTAGCAGCCCCAGGGCCGCGCCACCTTGCGGTGCAGGCTGGCTTGCGGGCTTCCCCTAGCCTCTAACTGGGCCACTACGTTCTTGACCTGCTCGGCATGACTGCTGCTAGCTACCAGTAGGGCATCGGGGGTGTCGATGATGAGCAGGTCTTGCGTGCCCAAGGCAACGACGACGCGGTGGGGTGCGTGAATGTAGGTGCGCTGGCTTTGAACCGCCAGGCCTTGGCCGTCAATGCGGTTGCCTTGTTCGTCTGCTGGGCTCAGGTCTGCCACGGCGTTCCAACTGCCGACGTCGCTCCAAGCGCCCGCAAACGGTACCACGGCCACCTTTTCGTGGTGCTCCAAAACGGCGTAGTCGATGCTCTCAGAACGGCAGGCGGCAAAGGCTTCAGGCTCAGGACGGACGAATTGCTGGTCTTGCCCGGCTTGCGCCATGGCCTGCTGGCAGCTTTGCAAAATGTCGGCTGCGTGCTGCTGCAGTGCTTCAAGCAGGGTGCTGGCTTGAGCCAAAAAAATGCCTGCGTTCCAGAGTACGTTACCTTGCAATATCAGCGCTTGCGCCTTATCGGCATTGGGCTTTTCAATGAACCTAGCCACGCCAAAGCTGCCATCGCCGTTGGCCGCACCCTGTTCAATATAGCCATAGGCCGTGCTGGGAAAGCTGGGTACCACGCCAAAGGTCACGATCGCGCCCTGCCGGGCCGCAAGGCTGCCCTGCTGCACCATGGCTGCAAAAGCGGGCGCATCGGGAATGTGGTGATCCGAGGGGCAAAACAGCAGCAAGTCTTGCGGTGCGGCTTGCAGCGCGGCCAGCGCCATGGCGGGCGCGGTATTGCGCGCCACCGGCTCCAGAATAATTTGACCTTTGACCTTGGCCGCCTGCATGGCTTCGGCCACCAGAAACCGGTGCTCTTCTGCCGCAACGCAAATTACCGCAGGGCCTGTGCCGCCGCTATTAATTTGTGCCACACGCTCCAGCGTCAGTTGCAGCAGGCTTTTGTTGTCAATCAGCGGAACAAACTGCTTGGGGAAACTCTTGCGCGAGAGCGGCCATAACCTTGTGCCCGAGCCACCGCAAAGAATAACCGGGGTAATTTTTGCGTTAGTCATGCGTTGGTGCTGAAAAATTAAATCGGCTCGCACAAGGATAACGTCACGGCCTCGCGCAGCGCCATCCCGTGCTGGTCTTTGCTAGACAAGCTGGGCTCAGACGTCAAAGGCCACTCAATGCCGATGGCGGGATCGTTCCATGCCACACACCGCTCAAACTCCGGTGCATAGTAGTCCGTGGTCTTGTATAAAAACTCGGCCGATTCGCTAGTCACCAAAAAGCCGTGCGCAAAGCCAGCCGGCACCCAGAGCTGGCGGTGGTTTTCTTCGCTCAGTTCCATGCCGACCCAGCGCCCAAAGGTCGCGGAAGCGCGGCGCAGATCAACCGCCACGTCAAACACCGCGCCACGCACCACGCGCACCAGCTTGCCTTGCGGCTGCTTGACTTGATAATGCAGCCCGCGCAGCACGCCTTTGGCGCTGCGGCTGTGGTTGTCTTGCACAAAGTTAACGTTCAGGCCGGTGGCGTCGTTGAAGGCTTTTTGATTGAAGCTCTCAAAGAAGAAGCCGCGCGCGTCGCCGAACACTTTGGGTTCGATGATGAGTACATCAGGAATAGCGGTGGGCGTGACGTTCACAACTGGGTACCCTCATTGAGAAGACGCAGCAGGTATTGGCCATAGCCATTTTTAGCCAGGGGGTGTGCCAGTTTTTCGAGCTGTTCACTGGTGATATAGCCATTGCGCCAGGCAATTTCTTCCGGACAGGCAATCTTCAGGCCCTGGCGGCGCTCCAGTGTGGCGATGAACTGGCCGGCTTCGAGCAGGCTTTCGTGCGTGCCGGTGTCCAGCCAGGCGTAGCCGCGCTGCATGATTTGCACGCTCAGCTCGCCACGCTCCAGGTACACCTGATTCACCGCCGTGATCTCCAGCTCGCCGCGCTCGCTAGGCTGCACTGCTTTGGCGATGTCCACCACCTGCTGGTCATAGAAGTACAGACCAGTCACGGCATAGCTGCTTTTGGGCTTGGCGGGTTTTTCCTCGATGCTGCTGGCCTGGCCGTCCGCGTCAAAAGCCACGACGCCATAACGCTCGGGGTCTTGCACATGGTAGGCAAACACCGTAGCGCCGCTGCTCCTGGTATCGGCTCCGGCCAGCAGCCCGTGGAGATCATGGCCGTAAAAAATGTTGTCGCCCAGCACCAGCGCGCTGGTCTGGTTATGAATAAATTTTTCACCAATGATGAAGGCCTGGGCCAGACCATCCGGGGTCGGCTGCACCGCGTACTGCAGATTCAGGCCCCACTGGCTGCCATCGCCCAGCAACTGCTCAAAGCGCGACGTGTCTTGCGGCGTACTGATGAGCAGAATATCGCGAATACCGGCGAGCATGAGGGTACACAGCGGGTAATAGATCATGGGCTTGTCGTACACCGGCAGCAATTGCTTGCTCATGGCCAGGGTCGCCGGGTGTAGCCGGCTACCGGAGCCGCCCGCGAGAATAATGCCTTTGCGTTGCGTCATGGGGTTTTTAGGAAGTTGGGAAAATCTCGGCCAGCATGCGATCCACCCCCTGCTCCCAAGGCGGCAGGGTCAGTCCGAATACAGATTGCAGCCGGGTCGTGTTCAGACGCGAATTATGCGGCCGCCGGGCCGGCGTGGGAAAGGCGCTGGTCGATACCGGGGCCACTTCTTTGGCTATTATTTTGCTAGCCAATGGTGTCTGCATGGCCTGGGCAAGCACGTGTTTTGCGTAGCCGTGCCAGCTGGTTTCGCCGCCCGCCACCAGGTGATACAGGCCCGCGTCTTGCGGACGCTGCAACACCTGGCGAATCGCGTGCGCGCTGACATCGGCCAGCAGCTCGGCCCCGGTGGGCGCGCCAAACTGGTCGTCGATGACCGTCAGGCGCTCGCGTTCCTGGGCTAGGCGCAATATGGTTCTGGCAAAATTTCCGCCGCGCGCGGCATAGACCCAGCTGGTCCGGAAAATCAGGTGTCGGCAGCCACTGGCCTGAATCAACTGCTCGCCGTCGAACTTGGTCTGGCCATAGACGTTCAGCGGCGCGGGCAAGTCGATTTCCCGCCACGGCTGCTGTCCGCTGCCATCGAAGACGTAGTCGGTCGAATAATGCACCAGCCAGGCACCGCTGCGCTGCGCTTCTTGCGCCAATACCCCGGGCGCCAGCGCATTCAGGGTGTGCACCAGGTCCGGCTCGCTTTCGGCTTTGTCCACCGCGGCATGCGCGGCGGCATTCACAATGATGTCCGGGCGCACTTTTTGCACGCTCTCGGCCAAGCCTTGCAGCTTAGTCAGGTCTCCGCACAGGTCTTGACTATGCCGGTCCAGCGCCACCAGTTCCCCGAGCGCTGCCAAGCTACGCTGCAGTTCCCAGCCGAGTTGCCCGCCCTTGCCAAACAACAGGATTTTCATGCGCGGGCGATGTAGTTTGTTTGTACCCACTTACTGTAGGTACCAGACTGGACATTGGCCACCCAGCCCGGGTTGTCCAGATACCAGTGCACGGTTTTACGCATGCCGCTGGCAAACGTGTCGGCCGGCTTCCAGCCCAGCTCGCGCTCCATCTTGCTGGCATCGATGGCATAACGCTGGTCATGCCCGGGGCGGTCTGCGACAAACGTTATTTGCTCGCGGTAGCTCTGGCCATCGCTGCGCGGGCGCAACTCGTCGAGCAAGGCACACACGCTATGCACGATCTCGATGTTGGGCTTTTCATTCCAGCCGCCGACGTTGTACACCTGACCCAGCCGGCCGCCATCGAGCACCCGGCGAATCGCGCTGCAATGGTCCTTGACGTACAACCAGTCACGCACCTGCATGCCGTCGCCATACACCGGCAGGGCTTTGCCCGCCAGCGCGTTGACGATCATCAGCGGGATCAGTTTCTCGGGAAAATGATAGGGCCCATAGTTGTTCGAGCAATTCGTCGTCAGTACCGGCAGGCCATAGGTGTGGTGATAGGCGCGCACCAGATGATCACTGGCCGCCTTGCTGGCCGAGTAGGGGCTGTTCGGCTGGTAACGATGGTTCTCGGTAAACGCCGGGTCGGCGGCCGCGAGAGAGCCATACACCTCATCGGTGGAGACCTGCAAGAAACGAAAACTCGCCTGCGCACTTGGGGCTAGCCCGACCCAATGTTTGCGGGCGCTTTCCAACAGCCGGAAGGTGCCCACGATGTTGGTCTGAATAAAGTCTTCCGGCCCGAGAATGGATCGGTCAACATGCGACTCCGCCGCAAAGTTGACAATCGCGCGCGGCTTGTGCTGATCCAGCAAACGCGTCAACAACTGCGTGTCGGCGATATCTCCCTGCACAAAAACGTGCCGACTGTCAGATTCCAGAGACGCGAGATTCTCGAGATTTCCCGCATAGGTCAGCTTGTCCAGATTAAGCACCGGCTCAGCCACGATCGCCAGCCAGTCCAGCACAAAATTGGCACCGATAAAGCCGGCACCGCCAGTCACCAAGATCATATTCCCTCCCTCATGGTTTGAGCCAGCCGTTGACCTGAGCTATCACTTCTGTTTTTGGTCCGCCGGCCAGCGCTTGCAATTTCACCCGGGAAAACAGGTAAACAAAACGCGCCTGCGCCAGATCGCGCTGGGCCGAGACTTTTTGCTGTTCGGCGTTCAGCGTATCCACCAGGGTCCGGCTGCCAGCCTCGTACGAGCGGCGGTTCGACAGGACCACCTGCTCCATCGAACGCACCGCCTGTTCCAGCGCCCGAACCCGCAAGACGCCTTCCGTGATGCTGCGGAATTCGCGGTGCACACGCACCCCGAGGTCCCGGCGCAACGCTTCCAGCGCCTGCGTGGCGCGCTCCTGCTCTGCCAGTGCCTGCCGCACCAGGGAATTGATATAGCCACTCGCAAAGAGCGGGATATTGAGTTGCAGACCGATCGACTTGTTGGTGTAGCGGTTGTTCACGTTGGTGACCGTATCGCTGTCATTGCGCGACCACTGCGCGACCGCGTCCAGCGTCGGGTAGTGGCCGGCCTGGGCCTTCTCCACTTCATAGCGGGCCGCTTCGAGCTGCGCCTTTAGCGACTGAATTTCCGGACTGCCGGCTTCGGCGCGCGCTATCCAGTCTTCCACCCGATTCGGCTCCGGCTGAACCAGTTTCATCTTCTGCGCATCCAGCGCCGTTAGGCGCTCGATCGGGCGATTGACCAGGGTCTGGAGTTGCCTGCGGGTAAAGTCCACGTTCTGGCGCGCCTCCAGTTCCTGCGCCAGGTTGAGATCCAGCGCGGCTTGCGCCTCGTCAATATCGGTTCGGGTTCCTGCGCCGGCCGCCAAACGCTTGCGCGCGGCATCCAGCTGGGTGGTGTATGCGGTTTTTTGCGCCAGCACCAGTGCCAGCTGTTCTGCGGTCAACAAGGCCTCAAAGTAGGCGCCGCTGACACGCACCGCGACGTTTTGCAGCTCCCGTTCCAGTATCGCGTTGGCATCGTCCGCCTGCGCTTGTGCTTGACGGTAATCAGCCATCTGGTACTTGCGAAAGATCGGTTGTCGCAGAGTCAGCGCATCGCTGTTGCTGCCGTAACGGGTGTTCGTGGTGACCGGATTGCCCAGGAAGTTGGGCGTGGTTCTCTCCAGGTCGTTGTGGTGGCGCGAAACGCTGGCGGACAGATTCGGCAGGAGTTGCGCGCGGGCCTGCGGCACGCGCTCGCGCCGGGCGTCAGTCGCCGCCCGCGTGGCACGTATCGACGCATCCTCTTGCATGGCCGCCTGGTAGGCCTGCAGCAAGTCAAGCGACCAGGCGGGTGTGTAGAAGACGGTACAGACCAGCGCGGCGGCAAAAGCGATTGCCCTGCCGGCTGGCTGCCGGCGTGCTGCTGTACGGGATTTTTCTTCCATCAATTCACTCCTCGTTCATGGACGCCGCAATGCTTTTGGTCAGCGGATGCAGCAGGTAGGTTAGCAGCGAGCGCTCGCCGGTTCTTAACACCACCTCAACCGGCATGCCCGGCTGCATCTGGCGCTTGCCCAGCTTCTTCAGTCCCTCGGGTGTCACGACAACCCGCGCCAGATAGTAGGTCATACCGTTCTGCGGGTCGGTCAGCAAATCGGCTGACACCGACACCAGCTTGCCCTGCACGACAAGCTGCGGGGAATGCGCAAAAGACGAAAAGCGCACATCCACCGGCATGTCGGCATGCACGCGGTCAATCAGGTGCGGCAATACCCGCGTTTCCAGCAGCAGCGACTCATTGGCGGGCACCACGTCCAGCAATTTTTGGCCCGGGCCAATCACGCCGCCCACGGTCTGCGTGGCCAGCGCCACCACCTGGCCCGACGCTGGCGAGCGGATCTCGGTGCGTGCCAGTTCATCCTGCAAAGCCAGAAACTTACCCGAATCGCTGAGCGCCTCGCGCGTCACGTCGGCCAACTGCGACTCCACCTCCTTGCGGTATTCCTGCTGCCGGGCGATGGAGCGCTGGCGCAATTCGGCCATGGTGCGTTGGGCGCGGATCGTATTGCCCTGGAGTTCTGCAATCGCGGCGCTGGATTCGGACACCTGACGCTCCAGCTCCAGTTGGCGGTTACGCGGGACGTAACCCTCCTTGACCAGGCCCCGGGTATGGCTGAGCTCTTCATTGAGCAGTGAAAACTGGTTGCGCCGGCTGACCATCATGCCCTCGTAGGCTTGCGACAGGCCTTGCTGGCCCTGGATGCTTTCCTCGATACCCTGCAGGTCGGCGCGTAAAGCCGCTTTGCGCGACTGGCGTAGTTGCTCCTGGTTCATCATCTGCTGCTTGATCAGCGGGTCCCCGGCGGCCGCCACCAAGTCCGGGTGGAAAGTAATGACGTCTTGCCCCGCCTGCTCGGCCAGCAGGCGGCCCTGCATGGCGCGCATCCCCAGGTAGCGCTGCCGCACGGATTCAAAATTTGCTTTGGCCGCGGCATCATCGAGCCGGATCAACAACTGGCCTTCCTTGACCTGCTCGCCCTCACCCACCAACACTTCCTTGATGATGCCCCCGCTCAGATGCTGGACCGTCTTGCGTTTGGTGTCTATCGCAACCTGCCCCTGGCTCGGGACGCCCTCATCCAGCGGGGCCAAGGCCGCCCATAACAGAAAGCCGCCAAAGCCGACGCCCAGCGCCCACAGGCCGATGCGCCCGGCCCGGCCCAGGTCGGAATGGGGCCCGGCCCGGCCTAGGTCGGAATTGGGCGCCACGCCCCTAGCGGCCGCCCCTAGGGAGGGCTCGGCAGCGGGGCGGGTCAGGGGGTTCAAGAAATCTGGTTTGGCCATGGCGGACTCTGGTGAATGGTGATGAAAAAGGAAGCTGTGCCCGGTTCAGGCGAGCTGGGGTGACATCGGCGACACCGGTGGCACTGGTGGTACAGGAGAGGGCGCGGCAGCGGGGGGGCGCAAGGCGGCCAGCACGGCATCCTTCGGCCCATCGGCAACAATCTCGCCATCGCGAAGAATCATGAGCCGATCGGCCACGGCAATGGCGCCGGGTCGGTGCGTGATCAGAAAGACGGTTTTTCCTTTTGCCTTGAGCTCGCGCACCGTCCGCAGCAAGGCGGCTTCGCCGGCATCGTCCAGATTGGCGTTGGGTTCGTCCAGCACGATCAGCGAAGGCTCGCCGTAGATCGCGCGAGCCAGGCCAATGCGTTGCCGTTGTCCGCCGGACAACAGGTTGCCGGCCTCGCCGATGGAGGTGTCATAACCTTTGGGAAAGCGCAGGATCATCTCGTGCATGCCGGCGCAGCGCGCCGCCGCTATCACCTTGTCGGAATCGACTTCGCCAAGGCGCGCAATATTCTCCGCAATCGAGCCCTCGAACAGCTCCACATCCTGTGGCAGATAACCCAGATGCGGACCCAGTTCGATGCGATTCCAGGACTGGATCGGCAAACCGTCGAGTAGCGTTTCGCCGATCACGTCCGGCCAGATGCCGACCATGACCCGGGCCAGCGTGGACTTGCCCGAGCCGGACGGCCCGAGCACGGCCACCACGGTCCCCGCCGGAACTGCGAACGACACATTTTTCAAAATCGGTGTCGTGCGTCCCGCAGCACTGGCAAACACCTGGCGCAGGGTGATCTCGCCTGTGGGTCCAACGCGCGTCAGCGCGGGGTCGCGCTCCGGGTAGTCGGTCAGCAGCGTCTCCAGCCTGGTAAAGGAGTTTTTGCACGTCACAAACCCCCGCCAGGTGCTCACCAATTGGTCGATAGGCGCGAGCGCGCGCCCCATCAGCACGTTCGCCGCAATCATGGCGCCCGGCGACAATTGCCCGTCAATCACCAGCAAGGCGCCAGCCCCCAGCGTCAGCGACTGCTGACTGTAGCGAATGAACTTGCTCCAGGCGATCACGCGATGGGTCAGACCCTGTGCGGAGGAGTTTTTGGCCATCCAGGCCGCATACTTGTCATTCCAGCGTTTTTGAAGATTGGCTATCATGCCCATCGCCTCCAGCACTTCCGCGTTGCGCAATTTGCTCTGCAGATAGCTGGTGGTTTCACTGCCGGCTTGGCTCGCTTCTTCGGAAGGGGCGACGGTGTGTCTATGCCCAAACCAGGTCAGCGCCGCCTGGATCACGGCGAACACCAGCGCAAGCACGCCCAGCCAGGGGTGCAGGAAAAAGGTGACCGCAATATAAATAGGCGCCCACGGCGCATCAAACAGCGCGAAGATGCCGTTGCCGGTGATGAACTGCCGGATTTGAATCAAGTCCCCGAAAGCGCGTGACGGATTGGTCGATGACTGGCGCAGGTAGGCCTCAAAACTCGCGTTGAAGACCCGGGTGCTGAGCTGCTCGTCAAAGCGCATGCCAGCCCGGACCAGCACCCGCGAGCGCAGCCATTCGGAACACGCCATCACGCCAAACAGAAACAGCGTGATCAGCGACACCGCCAGCAGCGTGAATCCGCTCTCGCTGATCAGAACCCGGTCAAATATCTGCAGCATGTAGAGGGTCGGTGCCAGCATCAGCAGGTTCGCCAGGAAGCTCAGCAGTCCGACGAGCAGGAATTCCCTACGGAAAGCCCACAGCGTGGCAGTCAATTCACTGCGATTGAAGAATGCGGATTTTTTCATGGGTTTGTTAGTTTGTGGTCAGCTTGCGCAGCCGCCGCTTGCTCGTTGGCTTTCTTCAAGGCTGCCAACACATCGTCGCGTGGCCCGAAGGCCTGCATGACGCCGTCGCGCAAGATCAGCATTTTGTCCACGACTGCCAGCACACTGGTGCGGTGCGTCATGACCACAAACGTCGTGCCGCGGGCCTTGAGTTCCCGGATGGCGGCGGCAAGCGCCGCGTCGCCAGCTTCGTCCAGGCTGGAATTGGGTTCATCCAGCACCACCAGCACCGGGTCGCCATAAATGGCGCGAGCCAGCGCCACCCGCTGGCGCTGGCCGCCGGACAACATGGCTCCCTCCCGCCCGACCGGGCTGTCATAACCCTGCGGCAGGCTCATGATGTAATCGTGCAAGCCGACAGCCTGGGCGGCGGTCCTGACCTTGGCGCTCTCGATGTCGCCGAAGCGGGCGATATTTTCAGCCAGCGTGCCCTCGAGAAGCTCGACCCCCTGTGGCAGATAGCCGATATGCGGGCCCAGCTCACTTTTGTCCCAAGTAAAGATATCGGCGCCGTCAAGCCGCACCTTGCCGGCCGCCGCAGGCCAAAGACCCACCAGCAGCCGTGCCAATGTTGTTTTGCCCGAAGCCGAGGGCCCGACCACTGCCAGCACTTCACCCGGTGCCAAGCTGAACGCCACATTCTTGATGATGGCCGGCCCGCCGTTGGGCGCGCCGGCCACCAGACTTTCCACTTGCAGCAAGCCCCGCGGCGGCGGCAGAGACATCGTGTCCGGCCGGGGCGGGACGGCCGCCAACAAACTCTCCAGACGTTGCCACGCATCCCGCACGTTGACCACGGTGCGCCACTGGGTCACGATCTGGACCAGCGGCGCCAGCACCCGGCCGCCCAGGATCGAGCCGACAACCATCATGCCGGCTCCGCCATTGAGCTGGTTCTGCAGCAGCAACCAGGCGCCCAGCCCCAGCAACAGCGAGCCCATGGTGACCTGCAGGAACTTGGTGACGGCTTGGTAGCCCCCCCCCCCTGGTCTGACGCCATGGCCTGCAAGCCCAGAAACTGGCGATGCTTTTCCATCCAGCGGCGGTGAATGTCGCGCAGCATGCCCATCGACTCAATCACTTGCGCATTGCGCAGCGAGCCGTCGGCATACTGCTGCGCTGCAATAGCGCTGCGATTCGCCGCCACCAAAGGCGGCTGCGTGCTTCTTTCATTCAGCCAGCCGACAAAAACCTGCACCAGCGAGCCCGCCACGGCGGCCCAGCCCAGCACCGGGCTGATGGCAAACATCAAACCCAGAATGACCAGCGAGACCGGGGCCTCCATCAGGGCCAGCAGTGGCGGCGAAGACAGGAACTCCCGGACCACCCGAAAGTCGTTCAGCGGTTGCACGCTGCCGCCGGGCATGCGTTTCAGATTGGCCTCGAAGATCGCGCCAAAGACCCGGTTGCGCAACTTCTGGTCCAGTTGCAGGCCAGCCCCGTGCAATATCTCGGCGCGTGCCCATTCCAGAATTTCCATCAGCACGTAGGCCGCCAGCACCAGCACGGTCAGCATCGCCAGGGTCAGGTGGCTGCGGCTATTGATGACCCGCTCAAAGACCTCCAGCATGTAGCCGCTGGGGGCGAGAATCAGCAGGCAGGAGCACACGCTGAACCAGCTGGCCCGGACAAAGTAAGGCCGCAGCGACAGCACCGCCTGGCGTAGTTCGGAAGGTGTTTTCAGGGTACTCATGGGGCCTCGTCAATCATCACGTATTCTGGGATTTCGCCCGGGTCTTGCTCTTTGTCAGCCGGGGGTTCATTGCCCTGTGGAGGCATTAAAAGCAGGAATGACAGCTCAAAGCTGCCCGTCGCCGTTTGCGACAGGACAATCTCCCGCAATTTATTTTCATGAAAACTGGCCTCGTCTTCCGGCCGCAGGGCCAGATGGAAGCGAATCCGCCCGTCCAGGGTATACATCGACAACTGCCCGTCCTTGACACTCAGCGTGTGGCGGTCGAAATAAACCGGGCAAGTATCGGTAAAGCGCAGCAGCGGCAGCGGCTTGTCGCCCAGCCGGGTCAGGTTGAAGGGGCTGGCCGGGTGCTGATAGACCAGGCGGCTGGTGCGCGACACCGAGTAGATTGCATTGCAGACCATTTGCGAGCCGATGGCCGGAAACTTTTCCCTGAGCAGCTTGTAAGCCAGGTGATGCAGCGTCACCCGGTTCCAGCAGCGCGACTGCTGCACCAGGGGGGCCAGCGCGTTGCAGACCTGCGCAAAGGCTTGCTGGAGCGCATGCAGGCTGCTCAGCTGCTCCGGCGACCCATTCAGGGGAATGCGCAAAATTAAATTCATATAGGAACGCATTGTACGACTTCCTATATGAGTTTTGACGGCCGCTTAGCCAGGATGTGATCCAGATCACAAAGAAAGCGCGAAAGTGGAGTTATTGGGCCTGACCCCAAAAACTCTGACGGGGAGACAATTGGCCACAGGCCGGTCATCAAGTGGAAGGCGCACGCAGTGAAAAGTCAGCTCTTGCAGCATCCAGCAGCGGGTGATAGGCTGGATCATGCTTCAGCCAGTTCGCATATTTCTTCCCGAAACGGGCCATGAAGATGCGCTGCTGGGCAAGCAAAGTACCCTGCGATGTCTGGACCGGTATCGCAGCTTCGGTCCATGTGGCCTCGGGGGACCAGACGACTCGGCGATTCTGCTCACGCATTCTCAGGCAAAACGTAACGGCACCTATCTGGCTGACCCCCAATTCGGTATCCAATCCACCGCAGGCCTCAAATACCTGTTTGCGCAAGACCACGCAATCCATGGATACAGCGGACAATTCCTGTGCTAATAGCCCGCGGCCCATATAACCGGGATGGCCGTGGGGCAACCCTTTCAGAAGTACAGACGCAACCGTCCTGGGGTTCAGTACCAGCCCGCCTGTCACCAGCAGACCGCTCGCATTGCGTACAGTGCCACCCGCTATACCCGTGCCATCCTCCATTGCATGACGTACTAGTTCTAGGAGAGCCTCCGGACCTGAGGGTTCCAGGTCGACTCGCATCAGTGCCACTAAAGTTCCTTGTGCCCGGCTTATAACGGCGTTGATATCACCCGCATCTGCTGTGCACTGCAGCACTTCATGCACCTGAAAGCCCTGTTCAGCCGTCCAGGCCGGAACCGTCTTGCAGGGTAACGAGCCAACCGGATAGACAATTACCACACTCAGCAGGTCTATGGTTCCAGGGTTTTTTCTCAGGCATCGGTAGTTCCAGGTCGGTAGGATTTCGATTTCAGACGCACGTCCGATGCGTTCGCGATGCTCCTGCAACGCTCGTTGCGCTGAGGTGAGCGCATATGGTTTGGCTTCGGTTGCCAATGCCGTGCTTCCTTCAATCGCACGCCAGTGATAGAGCACTCTGGGAATATGCAGGATGTCCGATGGAGCAACCCGTTCAATGCAGCGTAGCGCGAGGTCGTAGTCTTGTGAGCCTTCAAGCCCCGGCCGGAATCCACCTACCTCTCGCATCAGACTGGTTCGATACACACCCAGATGGCTAATCAGGTTGTGCCCCAGGAACAGCGTGTAGTTCCAGTCCGGTTTGAAGTAGACGCCGAAGCGTTGGCCTCGTGCGTCGAGCTTGTCCTCGTCCGAGTAAATTATCTGGGCAGATGGGAGGCGGTTTACAGCTTCCGCCACCCAGTAGAGCGCATCCGGGGGCAGTAGATCGTCATTGTCCATCAGTGCAACAAACTCACCTTGTGCCAATTCCAGTGCACTGTTTGAGGCCTTCGAGATATGTCCATTAACCTTGAGCCGAACAATCTTGATACGGCTATCCTGGTCTGCAATGCTTTGAAGAAGTTGCCATACGTCGGCCTCAGGCGATGCATCATCGGCAATGCACAACTCCCAGTGGGGATAAATCTGGGTCTGGATCGATTCAATGGCCTCCTTCAGCAGCGTCAGCGGTGGGTTATATACCGGCATCACGATGGAAATCAGCGGCGTCTGGTGCCATGAGCCGATCGTCCTGCGCAACCTATCCAGCGCCTTCTCAGAAGGGGTGTCGTGCTCGCTGGCCCAAACGGTGTAGTCCATGGTCCTGTAAGACAGCGGGGCCCATCGTTGTTGCAGTCGGTAAATGATCCCGGCTGTGCCCTCGCTGGCCAGAATCGCACGCAGCCGCTGGATGCTACGCAAGAGTCGGCTTTTTGTCAGCCAGCCTGAGAGGATGCGCAAGGGCCGGGTGAGGCGCCAGCTGCGGCTGTTGAGCAGGGC
>JBCKNF010000016.1:0-44334 GCA_038902815.1 Polaromonas sp. | reverse complement strand
TGCTGACGATGCTGATGGTCTATATCTTCCCGGGCATCGTGCTGTGGCTGCCGAACACCCTGTACGGCCAGTGACGTTATGGACCTGACCCAACTCGAGCAACTCGGCGCGGCCGATGCGGCGCGCGCCATTGCCGGCGGTGTGATCAGCTCGGAACAGTTGGTCCAGGCCTGCCTGGCGCGCATTCGGGCCGTCGAACCCGCCGTGCAGGCCTGGCAGTACCTCGACGAGGCGCATGCGCTGGCGCAGGCCCGGGCGCGCGACCTGGACCGCTCTGAAGGCCGGGCTATCGGCCCCTTGCATGGCGTGCCCATCGGCATCAAGGACATCATCGACACCGCCGACATGCCAACCGAGGACGGCAGCGTGCTGCATGCCGGGCGCACGCCGGATCGCGACGCCGCGGTGGTCGCAACGCTGCGCGCTGCCGGTGCGGTGATTCTGGGCAAGACGGTCACGACCGAACTGGCGACCTACGCGCCGGGCAAGACGCGCAACCCGCACAACGCCGAGCGCACCCCCGGTGGCTCCTCCTCGGGCTCGGCCGCTGCAGTGGCCGCGGGCATGGTGCCGCTGGCGCTTGGCACGCAAACCAATGGCTCGGTGATTCGCCCGGCGGCTTATTGCGGCGTGATCGGCTTCAAGCCGACGCACGGCCTGATTTCGCGCCATGGCATCCTGACCCTGTCACGCACGCTCGACAGCGTGGGCATGTTCGCGCGCAGCATCGAAGATATCGCGCTGCTGGCCGAACAGTTGGTGGGCTACGACGAACGCGACCTCGACACAAAGCCGCGCGCACGCATTCCCTTTTCCCAGGTCGCAGCTTCCGAGCCGCCGCTGCCGCCATCCATTGGTTTCATCAAGACCCCGGTCTGGGATCGCGCCGACGACACCACGCGCGAAGCCTTTGCCGAGCTGGCTGAGGTGCTGGGCGCGCAATGCCAGGAGGTCGAGTTGCCGGAGGCGATGCGCGAGGCCTGGGATTGGCACCGCAGCATCATGGAAGCCGAAATGGCGGCCAGCCTCGAACTTGAATGGGAAAGGGGTCGCGACCAGTTGTCCGACTCGCTGCGCCAGCAGCTGGAGCGCGGACGCGCGGCGCTAGCGCTGGACTATCAAAAAGCCCGGGCCCGCGTGGCATTGCTGAACCAGGGCTTCGAGGAGACGTTCATGCGCTTTGACGCGCTGCTGACGCCGGCCGCGCCGGGCGCCGCGCCTGCCATCGCAAGCACCGGCGACCCGGCCTTTTGCACCCTGTGGACCCTTTGCGGCATGCCCAGCCTGAGCCTGCCACTCATGACTGCGCCAGACGGCATGCCACTGGGTGCGCAATTGGTGGCGGCGCGCGGCATGGATGCGCGGCTGCTGCGTACTGCGCGCTGGTTGCAGTCACGCGTCGTGGCGAGCGCTTGAAGCTCAAACTAGGAGTAACGAAATGCCCGTAAAAATTTTCTCTGGCGTAGTGGCGGTGGTGTTGCTGCTGGCCTACCTGGTGCCGTTGGTACTGAAGCTCAAGGAGGTATCGCTGGGCGTCGTGATTTTGATTGGCATCACCATGGTGCTGGTGGACCTGTGGCAATCGTTGCGGGCAGGCGAAGACTGAACCGGCGCGTTCCACACATCTCTTGAAGCAAAGGGGCGCGCAAGCGCTCTTTTGCTTTGGAAAAACGGTAAGATTGCCACCCCATGACCGACCTGTCCGCTGAATTCAAGAGTCTTGCCAATTACCGCCCGGTCAACAAAGTGCGTTTTGTCACGGCCGCCAGTCTGTTCGACGGGCACGATGCGGCGATCAACATCATGCGGCGCATTTTGCAAAGCATGGGTGCAGAGGTTATCCATCTGGGGCACAACCGCAGCGTCGATGAGGTGGTCAGCGCAGCCTTGCAGGAAGACGTGCAGGGCATTGCCATCAGCTCTTACCAGGGTGGCCATGTCGAGTATTTCAAGTACATGGTCGATTTGCTGAAAAGCCGTGGCGGCGCGCACATCCAGGTATTTGGTGGTGGCGGTGGCGTGATCGTGCCGCCTGAAATCCGCGAACTTCATGCCTACGGCGTAACGCGAATCTACAGCCCTGAAGACGGCCAGAAAATGGGCCTGGCCGGCATGATTGGCGAGATGCTGATGCGTTGCGACAAAGACCTGACCGGTTTTGCACCCAAAGATATCCAGGCCATCGAAGGCCATGGCGAGATGGCTTGGCGGGCGCTGGCGCAGCTCATCACCGTGCTTGCAAACGACAAAGCCGACGCGGCATTGGTCGGCAAGCTGCGGGACCAGGCGGCCAGCAAAAAGATCCCGGTGCTGGGCATTACCGGCACCGGCGGTGCGGGCAAATCGTCATTGACCGACGAGTTGATTCGGCGTTTGCGGCTGGATCAAAACGACAAGCTGCGCGTAGCTGTTATCAGCATCGACCCATCGCGTCGTAAAAGCGGCGGCGCATTACTCGGCGACCGCATTCGCATGAACGCCATCAATCCATGGTCTGCTGGTCAAAGAGTTTTCATGCGTTCACTCGCCACCCGCGAATTTGGTAGCGAGATCAGCAAAGCGCTGCCCGAAGTGATCGCCGCCTGCAAGTGCGCAGGCTTTGACTTGATCGTGGTCGAGACCTCCGGCATTGGCCAGGGCGACGCCGCCATCGTGCCGCATGTCGATGTGCCGATGTATGTGATGACCCCTGAGTTTGGTGCTGCCAGCCAGCTGGAAAAAATCGACATGCTGGACTTTGCAGAGTTCATCGCCATCAACAAGTTTGACCGCAAGGGCTCGCTCGATGCGCTGCGCGATGTGCGCAAACAGGTGCAGCGCAACAAGGAAGCCTGGGGCACCCAGCTAGAGAAGATGCCGGTCTTCGGCACCATGGCTGCGCGCTTCAATGATGACGGCGTGACGGCGCTTTACCAGTCACTCAAAATCCGGCTTGCAGAACTGGGCCTGAACCTCGGCGAAGGTGCCTTGCCAACAGTCAATGTGCGTCACAGCACCAACCAGACACCGGTGATACCTGCGGCCCGTACCCGCTACCTGGCCGAGATCAGCGACACCGTGCGCGACTACAAAAAGCGTGCCCGCGCACAGGCCCAACTGGCGCGCGAAGTGCAGCAGTTGAAAGCTGCCGCCACCATGCTCAAGCAAGACAAGCCTGGTCGCGCGCCCGCCGCTGAAGCTGCTCTCGACCTGGCTGGCCACCGCAAGGCCCGCATGGATGGCGATGCCAGGGCGCTGCTGGCCCAGTGGCCAGCCATGCAAACGGCTTATGCCGGCGATGAATACGTTGTGAAAATTCGAGGGCAAGAAATCCGCACCGCGCTGACCACCAAATCACTCTCGGGCACCCCCATCCGCAAGGTGGCGCTGCCGCAGTACGAAGACCACGGCGAAATTTTGAAGTGGCTGATGCTGGACAACGTGCCGGGCAGCTACCCCTACACCGCCGGAACATTCGCCTTCAAGCGCGAGGGCGAAGACCCGACCCGGATGTTTGCCGGCGAGGGTGATGCCTTCCGCACCAACACACGCTTCAAATTGCTCAGCGCAGGCATGGCCGCCAAGCGCCTGTCCACCGCATTTGACTCGGTCACGCTTTATGGCAATGACCCGCATGTACGACCCGACATCTACGGCAAGGTGGGTAACGCCGGCGTGTCAATTGCCACACTCGACGACATGAAAGTGTTGTACGACGGCTTTGACCTGTGCAACCCGAGCACGTCGGTCAGCATGACCATCAACGGCCCCGCGCCCACGATTCTGGCGATGTTCATGAACACCGCGATTGACCAGAACCTGGACAAGTTCAAAAAAGACAAGGACCGCGATCCGACACCAACAGAGGTCGAAAAAATCCGCGAATGGGTGCAGGAAAACGTGCGCGGCACGGTGCAGGCCGACATCCTGAAAGAAGACCAGGGCCAGAACACCTGCATCTTCTCGATCGAATTCAGCCTCAAGGTGATGGGCGACATTGCCGAATACTTTGTGCATCACAACGTGCGCAACTTCTACAGCGTGTCGATCAGCGGCTACCACATCGCCGAAGCCGGTGCGAACCCGATCTCGCAACTCGCCTTCACGCTGTCCAACGGCTTTACCTTTGTTGAAGCCTACCTGGCGCGCGGCATGCACATCGACGACTTCGCGTCGAATCTGAGTTTTTTCTTTTCCAACGGAATGGACCCGGAATACACCGTGATGGGCCGCGTTGCGCGCCGCATCTGGGCGGTGGCGATGAAAGAGAAGTACGGGGCCAACGAGCGCAGCCAAAAGCTCAAATACCACATCCAGACCAGTGGCCGCAGCCTGCATGCACAAGAGATCCAGTTCAACGACATCCGTACCACGCTTCAGGCGCTGATTGCGATTTACGACAACTGCAACAGCCTGCACACCAATGCGTTTGACGAAGCCATCACCACGCCGACCGAAGAAAGCGTGCGCCGCGCCATGGCGATACAGCTCATCATCAACCGCGAATGGGGTCTGGCGAAAAACGAGAACCCCACGCAAGGTGCTTTCATCATCGAAGAGCTGACCGAACTGCTGGAAGAAGCGGTGCTAGCCGAGTTCTCCGCAATAGCCGATCGCGGCGGCGTGCTCGGCGCGATGGAAACCGGTTACCAGCGTGGCCGCATCCAGGACGAGTCCATGCACTACGAAATGCTCAAGCACACCGGCGAGCTGCCCATCATCGGTGTCAATACCTTCCGCAACCCGCACGGTGATGCGGTGCAGGACAAGCTGGCGCTGGCCCGCTCAACCGAAGAAGAAAAACAAAGCCAGCTCACACGCCTGCACGACTTCCACCAGCGCCACGCGAAAGAATCACCCGCCATGCTCAAGCGCCTGCAACAAGCCGTGATTGAAAACCTCAACGTGTTTGAAGTGCTGATGGACGCAGTGCGCGTCTGCTCGCTGGGGCAGATTACGAACGCGCTGTTTGAGGTGGGTGGGCAGTATCGGCGAAATATGTAAAAGCTATCTAGAATAAGTTGACCAGGAGAGCCGGTTGTTGAAAAAAACGGATGTGATGATCGTTGGGGCGGGGCCCGTGGGTCTGACGCTGGCGATTGATCTCGGAAAACGCGGTATCAATTGTGTGCTGATAGAAAGCAAGGAGGCTCCGCAATTCCTTCCAAAAATGGAGCGTGCCAACGCCCGCAGCATGGAAATGTACCGGCGCATTGGCCTCGCGGACCCCATCCGAAAGGCGGGCCTGCGCGGCGATTGCCCGATGGACGTCTATGTGGTGCTCAGCATGAAAGAGCCGCCGCTGCTGCGCCTGCGCTATCCGTCCATCGACGAGGCCAAGGCCAATTGCCGCGTCACCAATGACGGCACCGGTTCGCTCGAGCCTTATCAGCTCATCTCGCAATACACGCTCGAGCCGCTTCTGAAGTCGGTTGCCGAAAGCCTGCCGTCGGTGAGCGTGCGCTTCGGGTGCGAATTCATTTCCCTTGAGCAGGACGAAGACGGGGTCACCGCCACGGTGAAGACCGGTGGAAAAATGGAAACGATCCGTGCGGCCTATATGGTTGGATGCGACGGCGGCGCGAGCCCTGTGCGCAAACAGCTCGGCATCAAATTGCGCGGCGAAGGCGCGATGATGGAATTTCGTCAGGCGCTGTTTCGCTGCGATGAATTGTTCGATCGCATTCCGTTTGGCAACGGGCCGGGCCGGGGTCGCCACTACCATGTCGCCGATAGCAAGGCGAGCTTCCTGATCATGCAGGATTCGACCGTTCACTGGACGTTGCATTCGGTCGTCGGCTCCGACGATGAGATGAAGGCACAGTTTGAAAAAACGGTTGGTTTCCCCGTCAAGTACGACATGTTGTCCTGCTTTCCGTGGCGGCAGAATTTGCTTCTCGCAGACCGGTATCGTGACAAGCGCGTCTTCCTCGCGGGTGATGCCGCGCACCTCGTCATTCCGACCGGCGGTCTCGGCATGAACACCGGTGTTGGCGATGCATTCGATCTTTCCTGGAAACTGGCGGCGACCATTCAGGGCTGGGGCGGCGCGAATCTTCTGGACGCCTACGAACACGAGCGGCGCCAGGTCGGCGAGCGCAATGTCGGGGCTTCGCGTTATGCTTCGATCGGGCGTCGCAAATGGCGTTCGATGTATCGCTCGAACATCGCCGAGAACACGCCGGAAGGCCGGCAGAATCGCGAGATTCTCGCCCATGTTGCCAACGTCGAGCAGCGCAAGACGAACGAGATGATGGGCGCGGAAATGGGCTATCGCTATGTCGATTCGCCCATCATCATGGACATTCCTGGCGGCCCGGAGCATCTTTTCCGGGAATACGTACCTACCACCTGGCCCGGCGCGCGCCTGCCTCATGTCTGGCTTGACGACGGGTCTGCCATGCAGGACCGCATTCCCGACGGTTACACCTTGCTCAAGCTCGGCGACACCCGCGCAGACACCACGGGTCTGGAGCAAGCCATCCAGTCGTTCGGGGCACCGTTGACGGTGCTGGACGTGCCCGATCAAATCGCCCACGAGATCTATGGTTTCGATCTCATCCTGCTGCGCCCCGACATGCATATCGTCTGGCGCGGGCAACAGGCACCTGATGACCCGGCGCTTATCGCGGCAGTAGCCACCGGACATTGATTCACTTTACCCCCCGAAGAAAGACGAAAACGGCATGAAAAAAGCACATCCAGACTACCAGCGCATTGCCACCGAAGAGGCCTTTGCGCCCAAGGGATTGTTTGACATCTACCGGAAGATTCTGGCCGGGCCGGACCCCGATCCGGGTTTTGTCAGCCTGCTGGGCTTTTATATGACAAGTCAGAGCGCGCGGGCGCAGCACATCATTCGATGCCTGACCGATCTCGACCAGATTCGCCTGAATCACATGGATGAGGCCGGTATTGACCGCCAGGTTATCGCCCTGACCTCGCCTGGCGTCCAGATCATGGACGAAGGAACTGCCGTCTCATTTGCCAAGGTCGCCAATGATGAGTTGGCCGAAGCGGTGCGCCGACATCCGACCCGGTTTTCTGGAATGGTCGCGATTGCGCCGCAAAACCCCGGGGAGGCGGCCAAGGAGATCGAGCGCGGCATTCAAACGCTGGGGCTGACCGGTGTGATTGTCAATTCACACACGCACGGCGAATACCTCTCGGACCCCAAGTTCTGGGAAATCTTTGAAGCTGCGGAGGCGAATGACACGCCGATCTACCTCCATCCGAATACACCGCCCCGGAACATGATCCAGCCCTTCCTGGAGTGCGGCCTGGATGGCGCGATTTATGGTTTTGGCATCGAGACCGGTCTTCATGCATTACGCTTGATTACCGCTGGCGTATTCGACCGCTTCCCCAAGCTGCAGGTGATTATTGGCCACATGGGAGAGGCCTTGCCGTTCTGGTCATACCGCCTTGACTACATGCACGAGGCGACGGTCAGGTCCGACCGATACCCCACGGTGCGGGCGCTCAAGAAAAAGCCGAGCGACTACCTGCGTGAAAACTTCTACATCACCAACAGTGGCGTCGCCTGGGAACCGGCCATCGAGTTCACGCAACGCACGCTTGACCCGATGCGCGTGATGTACGCTATGGACTATCCCTACCAATACGCGGTCGATGAGGTAACTTACCTGGACGGCATGGCCATGAGCGCCGAAAACAAGAAGCGATTCTTCCAGACCAATGCAGAAAGAATTTTCAAGCTCAAGTAGGGCACTCGAAGTCGGCCTTCCCTATTGAAATCAACCATCGAGAACACTCATGAAACTTGCAACCCTTTTAGCTATCGTGGGCCTAGGGGCCGTCGTGTTGCCGTCACTATCCCAGGCGCAGGATTATCCTTCTCGCGCGATCCAATTCATCATCCCTTCCACCGCCGGCACAACGGGCGACCAGTTGGCGCGAGTGCTCGGCCCAAAACTATCACAGCGCTGGAACGTGCCGGTCGTGGTGGACAACAAGGCGGGAGCCAGCGGCGTTATCGGTAACGACGCCGTTGCCAAGGCCGCGCCCGATGGCTATACCTTCCTGTTTATCCCATCGACTTACGCCACGCTGGCCGCCACCAATCCGAAGCTGTCTTACGACCCGATCAAGAGCTTTGCCCCGGTCTCTTTGCTGGGTACGAGCCCGTGGACACTGGTCGTCAACAACAAATTCCCCGCCACTAACGTGCGAGAGTTTGTCGAGCAGGTCAAAAAGCAGCCGGGCGTTGTGAACTACGCATCGCCAGGAGCAGGGACTGCGCAGCACCTGATCATGGAATTATTCAAGCAGGAAACCGGTACCGACATGATCCATGTTCCATACAAAGGTAGCGCCGGCGTATTGAACGACATCGTTGCCGGTCATGTGCAAGCCAGTGTGGTATCACTGCAAAGCGCGACCCAACTCGTGCAAAGCGGAAAGATGCGCATGCTGGCCGTGATGAGCCGCGAACGCGTCCCGACGTTCCCGCAAGTGCCGACGCTTGCGGAATCGGGCTATGGCAACTTGCTGGTTACAACCTGGTATGGCGTGATGGCGCCTGCCGGCACGCCGCCCGCCGTGATTTCTAAAATGAATTCTGAAATCAATAGCCTGCTCGCGCTTCCGGAAGTGAAGGAGGCAATGGCGAAGATGGGCGTAGATCCGGCTGGGGGCAAACCCGAACAATTGGATGCGCTGATTCGCAGCGAAATCAAGTTATGGTCGCAGGTTGTAATGCGTGGCAAGATCGTCGTCGCCGACTGATCATATAAAAAAATTCCACAGGAGGTCCAGCATGAACCTTTTCCAGGATTTGGTAATTGCCTATCGCATCCTTGCCGAGCACGGCATCATCGATGCCTACGGGCATGTCAGCGTTCGTTCACCCAGCAACCCAGAGCGCTTCTGGATGGCGCGCTCGGTCGCCCCCGAGCTGGTGACTGAAGCCGACATGATGGAGTTCGACATGAACAGCGAACCCGTCGATGCGCAGGGTCGCAGCCCGGTCAACGAGCGCTTCATTCACGGTGAAATCTACAAAATGCGGCCCGAAGTGATGGCCGTGGTGCACAACCACTCGCCTTCGGTGATCCCGTTTTCCTGCACTGACGCCGCGCTGCGACCGATCTTCCACATGTCGGCTTTCATCGGTCTGGGTGTGCCCAACTGGGAAATCCGCGAGGCCCTGGAAGGCAGCGACATGCTGGTGCGTGATACTTATCTGGGTGCGGCGCTGGCCAGAAAGCTGGGCGGCCATCCCGCTGCCCTGATGCGCGGGCACGGCGCGGTTGTGGTGGGCGAAAGCCTGCAGGTGGCTGTGGGGCGCAGCGTTTATCTGGAGCAGAACGCGCGCATGCAGTTCCAGGCCGAGATGCTGGCCGGAAGAACCCAGGGGCCGATCACCTTCATGGACGACAAGGAAGTCGCCGCCAATGTGGTGTGGCAGGATTACGGGCGCTTCTGGAATCTGGTACGCAACAAAATGCTCAAAACACTAGCAGCGGAAAAATCGGCGTAACGCAGCGTCATGCCAGCGAGTCACCCGCCATGAAAAAGCGCCTCAAAAGGCGCTTTTTGCGTTCTGGAGGCCAAAACAGCCCGCTAGACAACTCGAAACCAATCAGCCGCCCCTTTTAGGACGCTTGCCGGGGTTCTTTTTGCTGCGGGTAGAGGGGCCGCGCTCAAGGCTGACCTTCTGGCCGCGACCAGTGGTGGTGGTGTAGCCCTTAGGTGGAACGGGCTTGGGGGCGCAGATGTCGGCTTCGACTCTGATTTTTTTGGGCATGGAGGACTCCGAGTTTGAAAAAAGACTTAACAGCGTATTTTAAGCCCCCGCGGAGTTTTATCAACTCAGCGATTGAAGCGGCAAATTCACCAGCAAATTCTGCGGCTTGAGCTTGACCACGCCATCGGCATTCATCATCAGGCCAAGGTATACCGGCTTGCCCGCCACGTCGGCACGCATCTCGCGCGGGTCGGCAAAGTCGAGCCGGAAAAGGCTGACCAGGCGCTGCGTGCGTTCTGCCTCCACATCTTTGCCCTCGTACAAATCATTGAGCAGCGCCGTCGCCTCCACATCCAGCCCGATGTGCCAGCGCCAGGCTTGGTCATCAACCTTCTGTAGCGGCTTGATGCTGACGGCCACTCCCATAAAATGCTGTATCCATTTTTGCAGCACGCTGGCCAGCGCCTTGATGCCCGAGCGGGCGCGCGTCATGGTAAAGACCAGGCCGTTACTTAAGTCATTGCTCACCTCATGCGTGAGGTCGAGTACAAATCGGTGCCTGTCCGCACCCTGCCGGGCGCTAAAAAAATCTGCCGCGTTGTCGTCTGCCAGCACCTTCAGATGCAGGACTGGCAACGGAGCCTTGGCCTCTGCCAGAAAACGCCCGATATCGCCTAGGCCGCCGGTTTCCTTGAGCATGTCCAACGTGATCTGGTCGCCACTGTGTAGCTGGCCGTCCTGCGTGCTGATGCGCTGGCTACGGTACAACATGTCGGCGGCTCTCAGCTCGTAAGCGTCATTTGAATCATCCAGCAGATTGCGCAAAATGGTTTCGACCAGCAGGTCAATGAAAAGCGGCGGTATGTTGATGTTGCCCATGCCGTTGCGGGGGAACAGGCTCAGGTAATACGCCTCCAGCGTGCCTGCGGCGAGCAGGGCATCACGAAAACGCAAAAACAGGGTGTAGCTTTCACGGGCATCGGCGTCAATCAGTCTTGCCAGCGCATCAGCGCCCACCGCGCTGGCGGGTGCTGCCATCAGCGCCGCGTGCAGCGCCATCTCGTCCGGGCAGGACTCGGGTACAGGTGCCAGTTCAGGACGCAGGAGGAAAAACCGCAGGTAATCGTCAGTTGGCAGACACCAGCCACGCGCATCGCGCTGGGAGTTTTTGGGGTCAGACACCAAAAACTCCTTCAAGCTTCCTCCATAAAGCGTACTTTGACGCTCTTGCCTTTGACCTTGCCCAGCGACAGCTTGTGCTGTGCATCAGCCGCAATAGCGCGGTCAACGGCCACATAGGTTGAAAACTCGTTGACATTGATCTTGCCGACCTGCTCGCGGGTAAAGCCGGCCTCACCGGTCAGCGCGCCCAGCACATCGCCGGCGCGGATTTTTTCCTTGCGGCCACCAACGATTTGCAGCGTGACCATGGGTGGCAGCAGTGGCTCTTTGCTGGCAGGTGTCAGCTCGGCCAGCTTGTGCCATTCGGATTCGGCTTTTTGTAGCACCTCGATTTTGCCGACGTAACCCATCTCGTCCATGCTGACCAGGCTGATGGCCCAGCCCTCTTCGTCAGCCCTGCCGGTGCGACCAATACGGTGAATATGCACCTCGGCATCGGGTGTGACGTCAACATTAATCACCATCTCTAACTGGTTGATGTCCAGCCCGCGCGCGGCAACATCGGTCGCCACCAACACCGAGCAGCTGCGGTTTGAAAACTGCACCAGCACCTGGTCACGCTCGCGCTGCTCAAGCTCTCCAAACAAGGCCAGCGCACTGAAACCCTGGTTTTTTAAATAGCCCACCAGTGCGCGGCACTGCGACTTGGTGTTGCAAAACGCCAGTGTGCTGGCCGGGCGGTAGTGGTTAAGCAGCAAAGCTACCGCATTCAAACGCGCCTCATCATGGTCGCTCTCAGGTACCTCATACCAGCGCTGGCGGATCTTGCTTTTTTCATGCTGCGCCTGCACGCTGATGGTTTGCGGGGACAGCATGAACTGCTGGCTGATTTTGGCGATGCCCTCCGGGTAGGTCGCCGAGAACAGCAAGGTCTGCCGCTCTTTCGGACACTGCTTGGCGACCACGCAAATGTCGTCAAAAAAACCCATGTCGAGCATACGGTCGGCCTCGTCCAGCACCAGCGTGTTCATCGCATCTAACTTTAAATTGCCGCGCGCCAGATGGTCCATGATGCGGCCCGGCGTGCCGACCACAATGTGCGCGCCGTTCTCCAGACTGGCCGACTGGTTGCGCAGCGGCACACCACCACACAGCACCACCACCTTGACGTTTTCTTCAGCCCGCGCCAGGCGGCGGATTTCAGTAGCCACCTGGTCGGCCAGCTCACGCGTCGGGCACAGCACCATGGCCTGCACCGCAAAGCGCCGCGCATTTAAATTAGCCAGCAGCGCAATGCCAAAGGCCGCTGTTTTGCCGCTACCGGTTTTAGCCTGCGCAATCAGGTCTTTGCCGAGCAGCGCCAGCGGCAGGCTGGCCGCCTGAATCGCGGTCATGCTGGTGTAACCAAGCTGCGTCAGGTTAGCCAGTACATGGGCAGGGAGCGAGAGTGCGCTGAAGTCGTTGGCCAATGGGGCAGGGGAAGTAGTCATGCCCTGATTATCAGTGCCGGCCGTCCTGCATGATGCACACGATACCCCCATGGTGGAAAAGCCATCGTCTGGTGGTAAGGTCTATGCCATATTTGTTCGATGAGGAAACGTGAACCATGCAGACTTTTGATTTTGATCTGTTCGTCATAGGTGGCGGCAGCGGCGGTGTGCGGGCTGGCCGCATGGCAGCCCAGCGTGGCGCGCGCGTGGCGCTGGCCGAGGTTGCCGACATGGGCGGCACCTGCGTCAACCTCGGCTGCATTCCGAAAAAGCTTTACAGCTACGCAGCGCATTACGCCGAGGCGTTTGAAGAGTCGCATGGCTTTGGCTGGGCCGGTGAGGCACCAAAGTTTGACTGGGCGATTTTGAAGGCCAGGCGTGCGGCTGAAATCTCGCGGCTCAATGGCATCTATAACCAACTGCTTGACAACGCGGGTGTCAAAATTATCAAGGGCTGGGCGTGGCTGCTGGATGCGCATACGGTCGAAGTGGATGGCCAGACATTGACTGCCAAAAGCATCCTGGTTTCTACTGGCGGCACGGCGACTGTGCCAGCGCTTGAGGGACGCGAACATGTCGTGACATCCGACAGCATGTTTGACCTGAACCCTTTTCCCAAACGCCTGCTGGTAGTGGGTGGCGGCTATATCGCCTGCGAGTTTGCGTCCATCTTCAATGGCCTGGGCGCGCAGGTGACGCAACTGCACCGTGGCGAAAAAGTGTTGAGGGGTTTTGATGAAGACATTCGCAACTTTATTGCCGCAGAGATGGGCAAGGCCGGTGTCAATCTGCAACTCAAGTCCGAGGTTGAATCGATTCTCAAAACGGCTGACGGCCTGCTGGTAAAAGTCAAGACGGGCACAGCAAGCGCAGCGAGTTTTACAGTCGATACCGTGCTGTATGCAACTGGCCGCGTGCCCAATACCACCGACCTCGGCCTGGATGCCGCAGGCGTGGCGCTGGATACCAAAGGTGCGATCAAGGTGAATGGCCATTACCAGACATCGGTGCCGTCCATCTACGCATTGGGCGACGTGACGGATCGGGTGCAGCTTACGCCCGTGGCGCTCGGCGAAGCCATGGTGGTAGTTGACCACCTGTTCGGCCCAGCTGCCGGCAAAAAGCCGCGCAGCATGAGCTACGACTTCATCCCCACCGCCGTGTTTACCCACCCTAACATCGGCATGGTGGGTTATTCGGAAAGCGCTGCGCGCAAAAAATTCGGCCATATCACGGTGTACCGCAGCGACTTCAAGGCGCTCAAGCACACCCTCAGCGGCAGCACTGAACGCACGCTGATGAAGTTGCTGGTCGATGACGCCAGCGACCGCGTGGTCGGCCTGCACATGGTGGGCGCTGATGCGGGCGAGATCGTGCAGGGCTTTGCCGTGGCCATGAAAGCTGGCGCAACCAAGGCTATCTTCGACAGCACGATTGGCATTCACCCGACGATGGCCGAAGAGTTTGTGACAATGCGAGAACCCATTAAAGACTGACACCCCATGCTCTACCTCCCCAGCTTCATCGCCCCCACCCGCTACCTGGATGCCGCTGCCGCACTGGCCCAGGTGCGGCTGATTTACGACCAGCAAATCGCCCACTTGCGCTTGGCCATGCAGCGCTATGTTGCGGGCGATGCTATTGAAGGTCATGTTCGGGCTTGCTACCCCTTTGTGCGCATCCACACCGACACGGTAGCGCGTACTATGCTCGACCCACTGGCGACATCACAATTGAGCTACGGTTTTGTGGCTGGCCCTGGCCGCTTTGAAACCACGCTAACCAGACCCGACCTGTATGGCGAGTATTACCTTGAGCAGTTTCGCCTGCTGCTGCAAAACCATAATGTCGAGCTGGAAGTGGGCACCAGCACCCAGCCGATCCCGGTGCACTTCTCGTTCGCCGAACATGAGCACATAGAAGGCAACCTCAGCGCGGCGCGCCGCACACTGATGCGTGACGTGTTTGACCTGCCCGACCTGGCCGCCATGGACGACGGTATTGCCAACGGCACGTTTGAGGCGGGGCCCGGTGAGCCACAACCGCTGTCGCTGTTTACCGCTGCCCGGGTTGACTATTCGCTGCAGCGCCTGCGCCATTACACCGGCACCTCGCCCGACTGGTTCCAGAACTTTGTGCTGTTTACCAACTACCAGTTTTACATCGACGAGTTTGTGCGCCTGGGCCATGCAGCCATGCTTGATGCGAACAGCGAATACATGGCGTTTGTTGAACCCGGCAACGTGGTCACCCGCCGCGTTGGTCTTGATGCTATTGCCGGCGATGAGCTGGGCACACCGCCACCGCGTTTGCCGCAAATGCCTGCCTACCACTTGATGCGCGCTGACCGCAGTGGCATCACGATGGTCAACATCGGTGTCGGGCCAGCCAACGCCAAGAACATCACAGACCACATCGCGGTGCTGCGTCCGCATGCCTGGATCATGCTCGGCCACTGCGCCGGCCTGCGCAACAGCCAGCAACTGGGCGACTATGTGCTGGCTCACGGCTATGTGCGTGAAGACCATGTGCTAGATGAAGAACTGCCGCTGTGGGTGCCGATTCCGGCATTGGCTGAAATTCAAAAAGCGCTGGAAAAAGCCGTGGAGGACGTGACCCACCTTCAGGGCCCGGAGCTCAAGCGCATCATGCGTACCGGCACCGTAGCCTCGACCGACAACCGCAACTGGGAGCTGCTGCCCGGCAACCAGCCGCAGCGCCGCTTCAGCCAGAGCCGCGCAGTGGCCCTGGACATGGAGAGCGCCACGATTGCAGCCAATGGCTTCAGGTTTCGTGTGCCCTACGGCACGCTGCTGTGTGTCAGCGACAAGCCGCTGCACGGCGAGATCAAGCTGCCCGGCATGGCCAATCATTTTTACCGCGAACGGGTTGACCAGCACCTGCGCATCGGCATCCGCGCCATAGAGCTACTGCGCGAGGAAGGCATCAAGCGGCTCCACAGCCGCAAGCTGCGCAGCTTTGCCGAGGTGGCTTTTCAGTAACTCTTTTTTGATATATAGTTAATATATACAAAGGAGTACCACCATGTCCATTGCAACTGACAATTTACTCGTAAAGTTTCGCGAAAAAGACAGCCCATTTGGCGTAACACGGCGCACTGTAAGAGCAATGGCTAAAGAGCTCGACGTTCCTGAAACGCAGGTCATTCATTTCGCGTTATCAAAATTGGCGCAAGACGTGTTGCCCGCCTATGAGGCTGACGACGGCCCACTCAAGGCAAAGCAAATTGCAGCACTTCGCAAGCACGCTGCCAGAGACCTACCAAAGGGCAATGTGCTCTTTCGTGAAGACTTGTTTAAATGAGCGCAAGCTGGAGGATTCCTTCAGTCGGCGACATCGTGTGGTGCATGTTTCCTGAAATGTCCGACACTGAACCTGGCCCTAAACCGCGTCCAGTCATCGTGCTGAGTATTGAAGTCAGAGACGATGGTGCATCTGTACGGGTGGCCTACGGCACATCGAAAAACCTCAAGCGCCTCAAAACCGGGGAGGTCGCAATTACCAAGTCTCAACATCCAGCAGCCTACAGCCTTGCTGGTTTGGCCTACGACACGAAATTTGATTTCAAGATACTTGTAGATTTACCTTGGACTGACCAGTATTTCAAGGTACTGGCTTTAAACAAGGCCGGAAACACGCCCCGGATTGGGACTTTGCACGCCTCGGTGATGCGTGCCGTAGAAGCTGCGTATCGCGCGGCGATGTCGCGTTAGGTTTCCAATCACACTGCCCGTGGCTGCACCAGCAATCAGCACCTCCTTGCCCAGCTCGCCCGAGCCGAGCAGCATGACTTTGGTTGCGTGGGGGATAAAGGGGTGCCGAAGGTGGTCATGGGTGTGCAGGAAGTGGAGGGCTCAATTGTCAGAGTACTGGCGTATCAAGACGCTGGCAACTGAAAGATATGAAGAAGAATCATGGCTGATTTGATTGCAGGCAATTCGAGCACAATCTATTCTCTCGCGATCAACTCATCGGCTTCGAGTTCGATCGACTATTTCGGTGACACGGATTGGTGGCGGGTTAGTTTGACCGGCGGCTTTGGCTACCAGGTTTGGGTCGAAGGGAGTTGGACCGGACGTGGGACGTTGCTTGATCCATATCTTGCTGTCTACAATTCTCTTAGCGTATTGCAGCAATTCAATGATGAAGCGCCCGGCACTGTCTACAACTCCTATCTTGATGTCATTCCAAGCGGCTCTTATACGTTCTACTTGAGTGCGGAAGAATTTGGCAACAACGCCACCGGCACCTACACGATAACGATATGGCAGGATCAGTTAGCTTCTACAGCCTCGGCCGCTACGATTCCTGTGAATTCGCTGGTGACGGATCGTATTGGTTGGCAGAGCGACACCTCTGACTGGTACAAAGTCATACTGACTGCCGGAACGACGTACCAATTCGATTTGATTGGAACTGCTGGGGATGGCGCGCTTGCGGGATTGACTCTCGCCGATCCATGGCTGGCCATCCGAAGCAGCGCCGGCGTGTTGGTTGCCGCGAATGACGATTCGGGAGTCGGTGCTAATTCCCGCATCTTTTACACGCCGACCGTATCGGGCACTTATTTCCTCGACGCTCAGGCGCTGCTTTCCAGCAGTTCTGGCATCTATTCGTTGATCGTTAACTCTACACCCGTTGGGAGTTCAATAACAGTTGGATCGAGCGTCACAGGGACGGTTGGTTTCGGCGGCGACACGAATCTCCACTCTGTCGCGCTCACAGCGGGTGTTACCTACGGGTTCGCACTTGACGGAACAACGTTGGTCGATCCTTTCATGGAGATTCTCGACTCCTACGGCGCAGTGCTTGACTACGACGACGACAGCGGTCCCGGTCTTGGCGCCTATCTTTCCTTCACACCGACGACGTCTGGTACTTACTTTTTGGCAGCCCGTGAGTCAGGCAACAATGCAACCGGTGGCTACAACGCCAAGGTATGGCAAATTCCCACCATATCGATTGCCAATTCCCATGTGGTTGAAGGTAATAGCGGCACGACAAATCTTGTATTTACCCTGACCCTGTCGGCAGCTAGTTCTGTCGATGTCACTGTTACCGCGTCTACATCTGGAACTGCAACGGCAACATTCTCAGTTGACTATGTTCCAAGATCTTCCAACATCACTTTCTCTGCGGGACAAACCAGCGCGACCTTTACCGTGCAGGTACTCGGAGACACTATTTTCGAACCAACTGAGGCGCTGCATGTCTTGCTTTCCAACCCGGTTGGGGCGGTGCTCGGCGACTCTGATGCCTACGGCTTCATAACGGATAACGATAGCCCGTATATCCTGCCAGCAGACTCCTTGCTGCAATACCAGTGGTACTTGTACCCGACAACCGGCATCAACGTTTTCCCCGTTTGGACTGATTACACAGGTAAAGGTGTGCGGGTTGCTGTGTTCGATGATGGAATCGATCCAAATCAACCAGATCTCAATGGCAACCTGCTGACTAGTTTGGGAAGGAATGCATCGAACCTGTCGGCAGGCGGTGCTCCGATTCTTTCGACCGATACACACGGCACGATGGTTGCGGGAACGATTGCTGCCGAACGCAATGGCGCTGGAGTGGTGGGAGTTGCCTACGGTGCAAGTCTGGTTTCAATTTACAGCCGGCTGACCGTCCCCGAGATAGCAAATGCCTTTTCCTATGCAGGCAACTTCGATGTCTTGAACAATAGTTGGGGTTTTGCTCCACAGGGAACCAGCTATTACGCCCTGTATGGCAATTGGGCGTTTGCAGATAACTTCTTGACCCCTGCGTTTTCTGCGGCTGGTCTGGCATTGGCAAATTTGGCTGCTACGGGACGAAGTGGACTTGGGACGGTCGTGGTTCAAGCCGCAGGGAATAGCTTTAGTCTAGGCGATGACACCAACCTTCATAACTTTCAAAACAGTCAGTACATCATTACTGTAGCTGCCACGGATTACGCCGACAACGTGACCAGCTACAGTTCTCCGGGGGCGTCCGTATTGGTCGCGGCACCTGGCGGTGGTGGGGCTGATCTACTCAGTGACATCATTACGACAGACCGGGTTGGGGCCGCAGGGGAGGACCCCAGCGATTACGCAAGTACTAGAGGCACATCATTTTCTGCCCCCATTGTTTCCGGCATCGTGGCCCTGATGCTGGAGGCGAACCCAAATCTGGGTTATAGAGACGTGCAAGAAATTCTTGCCTATTCAGCGCGGAAAATTACCCCTGCCAGCAATGATTGGCGCTACAACGGAGCCAGCAACTGGAACGGTGGAGGCCTTCATTACGATGCGATCGATCACAACTTAGGATTTGGCTTAGTGGACGCGCTAGCGGCAGTGCGATTGGCAGAAACATGGGGAAGTGCCTCGCACACTGCCGCCAATAGGCAACAAGTGACGTTGAGTCACAACCCCGCGCTGGCAATTCCAGACAACACTGGGTCTGCTGCCTATGACTACATTTTGGTGAATCAATCCATTGATGTGGAAAGGGTTGAGGTTACGCTGAAAGTCACCCATCCTTTCATAGGCGACCTATCAGTTCTATTGACATCTCCAAGCGGCACGACGAGTTTCTTACTCTGGCGTCCCCAACAGAACGATGTGAGTCCCTATGGAACCGATCAAAACAACATTCACTTTACTTTTAACACTGTGCTGAATTGGGGCGAAAGCTCAGCTGGCTTATGGGGACTGAGCATATACGACAGCGCCACCGGCGATGTTGGTAGGTTCGACTCATGGACTCTAAACCTGATCGGCAAGCCAGCCTCAGCCGACGACACTTATATTTACACCAATGAGTTCTCAGAGTCCAGAGCCGACCAGCCAGCACGTGCCGCCCTATCAGACAGCGGTGGCATCGACACACTGAACGCCGCCGCCGTCAGTGCTGATCTCATTCTCAATCTGACCCCCGGGGGCGTTAGCACTATTGACGGTCAAAGTCTCACTATTGCCGTTGGGACGGTGATCGAGAATGCCTACGGTGGCAACGGAAACGATAACATTACGGGCAATGGCTCTGCCAACGTTTTGTACGGTATGCGGGGCAACGACACCATTGATGGCGGCGCCGGCAATGACCAACTCTACGGCGGCGCTGGCAACGACACCATGGATGGCGGCGCCGGCACCGATGTCGCCGCATTCAGCGTCGCGCGTGCGAGCTACGTCATCACGCGCGCGGGCACCACCACCACGGTGCAGGCCAACAGCGGCAACGACGGCAACGACACGCTGACGAACGTGGAGCGTCTGAAATTTGCAGATGTAAATGTCGCGTTGGACATGGGCGCAGCCCAATCCGCAGGTAAAACTGCACTACTGATCGGTGCGGTATTGCCTGGGAAGTTGGCATTTGATTCGTCTAAGCAAGCTCTGCTTGGCACAGTGATCAGCCTATTTGATGCTGGCTACACAGTAAATGACCTGTCCGGCGCACTTCTGCGTTTGCCAATCTGGGACATTCTGGCGGGCGCATCAGATAACACGAGCATCGCTCGGTACCTGCTGACCAACGTCAATGGGACATACGATTCAGCAACGCTCAATGCGGCTGTGACCGCGTTAAACACTGAAGGATATCAGGGCGACTGGCTGGCGACTTTGGTGACAAGTGCTGCTAACCAGGCCCATGTCGGATTGGTGGGGTTGGCGGATACGGGTCTGGTGTTTTTGTAGCAGACTGTGATTTGGAGTCAAGTCCTGCCCCGGGCGATGGCAGAAGCCGACTGCGGATGGGCAACAATAGCCGCATGATTTCGCACATTGCACCAGTTCTTCGCTGCATCGGGTTGGCATCCGTTGTGGCGACGATACTGTCACTTGGCGCATGTGGCGGTGCGCCCGCGTTTGAAGACCCGCCGCCGGCAGTTGAGCCGGAGCCAGTCCCGCCAAAGATGCTGGTTGCGGACCCGGTTCGGGGGGCAATGTTGTTTGCCAACACCCCTCGCGCCGGCGTGTTGATCTGTGCGGATTGTCATAGCCAAAACCCGACGACCAACAATTTCGGCAACATCTGGTCGGGTCGCAATGCGGTGGCGCTAATCCAGCGTGCGGTGTCTTCCAATACCGGCGGCATGGGTTATTTTGCCAATCTGTACAGCGTAGCTGACTTGGCGGACATTGCTGCATTTCTAGGCAATACGCCATCAGTGCTTCAATTTGGCGCCATCCCGCTGGGGGCCACCAGCGCCGTTCAAGTCGTGACGGTAAGTAGCAGTACCAAAGTTGGTATCGATCGTCTGTCCATCGAGGTACTAGGCGACTTCAAAATTGCGGGCACAAACTGCACCAGTTCAGTTGCGAGGTTTAGTAGCTGCACGATTGAGGTGGCCTTTACGCCAACTACGCGTGGCACGCGCAACGGTGCCGTTTTGCTGGCGCATGATGGCACCCCGGCACCGATTCGTATTGCGTTGACAGGAGAGGCTCTCTAACGACGCCACACCGACACTGCGGCTGACGCCGTCGCTATGCAGACCATTTTTTCAGCCACAATTAGCCCATGACTGCGTCGCTTGGTCTAACCCGTTACAACCGCCGGGTGTACCTGCGTGCGGGTGCAGCATGGCTCGCAGTTTGCAGTTTGCCTCTGAACGCCGGTACGATGGATGCTGCCGTGCCGCCGATCACGTTACCGGCGAGCGACGGTGAGCCAGTACTGGCCGAGGTGAGCCGCTGGCGTGTCACCTATATTGATTTTTGGGCGTCGTGGTGTGCCCCGTGCAAACTGTCATTTCCATGGATGAATGAGATGCATGACCAGTGGTCAAGTCAGGGCTTGCGGGTGGTTGCCATCAACCTCGACCGGAATCAGTCTGATGTTCTGCGCTTTCTGCAGCAAAATCCGGCACGCTTTGCTGTGGCGCTGGATCCTGAGGCGATTCTGGCAAAGCGTTTCAACATTCAGGCCATGCCGACGTCCCTCATCATTGGATCCAATCGGGCCATGATTTTCACCCACCGGGGATTCAGGCTGCAAGATCGGCAAGATCTTGTGCGTCGCATAAGCGCTGCGCTGGTACTGAAATCATGAAACACGACCGGCGTTTTGTCCTTGCATTAGTGATTGTCGGTTTTTTGACAGCTTGCAGCGGCAGCTTGCCGAAACCCTGGGAAAAAGACCTGCTGGCAAAGCCGGCGATGGCAATGGACTCTGACGCGCTCGACATGCGCTTCCTGCAGCTCATTTACACGAGTAAGGAAAACTCCTCTGGTGGCGGGTCGGTCGGCGGGGGCGGCTGTGGCTGCAACTGACGAGTCATCGTGCAAGCGCCCCGGTTGGGGGTCGGTGATTGCCGCTGCCTTGGCCATACCAGGCATTGCGGCTGCGCAGACAGAGCCGGTGCAAGGGCAGAGCGCAGTCGGCGTCAAATGGTTGAATTACCGAGATTGGCAGCCCGGGCTTGAGCGTATTCGGGTGAATTCGCCGGTCTTTTTGCTTCGCACACCGATTAACCATGAATGGAGTGTGGAAGGCACGGCCACCATGGACAGCCTGTCTGGAGCAACCCCGCGTTATCACAGCGCAGTTTCCGGGGCTTCCAGAATGAGCGATGAGCGTCGTGCAGGTGACGTCAAGATGACACGCTTTGCAGACCGGAGTTCCTGGTCGCTAGCGGTCGCTGCGTCCAACGAGAATGACTTTAGGTCGCGCGCCATTTCAGGGCAAGCCCGTTGGTCCAGCGAGGACAACAACCGCAATTGGAACCTTGGCGTTGGCATCACCTTGGACCGAATAGGCTCGACCGATGCCCCCTCGCTTGATGAACGCAGGCGCACTGTCGAGCTGGCTGTCGGGGTCACCCAAGTGCTGTCCCGGACCGATCTTGTGCAACTGACTGTCAGCTACGCTGCAGGCCAGGGCTACTACTCAGACCCTTACAAAAGACCAGACTATCGCCCCGATTTTCGGAATCGAAGCAGCGCTACGCTGCGCTGGAACCACCACCTCGAAAACTGGGACACGACCTTGCGATCCAGCTACCGGATCTACAGTGACAGCTTCGGGGTTCGGTCCCACACGGCCTCACTTGAGGCTGTCGTCGCACAAGGTCCGCGCCTTCAGATCACGCCGTCGATCAGGCTCTATACGCAGGATGCAGCCAGTTTCTATTACAACCCGATCTACTCTTACACCGGCACCCCCTATCCGGCAGATTACTTTGCTACGTCACCCGCCTATAGTTCGGCTGATCAGCGGCTGGCTGCTTTCGGTGCGCTAGCACTGGGCTTGAAATTCGCAGTGCAATTCGGCGATGGATGGACCGCCGACATCAAGCTCGAGCGCTACCAGCAACAAAGTAGCTGGCACCTTATCCAACCCGGATCACGAGGGCTGGCGCCGTTTTCCGCAAGTTATGTCCAATGGGGACTGATGCGGCAGTTCTGAGAGGTGCCCTTGATTGAGCTCGCTTTCGAATTTCATGCCATGGGTGGATCCAATGAGATCCGCCTGATGGGCACTGATGAGCTCAGCTTGCGCGATGCAGCGCAATCGGCGATCAGCGAGGTGCGCCGCATTGAACACAAGTACTCCCGCTACAACCCACAAAGCATCGTTTCCCGGATCAATGCTTTGGCCGGCAGCGGCACGACGGTCGCGGTAGACAGCGAAACGGCCGGGCTGTTTGACTTCGCCAGCCGCCTATTCGAAATCAGTGGTGGGCTGTTTGACATCAGCTCGGGTGTATTGCGCCGCGTTTGGGATTTTCGATGTCCGGTCGTGCCAAGTGCCAGCGACGTTCAGGCCTTGCTGCCACTGATTGGCTGGGACAAGGTACATTGGTGCGACAGCCACATCGAGTTACCCAGCGTCGGCATGGAAATCGACTTTGGTGGTTTTGGCAAGGAATATGCCGCGGACCGCGCATCCGACATCTTGCGCCTGAAAGGGATTCTGCACGGTTATATCAACCTGGGTGGAGATATTTGTGTCCTGGGTCCCCGGTCCGACCTGAGCCCTTGGCAGTTTGGTATTCGCCACCCGCGTCAGGCCAATGCCGTGATCAGCAGCATCGCCTTGGGTAGCGGTGCGTTGGCCAGCAGTGGTGACTACGAGCGGTTTTTCGAGACCGGTGGTCGCCGCTACTGCCATGTCCTCGATCCACGCACCGGTTGGCCGGTCAGCTATTGGCAGTCGGTTAGCGTAGTCGGCCCCACCTGCGCTGGTGCCGGTGCGCTCTGCACCATGGCCATGCTGATGGGGGAGGAGGGACGCGAGCTTCTCAAAGATCAGGCGCTAGTTTATGTCGCCGTGGATGTTGCTGGTGTGCTGCATTGCAGCCAGTGAATCCCGCTGCGGTCACTGTTCAGACTAAATATTTAAGTCTATAGTGCGACAACATCTTGAGAGGCATTCAACAGCCGCTTGATAGAACCATTCTGTAAATACCATCTTGTGCAAGGGGTTGGCATGAAATTTTTCGATTCCCTAGTGTTGCCGTGCCTGATTGGCATGGCATTGGGTATTTCCGGTTGCGGAGGCAATCGCTCGACCGAAGTTGGGGCGTCAGCGTCTGCCTCGGCAGGTCAAGTCGCTGCCAGCAACACTTCAGCCCAGGTGGGTCACTACGCAGCGTCGCGGTTTGCCGAGCAAGCCAGTTTTGGGCCAACACCGGCACTGGTCGCTGAAATCCGCCAAAAGGGCTACGAGAAGTGGATAGATGAGCAGTTTGCACTTCCAGCCACCTTGATTAACCCGGCACCCTACCTTGGGTTCGTTTTTCCTACGCCTATCGCAGAATCGAGTGCGTACCAAGCTGAATTTCCAACTATCGCCATCGCCGCTCCTGACCAGTTGCGTAGTCGGGTGACCTGGGCGCTGTCCCAGTTCATTGTGGTGAGTGACCGCAGTGGTGACCTGGTCGGGGCCATACATTGGATCAACTTGCTGCAGCAGCGTGCGCTGGGCAGCTACGCTGATTTGCTTTACAACATGGCACTGAGTCCGGCCATGGCCTTCTTCTTGGATAATGCCCAGAATCGCCCCAAGAGCGATGAGTGTCCGCATTGCGCACCGAATGAAAACTTTTCGCGCGAAATCATGCAATTGTTTTCACTGGGGGTTTTCAAGCTGAACGCCGATGGCAGCCCGCTTCGCAACCCTAAGGACGGCTTTGTCGAGACCTATTCGCAGCGCGACGTCGAAGAGTTGGCTCGGGTGTTTACCGGATGGACCTGGAACAATGATCCGCCCAATCGACCTCAAAGGAATTTTGCCAATTGGGCCAAACCCATGGTCCCGACAACCTGGCCACCGGAACGTGACTCTGGCGCCAAGACGGTACTTGGGCGGAACTTCGCGGCAGGGCAGAGCCAGGACAAAGACCTGCGTGATGCGATTTCCATGCTGATGGAGCACCCCAACATTGCGCCCTTTGTCGCGACCCGGATGATTCAACATCTGGTCAAGAGCAACCCCACCCCGCAATACGTCGGCCGGGTAGCCGCCAAGTTCCGCAACAACGGACACGGCATGGCCGGCGACATGAAGGCGGTTGTCAAGGCCATCTTGCTCGACAGTGAGGCGCGAGTAGGCGATAACCCTGCCACCAGTCGCATTGACGATGGCAAGTTTCGCGAACCTTTCCTGCATACAACGGCTGTTTGGCGTGGGATCGGATGCAACCGCTTTCCGACAAACGAGTGGGGGCCGTTTTTGCCTGCGAGCCAGCGGCCCTTTAGTCCGATTAGCGTCTTCAGTTTTTACGCGCCTACCGACCGCGCTCCAGGCAGTAATTTGCTGGCCCCGGAACAAAAATTGGTGAACGCGAGTGAGTTCACCGAACGATTCAGCCTCGTTAACCGTGTCCGTTGGGATAATCTAGCCCAGCAAAACAACTGGAAAGCGCTGACTAATGCCGGTTGCGGCATCGATGCGCTGGTTACGGCCTACAACACTTCGCCGCGCGCCTTCAACGATTTGCTCAGCGAGAAGTTTTTCCGGGGTGCCATGCCGCCGACGCTGCGCAGCAATATCGAGCAGCTCATCCAGCAGACCGAATGGCCCAAGGATCCGGCGGAGCGCACCATTCTTATGTTCGACTACGCATTGACCAGCCCTTATTTCGGAGTGATCAAATGATGCAAAGACGCCACTTTATGAGTGCCGCCAGCGCGGTTACCGCCTCTAGCTTGCTCGGCGGCCTGTCCTTGCCAGGCTTGGCTGCAGGCGAGGACTATCGGGCCTTGGTCGTGGTCTACCTGAATGGCGGCAATGACGGTAACAACACCCTCATTCCGACTGATGGGGCGTACGGCGACTACGAGGCTTCACGCGCCAACCTGGCGATCCCCAAAGCCAGCTTGGCGAGTCTGCCCGGCAGCGCTGCAGGCCATACTTTTGGCCTGCACCCGGCCTTGGCGCCCTTGGTGCCGCTCTACACCGAAGCTCGCCTGGGTTTTATTGCCAACGTCGGCCCGCTGGTAGAGCCCGCTAGCGCCGCCCAAGTACTGGCCAATGCGGTGAAGCTACCGCCTTTTTTAATGTCGCATAGCGACCAAACGGCTATCGTGCAGGGCTGGACGGTGTCTGACGACACCAGTGGCTGGGCCGGGCGCGGCCTGGAGTTGCTGCCATCCAATTTGCGTCATGCGGTGTCAGCCGTCACCATGGACAACAACCGTACCCTGGTCATGGGACAGCAATCGGCGGTGTCCTTCATGCCTCCAGGCGGCTCCCGGTATTGGGGCACTGCGGACCTGGCACAGCCAGCAAGTGCCGCAGCGCAGTCGCTCAATCGCATGGCCAAGTGGCAATTTGCCAATGCCTACGAGGCCGAGTACGCCCGCACCCTGGGTAACGCAGTGGCCGACTCGACGCTGTTTACCAAGGCTTTTATGGCCGCCAGCAACCCTGCCGCAGACTTCGGCGGCACCGACGGCCATGGCAACCTTGGCAACAACCTCAAGGCATTGGCCTCGGTGCTGCCGGTATTTAAGGCCCAGGCTCTCAAACGCCAGGTGTTCTTGGTCCACTGGGGCGGCTTTGATCACCACACCAACCAACGCGGTGGTGGCCCCGACACGCAAGACGCACAACTTGCAGTGCTGGCCAAGGCTTTGGTGGCGTTTGATGCGACCAATCGGGCCAACGGCGTAGACATGAATGTGCTGACTTTGGTGATGACCGAGTTTGGCAGAACCTTGCGACCGGGATCCGGTGGCGGCAGTGAACACGCTTGGGGCAACCACTGGTTTGCACTCGGTGGGCCAGTCGCTGGAGGAACGGTGCATGGTACTTTCCCCAGCCTGGTGTTGGGCAGCGCCGATGATGGGGACCAGCAAAAAAACGGCCGCCATGTGCCTACTATCAGCAGCGATCAGGTCGGGGCAACCTTGATGCAGTGGCTGGGCCTGGGCCCCAGCCAGTTCACCAGCGTATTCCCCCATCTGGCCAATTTTGCTAGCAAAACCATACCGCTGTTGCGGGTTTGATGCAAGGAAACACGCATGGCCGATATCAAACTCACAGAAGGCGATGACATCTATGTTCAACCGAAAAGTGAGATGGGCAATTGGAATTGGGACAACTACTTTGGCCTTGGCGGTAACGACAGCATTAAAATCTTTCAGGGCACTGCCATTGGTGGGCCGGGCAACGACCTCATTGAAAAAATCCCTACTCCGGGCGAGTCATGGCGAACCGTTGGCGTCGCCTACTGGGACTCTCCCATCGGCGTGCGCGTTGATTTGCAGGCTGGATGGGCCGAAGATGGCTACGGTGGCCGTGATACGCTGATCGGGGTTGATAACGTCCACGGCAACGGACATAACGACTGGTTCAACGGCAACAGCAATGACAACATGTTTTGGGGTAACGGCGGCAACGATACCGTCAATGGTGGCGCTGGAATAGACACTGTTGGCAGCAGCTGGTTCCGTCCCGCAGATGGAAGTGCTTGGCGGGCCCCTCGCCTGGACGAACTCGACATCTGGGTCTCAGTGGATGGGCGCACAGCCACCATCAGGCCCAAGATCGGTGCCGGCACAGGCTTCAGCTATACCTTGACGGATGTCGAACGGTTTCAGTTCGACCTAGGCGGTTCAGCCGGACATACCACCTATACGCTCAGCGATTTTATTACCCTGCAGTTCATGGCTGAACAAGCCATTGTGGCCGGCCCCAGCCTGCGCTGGAACGCGGCGCAGCCCTTGGGTTCTCTGGTCACGGTCTCTTTCAGCTTCGTGAATGCTGCGCCAGCCAGCGGTGTCGGCGTCCCAGGGTTTCGAGCCTTCACAGCGACTGAGCAACAGCTGGTTCGCGACATTCTTGCCAAAACCTCAGCGCTGGTTGGCATCAATTTCAGCGAAGTGGCCGACAACAGCGGCAGTAATGGACAAATTCGCCTCGGTGTCAGCCAGCAGACTGCAAGCAAAGGTGTGTCGTGGTTGCCGAATCAAACCGCTGCCGGTGACTTGGCCGGCGATGTCTGGATGGATGTCGAATCCATGACCGGCATTGCACCGGGCAGCGAAGGCTATGCGGCACTGCTGCACGAAATAGGCCACGCACTGGGCCTGCGGCACCCGCGTAACGTCGACGCTGCGGATAGCTGGGCTACACAGTTACGCACAGTAGATGACCGAACCGCCTTGACGGTGATGTCTTCGGTGCCGTCTTCTGACGGATTGTTTCGTGCCGACTGGGGTCCATTGGATGTTTTGGCGTTGCGCTACTTGTACGGCAGCCGCGATGTCGGCATGGCTGACAACAACTACATTCTCGGTCCTGCGCAGGCGGCTTCGCAGACCACGATCATGGATAGTGGTGGCACAGACAGCATTGATGCATCGGCGTATTCGACTGGCGTCAACCTGAATCTGATTCCGGGCGGGCTTTCAGGCGTTGGGCTGACTGCCTCAGGGTTGGCCGGCGTTGAAAATCTGAGCCTAGGCGCTGGCACTTGGATTGAAAACGCCATGGGCTCAGCCTTTGATGACGTGCTGATAGGCAATGACCTGAATAACCGATTGACTGGAAACCTGGGTAACGACTGGATTGAAGGTGGCAAAGGCGTTGACACAGCGGTCTTTGCAGGAAATCGGGCTAACTACATTCTTTCGTACGACTTCGGAAAAAACTTTGTTCAGGCGCACGATGGTGTTTCGGGGTTCGATACCCTCATCAGCATTGAACGCTTGCAGTTTTCTGATGTCAGTGTTGCATTGGATGTGGGGACTGCCCAATCCGCAGGTAAAACTGCACTACTGATCGGTGCGGTATTGCCTGGTCAGTTGGCATTTGATTCGTCTAAGCAAGCTCTGCTCGGCACAGTGATCAGCCTATTTGATGCTGGCTACACAGTAAATGACCTGTCCGGCGCACTTCTGCGTTTGCCAATCTGGAACATTCTGACGGGTGTGGTTGCATCAGACAACACGGACATCGCTCGGTACCTGCTGACTAACGTCAATAGGCAGGCACCCGATCAAGCAACGCTCAATGCGGCTGTGACCGCGTTGAACACTGAAGGACATCAGGGCGACTGGCTGGCGGCTTTGGTAAGTAGTGCTGCGAATCAGACCCACGTGGGCCTAGTCGGGCTGGCTACCAGTGGGCTAGAGTACTTGCCGCAGGGCTGAGGTTCAGCCAGCCAATCAGGCCGGCGACTGAGGGTCAGCATGGTTTTTGAGGACGCTTTTCGGTGCCATACTTGGCCTCATGCGGTTGAATTTCCTATCCCTCGAACCCAATGCAAACGCCGCATAGCGCGTGAGGAGGACTAATGGCTTTCCATCTGTACGGCATCAACGAGTTATTTTCCAACGCCGACGGCTCCGTACAGTTCATCGAATTGACGGTCGGTTCCGTGAACGGCGAATCCTTCTGGCAGGGGCAGTCGATCAGCGTTACCCAGGGCGGCACGAGCCACAGCTTCACTTTTCCCAGCAATCTTCCCAACACCGCAACCGCCAACACGAAGGTGCTGATCGCCACCCAGGGGTTTGCGAACCTTGGCGTGGTCACCCCCGACTTCATCATACCTTCCGGATTCCTGTTCACCAACGGCGGAACCGTGAACTTCGCCGGCGTGGATTCCGTCACTTATTCCGCTTTGCCCACTGACGGCAGCAATTCCGTGAACCGCGTCGGCACTGCCGCGGTCAATTCGCCCACAAATTTTGCCGGTGCCATGGGTACGGCGTCCATGCCTGGCGGAGGTGCAGTTGGAGTTACTATTATCGGCGGCGCGGGCAACGACATCCTCACCGGCGGTGCCAGCAACGACACTCTTAACGGCGGTGCTGGCGACGACATCATTGACGGCGGCGCAGGCATTGACACGGCGGTTTATGCGGGCGTGCGAACCAACTTCACCGCTACCAAGACCGCCAACGGCTACACGGTCACCGACAACAGCGGTGCCGCCGGCACCGACACGCTTGTGAACGTCGAGCGCGTTAAATTTACCGATAAGAACATAGCTCTCGACTTGGGTGTAACTGATTCCGGTGGCGGCGCTGCGCTGCTACTTGGCGCGGTCCTCCCAGGCCAACTGGCATTCGATGCGTCAAAGCAGGCGCTAATGGGGGTGGTGCTTGGCCTGTTCGATGCTGGATTTACCATCAAGGACCTGTCTGGAGCAGTGCTGCGCTTGCCAATCTGGGACATCTTGGCTGGGGGGGTGGGCAACACACATATTGCTCAGTATTTGCTGACTAACGTGAATCGAGTAGCGCCTGACCAAGTAACACTTACCGCTGCGGTAAATGCGCTGGCAACAGAAACGCACCAGGGCGACTGGCTGGCTAGTTTGGTAAGTAGTGCTGCGAATCAGACCCACGTGGGCCTCGTCGGGCTGGCTACCAGCGGGCTAGAGTACTTGCCGCAGGGCTGAGGCCAATCCACTCTGGCTGTGATTTGGGGTCAAGTCCTGCCCCGGGCGATGGCAGAGGCCGGCCGCAGATGCGCAACAATAAGCGCATGACGCAAAACCTCTTCAGCATCAAAGGGCTGACCAAGCGTTACGGCGCGGCCACAGTCGTTGACAACCTGTCGTTTGAGATTGCACCCGGCGAGTGTCTGGGTGTGATTGGCCCCAACGGCGCGGGAAAGACCACCACCATCCGCATGTGCCTGGGGCTGACCGCGCCTGATGCGGGCGACATTTCATTTTTTATGGGCAATCAAAACGCTGGCGTTTTAAAGATGCCGCAGGACGCGCTGGCGATTAAAGAAAACTTGGGCATCGTCAGCCAGTTCGACAGCCTGGACCCGGACTTTTCATGTGCAGAAAACCTGCTGGTGTTTGGCCGCTACTTCGGCATGAAGGATGCGGTCATCAGGGAGCGCATCCCGAAGCTGCTGGAATTTGCGGCGCTAACGCACAAGGCCGATGCCAAGCTCAGTGAACTGTCAGGCGGCATGAAACGCCGCCTGAGCCTGGCGCGTGCATTGGTCAACGACCCGCAATTGTTATTGCTCGATGAGCCAACCACCGGGCTTGACCCGCAAGCCCGACACCTGATGTGGGAGCGCCTGCAGCGGCTGGTGCAACAGGGCAAATCAATTTTGCTGACAACCCACTTCATGGATGAAGCTGAACGCCTGTGTGACCGCTTGCTGGTGCTTGATCACGGCAAGAAAATGACCGAAGGCACACCACGCCAGTTGATTGCCGACAACCTGGAACCCGACGTGGTCGAGGTCTATGGCGCAGGCGCGTTGGCATTGCTTAATTCACCGCTGAAGGCCTTAGCAGCGCGCACCGAAGTCAGTGGCGAGACGGTATTTTTCTATACCCAGAACTCCAAGGGTTTGCTGGCTGCACTGAATGACTACCCACAACTGCGCACCCTGCATCGCCCAGCAAATCTTGAAGACCTGTTTTTAAAACTCACAGGCCGACAAATCAGGGAGGACGCATGATGACTTCGATTTGGGCAGCACCCCGTATCAGCCTGCGCTGGATACCAGTGTTTCGCCGCAACCTGCTGGTCTGGCGCAAGCTGGCCATTCCTAGTCTGGTCGGCAACATTGCCGAGCCCCTGATCACGCTGGTGGCTTTTGGTTACGGGCTGGGCATGTTGATTGGCAGCGTCAATTTAAACGGCACAGCCGTACCTTACCTTTTGTTTTTGGCCAGCGGCTCGGTGTGCGCCAGTGCAATGCAGGCCGCATCGTTTGAAGCTTTGTACTCAGCCTTTTCACGCATGCACGTGCAGCGCACTTGGGACGGCATCATGAATGCCCCGGTTCGGCTTGACGACGTGGTGTTTGCTGAAATGCTGTGGGCGGCATTCAAAGCGCTGTTTACCAGCGTGGTGATTTTGGCAGTCATGCTGGCACTGAACATCAGCCATAGCCCCATGCTGCTGTTGGCTTTGCCGTTGTTGGCGCTGGTGGGCATCACCTTTTCATGCATCGCGCTGATCTTCAATGCGCTGGCCAAAAGCTACGATTTTTTCACCTATTACTTCACGCTGTTTCTCACGCCAACCATGTTTTTGAGTGGTGTGTTCTTTCCGCGTGACCAGTTGCCTAGCGTGCTGCGAGTGATATCTGACTGGCTGCCTTTGACAGCAGCGGTTGAGCTGATCCGCCCACTGTTTTTAGGCCAATGGCCTGCGCAGGGTTTGCAGCATTTGTTGATGCTGATTGTTTACGCCGTAGTCGCTTTCTGGATTGCGCTGGCTTTGACGCGCAAGCGTTTTAGCAACTGATCTGATAAATCGCAAAACGCAGCGTTAGCTCCTGTAAGCCCAGCTCAGACAAAACCTCTTTCAGACGCACTTGCGCCGCACCGGTCTTGCTGGCATTCGGGATAACCGGGCGGCTAGCCAAAATCATCTCATTCTTCATCGAGTGCTCCCAACCCACCAGCTCTGTGACGCTAACGTTGTAGCCATTAGCCTCCAGTTGCAGGCAGCGCAACACGTTGGTGATCTGGCTGCCAAACTCTCGCATATGCAGCGGATGCCGCCACAATTCGGCCAGCGGGGTTTTAGCGAGATTCAGCGCGCGGCTCTTTTTAAGAACGCCCGCCACCTCGGCCTGGCAGCACGGCACCAGCACCATATGACGGGCGTTTTTGGCAAGGCCAAAGGCAATCGCGTCATCGGTGGCGGTATCGCAGGCATGTAGTGCCGTCACGATGTCTATCGCTTCCGGCAGGTCAGGTGAAGTGGTCGCCTGCTGCACCGAAAGATTTAAAAACGACATGCGCTGAAAACCGAGGCGCTGGGCCAGCGCGCGGGATTTTTCAACCAGTTCTGCGCGGGTCTCAATGCCGTAAATATGGCCGCTGGTTTTTTCACCTTTATGCGCGACGTTGAAAAACAAATCGTAAAGGATGAAACCCAAATACGATTTACCCGCGCCATGGTCAGCCAGTGTGGCCCTAGGGTTTTCCGCAGTCGCAGCATTAAGCAAGGGTTCAATCAACTGGTACAGGTGATAAACCTGCTTGAGCTTGCGCCGCGTATCCTGATTCAGCTTGCCCTCGCGCGTGAGGATGTGCAACTCCTTCAGCAGCTCAATCGACTGGCCGGGGCGCAGCTCTTCAATGACCTGGGCGGGTTTGATGTTTTGGGGCTTGATATTTTTTGACATTCCTCACCAGTTTAGTGGTGCATTGGAGTTATTGGGGTCTTACCCTGACAATCACCCATGCCCAAGCAACCGTCACAAGCCGTAAGCCGACAAAAAATCCACGCCTACGAGCACCTCACACCCGACGTGGTGCTCGACGCGCTGGCCAGCGTGGGTCTGCTCGGTGATGGTCGGTTGATGGCGCTGTCGAGTTACGAAAACCGCGTCTACCAGGTGCATCTTGAAGCCCCTTCTGGCCAAGGTGATGAGAAAAGCGAGCTAAAGGGCGAGATTGTTGTGGTCAAGTTTTATCGGCCCGACCGCTGGAGCGACGTGCAGATTCTGGAAGAACATTCTTTCGCGGCAGAGTTGATGAGCGCAGAAATTCCCGTCGTCGGGGCACTGGTGCTGCAAGGCAAAACGCTTAACCACTTCAAGGGTTTCAGCTTCAGCGTATCGCCCAGCCGTGGTGGCCGCAGGCCGGAGCTCGACGACCTGGACGTGCTGGAGTGGATAGGCCGCTTTCTGGCCCGCATACACAGCGTGGGCAGCGCAAAAACTTTCACCCACAGGCCCGCACTTGACCTGCAAACTTTTGGCTATGCATCGCGCGATGTTTTGCTGACGGGCGCTTATTTGCCGCTCGATATGGAGTCGCGCTGGCGCAAGGCCTTTGAAGAAGCCATGCTGACGGCACAGGCCGTGTTTGAAAGCGTGGGCGACGTTCAAACCCTGCGCCTGCATGGCGACTGCCACCCCGGCAATATTTTGTGGACACCCGAAGGCTTGGCCGGCGCAGGCCCGCATTTTGTAGATCTCGACGACGCACGCAGCGGCCCTGCGGTACAGGACTTGTGGATGCTGCTCTCAGGCGAGCGTGTGCAATGCAATCGCCAACTGGGCGCGCTGGTCGATGGCTACGAAGAGTTCCGCGAATTTGACAGACGCGAACTGGCGCTGATAGAGCCACTGCGCACCCTGCGACTGGTGCATTACAGCGCCTGGCTGGCCCAGCGCTGGCATGACCCGATCTTCCCGATCAACTTCCCGTGGTTTGGCTCCAGCGATTACTGGAAGGGCCAAGTGGACATGCTGGAACAGCAGAACGAGGCGATGCAGGAGGCACCGCTGGTTGCTTGAGGCCCCTGGGTTTCTTGACTTAGCGGACCGGGTTTTCTAGGTAGCCAATCCCGTCAATCTCGACCCGCACCACATCGCCGGCCTTCAGGTATTTGGGCGGCTTAAAGCCGATGCCTACACCCACTGGCGTGCCCGTGGCAATCACGTCACCGGGGTACAGCGTGATACCTGCCGACAAGGTTTCGATCAGCTTGGGAATATCAAAAATCAAATCGGCTGTTGACGCATTCTGGCGCTCCTCGCCGTTCACGTAGCAGCGCACCATGGTTTTGCTGCCGTCCAGCTCGTCGGCGCTGACCAGCCACGGCCCCATGGGACAAAAGGTGTCGAATGACTTGCCCATGTGCCACTGCTGGTGCCGGCTTTGCCAGTCACGCGCGGTGATGTCGTTGATGATGGTGTAACCCCAGACATGCGCCATCGCGTCTTTGGCGGCAATGCCCTTGCCGCCGCGCCCGATGATGACGGCGAGTTCGGCTTCATAGTCAATCGCGCTGGACACTGCCGGCATTTCAATCACGGCACCGGGGCCAATCACGGACTCGGCTACCTTGGTGAAGATGATGGGGGCATCTGGAATGTCGCCGCCTGATTTGGCGCTGCTGTCAAAACCGCTGCCAGCAAATTCTTTGGCGTGTGCAAAGTAGTTTTTGCCAACGCAAAAAATGTTGCGCCGTGGCTTGGGCAAAGGAGCGATGATCTGCACATCGCTGACAGCTACTGCGGCCAGCAACGCAGGCAAAGCCTCACCGCGCACCTGCATCTCGATAATCGGCAAGGCACCCAACTCGCGCTGCGCAGCAGGCAAGTCGAAGGGCTGAACTTGCTGTAGATCGTTTGAAACCAGGCCTACGCCGGGCTGGCCATTGTGGCGAAAAGCAACTATTTTCATTTTGTGGTGTCTCTTGCAGGTAAGGTAGCGTGTCAAATTCCGTTAAATGTTAGCATGCACACTATACCCAAGACGGCACACTGAATGCGGCCCATTTAGGAGACAACCATGACACGAAAATTCGCCATCCAATCAATTGTCAGCAGCGTGCTTCTGTGCGGCTGCATCACCTATGCAGCCGCACAAGGTAGCTGGCCCACACGGCCTATCACCATGGTCGTGCCCTTCCCGCCGGGCGGCCTGGCTGACCTGGTGGCGCGCCCGGTTGCTGAAGCCATGTCGCGTGACCTCGGGCAGCCGGTGGTGATCGAAAACAAGGCTGGCGCAGGCGGTGGCATAGGCATGAGCCAGGTGGCAAAAGCCAAGCCTGATGGCTACACGATTCTGCTGGCGCTGTCGTCGCTGACGGTGATCCCCGAGGCGGACACCCTGCTGGGCCGCCCACCGATGTTTGCACTCAGTGACCTGCGCCCCATCGCGCGCTACACCGCCGACCCGACGGTGCTCGCGGTGCGCGCCGAGTCGCCGTGGAAAACCGTGCAGCAGTTTGTCGACGATGTCAAAAAGCGCCCGGGTGCCATCAACTACGGCTCATCCGGCAACTACGGCACCATGCATGTGCCGATGGAAATTTTGTCGCAAAACGCCGGTCTAAAAATGACGCATGTGCCCTTCACTGGCGCTGGTCCCGCAATAATTGCACTGCTGGGCGGGCAGATTGATGCGGTATCGACCGGCCCGGCCACGGTGTTGCAGCATGTCAAGGCGGGCAAACTGCGGGTGCTGGCGCATTGGGGCACCAGCAGCCTGGTCGCGCTGCCAGACGTACCGAGCCTGAAAGACTCGGGCTACAGTGCCGAATACGCGCAGTGGTCAGGCCTCTTCATACCCAAAGACACACCAGAGCCGATTGCCCAGCGCCTGCGTGCAGCAGCCAAAGCTGCGGCGCAAGATGCAAAGGTGAAGGAAGTTATTCTGAACGCAGGCAGCCCCGTGCAATACCAGGACTCGTCAGACTTTGAAAAGTATGTGCAGCTTGATGCAACCCGCATGGCCGCAGTTGTCAAACGCATTGGCAAGGTAGAGTAAATAAAGTAGTTCGGACAGTGATCTTCACAACATTACAAGAGATAACCAAGTGGGAGCGCGTCATCAAGACCGCCAATATCAAGGTCGATTGACGCATGACATTGCTTCACCCTCAACTTCTTATCCTCAGTGGCGGCGCTGCCCAGGGCCTGGTAACGCAGCTGAGTGAGCGCTTCAAGGCAGCGCAGCAGTGCGACGTGGCAGGCACTTTTGGCGCAGTCGGCATGATGAAAGACGCTCTGCTTTCGGGCACGCCCTGCGATGTGCTTATCCTGACTGACACGCTGATTGCCCAGCTCACCGCCAGCGGGCAACTCATAGCAGATAGCGCAAAAAATATTGGCGTAGTGAAGACAGGCGTAGCCGTCAAGTCTGGTGAAAAAGCGGTTGATGTGAGCAGCCCCGCCGCACTGAAAGCCGCACTGCAAGCCGCACGCGGCATTTACTTCCCCGACCCCATCAAGGCCACAGCGGGCATTCATGTGATGAAGGTCCTGCGCGAGTTGGGTCTTGAAGCAGAGCTCGCCACCCGCCTACGCCCCTACCCCAACGGTGCAGCAGCGATGAAAGCCATGGCTGAAACAAATCAGTCCGGCTTGCTGGGCTGCACGCAGGTCACTGAGATTTTGTTCACCGACGGCGTTGACCTGGTGGCGCTGCTGCCGAAAGAGTTCGAGCTGGCAACGACCTATACCGCTGCGGTTTGCAGACAATCCAACCAGCTCCGGCACGCAGTGGCTTTGATAAACCTGATGGTCAGCAAAGAACTTGCTGCCTTGCGCCTGGATTGCGGGTTTGAGGTCTGATTTTTTAGCGGGCTTAAAGGGGTCCGACCCCTTATTTTTGCGACAGGCTGCTAGGGCTCTGCCTCAATCGCAATTTGAGTACACACTGCTCTACACAGCGTCACCACCCTATCATTGATAATCCGGTAAAAAATCTGTACGCCATCACGTCGCTTGCCGAGCACGCCCGCTTGATATAGCGTATTTAAATGCTGTGACATATTCGGCTGGGTTGTGTCAACTTGGGTCAAAAGTTCTGATACGTTTTTTTCGCCGTTGCACAAGCAGCTAATAATTTTTAGCCTCATCGGGGCCGACATGACACGAAAAACCTCCGCCGCCAGTTCGAAAACCGCATCGGATTCAATCTTTGCTTGGCCATCAGATTTACTAGCTCGTAGCGCCATTAGAGTTGGTTTCATGTTGCCTGTAGAGAGAGGGTGCATCGTATTGTGCCAGTAAGCTTTCAAAGCTTCAGGTAAACATATCTCTCTTGCCAATATGTAAGAGATGGCTTATATTATCTTGCAATTCTGAGTATTGCAATGGGTGCCTTGCCAGAGATGTCCCAAATGGAGAGCTGAATGGCAGTCTGGTGTTTTTTGCGTTGGCATTTGGCGGCGTTCGCAATATTTTCGATAACCGCCTGCGCAGGCTATGAGGCGCAAACGAAAGCGGGCAGTCAGATGCTGCCTCGCCAGGTGTCAGCATCTGCGTGGTACGTTCAGGGAGAGTCGGCGCTTGGCAGTGCTGCCAATCGGAACTTTATCTCCAATGCGGGTTTCGTGGTGACCCCTGCTGGGGTCGTTGTCATTGATGCGCTTGGCTCGCCTGAACTGGCTCACGAGTTGATGCGCGAGATTAAGCGCCTGACTGGCAAAGTGGTCACGCATGTGATCGTCACGCATTACCACGCAGATCATATTTATGGCTTGCAGGCCTTTAAAGACGCTGGTGCGCACATCATTGCAGCTCGTGCCGGGCTTGAGTATTTAAATTCAGAAACTGCCCAGCTGCGCCTGGAAGCATCTCGCAACGAGTTATTCCCATGGATAGACGAGAAGACCCGTTTGGTTTTAGCTGACGAGTGGCTTGATCGTGAGCGTGATTTGGTTGTCGGTGGTGTCCGCTTTGTCCTGAAGCCAGTTGGGCCTGCGCACACTCCGGAAGACCTTGTCGTCTATCTGCCTTCAGAAAAAGTGCTTTTTGCCGGCGATCTGGTTTTTCGGGGGCGTCTGCCCTTCGTCGGTCAGACCGCCGATAGCAAGAAATGGATTGAGTCACTGGATGCGCTGCTCCTTTTTGATATCCAAACGACTGTGCCTGGGCATGGGCCGTTTTCATCGTCTGCAAGCGATGACTTACGGCAGACCCGGGACTATTTGACATATTTGCGGGAGAGTATGGGCAAAGCTTCGCGCAATCTTGAGCCTTTCGACGAGGCCTACAAGGCCACAGACTGGTCACGTTTTGAACATCTGCCGCTTTTCCACGCAGCTAACCGCATGAACGCATATAACACTTATCTGTTGATGGAGCGCGAATAATCTGCCATGCTGAATCAAAACATGTCCAAACCAAGCAACATCCAAAATGCGCCCAAGCGCCGCGAGCTGCTGGCTACGCTTGGCGCGCTGGTCGCCTGGCCCTTTGTAGTCGGGCCAGCACTTGCGGGCGAGCGAGTGATCTTGCCGAAACCCGATTCCCTTGCCGATGAATTGGCGCTGGCCCTTGCCGTTAGGAAGCCTTTGATCGTCATGGTCAGCCTTGAAGGTTGCCCGTTTTGCCGTATTGCACGGGACAGCTACCTGGGACCTCTGCGCGTTGAAGAGCAGCAGCCCGTGGTTCAGGTGGATATGCGAAGTGCGCGATCAGTGCGCGACTTCCGAGGTGAGCAAGTGACACATGGTCAACTGACGCGCGCGTGGGGCATACGGGTAGCACCGACTGTGCTGTTCTTTGGCAAAAGAGGCATAGAGGTGGCTGATCGGCTGATTGGGGGCTATATCCCGGACTTCTATGGCGCTTACCTTGAGGAACGTCTACAGACAGCGCGACGTTCTTTGGCGTGAAATGGCTAGACAACAAAACGCCCACATAAAGTGGGCGTTTGCTACTAGCTTGGTTAGCTAGGGTATTGGTTGCGCGGGCAAGATTTGAACTTACGACCTTTGGGTTATGAGCCCAACGAGCTACCAGGCTGCTCCACCGCGCGATAAGTTGTTATTCTAGCTTACTCTGCCTTGGCCGGGTCAACTGTAGTGGTATCAGCATCCACATCCGGCCGGTCTACCAGCTCGACGAGTGCCATGGGAGCGTTGTCGCCAACACGGAAGCCCATTTTCAAAATGCGGGTGTAGCCGCCAGGACGTGCCTTGTAGCGTGGGCCGAGTTCTGCAAACAGCTTGACGACCATGTCGCGGTCGCGCAGGCGGTCGAATGCGAGGCGTTTGTTGGCCAGCGTTGGCTCTTTGGCCAGCGTGATCATGGGTTCAACAACGCGGCGCAGCTCTTTTGCTTTTGGCAGCGTCGTTTTGATGGCTTCGTGCTGTAGCAGCGAGTTCATCATATTGCGCAGCATGGCGAGGCGGTGCTCGCTGGTGCGGTTTAGTTTACGTAGTCCGTGTCCGTGACGCATGGTGATTTCCTTTTTTAGTATCCGGGCAGCCGTATCAGGTACTGCCCGTGCGCCATCCCATTGAAGAGATGGTCTTCGGTTTTAAATTAATGCTTATCCAGCCCGGCCGGTGGCCAGCTTTCAAGGCGCATACCGAGGGTCAAACCACGCGATGCGAGCACTTCCTTGATTTCGTTGAGCGATTTACGGCCCAGGTTCGGCGTTTTAAGCAGCTCGTTTTCAGTACGCTGGATCAAGTCGCCGATGTAGTAGATGTTCTCGGCCTTCAGGCAGTTTGCAGAACGCACGGTGAGCTCAAGCTCATCAACCGGGCGCAGCAGAATCGGGTCAAACTGCTGTGAGCTGCGTTGAACTGGCGCATCAAACGCAGCGAGTTCATTGCCTTCAAGTTGCGCGAATACTGCGAGTTGTTCAACCAAAATTCTGGCTGACGCGCGCACGGCATCTTCTGCCGACACTGCCCCGTTGGTTTCGATTTCGATAACCAGTTTATCGAGGTCTGTGCGCTGCTCGACGCGGGCGCTTTCAACCGTGTAGCTGACGCGCTTGACGGGCGAGAACGATGCGTCCAGAACAATCCGACCAATCGATTTGGTCGACTCGTCACCATAACGACGAACGCTACCGGGCACATAGCCACGGCCACTTTCAACCTTGATCTGCATGTCAATTTTGCCGCCGTGCGACAGGTTAACAATCACCTGCTCAGGGTTGATGATTTCAACATCATGCGGAGTCTGAATGTCAGCCGCCGTCACCGGGCCAGCGCCATCTTTGCGCAGGCTCAGTGTCACTTCATCACGGTTGTGGAGCTTGAAAACCACGCCCTTGAGGTTAAGCAAAATATTGACGACGTCTTCTTGAACACCGTCAATAGTCGAGTACTCGTGCAGCACGCCAGCGATGGTGACTTCAGTGGCGGCATGGCCGACCAGGGACGACAGCAATACACGGCGCAGGGCGTTGCCCAGGGTGTGGCCATAGCCACGCTCAAATGGTTCGAGCGTGACTTTTGCGCGGTTAGCGCTCAGTTGCTCGACGTTGATGGTTTTTGGTTTCAATAATTTAGTTTGCATGCAATTTTCCTATGTCAATACCCTCGGTTCGTTACACCGATAAGGCCGACGGTACAAAAACCTGCATATTCCACATATGCAGCGCCTCGTACCGCAGGAACGAAATTAGCGTGAATACAACTCGACGATGAGCGATTCATTCACGTCAGCGGCGAACTCGTCACGGTCAGGAACCTTCTTGAAAGTGCCTTCGCCCTTCTCGATGCTGACCTCGACCCAGGCAGGCATACCCACCTGTTTGGCCAACTCGAGGGCTTCTGCCACGCGAGTCTGCTTCTTCGACTTCTCGCGGACGGCAATCACATCACCAGCCTTGACCATGTACGAAGGAATATTGACCGAGCCGCCGTTGACGGTAATCGCCTTGTGCGACACCAGCTGGCGTGCTTCAGCGCGAGTTGAGCCGAAGCCCATGCGGTAGGCCACGTTGTCCAGACGGCATTCCAGAATGAACAACAGATTGGCACCGGTGTTGCCTTTGCGGCGATCAGCTTCTTCGAAGTAGCGGCGGAACTGCTTTTCCAGCACGCCGTACATACGCTTGACCTTCTGCTTTTCACGCAGTTGCAGACCGAAGTCCGACGTGCGGGTACCAGAGGTGCGACCATGCTGACCCGGCTTAGAGTCGAATTTTGATTTGTCGGCGATGGCGCGGCGAGCACTCTTTAAAAAGAGGTCGGTGCCTTCACGACGGGATAGTTTGGCCTTGGGGCCCAGGTAACGTGCCACTTTGAATTCCTTTTGTCATCTGCTGCATCGCTGCAGGAGCCTTCGGCCTAAACTTTGACGCTTAGCCTGATGGCGGTGGGCTTTGGTAAAAAGTCCTGCGCCGGGTAATTGCCAAAAAAGCAAGCCGCCCCGCCAGGACACGGGGGATTAAATACGGCGGCGTTTTTGTGGACGGCAGCCGTTGTGTGGAACCGGGGTTACGTCAGCAATCGAATTGATCCGGATACCGAGAGCGCCCAGCGCGCGAACCGAAGACTCGCGACCTGGACCGGGGCCCTTGATTTCAACATCAAGGTTTTTAATGCCTTGCTCAATAGCTGCGCGGCCAGCCACCTCAGATGCTACCTGTGCAGCAAATGGAGTCGATTTACGCGAACCCTTGAAACCCTGACCACCTGACGAAGCCCATGACAGGGCATTGCCCTGGCGATCGGTGATCGTGATGATGGTGTTGTTGAACGATGCGTGAACGTGTGCAATGCCGTCGGCAACGTTCTTGCGAACTTTCTTGCGAACGCGTTGTGCTGCGGTATTGGTTGGTGACTTAGCCATAGGAAAACCTCTTGATTATTTCTTCAACGACGCTGCAGCCTTGCGCGGGCCCTTGCGGGTGCGGGCGTTGGTACGCGTACGCTGGCCACGCATGGGCAGGCCACGACGATGACGGAAGCCGCGATAGCAGCCGATGTCCATCAGGCGCTTGATGTTCATCGTGGTTTCACGACGCAAGTCACCTTCAATGGTGAACAGTCCGATCTGATCACGAATTTTTTCCAGATCGCCGTCAGTCAGGTCTTTGACTTTCTTTGAATAGGCGATGGCACAGGCGTCGCAAATTTTGCGAGCACGGGTGCGACCGATGCCAAAGATTGCAGTCAAGCCGATTTCGGCGTGCTGTTGCGGCGGAATATTGATACCAGCGATACGGGCCATGTTCGTCCTCTAAAACTCTTAAAATCAGCCTTGACGCTGTTTGTGACGTGGGTCTGTGCAAATCACGCGTACAACGCCCTTGCGACGGATAACTTTACAGTTGCGGCAAATTTTCTTGACCGAAGCTGAAACTCTCATTTTTAATTCTCCTAAATTACTCGTTAAACACGGACTTTAGCCTACGCGCCGGGCGATGTCTTGAAGTTTGCTTTTTTAAGCAAGGACTCGTACTGCTGCGACATCATGTAGTTCTGCACTTGCGCCATGAAATCCATGGTGACAATCACAATAATCAGCAAAGAGGTGCCACCGAAATAAAACGGCACGTTGTACTTCAAAATCAAAAACTCAGGCAGCAGACAGACGGCGGTGATGTAGATCGATCCGGCCAGCGTCAAACGCACCAGAATCTTGTCGATGTAGCGCGCCGACTGGTCGCCCGGACGTATTCCCGGAATGAAGGCACCGCTTTTCTTCAGGTTGTCTGCAGTTTCACGGCTGTTAAAAACCAGTGCCGTGTAAAAGAAGCAGAAGAAGATGATGGCACTCGCATAAAACATCACATAGATAGGTTGGCCGGGAGTGAGCGTGCTGGCGATATCCTTGAGCCAGCGCATGCCGTCGCCGGTGGCGAACCAGCCTACCACCGTCGCGGGCAACAAAATAATTGAGGACGCAAAAATCGGGGGGATAACACCGGCCATGTTCAGCTTCAAAGGCAAATGGGAGGATTGCCCGCCATACACCTTGTTGCCGACCTGCCGCCTGGCGTAATTGACCAGAATTTTCCGCTGGCCGCGCTCTACAAATACAACAAAGTAAGTGACCAGCGCAACCACGATCACGATCACGATCGCCACCAGGATACTCATGGCGCCGGTACGCACCAGCTCAAGCAGACCGCCCATTGCACTGGGCAAACCGGCCACAATACTCGCAAAAATCAGAATCGAAATACCGTTGCCCAGGCCACGTTCGGTAATCTGCTCACCGAGCCACATCAAAAACATCGTGCCGGCGGTCAAGCTCACCACCGCTGTCATGCGAAAACCAAATCCGGGCGCCAAGACCAAGCCTGGCGAGCTTTCCAGTGCAACCGCAATCCCCATCGACTGAAACAGCGCCAGCCCCAAAGTACCGTAGCGGGTGTACTGGGTGATTTTTCTGCGCCCAGCTTCGCCCTCTTTTTTCAATTGCTCAAATGTTGGAACAACATAAGTGAGCAACTGCATGATGATAGAGGCCGAGATGTAAGGCATGATGCCCAGCGCGAACACCGCGAACCGCGACAGCGCACCACCGGAGAACATATTGAACAAACTCAATATGCCGCCTTCCTGCCCTTTGAAAAGCTGCTGCAACTGCCCAGGGTCAATTCCGGGAACCGGAATGTGCGCACCAATGCGGTACACCACCAGTGCCAGCAGCAAAAACACCAGCCTGCTCCGCAAATCGCCGAACTTGCCGGATTTTGCCAATTGAGCCGAGTTAGTTGCCACCGATGAATCCTGTCAATGCTTTAAAACTTAGGCAACCGAGCCGCCAGCGGCTTCAATGATGGCCTTGGCAGCAGCAGTTGCACCAATACCATTGAGCTTGACGGCTTTCGTCAACTCGCCCGTCTTGATGATCTTGACGTTTTTAGCCAGTTGGCCCACCAGGCCAGCCGTCTTCAAAGCCAGCAAGTCCACTTCAGCCAGACCGAGCTGCTCCAGTGCCGTCAACGTGACTTCAGCATTGAACTTGAGCAAATGCGATTTGAAACCACGCTTTGGCAAGCGACGTTGCAAAGGCATTTGACCGCCTTCAAAGCCGACCTTGTGGTAGCCACCGGCGCGAGACTTTTGACCTTTGTGGCCGCGTCCTGCGGTTTTACCGATGCCAGAGCCAATGCCGCGACCGACACGGCGTTTATAGTGCTTTGCACCAACGCCAGGCTTGATTCCGTTTAATTCCATAATAGGCCTTGCTTAAACAATCTTGACCAGGTAACTGATCTTGTTAATCATGCCGCGCACTGCGGGCGTGTCTTCCAGTTCGCTAACGCTGTTAACACCGCGCAAACCCAGACCACGCACAGTAGCGCGGTGTGACTCTTTGGTGCCAATCGGGCTGCGAATCAGTTGGACTTTTACTTTATTTGCTGTCGTCATTTGAATGCCCCTGCGCCTTAGCCGAAGATTTCTTCGACTGATTTGCCACGCTTGG
>JBCKNF010000015.1:0-45839 GCA_038902815.1 Polaromonas sp. | reverse complement strand
GGTACATGGCAATCTGACGTGGTCGGGCAATGCTGGCCGGGCGTTTTTTTGAATACATGTCGGCGATCTTGATCTTGTAATAGTCGGCGACGGTCTTCTGGATGTTTTCAACCGATATCTGGCGGTTTTGAATCGACAGCAGGTCGCGCAGGGCTTCACGCGCCAGCTGGATGGATATTTCTTTCTGATTGAAACGTGAATAGGCGAGGATTTTACGCAACGCGCCTTCCAGTTCGCGCACATTGGAGCGCACGTTTTTGGCCACAAAAAATGCGACTTCTTCAGGCATGACAGCGCCTTCGGTCTCGGCCTTGTGGAGCAGAATGGCAACACGCATTTCAAGTTCGGGTGGTTCGATGGCAACGGTAAGGCCGGAATCAAAACGCGACACCAGGCGCTCATGGATGTCGGTCAGGCCCTTGGGATAGGTGTCGCTGGTCATCACGATGTGTGCTTTTTTGGTCAGCAGGGCCTCAAAGGCGTTGAAGAACTCTTCCTGCGTACGGTCCTTGTTGGCGAAGAACTGAACATCATCAATCAGCAATAAATCGAGCGAGTGGTAGCGCTCTTTAAATTCATCAAAAGTCTTGCGCTGATAGGCCTTCACCACATCCGAAACAAACTGCTCGGCATGAATGTAGAGAACTTTGGCCGCAGCGTTATCTGACAACAACCGGTTGCCAATGGCGTGCATTAAATGGGTTTTGCCCAGGCCAACACCACCGTAAATAAAAAGCGGGTTGTATAGCTGGCCCAGACGGCTGGCTACATGCATGGCGGCGGCGCGACCCATGCGGTTGGCCGTGCCTTCAATCAGGGTGTCAAAGGTCAGCGCGGTGTTCAGCCGGGTTTTGAACGGCGCGCCGGCGATATCTTCGGTCACGCCAAGGCCAGCCGGCTCAGGAATGCCAGAGCCTTTAAAGCTTCGGGTTAAGGAGGATGATTTGGCAGGGACTTCACGCGGAGCAAGCGCTAACTCAAGTGGAATATTATGGCCAGAAACCTTTTCAAGCAAGGCGGCAATTCGGGCGGCGTACTGCGTGCGAATCCAGTCAAGCTTGAAGCGGTTGCCGACCTGAATGGTGACTTTGGACAGGTCTTCAGCCACGTCGGCGGCCAGTGGACGGATCCAGGTATTGAACTGTTGCTCAGGCAGCTCCTGGGCCAGATGGTCAACGCAGGTCTGCCACAAACCGTGGCTCATGTTGAGCGCGGAGCCGTCACTCATGGTGGTTTATGCTGGTCATAAGCGTGGGGCCATGCAATTTTTCGCCGGGCCGCCCCAAGAAAAATTAGCCCCCTCGGGGGGCAGCGTATTACACGAAGTGAAAAGCGTGGGGGCCATTGACCGCCTGTGGATATTCTTGATTTTTGGCACCATTCATTGTAGCCGTGGCAGGGAGTTATCCACAAAATTTTTATACGGGTTTTAACCTATTCCAGGGCGGCGGCACGGATCTCAGTCATTACGCCAATTAACCGGCCCAACTGGTTGTCAGGCTTGAGAAATCTGCGATAATCGTGGGTTTCCCTGATTCGCGGCCCGGTCTTCATTGCCGGGAAGCGCATGGATGCCCCTACATTTTCAAGCTGGATTAATCATCATGAAACGCACATACCAACCTTCCAAAGTCAAGCGCGCACGTACGCATGGTTTTCTGACTCGCATGAAAACCCGTGGCGGCCGCGCAGTGATTGCGGCCCGCCGCGCTAAAGGCCGCAAGCGCCTGGCGGTCTAACAAGCCTGCATCCCTGAATACTTTAGACGGGTCTTGTGCAGCGGCTTCAAACCCGGCCGCAGTTTCAGGCGGTTCTAGCGGGCAAAGTCATCGCCAAAACCGAGCACTTTGCCCTGCATCGCAACCGGCTTGATGCCGTTGCACCTCCCGCCTTTGCCCTGTTCCCTGTTCCGGATGTATGGATCGGTGCGATGGTGCCCAAACGCTGGGCCAAACGGGCCGTTACGCGCAACGCCATCAAAAGGCAAATCTATACCGTGAGCGCTGATTTTTTAACGCACTACCTGAACCAGCCCCGGGCCGCCTTTCTGGTGCGCTTGCGCCGGGAGTTTTCGCGCCAGGAATTTACCAGCGCCGCATCGTCTCGCTTAAAAGAAGCCGTGCGCGCCGAGGTGATGGCCTTGATGCAGGCTGGCGCAGCCCCATGTGATGCGCAGTCATGATGTCCTGCGTCCCTTTTGACTAAGCGCATGAAAAACCTCTTGTTGGCGGCTTCCCGCCTGCCTCAAAAGCTTTTGATCGTTCTGGTCAAGGCTTACCGCTTGCTGCTCAGTCCCTGGCTGGGCTCGGGTTGCCGTTTTGAGCCAACGTGTTCTGCCTACTCGTTGCAGGCATTGCAGCAACATGGTGCCGTGCGCGGCAGCTACCTCACACTGCATCGCCTGGCGCGCTGCCAGCCCTGGTGCGATGCTGGACACGACCCCGTGCCGCCACGCAAGGCCGCAGCTGAACGCCGCCATTTCCCTTTCACCCGTCTGGTCACACCCGTGACTTTAATCACCTCTAAAAAGAAGCCGTCATGAACGACATCCGCCGCACCATTTTGTGGGTGATTTTTGGTTTTTCCATGGTTCTACTCTGGGATCAATGGCAGGTTTTCAATGGCAACAAGGCAACCTTTTTCCCGTCTTCCACACCGGTAGCAAGCAAGGCAACGCCTGCCAGCCCATCTGCCAGCGTAGCCGGTGTGCCGACCGGGCAGGCCGGCATCAGCGCCGTGCCTCCTGCCCCCGCACCGGCGCAAGCGCCCGGCGCTGCTGCTGCGGCCGTGCCGGGTCAGTCGGGCGCCCGGCCCCCCTCCGCACCCTCGGCTACCAAGGAGCGGCTGGTTGTCAACACCGATGTTCTGACGCTGACCTTCGACACCGACGGCGGCTCTCTGGTTCGCTCGGCCTTCCCCCGGCACAAAGACATGGCGGAAAAGGCATCTGATTTTGTGCTGCTCGATGAAAGTGCTGCGCGTGTTTATGTCGTGCAGTCCGGGCTGATTGCCAGTGGCACCGGCGGCAGCTTCCCGACCCACAAAACGCCGATGACTGCCGTGCCGGGCGAGCGCAGCCTGAAAGACGGCGTGAACGAACTGGCCATCAAGTTTGAGTCAGTGGATGTTGGCGGTGTGAAGCTGGTCAAAACCTACACGCTCAAGCGCGGCTCTTACAACATCGCCGTGCGCCATGACATCATCAATACCGGTACCACTACGGTGTCACCACAGCTTTACCTGCAACTGGTGCGCGACGGCAACCCGCCGCTGGGCGAGTCAGCGTTTTATTTCACCTTCACCGGCCCGGCTATTTATACAGAGGCCAAGAAATACCAGAAAGTTGAATTCAGCGACATCGAAAAGAACAAGGTTGATGTTGAAAAGCAGGCCAGCAACGGGTATGTGGCTATGGTCCAGCATTATTTTGCGACGGTCTGGATACTGGCCGACGGCATTCAGCGCGACATTTTCCTGCGCAAGGTGGACACCAACCTGTATGCCGTGGGCATGATCACGCCGCTCGACATGATGGCCCCCGGCACCACGAAAGCAGTGAGCGCAAAACTTTTTATCGGCCCGCAGGAAGAAAAAGCACTTGAAGCCCTGGCCCCCGGCCTGGAGCTGGTGAAAGACTACGGCTGGCTGACCATTTTGGCCAAGCCGCTGTACTGGCTGCTGTACTGGCTGCACAGCTTTATTCACAACTGGGGCTGGTCGATTGTGGCGCTGGTGTTGCTGCTGAAGATCGCCTTCTACTGGCTCAATGCCAAGGCCTACGCCAGCATGGCCAAAATGAAGGCGGTCAACCCCAAAATCATGGAAATGCGCGAGCGGCTCAAAGACAAGCCGCAGGAAATGCAGCAGGCCATGATGAAGATGTACAAGGATGAAAAAGTCAACCCGATGGGTGGCTGCTTTCCTATCATGGTGCAGATCCCGGTGTTCATTGCGCTTTATTGGGTGCTGCTCAGCTCGGTCGAGATGCGCAACGCGCCCTGGATTTTGTGGATTACCGACCTGTCCTTGCCCGATCCCTACTTCATTCTGCCGATTGTCATGACACTAACGACCATGCTGCAGACGGCGCTGAACCCGACGCCGCCCGATCCAATGCAGGCCAAGCTGATGTGGTTCATGCCGTTGATTTTCAGCGTAATGTTCTTCTTCTTCCCGGCCGGCCTGGTGCTCTACTGGATCACCAACAACATCCTGTCGATTGCGCAGCAGTGGATGATCAACACCCGCATGGGCGTGCCGCCGCAATTTAATTTGCCAAAATTTAAGTAGCCCCCGAAGCGTCTTCGACGCCCCCCTAGGGGGTGACAGCTGCGGCCCGGCGAAGCCGTCTCCGTGCTGTCACTTGATAATGCCTCTATGCTGGCACGACACCACGACCCCATTGTTGCGATTGCTACCGCACCCGGTCGCGGTGCCGTCGGCATCGTGCGGGTGTCCGGCAAAGACATCGCGCCGGTGATGGTTGCGCTATGTGGCAAGCGCTTGCTGCCCCGTCATGCAACTTATCTGCCGTTTCGTGATGCACATGGCGGCATCATCGACCAAGGGCTGGCGATTCATTTTCCTGCGCCGCATTCGTTCACAGGTGAAGACGTGTTGGAGCTGCAAGCCCACGGCGGCCCGGTCGTTTTGCAGCTCTTGCTGGCTCGTTGCCTTGAGGCCGGGCGGCACGTCGGCTTGCGGGTAGCGCAGCCGGGAGAGTTCACCGAACGGGCTTTTCTGAACGACAAGATTGACCTGGCGCAGGCCGAAGCGATTGCTGACCTGATTGATGCCAGCACCGAGACGGCGGCGCGCTCGGCGGCGCGCTCGATGTCGGGCGAGTTCTCGCAAGCCGTCAATGTGCTGCTTGAAAAATTGATTCACCTGCGTATGCTGGTGGAGGCCACGTTAGACTTCCCCGAAGAAGACATCGACTTTCTGCAAAAAGCCGATGCACGGGGCCAGCTGGGCAGCCTGCAGCAAACGCTACACGCTGTGATGCAGCGCTCTGGCCAGGGCGCCATATTGCGGGAAGGCATCAAGGTCGTGATTGCCGGGCAGCCGAACGCCGGTAAAAGTTCGCTGCTCAATGCGCTGGCCGGTGCCGAGCTGGCCATCGTCACACCGATTGCAGGCACCACGCGCGACAAGGTCATGCAGCTGATTCAACTCGACGGTGTGCCGCTGCATGTGGTGGACACCGCTGGCTTGCGTGATGCGGGGGATGGGGCGCAAGACATTGATGAAGTTGAAAAAATCGGTATCGAACGTGCTTGGGCTGAAATACAAAGTGCTGACGCGGTTTTGTTTTTGCACGACCTGTCACGCCAGAGCTCTATCAATTACATAGCGAATGACGTGCGTATTTCGGGCCTTCTGGCGCAAAAATTGCTTCCAAAAACACCGATCATCCATGTCTGGAACAAGTCCGACATGGCCGATGCGTCAGCACTGGCGAAGACGGCGGACGGCATTGTGATGTCTGCCAAAACCGGTGTCGGGCTGCAAGACCTGCGGCAGCGGCTGCTGCAGGTGGTGGGCTGGCAATCAGCCCCCGAAGGTGTTTATATGGCCAGGGCGCGGCATGTGCAGGCTTTGCAGCGTGTTGATGGGCAACTGGCACGGGCCAGCGCCCAGCTTGGCGCTGCGCAGCCCGCGCTCGATCTGCTGGCCGAAGACCTGCGCCAGGCGCAACTGCATTTGAGCGAGATCACCGGCCAGTTCACATCCGATGATTTGCTGGGCGAGATATTTTCGCGCTTTTGCATCGGCAAGTAATTCCATTTCCAGATCAATACGATAGGTTGTTGCTTCGCCTTGCTGGGTTTTTGGGGGCAGAGCCAAGCGCTCGCCGCTGTTTCCCAACACGCCCACGCCCATGACCCCGGCGCAGTTCAGCAGCGTGACTCAAAGCGACAGCCGACGCTACGCCGCCATCATCAAGGAACGCAAGATCACGCAGGACTGAAAGCCCAAACCGAGCGGCCACTCGCAGGGCCGTCCATCGGACGTGTCGTTTGTGCCGATAGGTACGGCAAATTCTTAGGGATTCAGACAGTCACCTCGGGGAAAACCCGTTTTCTCAGGACGGTTTACGGTGCGACACTATCCGTCGTTGCCACGCAGGGAGATAGAAATTTCAAAGGTACATTTTTCGTCATTGCGAGCGAAGCGTGGCAATCCATGCCACTGGAAGTCATGGATTGCCACGTCGCTGCGCTCCTCGCAATGACGAGCGAGCGGTATTTTGGATAGTTCTGACCCCCTCATTTGAATTACATTCCTGCTTTATGAAATGTCTTTGCACCTTCTTGATGACACTGGGCCTGTTGTCCACCACAGCGTGGCCAGCCCAGGCTGCGGTGCTAAACCCCTGCCATTTGCCCGGCATGGCCGAAGCCGTGCAATGCGGCAGCCTGCAAAGACCCCTGAACCCACAAGAGCCCAATGGCCGCCAGATCGCAGTCCACTTTGCCATCGTGCCCTCCAAGGCGCGTGAAAAATTTGTCGACCCGGTGTACTTTTTGGTCGGTGGTCCGGGACAAAGTGCTATGGAACTCATGCCGCAAATGCTGGGGGCGCTATCAAAGCTCAACAACCGGCGCGACCTGGTGTTTGTAGACCAACGCGGCACCGGCAAAAGTGCCCCGCTGAAGTGCGACCCGGACCCCACGCGCAGCCTTGCCGAGTCGCTGGACTTGGCGCAATTGCCCCCGCACATGGCCCAGTGCCAAGCGGCGCTGCAAAAGCTGCCCCACGGTGACCTGCGCTACTACACCACCACCATCGCCATGCAAGACCTCGAAGCCGTGCGCAACGTGCTGGGGCACCCCGCCATCAATCTGGTCGGCGTCTCGTATGGCACGCGCGCAGCCCTGGAGTACCAGCGCCTGTTTCCCCAGCAGCTGCGGCGCATGGTGCTTGACGGCGTGGCACCACCCGACATGTCATTGCCCCAGACTTTTGCCGAAGACGGCCAAGCCGCAATGCAGTCGCTTTTCAAAGATTGTGCTGCCGACACGGCCTGCGCACAGCGCTACCCCGACCTGGCGCACCAGTGGGCGCGCTTGTTCAAACGGCTCCCGCAGCGTGTCAGCCTGATCAATCCGTTCACCGGGGCCATTGAAACCACCACCCTCACCGCACCCATGGTGATCTCCATGGTCCGCGGTCCGCTCTACTCCCCCACGCTGGCTTCGGGTTTGCCCCGCGCCATTACCGAGGCTGCGCAAGGACGCTGGACCGCATTGACGGGCCTCTCCAGTGCACTCGTGGGACGCAGCGGCATGGGTATGGCCATGGGCATGCACTTCTCGGTCATTTGTGCCGAGGATGCGCTGCGGTCGGCTACGCCAGCCCAAGCGGGCCAATTTGCCAGCCCATCGGGTGGCGGCATGGACCAAGCCTACCAGTCCATCTGCGCCCAGTGGCCCCGTGGTACGGTTGACCCAGCGTTCTATGCCATCGGCCGCTCGCAGTCGCCGGTCATGCTCCTCAGTGGTGGCATCGACCCCGCCACCCCGCCCCGCCATGCCCTGCGGGTCGCGAAGGCACTGGGTGACAAAGCCGTACCTATCCAGATCGACAAAGCCGGCCACGGCCTGTTGAGCCGACCGTGCGTCACCGACATCGTGTTCCGCTTCATCAATGCCAAAGATGAAACCACCGCATTAAAGCCGGAGCTCAGTTGCCTGACATCGATTCCCAGACCCAGTGCGTTTGTGCCCCTGGCCACCTACTTGCAAGCCACGCCATGATCCTGGTTGAACAGCTTTCCAAACAATTCACCCAAGCCGGACGCTGGGGCAAGCCCGGCGCTGTCGTGCATGCGGTGGCGAACTTAAGCTTTCAAGCCGACAACGGTGCCATCACCGGTCTGCTCGGCGCCAACGGCGCGGGTAAAACCACCACGCTGCGTATCGTGGCCGGACTGATCGCAGCCACTGGTGGACGGGTCTTGATTGACGGCATTGACGTGCAGCAACAGCCCCGCGCAGCACTGGCCCGCATCGGCTGCCTGAGCGATTCGCGCGGACTGTACCCGCGCCTTTCAGCCCGAGAAAACGTGGTCTATTACGGTCAGCTGCAGGGCCTAAGCGCCGCCGCAGCCCACAAGCGGGTCGACATCCTGGGCGAACTGCTGGACATGAAAGACCTGCTGGAGCGCCGCACCGAAGGCTTCAGCCAGGGCGAGAAGATGAAGACAGCACTGGCCCGCGCACTGGTGCACGACCCTGTCAACTTGCTGCTGGACGAACCCACCAATGGCCTAGACGTGGTGGCCACACGTCGCCTGCGCGAGGCGCTGCGGCATTTGGCAAGCCCCCAAGGCGGGAGCAAATGCATCGTTTTCTCGACCCATATCATGCAGGAGGTTGAGCGCCTTTGCGACGATGTAGCGGTAGTGGCACGTGGGCGCAATGTGGCCCGAGGCACGGTGCAACAGCTCTGTGACCGCACCGGTTGCCCGGACTTTGAAGACGCATTTGTGGCACTCGCGTTTGGCAGCCCCCCCAATGCACTGGCGGCACACAATACAGGGACACACCCATGACCACCTCCTGGATTGTTTTCTGCAAAGAGATGGTCGATGCGTTTCGCGACCGCAAGGCACTGGGCCTGATCTTGCTCAGCGCCGTGCTGATCGGACCCATCATGTTACTGGCGCTGTCGTTCATCGTCAGCCAACAGGAAGAGAAGTCAGAGCGCCGTGAGGTGTGGGTGGCGGGGCTGGAGCACGCACCCGCGTTGCACAACTATCTGTTGCGGCGGGGCATGAAGGTCACAACTGCGCCACCCGACTATGAAGCGCAGATCAAGAACTTCAAACTTGGCGAAGCGGTGATTGTGGTGAGCCAGGACTACCAGGCCAAGCTGCGCAAGGGCGAAGCGCCCGAACTTTTGGTGGTGTTTGATTCGGCCAACCGGCAGTCGGCAGTGCTGGTCGGCCGTACGACCGCAATGCTACAAGGGTTTGGCCAGGAGCAGGCTAGGCTCGAGCTGGCACTGCGGGGCGTGTCCCCTGCCATTTTGGAACCCTACAAAGCGCAAGAGCGCAACCTGGCCGATGCCCAAAGCCGGTCTTCGCAACTCACCGCCATGGTGCCCTGGATGGTCATGATGGCGGTGCTTTTTGGTGGCATGACGGTTGCCCTGGACACCACCGCCGGTGAGCGTGAGCGCACTTCCCTGGAGCCACTCATGACCAACCCGATTGCGCCACTGTCGCTGGTGCTGGGCAAATGGATGGCGGTGGCGGTGGTCGCCATGACGATTGCGCTGCTCAGTGTGGCGAGCTTTTTGCCCGCCAAGCTGCTGATCCAGAGCGAAGCATTGCAAGCCATGTTTCGCTTTGGCGTGGTTGAGGGCGCAATGTTCCTGGTCATGCTGTTGCCACTGGCAGCCGCGATCTCTGCGATTTTGATGCTGGCGGCGATTTATGGCCGTAGCTTCAAAGAGGCGCAGACCCGCGCAACCTTCGTACTGTTCGGCTTTCAAATGGTGCCACTCATTGCCATCTTGGACCTCACTGGGGAGAAGCCCTGGCACCTGTGGGTGCCCGCACTGGCCCAGCAGGTCGTTATGCTCCGGGTGCTGCGCGGCGATACGCTTCACTGGACGCACCTGGGCATTCCCACCGCGGTGAGCCTGATCGTCACCGTCGTATGTTTGGGATTTTTGGCGCACCGACTCAAAGCCTTGTCGATCCGGTAGAAAAGTTGGCATGGGGTCAGGGCTTGTACTTGCCTCCACTCCCACTTTTGCCACGAAGCAAGACTCAAAATCAATGGGAGCAGACTCCAATTAGTCACGTTGCCCACCCGGTCAGCGGCGAGCGCATGCAGTTTGAAAGTCCGGTGCCCTTCTGACCCTGCTGACAAATGGCGCCGATCCGTGGAACTTAACCGTGCAAACCCACCTCTGATGAAAATCAACGGAGATCACTGATGCACCCTGCACCGCCCTCTTCTTCCCCAAACTTCGCAACGGCCCCCGGGCTGTTTCGCCGCCGCACCATGGCAGCCGCCCTGGTTGCCGCACCCGCACTGTGGCTCGGTCCGCGCGCCCAGTCGGCCGCTGGCCGCCGCGCTACACCAGCGCAAACCGAAGGCCCGTTTTACCCGGTGGCCTTGCCCCAGGACAGTGACCATGATTTGCTGCGCAACGGCGCGCTGAGTTATCCGCAAGGGCAAAGCGCCTGGGTCGAAGGCAGCGTGAGCGACCTGGCCGGCAAGCCCCTGGCCGGCGCCCAGGTGGAGATCTGGCAATGCGACCACGCCGGCCACTACCACCACCCCGGTGACGGCAACAAGGCGGACCGCCGCTTCCAGGGCTTTGGCCGCGTGACGGTGGGCGCCGATGGTCGCTACCGCTTTCGCACCATACGTCCGGCCGCGTACGGCAGCCGCACGCCGCATATTCACGTCAAGGTCAGGCTGGGCCCGCACGAACTGCTGACCACCCAGTTGTATGTCGCGGATGACCCCGGCAATCCGCGCGACTTTCTGTGGCGCAGGCTGAACGAGGCCGACCGGGCGGCCCTGACCGTGCCGTTTACGCCAGGCAGCGACGGCCTGCGGGCCAGCTTTCCCATCGTGGTCGACGTCTGATCCGAAAAACTCTTCTAGCAAATATCAACTCAAATGCTTGCCCACAATCCCCGCTAGCTCAAACATCGTCACCTGCGGCTTGCCGAAAACGGGTAGCAGTTTGGCATCGGCGTTGATGGCGCGCCTGTTGGTTGCGTCTTGCAGCTTTTCGGCCTTGATGTAGTCCCAGAGTTTTTTGATGACTTGGGTGCGGGCTACCGGCTCGCCGCCTATCACTGCTGCTAATGCATCGCTGGGTTTGAGGCCGCTGCCGGGTTTGGCTATGCGGGGTGTTTTTGGTTTTGCAGTTTTAGCAGCGGGGGCTTTTTTGGCTGCCACTTTCTTCGCCGCTACTTTTTTCGTAGCGGGGCTAGCGGCCTTGGAAGTTTTTGCAGCTACCGTTCCGGTTTTTGATGCTGCGGGTTTGTGTGGCGGAAACTTGGATGGCGCGAATTTGAAGTTGACTTTGTCGGCCTCTTTGTCCCACGCCAGCATGGCCTTGAAGGGGCGACGGGTTCGCATGGATACGAACTTGTCTAACAGGTCGGTTTTACCGGTTTCCAGCAGCTTGTGCATTTGTTCGCGCTCAATCGGTTGCTGCAAAATCACCTGGCCGGTTTTGAAGTTGCAGCTGGGTGTGGGGTGTGCATCGGTAGGTACTGACTTTTCGCAGACGTAGTTTTTGCCCAGCTCGAACACGCGTGCGGCGCAACGCGGGCAGGGGCCAAGCGACTGCTGCGCGCTGAAGTCAACAATCTCGCCAGTCTTGGCGTTCTTGTCGTCGCCAAAGTCAAACTCAAGCTTGAAGTTTTTGGTTTCTTCGTCAAACTTGATGACCATTTCAGCGGTAAAGGGCCAGCCCGCCTTGGAGCGAAAGCCGTCGAGCGGGCCAATCTTTTTGTCGCGCAAAAACTGCTCGACCTCGGCCACTTCAAAGGTGCGGCCTGCCGGGGTTTTGCCGAACGAAAAGCCGCAACCATCTTCACCCGTTTTACCCACGCAGGTATAGCGACGGTAGTTTTCTTTGACGATGCCGCCGCAGTTGGGACATGGTGCAACAAGCGTGGCGTAGTCGCCGGGAATGGTGTCTTTGTCGTAGCCCTTGGCCTTGGCGACCATGCGCTCGGTCATGGCGGCAATCTCGGCCATGAAGGTTTCGCGGCTTAGTTTGCCGTGCTCCATCTGCGCCAGCTTGAACTCCCAGTCGCCTGTGAGTTCAGCCTTTGTCAGCTCCTGCACATCCAGCCCGCGCAGCAAGGTCATTAACTGAAACGCTTTGGCCGTCGGGATCAGCTCGCGGCCTTCGCGCAGCATGTATTTTTCATACAGCAAACCCTCGATGGTGGCGGCGCGGGTCGCTGGTGTGCCCAGGCCTTTTTCCTGCATGGCTTGGCGCAGCTCGTCGTCGTCAATCGTCTTGCCTGCGCCTTCCATGGCGCCTAGCAGGGTGGCTTCTGAGTAACGAGCAGGTGGCCGGGTTTTCAGCCCCTTGGCCTCGACCACTTCGGCGCGCACCATCTCACCGGGTTTGACGGCGACCAAGGTTTTTGCATCTTCTTTGTCGGTGTTTTCGTCTTCGGCTTCCTTGCCGTAAATGGCCAACCAGCCCGGCTTGACCAGCACCTTGCCTTCGGTTTTAAAGCTATGCCCGACCGCCATCGAGATACGCGTGGTGACCATATATTCAGCGCTCGGATAAAACACCGCCATAAAGCGCTTGACCACCAGGTCGTAGAGTTTTTGTTCGGCTTCGCTCAGGCCGCTGGGCGCTTGTAGCGTGGGGATGATGGCAAAGTGGTCGCTGACTTTGGCGTTGTCAAAAATGCGCTTGTTGGGCTTGATGTAGTTGCCCTTGATGGCCACGGCAGCGTGCGGCGCAAGGTGGCGCATACGGCTGTCGGCCAGCATTTCGAAAGTCTTTTTAACCACGGGTAAATAGTCTTCAGGCAGCGCGCGCGAGTCGGTACGCGGGTAGGTCAGCGCCTTGTGGCGCTCGTACAGGCTTTGCGTAATCGACAGCGTGGTTTTGGCCGAGAAGCCAAACTTGCCATTGGCCTCGCGCTGCAGCGAGGTCAAGTCAAACAACTGGCCTGGGGCTTGCGTGGTGGGCTTGCTTTCTTCCGTTACCGTGGCGGACTTGCTGCGCACGGCCTCGGCAATCGCACGGGCTTGTTTTTCTGACCAGACGCGGTCGGCTTTCAGCTCGGCATCGGGCTCGACGCCTTCTCCGTTCGCTGCGTTGGCGGCGGCTTTTTTCCACTTCGGGTCAAACCACTTGGCAGGGTATTCGCCGGCTTCGGCCAGGAAAGATGCGTGAATTTCCCAATAATTTCGGCTGACAAAATTGCGAATTTTTTCTTCGCGCTCGACCACCACTGACAGCGTGGGCGTTTGCACCCGGCCCACGGTGGTTAAAAAGAAACCGCCATCGCGAGAGTTGAAAGCCGTCATGGCGCGTGTGCCATTGATGCCGACCATCCAGTCGGCCTCAGATCTTGAGCGTGCTGCATCGGCCAGGCCCTGCATCTGCTTGTCGGTGCGCAGGCTTGCAAAGCCGTCGCGTATGGCGGCGGGTGTCATCGACTGCAGCCACAGCCGCTTGACCGGGTGTTTGCTTTTGGCGTACTGCTGAATTAACCTGAAAATCAGCTCGCCCTCGCGCCCCGCGTCACAGGCATTAACGATGTCGCCCACGTCTTTGCGCTTGGTCAGCTTGACGATGGCGCTCAGCCGCGTCTTGGTCTTGTCTATCGGCTTTAAGTCAAAGTAGGGCGGGATGACCGGCAGATTGGCAAAGCTCCACTTGCCGCGTTTGACATCAAACTCTTCCGGTGCCTCGATCTCGACCAAGTGGCCGACGGCCGAGGTGACGACGTAGCTGTCGCTCTCAAAGTATTCGTCGTGCTTTTCAAACTTGCCCGCTGTGGGCGTGATGGCGCGAACGATGTCCTGCGCGACCGATGGCTTTTCTGCAATGACCAGTGTTTTCATGTGTACTTTTTCAAACCTTCAATAGCTTTAGGGAACATTTCCCCGGCTTCTAATATGGGGCGACTGTACTGCACCAAAAGGGCAGCAGCTAGCCCAGCAGTACACCACAAGCGTTTTTTGCTACACAAAGATGCCGGGTAAGCTGTTTGTCATTCGCCTGTTTTGGGGCATCACTACAATACGGCTTCCTCGCGCATGTACGCGCGCACGCACGCGCGCATGCATGAATTAACCATACCAAAATTTTTACGAAAAAATTCGCCGTGTCCCAAAACCAGGCTTTAGCCACCCTCGCACCCCGCGCAGCAGCACCACGGCCCACTTCAAAATTACAAGACCCCACCACCGACGGCAGGCGCATCCAGACCCGCAAATCAGACGTGCATGGCAAGGGCGTATTTGCGCTGGCGGATAAAAAATGAAGGCTTGACCCCTATCACCCCTATCACCCCCACCTCCCCCATCCGTTGGCCCCTGGAGGCCATCTGGGAGGCTATCAACGGTTTTACGCCTGCGCTGGAGGGCTTCACGGCTGAAGCTCTGCCCAGCATCGACTCGACCAATTCGGAGCTGATGCGACGGTTTAAAGGGGCACCAGGTATCGCCCCAAGGCCAGCACCCACGCTGCTGGTGGCCGAAACGCAAACCGCAGGGCGTGGTCGGCTCGGGCGCAACTGGTACAGCCAGCGCGGTGACAGCCTGACGTTTTCACTCGGCATGGCGCTGGAGCCGCTGGATTGGTCAGGCTTGTCGCTGGTAGTGGGCATCAGCATTGCCGAGAGCCTTGATGAAGGGCTTGATCCGGGCCAACGTATTACGCTGAAATGGCCCAACGATTTGTGGATGGGCAAACCGGGGCTTGAGAGCAAGCTGGGCGGCATACTGGTTGAGACGGCTATGCTGGACGGTCATCGCTACGTGGTGATTGGCGTGGGTATTAATATTTGCGGCTGTATCAATTTTGGCGGTGCGGCCCCGTCCACAGCAGGCATACCGCCCGGCTACCTGCAAGACCTGTTGCCTGACCTGGATGCCCCCGCCGCCCTGCTGCGCATCGTGCCCAAGCTGGTGCAAAACATACAAGCCTTCGCGCAGTTTGGCTTTGCACCGTTCCAGGCGCGTTTTACACGGCGCGATGTGCTCTCTGCCCGTGCCGTCCAGCTGTCGGACGGCTTGGAAGGCACAGTCCACGGCGTGAGTGAAAACGGCGCGCTGCTGGTGCATACTTCTGCTGGCATGAAAGAAATCACCAGCTCCGAAGTCAGCGTCCGGCTTGTTCAGGCAAACCCGGCAAATAGATCGGCAAATGAGGGCCAGCGCCCATGCTGAGGCTGCTGGTGCTGCTTTTGTTGCTGGCCAATGGGGCGTACTTCGCCTGGAGTAAAGGGCTGCTGGCAGTTTATGGTTTGGCCCCCGCTAGCCAGTCCGAGCCGCAGCGCCTGGAGCAGCAGATACGCCCCGAGGCGATACGCATCCTGAGTACGCCTGGCGCTGCATCGGCAAGCCCCGCAGAATGTCTGCAGGTTGGCATCTTCAACGAAGAGCAAACCGCCGTGCTGCGCGAGCGACTGCAAAGCGTGTTGCCCGCAGGCAGCTGGGTGCTGGAGAGCGCCGTCGAGCCCGCCCGCTGGATGGTCTACATGGGCAAGTACAGTAGTGCGGAGGCATTAGCCAAAAAACGCGGCGAGCTGCGGCAAATGCGTGTGTCGTTCGAGGCCTTGAACAACCCGGCGCTGGAGCCAGGCCTGTCGCTGGGTACTTTTACATCGCAGCCAGACGCCAATGCCGAACTTGAACGCATCGCCAAGCGCGGCGTGCGTACCGCAAAGGTGGTTCAGGCGCAGCTGGAGGTGCGTGGCCAAAAGCTGCGCCTGCCAGCCGTTAACGCCAGCCTGCGCCCCAAGCTCGACGAACTCAAGCCGCAACTGGCGGGCAAGTCGCTGCTAGCTTGTCATCCTTAAAAGCCATCGTTTTTGCAAAATCACATTCTTTTTAAAACCCCGCACCATGAAAATTGAAAAAAACACCGCTGTCACGCTTCACTTCAAAGTGGCAGACATCAACGGCAAAGTCATTGAAGACAGCAAAGACCCCACGGTTTACCTGCATGGCGGCTACGGCAACACGCTGCCAAAGATTGAAGAAGCGCTGCAAGGCCAGCTCCCCGGCTATCAGGTGGTGCTGCAACTAAAGCCCGCAGACGCTTTCGGTGTGCGTGATGAAAGCCTGCTGCGTACCCTGCCCAAAAAGCAGTTCCCGCCCGGCGTCAAGGTTGGTGGCCAGCTTGAGGGACATGGTGACGATGGGGAAATGCAAGTCTTCAATGTGATGAAGATCAAGGGCGACAGCGTGTTGCTCGACGGCAATCACCCGCTGGCCGGCAAAGAGCTGCGCTTTACCGTCAAGGTCATTAAAGTACGGCAGGCCAGTGAAGAAGAAATTACCCACCAGCACGTACACGGCGAACACGGGCACCATCATTGACTGAAGCGAACGGGTTTGCGCGGACTGCGCAGGCCGCCACTCTTTTCGCCATTAGGACCTCAGAAAAACCGCGTTTCAGGAGACAAAACAATGTCAGAACTCACACTGGCGCAAGCCAACACCATTCTCACGGCTGCGGTACAAGCCGCTCGCCAGGCCAATTACAAACCCATGGCCATGGTTGTACTAGACGCATCGGGCAACCTCAAAGCGGCGCAGCGCGAAGACGGCGCCAGCATGTTCCGCATAGACATCGCTACCGGCAAGGCGTGGGGCGCAGTAGGGATGGGTGCTTCCAGCCGCGTGCTGGCCGAACGCGCTCAGGGCAATCCCAATTTCTTCACCACACTGGCCGCTACAGCGCAAGGTAAGTTTTTGCCGCAAACCGGCGCGGTCGTGATTAAAGATGCGAACGGACGCATCATTGGCGCTGCGGGCGCGTCGGGTGGCACGGGTGATGAGGACGAAGCCATTTGCATCGCGGGTATTTTGGCCGCAGGCTTGCAGCACGCATAAATCGCCATGGCCAATATGTCCTGCCGCTGCAGCCCACTTTCCTTTTACTGGTCACTACAGCCCCATCAACTGCCCAGCCATACCGTCAGCGCCAGCACGGCCGCTGCGCCAAGCACCCAGACCCACATCGGAATGCGCTGATTCTGCACCAGAACGCTAGGCGGGGTGTTCATTTCGCCCATCACCATTTTTGCGGCATAACTTTCGGGATACTGGCGCTGTATTTCCTCGTCAAACCGTTTGAAAAAATCTTCCGCCATAGACTTCGCCGCGCCGTCAATCAGCCGCTGCCCAAGCTGCGCGATCTTGCCGCCGACCAAGGCATGCACGCTGTAGGACAGCTCGCAGCCCTCGTCGTTGGGGCTCAAGCTGACTTCGGCGCTGCCTTTGCCAAAGCCGGCGACGCCGCCCTGTCCGTCAAACGACAGCTTGTAGCTGGCCGGCGGCTTGATCTCGCTGAGCGTGATCTTGCCGGTGAATTTGGCCGACACCGGGCCGATTTTCAGCGCCATCGCGATGGCGTACTGGTTCTCGCCGGTGGCCTCGACTTTGTCGCAGCCGGGAATGCAGGTTTTGAGCACGGCGGGGTCGTTCAGCGCGTCCCAGGCTTGTTGTTGGGTGACAGCCAGTTGTCGGCTTGCTTTCATGTCCATCGAAGTGCCCTTTATAGTTGTTCAGTGCGTAAATCGGGGGAATCAGCGTTTCATCAAAGCCGCCAGACTGGCGGCCAGTTCCTCAAGCTTGGCTAAATTGTGTACCGCCAGCATGCCATGCGCGTGAGCCTGCAGCACGGCCGCGCCGCGCGCCAGCGGCGCGTAGCCGTCAAAGCGCAGCAAGGGGTTGAGCCACAGCAGGCGGCGGCTGCGTCTGCGCAGCCAGTCCAGCTCGCGGGCTAGATCCGCCGGCTCGCCGGTGTCCAGCCCGTCGGTGATGATCAGAGCTATGGTGCGCCGCCCGACTAGGCGGCGCGCATGCTGCTCGCGCAGGCTGGCCAGCGAGGCGCCGAGCTGGGTGCCGCCGGCGAAGTCTTTAATCGCCAGGCTGGCATGGGCCAGCATCTCGTCGGTGTCGGCCTGGCGGAAGGCCGGCGTCAAATCGGTCAGGTGCATGCCGAAGGCAAACACATCGCGCTGCGGGTGGCGCCGCGTGGCAGCGTGCAAAAAGGCCAGCAGCAGGCGGGCATAACGCTCCATCGAGCCCGACACATCGACCAGTATCAGCAAAGGCAGGGTCTGCTCGCGCCGCTGCAGGCGTGGCAGGCGCATCAGCTCGCCGCCCGTGCGCGCGGCCTGGTGCATCACGCCCGGCCAGTGCATGCGCGCGCCACTGGCTGCGGGCCGGCTGCGGCGTGAGGCAAACATTGGCAAAGGCAGCTTGATGTCGCGCGCCAGCCGTTCGACCAGCCGGTACTCGGTGGCCGACAGCGCGTTGAAGTCGGCGTGTTGCAAACGCTCGATGTCGCTGGCCGTCATGACGGCATCAAACTCGACCTTCTGGTCTTCGGTGGTCGGCTTGGCCTGCTGGCCGAAAGAGCGTTGCGGCGTCAGCGCCTCGCGCACGCGCGGACGGCGCTTGCTCGGCTCGGCTTGGCCCTCGGCGCTGGGCAGCAGTTGTGCCAGCAGCTTGTTGGCGAATTTCGGGTCCTGAAAATATACGTCGAACAACTCGCGGAAAACGAGACGGTCCTGCTCGCGGCTGACCATCACGGTTTCAAAGGCGGCGCTCAGGTCTTCTTTGTTGGCGATACCGACGGCCAATGCAGCCTCTTTGGCCAGGGCGATGCGCTGGCTGTCGATCTTCACGCCGGCGCGGCGCAGGGCGCGGCCGAAGCCGGTGATGTTGTCGGCCAGTTTTCCGCTGCGTGCGTCACCGAGCTGCACGGGGAGCCATCACCTTTCTCACGCCACCTCTTCAGGCTTGAGCAGCTCGACCGCCAGCTCGTACGTGAGGGCCGCCACGTCCTCGCGCTGCTTGAACAAAATGCCCGCGGTATCGGCCACCACCTCGGGATCGACCACCAGCGTGTCCAGCGCGACCAGCGCCTTGGCCCATTCGACACTTTCCGCAATGCCAGGAGCGCGCTGGAAGGCGTTGCCGAACGGCGAGCGGCGCAGCTTGTCCACAAAGCTGGCGACTTGGGCCGACAACTGCTCGCCGGCCTCGGGTACCTGGGCGCGCACAATCGCCAGTTCGCGATCGCGATCCGGGTAATCCAGCCAGTGGTAGAGGCAGCGCCGCTTGACGGCGTCGTTGAGTTCGCGTGTCCGGTTGCTGGTCAGGATGGTGACCGGCGTGATGTGCGCGCGCACCGTGCCGATCTCGGGAATGCTGACCTGGTACTCACCCAGGTACTCCAGCAAAAAGGCTTCAAACGGTTCGTCGGCGCGGTCCACCTCGTCGATCAGCAAGACTGCGCCCGGCGCCGGTGCCTGTAGCGCCTGCAGCAGCGGGCGGCGGATCAGGTAGCGGTCTTGATAGACCTCGCGCTCGACGTCAGCCGTGTCGCCTTGGCCTTCTGCCGCGCGCATGTGCAGCAGTTGGGCGGCGTAGTTCCATTCATACAGCGCTTCGCGCTGCTCCAGCCCGTCATAACACTGCAGTCGTATCAGTTGTCGCTGCAGCGCCAGCGCCAGCGCTTTCGCCAATTCGGTTTTGCCGACGCCGGGCTCGCCTTCGAGCAGCAGCGGACGCTGTAATTTAAGCGCCAGAAACACCGCCGTAGCCAGCCGCCGGTCGGCAAAGTAGCCGGCGCCCTGCAACGCTTGGGTCAGCGCGTCAATGGTGGGAAAAGGTGTCATCGCATGGCTTGCGGATCAAGCCTGCAATGACAGATCAAGCAGCCAGCGCCCGGGCCACGCCGCGTTGCGTCTGCACGCTGATCAGGTTGGCGCGGTAAGCCGCCGTCGCGTGGATGTCGCTGTTGAGGTCCGTGGCGGCTATCTTGACCGCCGCTGCAGCCTCGGGCGTGAAGCTCTTGCTCAAGGCCGCTTCGAGCCCCTTGTGGCGGAACACGCCGCTAGCCGCGCCGGTGACGGCCACGCGCACACCCGCATCAAACTGCGCGACAAACACGCCGATCAGCGCAAAACGCGAGGCCGACTGCTTGAACTTCATGTAAGCGGCGCGTTTGGGAATCGGGAAGCTGATCGCCGTGATCAGCTCGCCCTCTTTCAGCGCGGTGGCAAACATGCCGAGGAAAAAGTCGTCGGCGGCTATTCTGCGCGTGGTGGTGTGAATGGTCGCGCCCAGCGCCAGCACCGCGGCCGGGTAGCAGGCCGAAGGGTCGTTGTTGGCGACCGAGCCGCCCAGCGTGCCCATGGCGCGCACCTGCCGGTCGCCGATGTTGCCGGCCAGGTCGGCCAGCGCAGGCAGGGCCGCCTTCAGTTCGGCGTGGATCGCCACGTCGGCGTGCCGCGTCATGGCGCCAATGACAAATGAATTGCCTTCGCGCTTGATGCCAACCAGCTCCTTGATGCCGCTGAGGTCGGCCAACTGGTCCGGATTCGACAGGCGCAGCTGCATCGACACCAGCAGGGTCTGGCCACCGGCCAGGGGTTTGGCGCCAGCGGCGGCTAGCTGCGCGGCGGCAGCCAGAGAGGTGGGGCGTTCCAGGGTGAATGCATACATGGTGATGGCTCCTTGGATGTTGTTAGTGCTTGGCGGACTGGATGGCTTCCCAGACGCGGCTGGGCGAGGCGGGCATGTCGAAGTCGGTCACGCCCAGCGGCCTCAAGGCATCGAGCACGGCGTTGATCACCGCCGGCGGCGAGCCGATGGTGCCGGCCTCGGCGCAGCCCTTGGCGCCCAGCGGGTTGTGGCTGCACGGCGTGCACAGGGTGGCTAGCGTGAAGTTGGGCATGTCGTCGGCGCGCGGCATGGTGTAGTCCATGTACGAGCCCGTCAGCAATTGGCCGGACTCCGGGTCATAGACGCAGTTTTCCAGCAGTGCCTGGCCGATGCCCTGCACCAGGCCGCCATGCACCTGGCCTTCGACAATCATCGGGTTGATGATGTTGCCGAAGTCGTCCACCGCGGTGAAGCGGTCGACCCGCACCTGGCCCGTCTGTGGATCAATCTCGACCTCGCAGATGTAGGTGCCGGACGGGAAGGTGAAGTTGGTCGGGTCGTAAAACGCGGTTTCGTTCAGGCCGGGTTCGAGCTTGTCGAGCGGGTAGTTGTGCGGCACATAAGCCGTCAGCGCCACCTGGCCGAAAGTCACTTTCTTGTCGGTGCCCTTGATGGTGAACTCGCCGTTGGCAAACTCGACGTCGGCATCGCTGGCCTCCATCAGGTGCGCGGCAATTTTTTTCGCCTTGGTCTCTATCTTGTCGAGCGCCTTCATGATGGCCGAGCCGCCGACCGCCAGCGAGCGCGAGCCGTAGGTGCCCATGCCGAAAGGCACGCGCCCGGTGTCGCCGTGCACGATGTCCACCGCATCGACCGAAATGCCCAGGCGCGCCGCCACGATCTGCGCAAAGGTGGTCTCGTGACCCTGGCCGTGGCTGTGCGAGCCGGTGAACACCGTCACGCTGCCGGTCGGGTGCACGCGCACCTCGCCGCACTCGAACAAACCGGCGCGCGCACCGAGCGCACCAGCAAGGTTGCTGGGCGCCAGGCCACAGGCCTCGATGTAGCAGGAGTAGCCCATGCCGCGCAGCAGGCCCTTGGCTTCGGAGGCGGCCTTGCGCTGGGCAAAACCGGCCACATCGGCCAGTTCGTTGCCGCGCTTGAGTAGGGCGTGGAAGTCGCCCACGTCGTACTGCAGCGCCACCGGCGTCTGGTAAGGAAAATCCTTCACAAAGTTGCGCCGGCGGATTTCATCCTGGCTCAGCCCCATTTCCCAGCCGGCGCGCGTGACCAGCCGCTCCAGCAGATAGGCGGCTTCCGGGCGTCCGGCGCCGCGGTAGGCATCAACCGGCGCGGTGTTGGTGAACCAGGTATCGACCTCGACATAAATCAGCGGCGTGGTGTACTGGCCGGCCAGCAGGGTCGCGTACAAAATGGTCGGAACGCACGGCGCAAAAAGTTGCAGGTAGGCGCCCATGTTGGCGTCGGTGTGCACGCGCAGCGCCAGGAACTTGCCGTCCTTGTCCATGGCCATTTCGGCGTGGCTGGAATGGTCGCGGCCATGGGTGTCGCTGACAAACGCCTCGCTGCGGTCGGCCGTCCACTTGATGTTGCGGTTGAGCTTTTTGGAGGCCCAGATCAGGCACACGTCTTCGGCATACGGGTAAATTTTCGAGCCGAAAGCACCGCCGACATCGGGCGCAATCACGCGCACCTTGTGCTCGGGCAGGCCCATCACAAAGGCCGTCAGCAGCAGGCGAATGAGATGCGGGTTCTGGCTCGACACATACAGCGTGTATTCCTCCGTGGCTCGGCTGTAGGAACCGATCACAGCGCGCGGCTCCATGGCGTTGGGAATCAGGCGGTTGTTGATCAGGTCGAGCTTGGTCACGTGGGCGGCGCCGGCAAAAGCCGCATCGACCTGGGCCTTGTCGCCGAGCGCCCATTTGTAGCAATGGTTGTCGGGGGCGGCGTCGTGCAGGGCCGCGGCCTTGGCGGCGTCGGTGACGCGGACGACCGCGCTCAGCACGTCGTAGTCCACCTCGACCAGCTCGGCGGCGTTTTTGGCCTGCTCCAGCGTTTCGGCCACCACCATGGCCACATTTTCACCGACATAACGCACCTTGCCCTGCGCCAGAATCGGGTGCGGCGGCTCCTTCATCGGGCTGCCGTCGGTGCTGGTGATCAGCCAGCCGGTAGGCAGGCCGTTGATCTTGTCGGCCGCCACGTCGGCGCCGACAAACACATCAAGCACGCCAGGGGCGGCCTTGGCAGCCGCGGTGTTGATGCTCTTGATGTTGGCGTGGGCATGCGGCGAGCGCACGAACACCGCGTAGCTCTGATTCGCCAGCGTGATGTCATCGGTGTATTGACCGCCACCGGTGAGAAAGCGGTAGTCTTCCTTGCGGCGAATGGAAGCGCCAATATTGGGCAGGTTGACGAAATCTGATGCACCCATGTTTGTACTCCTGAAAATTGAGGTAAATCGGTGGACAGCGGCTTGCGGGATGGCTCAGGCCGCCATGGCCACGGCGCCCTGCTGAATGGCCTTGACGATGTTCTGGTAGCCGGTGCAGCGGCAGATGTTGCCTTCCAGCAGCTCGCGGATTTCGCTTTCGCTGGCCTGGGGGTGGTGCTGGCACAAATCAATCGCGCTCATCACCATGCCGGTGGTGCAGAAGCCGCATTGCAGGCCGTGGCATTCCTTGAAGGCCGCCTGCATCGGGTGCATGGTGCCGTCCGCTGCCGCCAGGCCTTCGATGGTGGTGATCTCGGCGCCTTCCGCCTGCGCGGCCAGGATGTTGCAGGACTTGACGGCGCGGCCATTCATGATGACCGTGCAGGCACCGCACTGGGCGGTGTCGCAACCCACATGGGTGCCGGTCAGTTGGAACTTCTCTCGCAGCACCTGCACCAGCAGCGTGTTGGGGGGGGGTCTCGACGCTTTTTGCTTTGCCGTTGACTTTGAACTGAACTTGCATGGGCTTGTCTCCAGATGGCTGTTGATTTTGGCTATGGTCGGAACAAGCCCATTGTTGAATGGGCGACCCCGTGCAGACCTAGGGTGATACCCTACTACTGGCGAATGAATTGGCTTCCATCTACTCGCCACTAGATATTCGTGCTAACAACGGTGCTGGCCAGTATCGGTCCGAGATTGATTTTCTGGTCGGTGATGGGACGCTCAATAGCATATTGGAAGAGTCGGAAGAAGAAGTTCGTTCCCTGACTGCGGCTCTATTGAGCTAATTGGAGGCTGACCCCAAGGCTTCCTAGCAGCTCGACGTGACTCATCCCCAAGTGCTGGCAGGGACCTCTATCCAGACGGCGCGCGCCGCCGCGATCAGACGCCCACCGGGTGCGTAGACTGCTGACGCGGCGCGGCGTTTTCGCCCATCGACGCCGAGCCGCCACCCGACGACAACACAAGGCTCACCGGCTGCGACGGTGCCAGTTAAATCGGCGGTCAGTTCACCAAGCACAATGGCGACTCCTTCTTCCTGTGGCCAGACGGCAAAGGCGCTCGTGCAATCCAGCGCCGACCACAAGAACTCTGATTCGACAGTTCCCGAACCATCCGTGAGAGCCTCATGCGGGATCCACGGTGCAGCCCACAGCGCGCTTCCAGCTATTGAGCCGGGAAATATGCGCAAGCCATCATTCGGTGCGCGGTTTGGCCCACAAACAAAGCAGCCTGGAAAGGGGTGAGTCTTAAACCCGACATAGGATAGCGCCGCTTCCTCGGCCGCTCCGTACGATGGGCCGGTTGGTACCTGCAAATCGAGCGGCGCGAGCTTGGCCTCGCCAAGCATCGTCGCACCGCTGTACAGGCGCGCCTCTTGTTCGGTGGACTCGAGGCGCAACTCAGTGTTGAGCGGTGGCGGTGCCTTTAGTCGAACGACTGCCGATCCCCGCAGTTGCTTGGCGAGACGGCCACAGGTGTAACCACCATTGCCGGACCGCGGGGGACCGCAGAAGCGGCTGGATATCTCGAAGAATTCTGTATGCATGTAACCCTCTTGTCGCGCAACTCGCGGCGCAAAATCTTGCCCACTGGGGTTTTGGGCAGATCAGCCCGGAACTCCACCACCTTGGGCTGCTTGTATCTACTCAATGGCCTTGCCCATATCTTCAATCACCTTCTTCGCATCGCCAAACACCATCATGGTTTTGTCCATGTAGAAGAGTTCGTTGTCCAGCCCGGCATAGCCTGCTGCCATCGATCGCTTGTTGACGATCACAGTCTTGGCTTTGTAGGCCTCCAGAATCGGCATGCCGTAAATGGCGCTGCCCTTGACGTGCGCAGCCGGGTTTACCACATCGTTGGCACCCAAAATAATCGCCACATCGACCTGGCCAAATTCAGCATTGATGTCTTCCATTTCGAACACCTGGTCATACGGCACCTCGGCCTCGGCCAGCAGCACGTTCATGTGGCCAGGCATACGGCCCGCCACCGGGTGAATCGCGTATTTGACGCTGATGCCCTTGTCGGTGAGCTTTTGCGCCAGCTCTTTAACCGAGTGCTGCGCCCTCGCCACGGCCAGGCCATAGCCCGGCACGATGATGACGGTTTCAGCATTGCTCAGAATAAACGCAGCATCGTCGGCCGAGCCCGACTTGACCGGACGCTGCTCTTTGGCGCCAGCTACGGCCGTCATCGCTTCGCCACCAAAGCCGCCCAGAATCACATTGAAGAAAGAGCGGTTCATCGCCTTGCACATGATGTACGAGAGGATGGCACCCGACGAGCCGACCAGCGAACCGGCAATGATGAGCATCGAGTTGTTCAGCGAAAAGCCGATACCCGCCGCCGCCCAGCCCGAGTAGCTGTTGAGCATGGACACCACCACCGGCATGTCAGCGCCGCCAATCGGGATGATGATGAGCACACCCATCACAAACGCCAGCGCCAGCATCGCAAAAAATGCGGCCCAGCTTCCAGTAAACGTAAACATCAAGCCCAGCGCCAGCATCATCAGACCCAGCACCAGGTTGATCTTGTGCTGGCCCGTAAACGTGACAGGCGCGCCCTGGAACAAGCGGAACTTGTATTTGCCACTGAGCTTGCCAAACGCAATCACCGAGCCACTGAAGGTGATGGCACCAATGGCTGCGCCGAGGAACAGCTCAAGCCGGTTGCCCGCCGGTAGCTCCATGCCCTTGGCAACAATGCCAAACGCATAAGGCTCGGCTACCGCAGCCACGGCAATAAACACCGCAGACAAGCCAATCATGCTGTGCATGAAAGCCACCAGCTCGGGCATCTTGGTCATCTCGACGCGCTTGGCCATCAGCGTGCCCGCAGCGCCGCCCACTAGCAATGCGCCCAGCACATACACCATGCCAAAGGTTTTACCGTCAGAGCTTTCAACAATCAATGCGCCGGTAGTCAGCACCGCAATCGTCATGCCGACCATGCCAAATAGATTGCCGCGCAGCGATGTAGTGGGGTGGCTTAGACCTTTGAGCGCCTGAATAAAAAAGACCGATGCCACCAGGTACAGCAGCGTGACGACATTCATGCTCATTTAGCGGTTCCTTCATTGGCGGCAGCTGAGGCAGTTGAGGCCGGGGCTTTCTTTTCCTTTTTACGAAACATCTCCAGCATTCGCTGCGTGACCAGAAAGCCGCCAAACACATTCACGGCTGCCAGGGCAACCGCCAGCACGCCCATGGTTTTACCGAGCGGTGTTTCAGTCAGCGCAGCGGCCAGCATGGCACCCACAATGACGATGGCAGAAATCGCATTGGTCACCGCCATCAGCGGTGTGTGCAGCGCTGGTGTGACGGTCCAAACGACGTGGTAGCCGACGTAAATGGCGAGCACAAAAATAATCAGGTTGGTGATGGTGTGTGAGACTTCCATGACTTGCTTTCTTTGTTATTTATTTACGCTTGACTTCGCCGCCATGGGTCATCAGGCAAGCGGCAACAATATCGTCTTCAAGGTCAACCTTGAGCGTGCCTTCCTTGGTGATGATGAGCTTTAAAAAGTCCAGCAGGTTGCGCGCGTACAGTGCGCTGGCATCAGCCGCTAAGAGTGATGCCACGTTGGTCTCGCCAATCAGCGTCACGCCGTACTTCACCACGGTTTTGCCGGGTTCGGTCAATGGGCAATTGCCGCCTTGCGGTGCGGCCAGGTCAACAATCACGCTGCCGGGCTTCATGGCCTTGACCATGTCCTCGGTCACCAGCACCGGCGCAGCGCGGCCGGGGATGAGCGCGGTGGTAATCACGATGTCGGCCTGCGCCACACGTTTGGCAACCTCGACTTTCTGGCGCGCCAGCCAGCTTGGCGGCATGGGCTTGGCATAGCCGCCTACGCCGACTGCGGCTTCACGCTCTTCGTCAGTCTCATAAGGCACGTCAATGAACTTGCCGCCCAGCGATTCGACCTGCTCCTTCACGCTCGGGCGCACATCGCTGGCTTCAATCACGGCACCCAGCCGTTTGGCCGTTGCAATGGCTTGCAGGCCGGCAACACCAACACCGAGGACGACAACGCGGGCGGCTTTGACGGTGCCTGCTGCCGTCATCAGCATGGGGAAAAAGCGCTGGTATTTTTCAGCCGCCATCAGCACGGCCTTGTAGCCCGCAATATTGGCCTGCGATGACAACACATCCATACTTTGTGCGCGGCTGGTGCGCGGTGCGGCTTCCAGTGCAAACGAGGTTAACTGCGCAGTGGCCAGCCGCTGCAGGCCAGTGGCATCAAACGGGTTCAACATGCCCACCAGCACGCTACCGGCTTTGACGTGCGGCATTTCACTGTCCAGCGGGCAGCGCACCTTGAGCACAATGTCAGCGGCATAAGCGCCGGCTGCGTCGGTGATCTCGACACCCACAGCGGTATAGGCCTCATCAGTGACGCTGGCGGCAACACCAGCGCCTGACTGCACACGAATGGTATGGCCCTGGGCTTTAAGTTTTTTGGCCGTTTCAGGCGTGATGGCGACGCGTGTTTCGCCGTCGGTAATTTCGGCGGGTACCCCAATCAGCATGGGTTTCTCCTGAAGGCATTGGTTATTTAACGGGTCTGGACGAGGCTGGTTAATGGGCGCGAACGCGGAATTTCAGCAGTCGTGAAGCTTACACGAGATTTTTTGGAATCTTCATCACTGAAATCCCCAGTTTGATGGCCTCTCCGGCAAGGCACCAGCAGTTCGAAAAGCTCTGGTCTCCCTTCAAGTAGGGGCCACGGAACTGGCTTTGCCAGGCCGCACGCGCAGCGGCCCCCTCGGGGGGTAGACGGGTTTTGGGGTCAGAGCCCAAATTCGCCGAGCCTACGGCTCGCCCGGAGGGTGCGGTGCGATGCACCGCAGCGAAAAAAGGTAAAACGCTACGCATTGACGTTGCAGGTGCCGGCATCTCTCCTCAGAGTTCAGCAATGTACTTTTCTATTTGTGGCAAAGGACAGTGCCAGTTTTCACTTTGTGTTTGCAGATGCACCAGGCAGCACATCAATCAATTACCGCAATCTGTCGGCCCAAGGCAGATTGGAGCTCCAAAGCATCGCCCGTCAAGTTCGAATAGAGGTGGGCGACGTGGCGTGGGCGTTTTCTAGCGCTTTGAATACCTCTCCTGGGGAGCTTGACGAGCACATTGAAAGCATAGTTCGACAGTACGTTGCTACAGTGCTTCAGACCCAACGGAAACCGGATGGAAAGATATCTGATGAGGCGGTCTCTTTTCCAGAGATAGCATCAGGCCTGGAAAAATTTCGAGTCGATTATCCAATAGGGTCAAAGACTGCGTTCATCATCATGCAATTTGGAAGTACGAAGCCACATGCCGCGCTTGTGACCTGCATCAAGGATACATTGAAAAAGCACAGCATTGAAGCTTTGCGAGCCGACGACAAGCAGTACATGGATGACTTGTTCCCTAATATCAAAACTTATATGCATGCCTGTGACTTTGGCGTGGCAGTCTTTGATCGAATAACTGAAGACGATTTCAATCTAAACGTTTCGCTTGAGGTCGGCTATATGCTCGGCATGGGTAAATCCGTTTTGCTGTTGAAGGACAAAACGTTGAAGTATTTACAAACGGATCTAACAGGAAAGCTGTACAAGCAGTTGGATACCACTGACATTGATAACACGATGCCCCAACAAATTGAAAAATGGCTATCAGATAAGGGTTTCGGCTGAGAATGGCTAACCCAGTTTTCGAGAGGGACGCCTATCTGCGTCCCTCAAAACAACGCTAGAACTCGGAGCATCTATGTCAGCCTTTGTGCTGCCCGTTGAATTGAAGCTGAACCGCGCCGGAGCGCAGATACAGTCGCTTGCCCTGTCAATCTCTGCGTGGGTTGCCAACAACCCAATTACCGCCGACTGTAAGCTACGTGATGGGCGTCTCGGGTTCCAGCTCATACAGAAGGACTTCGTTGCACCTGCGCCGCTTGCTGAATGGGGATTACTTCTTGGGGAGTGTGTCCACAATCTGAGGAGCGCCCTCGATAACCTTGCTTTCGCCTTGGCGCGTGTCCACCGTGACCCTCCGGAGAAGCCTCAACGAATTGCATTCCCGATATACCAAGAAAAGACTCAGTTCGAAAAACAAGGGCGCGGCAACATCGACCAGCTACCTGGTTCAGCAGCCGCACTCATTGAACGCCTGCAGCCGTTTCAGCGCGACGGCTCACCAGCGTTTGGCACACCTGAGCGCGACGCACTTGTACTGCTGCAATGGCTTAGCAATGCTGACAAACATCGGGTATCTTCAGTGGTGTTAATTGCGCCTACAAGCCTGACCCACAAAGTCAGCGCCCTCTTCCAGTCTGACGAAGACGCGGCTGCGAACGTGCCGCCAGATACAACAATCTGGGCTGGCCCACTTCAATCCGGTGCCGTGCTCCTAGAGTGGAGAACCAACAAGCCCATCGCCTCTGTCAGCGGAGGGTTCGAAGGCAATGCCATCGTGGCCATTCAAACCATGCACGAGCCTGCTGCGCTGACTCCAACACTACAGACGCTGCATCAGTACACAGCGCTTATCGTTTCCCAGTTTGGACATTTCTTGCAGTAGGTTTGCCAGCATAGCGCCAGGCTTCGACAAGCTCAGCCCGAACGGTCTTTGGTTTAACCGAACAGTCTGACCCCAGCGACCATGAAATATTCCATACTGCTGGCCGCCGTTTCCGCCGACCTGCCGCCGGCCGCGCCAAGCCCCTTGAGTTAGAGTAGTTCTCAGCCTGACCTCACCCACCATCATGCGCAAACACCTTCCGATTTTTTTGTTGGCCTTCACCCTTTTTCTGCCAGCCTGCGCGTCGCGGCCGAAACAGCCGGGCCCTCAAGTCATTGAAAATTCGCTGGGCATGAAATTCGTTCTGCTGCCGGCCGGTGAATTCATGATGGGCAACGACGAATCGCCCGACGCCCTGGCGCAGAGTTACCCGCGCTACGAACGCCAGCGTTTGCTCGACCTCGCCGACGAAGCACCGGTTCACCCGGTGCGTATCACGCGGCCCTTCTTTCTGGGCCAGCATGAAGTCACGCTGGGACAGTTCCGCAAATTCATCGAGGCCTCGGGCTACACACCTGAATCCATAGCCGACGGCACGGGCGGCTATGGCTACAACCCCGCCTACGACCGGGCCAAGTCACAGCGCGGCGATGTCTTTGAAGGCCGAGATACTAGGTACTCGTGGCGCAACCCGGGCTTTGCGCAGGACGACACGCATCCGGTCCTCAACGTGACCTGGAACGACGCCGTGGCCATGAGCCGGTGGCTGAGCAAGCAGGAAGGCAGAACCTATCGCCTGCCCACCGAGGCGGAGTGGGAATATGCCTGCCGCGCCGGTTCGTCCTCGCGCTATCCCAGCGGCAACGATCCCGAGTCACTGCTGCAAATTGCCAATACCTTTGATGCTGATGCCGCCAAAAACTGGCCGAGCCGACAGGCCGATGCCCTGAAAGGCCACGACGGCTATGCCTTCACCGCCCCGGTGGGAAGTTTCAAAGCCAACGCGCTGGGGATTTACGACATGCTGGGCAACGCCTGGGAATGGACCGCTGATTGGCACGACGAGGGCTACTACGCCCAGTCGCCCAAAACCGATCCGCAAGGACCCCAGGATGGAACCGTTCGCGTCCGCCGTGGCGGCTCCTGGTTCACCTGGTCGCTTTATGCCCGCTGTAGCTACCGCAACTGGAATTTAGCGCAGACCCGCTACACCCTGGTGGGCATGCGCCTGTTGCGCGAGGCGGATGACACCGGGCATTGAGCTTTCGGCGTCACCATGAATTGGCCCGGCTGTTTTTTGACGGGTGTTAGGATGCTGTATGAAAATGGCTCTTTTGGTTTTGGCCGCTGCCGGCCTGTCTGGCTGCGCCGTGTACCCGGTGCCCGTTCATGACGCCTATGGCGCTTATGGTGCGGGCCCTGCTTATGTGGTGGAGCAGTCGGTGTATATCGGCGGTGGGTATCGGTACGGCGGCTACGCCAACGCCTACCCGAGGGGCTACAGTTGGCCTGCGCCCGTCGTCGTCCTGGTTCCGGTGCCCCGCGCCTTTTCGCACGGACCGCCGTCGCACCCGGGCCATGCCTCGCACCCGGGCCATGCCTCGCGCCCGGGTCATGCCTCGCGCCCGGGTCATGGCGCGCGCGACCGCGATGGCGAACGTGATCGTGATGGCGATGGAGTGCCTGACCGTTCGGATCGCTGGCCCAACAATCCGCACCACAGGTAAGAGGCCGGCGCCCAGACACTGCTGTCAGCCCTTTTTTTCCTTATTTGGCAGGCCGATGCAATGCGCACAGTTTGTTGCCATTAGGGTCACGCACATAGGCCAGGTAAAACTTGCCGCCCGGTTTATCGCGCCAGCCGGGTGGGTCTTCACAGGTGGTGCCGCCGTTGGCAACGCCTGCTGCGTGGAAGGCATCGGCTTGTTCGGGTGACTGCATGGTGAAACCAATCGTGGCGCCATTGGCGCAAGTAGCGGGCTCGCCATTGATGGGCGTGCCGATGCCAAGTGAGCCTGCGGGGCTGCGGTAGAAATAGCGACTTTTGTTGGCAAACCCCGGGCCTATGCCCAGCGTGCCCAGCAGCGCGTCGTAAAACTTTTTTGAGACCTCAAGATCATTCACACCGACCATTACATGACTGAACATCGCTTTGTCCTTTTAAGATTTATTGTGGAGAATTTGAATGGTAGTTGATGTCCGCAGCCGTCGCGCAGCGTCCTCAAGCTTGGCATCGTCTATCTCGCGCAGCACGGCTTGCATATCCACTTGGCGTTGTGCGCGCTCGTAATGCCCGGTCAGCGGTGTCTCGTTGGTCAGCATGCCTGCCTGGTATAGGCTCCAGATCTCCGGGCCGTAGTTGGTGGCCAAGAGCGCGGGCGCAAACTGGCCAAAGAAAGCGCGCAGGTTGCCCACATCGCGCAGCAACATGCGCTGGGCGTGGTTGTTGCCCGCAGCGTCAACGGCCTGAGGCAGGTCAATGATGACGGGGAAGTCGACGCCATCGGTGTTGCCAGCCTGATCCCCATGGGCCAGCAGGATATTGAACGCCGACAAATCCCCATGCACCACCCCCGCACACAACATGCGCACCACTTCACCTATCAGCGTGGTGTGGTGGGCCAGGGCTTGGCTTGGCGAGAAGACCACATCGTTCAGACGCGGGGCCGCGTCGCCGTGCGCGTCGGTCACCAGTTCCATCAGCAGCACGCCAGCGTGAAAGTTATAGGGCTGCGGCACGCGCACGCCCGCTGCGGCCAGGCGGTAGAGCGCATCGACCTCGGCGCTTTGCCAGGCGGCCTCTTGGCTTTGCCGGCCAAACTTGCTGCCCTTGGCCATGGCGCGGGCCGAGCGTGAGTTTTTGACTTTGCGGTTTTCGGTGTAGTCCACCGCTTGGCGAAAGCTGCGGTGCGTGGCCTCTTTGTAGATCTTGGCACAGCGCGTCTCACCCCCACAGCGAACCACAAACACCATGGCCTCTTTGCCACTCATGAGCTGGCGCACCACCGTGTCGATAAGGCCTTCTTCGATGAGGGATTGGAGTCTGGGGGGAGCTTTCATCTACCGATTGTGCGCGATGCAAGCGGGCTGCTCACTCGTCACGCCCTGGCACTGGTGGCGATGGCCACCGTGGTCAGCGCCACTGCGGTTTTCAAAAGTGCAATCATTGGTAACTCATGTCATAAGTTGTGCTGGGATATCAGCCCTCACCGAAGCCGTACTGGCATCCAATATTGCCCTGTACCAGTGGCGAACTGTGGCATTGCGTCAAGCTGGCGTCTGTGCGGCGGCGAACAGACCATGCTTCTGACATTTTATATAGTTACATACTCGACATCACGCCGAATTATTCTCGACATGAGCGATTCAGCGCTGGCCACGATCAAGCGGCCGGCGAGCCGCAGGATGAATTCAAACTCAACCCTGTTCCCTGTTCAACGAATATTTTTTAATTGAGGTGTCCCATGAAATTACTCCAAAATCTGAAACTGGCCCTGGGCGGCATGGCAGTGGCAACTCTCGCGGCTTGCGGTGGTGGTGGTGGTGGTGACGAAAGCGGCACCTTGAAACTTGCGCTGACCGACGCTCCGTCCTGCGGCTATGACGAAGTCAACGTGACGATCGAAAAGATCCGCGTGCACCAGAGCAGCAGCGCCAGCGAAACCGCCCCCAGCGGCTGGTCTGAAATCGTGCTCTCCCCGGCCCTGCGCGTGGATTTGCTGAAGCTGCAAAACGGCGCGCTGGCAGAACTCGGTCAGGTCACCCTGCCCACCGGCAGCTACAACCAGATGCGACTGGTACTGGTGGATAACAGAGGATCGAGTCCACTGGCCAATTCGATAGTGCTTAGCAGCGACAAGAGCGTGGTTGCGCTTGATACGCCGAGTGGCCAGCAATCGGGCGTCAAGGCCAAGCAGTTCAATCTCAACATCGCCGCCAACCAGGTGGCCAATTTTGTGGTCGACTTTGACGCCTGTAAATCGGTGGTGGTCGCCGGCAACTCGGGCAAATACCTGCTCAAGCCGCAGCTCACCGTGATTCCTCGTTACATTTCGGGCGTCAGCGGAGTCGTGGACGCCAGTCTGGTCACTGGCTTCACCAGTTTGTCGTTGCAGCAGAATGGCGTCGTGGTCAAGGCCACCACGCCCGACAGTCTGGGCAAGTTTTTGTTGCAGCCCGCTGCGCCCGGCAACTACACGCTGGTGATGACGGCACCTGGCCGCACGACTGCCGTTGTCACCAACGTCGTTGTCGCTGCCGAAACAGTGACATCGGTCAATACTTTGGCCACCGCGCTCAATCCCCCGACTTCCGTCAGCGGCACCGTGACCGGCACCGCCGTGGCCGACGCCCTGGTGCGCGTGCTGCAGCCGCTGACAGCGGGCCGCCCCACGATTGAAGTCGCGGGCCGCTTCGTCGACAGCACGACGTTTGGCTACAGCTTCCCGCTGGTGGTCAACGCCCCGCTGGTGGCTCCTTATGTGGCTTTGCCGGGCGTGCTGGTGTTTACTGCTGATACGGCTGCGGCGGGCAAATACACGCTCAACGCCAGTTTGACCGACTCTGCAAACATCACGACGGTCAAGCCACCGGTGCCCGTGACGTTAACGTCCGGTGTCACGGTCACGAACAACTTCACATTTCCTTAAATCATCAAGAGGGCCGATATGAAAGTTACTGGAATCAGGACAAGCGAGCCGCTGGCGGCGGTGCGCAGCCAGCGGGAGGAGGGGTTTAAGCGATAGCCTCATGTCGCCCAACTCTTCCAAAAGCGCATTCACACACATCAGCAGCGCGGATCACGCTGCATACACTGCCTCGCGGTTGCGGTTGATGCTGGCCAGCACATAGGGGTGGCGAACTGGATCAAAAAATCCACATCGCTGGTGGGCAAACCTGTACGCATCCAAGCTGAAGAAGCCGATTAATACGAGCCTGACCTCTTTCATTCTGAAACAAGCTCAAAGAGCGGTTGGGCAAAGAGGGCAATGAGGCGGTGACAAACTGTCACCGCCTCATTGCCAGCCGCTGATGACAAGAACTATCTCACCGACGTAGCCACCGCTGAAACCCTGCTTCGGTTGGTGCAATCCGTGCCCAGCCCTAAAGCCGAGCCCACCAAGCTCTGGTTGGCGAAGGTAGGCTCTGTCGCATTAAGCGAATTTCCCAAAATTGACCGACTACCTGAGGGTTATTGGGGTCAGAGTCCAAATTCATCGTGCCCTCGGCACGCCCTTCGGGTGCGATGCTGTGCATCGTAATGAAATTGGCGTCTGACCCCAATAACCCCTTATCCGCGTTGCAGTTCAATCGGCTTGCCGTGCGGGGTGCGGCGCGCAGCATCCTCCCACTCCTGTTTGCGGTACGCTAGCAGCGTGTCGCTGACCAGTCCCTTCTCAGTGCTGATCCGCTCAAGCGCGACCAGCCAGTGCTGGTAATAGTTTTCACCAGTATCAGGGTCGCCCGCAGCCTGCGCATCGCGAATCGCCTGCGTTAATGCGCCTGCCCATTCGCTCCAGGTGAAGATGCCACGCTGGTGCAGGGCAAGCGCCATGGCAAATGCCTGGGCCTCCCAAGGTGCCTTGAACACCGGCCCCTCGGCGTCCTGCGGCAGTTCTGGCAGAACGCCACGCAATTGCGGAAAACTCGTCGCCGCCGACTTCAATTCAGTACATTTCATTCAGGCCCGATCAAGGTAAGGTTCCCAGCAGTCGATGCAGTTCGACGACGCTGTTGTGTCCAGCCCCCACAATTCGGTCGCCGCGAATTGCAGCGTGTACAACCACTGCGGCTGCTCGCCTCGTCCTGTGGCGCTCGCGTCCGGAAAAACATGCGCTCCTCGCACGGCGATCACCGTCCCCCGCTTGTCACGACAGTAGCGCGGCAGGCGGGTGTGCGTGGCAGGATTCATTTGCTTCGTTCTTACGCCGTCGCCGATCTTGAAACGCGCGGGTGTAGAGGCTTCGCGATCAGAGGGTGCCCCCTTTAACAATGCAGAAGCCACATCGTCTTTCAGCAGCGTGCGCAGATTGGGCACGGCGGGTGTTTTCGCTTTGCCATCACTGATTTCATCGCTAGTGACAAGACCTTTACTGATCAGCAACTGGGTCAGCGCTTCAAACCAGATCTGGTAATAGCTGCTGGACAAATACTGAGCCGGCGGCAGGCTCTCCCTTGCAGCGCGTCCCATATCGAGGTTCCATGCACCGGTTGCGCCCGCTGCCAGCGTGAGGGCGAATGCCCTGCGCTCCCACGCGTCGTGAAACCACGGCTCATTGGGCTCTGGCATGACCGGCCCGAAGCCTTGCATGCCGCCCAGATCCTGTGCTCCGTTCATGTGGCCTTCTCTTGCAGTGAATCCGGCGCTTTAGCCAAGCCTGTCCCGATCATGGAATCGCGGGTAACGAGGCTCGCCAACAGTCCCTCGCTCCAGGCTTGCGTATTGGCTGGCCGCATTGGCAGTACGAGGTAGCGGATTTCCGCTGTCGAATCCCAGACACGGATGTCAACTCCGGCTGGAAGCTCGACGCCGAAATCCTTCAGCACGCCGCGTGGATCAATTACCACGCGTGACCGATAAGGCGCCGACTTGTACCAGATCGGTGGCAGCCCGAGGACGGGCCAAGGGTAGCAGGAGCATAAGGTGCAGACCACCATGTTATGCAGGTTCAGCGTGTTTTCCACAGCCACCATGTGCTCACCCTGGCGACCCGTAAAACCAAGCGATGCAATGGCAGCGGTTGCGTCTTCGAGTAGCCATTTCCGGTACGCCGGATCTGCCCACGCTTTCGCCACCACCCGCGCGCCATTATGCGGACCGACCTTGGTCTCGTAGGTCTCGATCAGGACATCGAGCGCCCCGGGGTCGACATAGCCTTTCTCGACTAGCAGCGATTCCAACGTACGAACGCGCAAGTCCATGACCGACAGTTCGGATCCGCCGTGATCATGATGGTCGTGGTCGCTGTGGCGATGGTGGTCATGACTCATGCAACGTCTCCTTGTGGCCTTCCGGCCCGCTAGTCGCAGGCCGGAAATGCGAACTCTAAAATCTACCAAAATGCCGCGCAAAGATGCTGTTTTTAACGCTGTTAAATACCGAGATAAGCTTCACGCCCACGAGGATCGTACAGCATCGAAGCGATGCCCTGAATGAAAACGAAGCAACGCAGTTATCGTTTTTAATGCGGATTGGAATCAGGCTTGCGTTCTTTTCACCAGCACCGGCTTGAGCAACTGCGCCAGCTCGGCACCGTGCATCACGCGGATCTGGTGCGCTACCGCAAACTGGCGCGCCTTGTCTGTGATGTCGCCAGTGGTGATGCACAGGCCGCCGTCTGCTTCATGCTCGCCGATCGCGGCCTGCAGGGCCTGGAACGCTTCCAGGCCCAGGTGCGCAGCCTTCCAGCGCTTGCAACTGAGCAGGGTGGTGCGGTTCGCCTTGAGCAGCGAAAAATCCGCTGCCGCGCCATCAAGGCGCTGCACCCCGTAGCCCGCGTGCGCAAACGCCTGTTCGACGGTGGCAGAAAAATCGCGCCACGACATGGCTTCCAGCTGCGCCAGCGTGCCCTGCACATGGGCGCTGCTCGGTGCGCTGAGTTGCTGCCACGCGGCGATCCCGCCGACCACCACGAAGGGAAAACCGCCGAGTGCACCGAACACAAAATACTCCGCTGGCAGCAAGGCCTTGGCGAGCAGTGCAAATCCTGCGGCGATGGCAAAACTGATCCACCACGGCGAGCGCAGCAGGACGGCAAAGAGCGACTTTTCAGCCATTTTGAATTTCAAGGTCTTCCTTTTGGGTCAACTCGCCGCACACACCCGCAAAACCTCGGCCCCATAAGCGTCGAGCTTCTTCACGCCAATGCCGGTAATGCCTTCCAGGTCAAAGGTGCTGGTCGGTGCGCGCTCTGCGATGGCGCGCAGGGTGGAATCGTGAAAAATCACAAACGCTGGCAGGTTGTGCTCACGCGCGATTTCTGCGCGCCAGGCTTTTAGTTTGGCAAGCCGCTCGAGCGCGCCGGCATTGAGCGCCGCTTCCGCCATGCCTTTGACCGATGTTTTGGTGGCTTTTTTGGCGCGACTGACTTTGCTGCCAAGCTGCTCGCGCAGCACCAGGCTGGCCTCGCCTTTGAGCACCTGGCGCGCATCAGGCAAAAGCTGTAGCGTGCTGAACTCAGCATCAACGCGGACCATGTTTTTCGTAATCAGCTGGCGCAGCACGGCGCGCCATTGGGCTTCAGATAAATCTGCGCCTATGCCAAAGGTGGAGAGCTTTTCGTGGCTGTGCTGCGTCATTTTCTCGCTGCTCTTGCCGCGCAAAATATCCATCAAATGACCTGCGCCAAAGTTGATGCCGCTGGCCTGCTGCACGCGGTAAATGCAACTGAGCATCTTGCGTGCTGCATCGGTTGCGTCCCAGACTGCTGGCGGAGACAAACAGTTGTCACAGTTTCCACATGCCGTGCTCTCTTCACCAAAATAATGCAGCAAACTCACCCGGCGGCAGCGCGTGTCTTCGGCCAGACTCAGCAGCGCATCAAGCTTGCCGCGCATCACTTGCTTGAACTCCTCACTTGCCGCATCGCTGGTGTCTATCATGCGGCGCTGGTTGACGACATCGTTCAGGCCGTAGGTCATCCACGCATTGGCGGGCAAGCCGTCGCGTCCGGCGCGGCCGGTTTCCTGGTAGTAGCCTTCAATGTTTTTCGGCATATCGAGGTGGGCGACAAAGCGCACGTCGGGCTTGTCTATGCCCATGCCAAAAGCAATGGTGGCCACCATCACCGCTGAGTCTTCGCGCAAAAAGCGGTCTTGCCGCTGCTGGCGCACGACTGAATCCAGCCCTGCGTGGTAGGCCATCGCTTTGATGCCTGCGGCGGCTAAGGTGTCGGCAATTTCTTCAACTCGCTTGCGTGACTGGCAGTACACAATGCCTGCCTCGCCCGAATGTTCGGTTTCAATAAAGCGCAGCAACTGGCGCGTGGCGTCACGCTTTTCAACAATCGTGTAGCGGATATTGGGGCGGTCAAAGCTGCTGACGAAATGCCGCGCGTCTTCAAGCTTTAAGTGCTCGACCATGTCCTGCCGCGTCAGCGCATCGGCGGTCGCTGTCAGCGCGATGCGCGGCACGTTGGGAAACATCTCGTGCAGCAGGCTTAACGATCGGTACTCGGGCCTAAAGTCATGGCCCCACTGGCTCACGCAATGCGCCTCGTCAATCGCAAACAAGCTCAGCTTGCCGCGCTCATTGAGCGAGCGCAGCAGGTCTTTCATGCGCGGCGTGTTCAGGCGCTCGGGTGCGGCGTAGACCAGTGTGAACTCGTCTCGCAGCATCTGCTTTTCGAGTACGCTGCTAACGTCGAAACTTTGGGTTGAATTTAAAAACGCCGCCGCTACACCAGCCTCATGCAATGCGCCCACCTGGTCATGCATCAGCGCAATCAGCGGCGAGATGACGATGGTCACGCCGTGGCCGGCATTCTGCCGCGCAATCGCCGGGATTTGGTAGCACAGCGACTTGCCGCCGCCGGTAGGCATCAGTACCAGCGCATCACCGCCGTCAATCACATGGTCAACGATGGCGCGCTGCGGCCCGCGAAAGTCGCTGTAGCCAAAAACTTCACCCAAAATATTGAGCGGTGTGGTGATGAGGGTGATCGGAGGCAAGGAGGCGTTGCTATTAGTTTGGGGCACTTCTATTGTCATTGAAAGTATTGGCTAATGGCCACCGCCTTAAAATGGACCGATGAAACCGATCGCCTACACCCGTGGCCAGGCCTTACCAAGCATTTTAGAAAAACGTATCGCCATTCTTGACGGCGCGATGGGCACCATGATCCAGCGCTTTAAATTGAACGAAGCGCAGTACCGTGGCGAGCGCTTCAAGGACTTTCACAAAGACGTGAAGGGCAACAACGAGCTGCTGAGTTTGACGCGGCCAGACGTGATCCGCGACATCCATGAAGGCTACCTGGCCGCCGGCGCCGACATGATCGAAACCAACACCTTTGGCGCCACCACCATCGCCCAGGCCGATTACGACATGGCCAACCTGGCGGTCGAGATGAATTACGAATCGACCCGCATTGCCCGCGCTGCCTGTGACAAGTTCTCGACACCCGACAAGCCGCGCTTTGTCGTCGGCGCCCTCGGCCCGACACCGAAAACCGCCAGCATCAGCCCTGACGTGAACGACGCGGGCGCGCGCAACACCAGTTTTGAAGAATTGCGCAAAGCCTATTACGAGCAGACCGAAGCGCTGGTCAAGGGCGGTGCCGACGTGCTGCTGGTGGAAACGATTTTTGACACGCTCAACGCCAAGGCCGCGCTGTTTGCGATTGACGAGTATTTTGAGGCCTCGGGTGAGCGTCTGCCGCTGATCATCAGCGGCACCGTGACCGATGCCTCAGGCCGCATCCTGAGTGGCCAGACTGTCACGGCTTTCTGGTACAGCGTGCGCCATGCCCAGCCACTCGCCGTAGGCCTGAACTGCGCGCTGGGCGCGGCGCTGATGCGCCCTTACATCCAGGAGCTGGCCAAAGCCGCGCCTGACACCTTCATCAGCTGCTATCCCAACGCCGGCCTGCCGAATCCGATGAGCGACACCGGTTTTGACGAAACGCCCGACGTCACCTCGCGCCTGCTGCGCGAATTTGCCGACCAAGGACTGGTGAATATTGTGGGCGGCTGCTGCGGCACCACGCCGGAGCACATTGCTGCGATTGCGAGTGCGGTTGCGCCGCTGCCGGGGCGCGCGCTGCAAAAGTCTTATTTCTACAAAGAAGCGGCCTGATTCCTTCCAGACGAATTGCCACGCACAGCAGATTCGGTTCGTCGCTTGTCTCAATAGTGATAGCGCAACTGAGCGAGATGGAGCGCTTCACCTTCGATTTTGTAAACCATGCGGTGTTCATCAGTGATGCGCCTTGACCAAAAGCCCGACAGCGCGTGCCTTAATGGCTCAGGTTTCCCCAGCCCGGTAAACGGTTCGCGCTGCGTGGCAAGAATCAGCTTGTTGATCCGCTCCACCATCCGCTTGTCCTGCTTTTGCCAGTAGAGATAGTCTTCCCAGGCGGCATCGGCAAAGACCAGCTTCACGGGGCGAGTTCCCGCTCGACGCCCTGGTCGGCATTCAGTTGACCGATGGCAGCCAGAAGACGCCTGGCATTAGCGGGACTGCGCAAAAGATAAGCGGTTTCTTCCAGCCCGTTGTAGTCTTCCAGCGACAGCATCACCACGGATTGCTCGCCATTGCGGGTAATGATCAAGGCTTCATGATCGTTGCAAACCCGATTCATGGTGCTGGCAAGATTGGCGCGGGCGCAAGAGTAGGTAATGGCGTCCATAAAATTCCTCCAATAGTTGTACGTGTTATTGTACTTAAATAAGGCGTTGTGCCCCTATTCTTCAAGGTGCATCTTCGCCCAAACAAGAATCTTCCCAAAACCTCCTAAAATCGGCAGCTTCCAAGGAGCGTTGCAGCAGGTCAGACGGCCTGTCAGGCTTGGATATTCCCAACGACGCTCACCTGATTCAAGTTACCCACAGGTGAGACGTATGTCTGAAATTGTTATTCCCCCCATGAAGCTGTCCGGCCTTGAGCCGTTTACGATTGGCGCCGCCTATCCAGTTGGGGACAGAGCTGAAGGTCTGTCCCCAAGTTCCTTGTTTGTCAACATCGGCGAGCGCACCAACGTCACCGGCTCCAAGGCCTTTGCGCGCATGATTTTGAATGGCGAGTTCGATGCGGCGCTGGCAGTGGCCAGGCAGCAGGTTGAAAACGGCGCGCAGATCATCGACATCAACATGGACGAGGCCATGCTGGACAGCCAGGCCGCGATGGTTCGCTTTTTGAACCTGATCGCCAGTGAGCCCGATATTTCGCGCGTACCCATCATGATCGACAGTTCCAAGTGGAGCGTGATCGAAGCCGGTCTGCGTTGCATCCAGGGCAAGGGCATTGTCAATTCGATTTCCATGAAGGAGGGGCTGGAGCCCTTTAAGCACCAGGCCAAACTGCTCAAGCGCTACGGTGCCGCCGCAGTGGTGATGGCCTTTGACGAAAAAGGCCAGGCTGACACCTACCAGCGAAAAATCAACATCTGCGAGCGGGCTTACCGCGTGCTGGTCGATGAAGTCGGCTTCCCGCCTGAAGACATCATTTTTGACCCGAATATTTTTGCCATTGCGACGGGTATTGAAGAGCACAACAACTACGCGGTGGATTTCATCAACGCCACGCGCTGGATCAAACAAAACTTGCCCGGCGCCAAGGTGTCGGGCGGCGTGTCCAACGTGTCCTTCAGCTTTCGCGGCAACGACCCGGTGCGTGAAGCGATTCATACGGTTTTTCTGTACCACGCCATCAAGGCGGGCATGGACATGGGTATCGTCAACGCCGGCATGGTCGGCCTGTACGACGACCTGGAGCCAACGCTGCGCGAGCGGGTTGAAGACGTGGTGCTGAATCGCCAGCCGGTCTATAAACCCGGCGAAGCGCAGCTCACGCCCGGCGAGCGGCTGATCGAGGTGGCTGAAACCGCGCAGAGCGGCGCCAGGGACGACAGCAAGAAGTACGAATGGCGCGCGCTGCCGATACGCGCGCGCCTGTCGCATGCGCTGGTGCATGGCAACAACGAGTTCATCACCGAAGACACCGAAGAAGCCTGGCAGGCCATCAAGGCCGAGGGCGGCCGTCCCCTGCACGTCATTGAAGGCCCGCTGATGGATGGCATGAACGTCGTCGGTGACCTGTTCGGCCAGGGCAAGATGTTTTTGCCGCAAGTGGTTAAAAGCGCCCGCGTGATGAAGCAGGCCGTGGCGCATTTGCTGCCCTACATCGAAGCTGAAAAACTGTTGTTGGGGGCCGCAGGCGGCGACGTTAAAACCAAGGGCAAGATCATCATCGCCACCGTCAAGGGCGACGTGCACGACATTGGCAAAAACATCGTTACCGTGGTTTTGCAATGCAACAACTTCGACGTGGTGAACATGGGCGTGATGGTGCCTTGCCACGAGATACTGGCGCGCGCCAAGGTTGAAGGCGCTGACATTGTCGGATTGAGCGGACTCATCACGCCCAGCCTGGAAGAGATGCAGTATGTGGCGGCCGAGATGCAGAAGGACGACCATTTCCGCCTCCGCAAAATTCCACTGCTGATTGGTGGTGCCACCACCAGCCGTGTGCATACAGCGGTGAAGATTGCGCCGCATTACGAAGGCCCGGTGGTGTATGTGCCCGATGCATCGCGCAGTGTCAGCGTGGCGCAAAGCTTACTCTCAGACAACGCCACCAAATACATTGATGAGCTGAATGCCGATTACGTCAAGGTGCGCACCCAGCACGCAAATAAAAAGCAGACACTGATGTGGCCGCTGGCCAAGGCACGTGCCAACGCCACACCGATTGACTGGGCGGGCTACACGCCGCCTGTACCCAAGTTTATTGGCCGACGTGTATTCAAGAATTTTGACCTGGCCGAGCTGGCTGAATTCATTGACTGGGGGCCTTTCTTTCAAACCTGGGATTTGGCCGGACCCTTCCCCGCGATTTTGAAAGACGAAGTCGTCGGCGCGGAGGCCGTGCGCGTGTACGCCGATGCCAAGCGCATGCTCAAGCGCCTGATTGAAGGGCGCTGGCTGATGGCCAGCGGCGTGATGGGCCTGTACCCCGCCAACAGCGTGGGTGATGACATCGAGATCTACACCGACGAGTCGCGCAGCAAAGTCGCCATGACCTGGTACGGCCTGCGCCAGCAAAGCGAAAAAACGGCGCTCGAGGGCGTGATGCGGCCCAGTCGCTGCCTGGCTGACTTCATCGCGCCCAAAGCGGCCCATAAGTCGGATTACATCGGCCTGTTTGCCGTTACTGCCGGCCTGGGCGCTGAAAAGAAAGAAAAGTATTTTCAGGACGACCATGACGACTACTCGTCCATCATGCTCAAGGCGCTGGCTGACCGGCTTGCCGAAGCCTTTGCCGAGGCCCTGCACAAGCGCGTGCGGCAGGATTTGTGGGGTTATGCTAGCGCCGAGTCGCTGACGGCTGAAGAGATGATTGGCGAAAAATATCGCGGCAGACGCCCTGCGCCCGGCTACCCGGCCTGCCCTGACCACAGCGTGAAAAAAGACATGTTCGAACTGCTGCAGGCGAGCGACATCGGCATGACGCTGACGGAGAGTTTGGCGATGCTACCGGCCGCCAGCGTCAGCGGTTTTTACCTGAGCCACCCGGACAGCACCTACTTCAACGTCGGCAAGATTGGCGACGACCAGTTGCAGGACTTGGCCCAACGGCGTGGCGTGCGGGCAGAAGATCTGCAGCGGCTACTGGCACCCAATCTGTAAAGCGCAGCGGCGAGGCTTCGTCGCTGAAGCATAGTCCATTCAAGCTGGAAACCGCAGTTAGGCATACCTGAATTCAATTTTGTGGACTTTCTTTAAGTCCACAGTTTGCTTGGCTTGCCATAAGTCGTAATTGTCCTGCATCGTCAGCCAGCTTTCTGGTGAACGTCCTAAAGCTTTTGAGAGGCGAAGAGCCATTTCCGGACTTATACCGCTGATTTCGTTCAGAACGCGGTTGAGGGTCGAGGCGGCAACGCCCAATTTGAGGGCCAGTTCCCGGCAACTGATTTCATTTGGCGCAAGGTAAATCTCCTGGATAAACGCCCCAGGATGCGGTGGATTGTGCATAGTCATTAGTGATAATCCTCGTAGTCCAAAACAAATACGTTGCCGTTCTCAAACCCGAACGTAACGCGCCAATTACCGTTTACCCAGCGCGACGATAGCTTCTTCATCGGATTCGAGGTAAGAACGGATCTGCATAGCGACAAATTATGACCCCGCGCAACGCAGCAATTCGCCCGAAAAATGAATTTATAGAGGCGCCCTAATGCGCTGCCTTGAGCGCCCGCCGATACTGCACCGCCTCGGCCACGTGGGTCACTTGCACGGTAGGTGCGCCGACCAAATCGGCAATCGTGCGGGCAACCTTCAAGCAGCGGTGAATACTGCGGCCTGACCAGCCCAAGCGTGTCGCAGCGATGTTCAAAAATTTTGCAGCGGCTTCATCTAACTTGCATTGCTCGTCAATCGCCTGACCATCGAGCGCCTGATTGGTACTGCCTTGGCGCGCTATCGCGCGCTCCCTGGCCTTGACCACCCGCAGGCGAATTGCAGCTGTGCTTTCGCCGGGCGGCGTGTTGATGAGCTCGTCAGCGGCCAGCGCGCCGACTTCGACGTGCAGGTCAATCCGGTCCAGCAATGGCCCGCTGAGTTTGCCCTGGTAGCGCGACACCTGGTCGGGCGAGCAGCGGCAGGCCCGCAGGCTGGAGCCCAGGTAACCGCAGGGGCAGGGGTTCATGGCGGCAATCAGCTGAAAGCAGGCCGGAAATTCGGCCCGCTGCGCTGCGCGTGAGATGGTGATGCGGCCGGACTCCAGCGGCTCGCGCAGCGCTTCAAGTGCCGCCCGTGGAAATTCGGGCAGCTCGTCAAGAAACAAAACGCCTCGGTGGGCCAGCGATATTTCACCGGGGCGTGGTGGTGAGCCGCCGCCCACCAGCGCCACCGCACTGGCGGTGTGATGCGGTGCGCAGGTCGGCCGCACGGCCCAGTTGTCCAGGGTAAAGCGCCCGCCCAGCGATGCGACGGCCGCGCTTTCAAGGGCTTCTTCGGTGGTCATGGCGGGCAGCAGGCCGGCAAAGCGTTGCGCCAGCATCGACTTGCCCGAGCCGGGCGCGCCCATCATCAGCACGCTGTGGCCACCGGCTGCAGCAATTTCCAGCGCGCGCCGTGCTGCGGCCTGGCCTTTGACGTCGGCCATGTCCTTGTACGGCGTGACCGGCTCTTTCTGCTCAGCCTGTACCCGGCTCCAGCCGTCGAGTATGTCGGGCGTCGTGTGGCCGGGCAAAAACTGCCTGACCACGTCCATCAAATGCCGGGCCTGGTAGATCTCGGCACTGGGCACAAGGCCGGCCTCTTGCGCACTGCTTTCGGGTAACACCAGTTTGGGTGCTAGAGTCGTTTGAGAGGGCAAGCCACGGTTAATCGCCAAGCTCATCGCTAAAGCGCCGCGCACAGCCCGCAAATCCCCGCCTAATGAGAGCTCGCCTGCAAACTCGTAGCCCCGCATTTTTTTCGAATCAATTTGCCCGCTGGCTGCCAGAATGCCCAGCGCAATCGGTAAATCAAATCGGCCTGAATCTTTCGGCAAGTCTGCCGGCGCGAGATTGACGGTGATTCTTTTGTTAGCTGGAAACTCCAGCCCCGAGTTCTGGATGGCCGAGCGTACCCGCTCGCGCGCTTCCTTGACTTCGGTTTCGGCCAGACCCACCAGCGTGAAGCTGGGCAGCCCGTTGGCCAGATGTACTTCCACCGATACTGGCCTCGCCTCCATGCCAAGCAGCGCGCGACTATGCACTAAAGACAGACTCATGTGAATTCCTCTCCAAAGGGGTGCAGAAAATGAATCTGCACCAAACAAGTTTGCACCAATATGGTGCTTACTGTATTTATATACAGATATCTTAACGCACCCCCCCTTGAAGCGGTGCACTGTGGCGAGGCGAATCTTGAGCGGGCATCTGGCACGGTCTGTGCTAGCTGCTTACATCCCTTAATCATCCTGGAGAACTGTATGAATTCGAAACCAAAATCTGCCCTGGCACTCATCGCCCTGCTGGCTGCCACCGCCGCCTTGGCGCAAGCCAAGGC